>CAWHDO010000036.1:0-34756 GCA_963828085.1 uncultured delta proteobacterium
TGTGTAGTGCGTCATTCCCGACGGCCCGTTGCGCAACCCATTGAGCACTGTCGGAATTTTTCCGGGAACATCCTGGCGATTGGGGTATCAAAACTGCTTAAAAGCACGGAACCGTTAACCGACGAGACCACTGGAGACGCGAAAAGCTTCGACGCAGTATCCACGGGCCCGTACCAAATTACACACCTGAGGAGATCATGATGAGACGTTCGGCATTAATTCGGAAGCCGCGAGTGGAAAGTGCTGGTATATCTTCGCGGGAAGGGCCCAATGGCGGCTATGAGCAAAGATTGATTAAATGGGGATGTTCCGGCTGCGAATACTTCGAGGAGAGGGTTTTCAGAAGCCGGCGGTCATTTCGCGAACCGGATGCGTACGCCATCTGTCGTTTTACCGGCGAACCCGTGGACCTGATCTGGGAAGCCACTGCGTGCCTGAAGAACGCCGAGACGGAAAGCTGCAAAGACCAAAACAAGTCGGACCGTACGAGACGGACAAATCGCAGACATGCGGCTTGATTTGATATGGGCTGCTGTACGAATAGGAGCTGAAGCCAGAGTAATAAGAATCGGAGAGCTTTTCTTGTGCAAAGGCCTCTCGGAAACTTCCGGCAAATGCTAGAAGCTCTGGGATCTGGGTTCGTGGACGTCCTTGCCCGAAGAAGGTCGTCTGCCATTCTACAGGGAACCTGGTTCGGTCCACCGGAACACAAGCCGGCCCTCCTTGTCTCTGAAGGATCCTACTATGATAAGGATCAGGTCTATCAGCGTCCAGATCCCAAATCCTCCAAAGGTCACCAACATCAGGATGCCTGTTCCGATTTTCCCCACGTAAAACCTGTGAGCCCCGAATACACCGAGCAGAAAACAAAAGAGCACAGCCGCCAGCCGCGACCTGGGTGAGATCTCAGCTTTATTCACGTTTCCGATGTCAGATTCATTCATTTGTTCGCCCCCTTTGCGTTGATTATTTCGTCATTGGCATCCCGCGTAATTAATTATCATCATGTTTCAAATAATATCTCAGGCCCCGACGTTCGGCAATAGAAAGCTCCGGTAAACAGCCCTGGCCTGCTTCGTCCTCGCAAGCTGGCGGAGAAGCCCATGAGAGGCCATAACAGCTATGGTGTCCGGGAAAATCAGCAAGAGGTTGCTGTGCACCTTGCTCGCCGCGCGTGTCAGGGAAGCGGGGCCTGGCCAAGAATACGCAAGACCAACAAGGCAAGCGCTCCAAGTGTGGCCGACGCTAAACTCCTTGGCCACGTTGGCGGCCCTGAGCGAAATTCTTGGGCCGTCTTGTTTGAAGCCACAGCCTCGTCACAGAAGAATAAATGCATGGCTTCAATTGTGTGACCGTCGAAGCGGCGGGGGAGATTTCGTATTTCATCCAATAGGTCTATTGGTATGGCGCACGGAAAGCTCACGACGGCGGATCTGCCCCACCCGAAGCTGTTCGCCTGTGGACGCCAGCTTGTTTCTCTTATTAGCTTCACGTAGTACCACAATGCCGGGACAACGTAATCCGAATGGAGGCATCCGGCGGCCTTCAGCCGTTCATAATCTTCCTTTGTAACAGTAACGGATACAAGCTCGCGTCTTGAGGATGACCGACTCGGACCATGCTTGAAGTTGATCTTCATCATTTTGGAGTTACTGCTTGGAGCTTGAACGTCAGAAAAGACGGTTATCGACAGACAGAGCGGGCATATAGAAATGCCACTTGTAACACCCTAATTTATATGGCAGCCAACTGTCAAGAAAAAAAGCGCGGTTGCCGCCTTTTTGAGCCACTAAAACAAGCCGGGGAGTAAAGGGAGGGCTTTAAGACAATTCAGCCGATAATTGGACCTCTGAATCAGGAACGCCTGTGTGCGCATCCAAATTTGCTTCTTTCGCATGTGCCTGAGCGATTTCTGAGATTGATTTCAAGTTGGCCCAGCTATACAATCTTATTCGTGGCTCCGCGGATTGAGATCAGAGCGCTCTACAGTATCGGTTTTTGGGGGCGTCGCCACGGCCGAATAATCTTGGTGATGATTGCACGTGTTGAGACGAAGCATGCTCGGAGGAACGCCATGAATGGATGCAGCAGGAGGGAATTCTTGAAATGTACTGGAGCGGCTGGAGCTGCCCTTACCGTACTAGATCCAAATGAGATCCTGGCGGCCGCCAACAGGAGCCCCGTGGCACTAATAAAGACAGATGATCGCAGTGAGGGGGTAAAAAACTCTCTCAGAGTGCTCGGCGTCAATCCGGTCAAGAACAAAGTTGTTCTGATCAAGCCGAATTTCAATACGGCGGACGCGTATCCTGGCTCAACTCATAACGATACGCTAGTCGCTCTGGTGGAGGAACTGTGGCAACTGGGGGCGAAATCGATAAGTCTCGGAGAGAGGAGCTATCCGCCCACTCGTCAAGTTATGGAGCAGAAGGGAATTGTCCCGCTCATTAAGGATCTCAACGTGAAGATCGTTGATTTCGATACGCTGCCCGAAAAAGACTGGGTGCTCACAAAGACCGAAGGAAGCCATTGGCAGAACGGTTTCCGCGTAGCGAGACCAATCCTTGAAGCAGAGTGCCTTGTTTCCACCTGCTGCCTCAAGACTCATCAGTACGGCGGGGTTTTCACCATGTCGCTCAAGTTGCATGTGGGTTGTGTCCCCACGACTCGTCATGGATACCATTACATGAGCGAGCTGCACTCCTCGCCTCACCAGCGAAGAATGATTGCCGAGATTAACGAGCCCTTCAAACCTGCGCTCATAGTAATTGACGGCGTGGAGGCGTTCGTGGACGGCGGCCCGATGGTTGGTAAACGGGCGAAGGCTGGTATTTTTCTTGCGTCAACAGATCGTGTAGCCGCCGATGCCGTGGGAGTCGCAATTCTAAAATCTCTTGGCAGTAATGCGGCGATTATGAAGCGGAAGATATTCGAGCAGGAACAGATCGCACGGGCAGTGGAACTGGGGTTGGGAAGCGCTTCGCCTTCGGAAATCGAGGTAGTCGCGGTCGGCGAAAAGAGCCGTAATTACGGGGACCGAATTATGGAAATCTTGAACGAAGGGTAGGGCCGGAGGACGAAATACACGCCCAAAACTAATGGCCGGTTCTGAATAGAAACCTCATTCAGCTTTATCTTGACGGCGACTGAAACTCCCGAGAGCCAAAACGTTCGGCGAGTGACGCGGCGCCCGTCCGGACAATCAGTTCCTGCCATTGCCAGTCCATGCCCCTCGCCAGATCGTCGGCTGTTATCCCTGTTTTTTGGAAACGGCGCTGTAATGAAACATATCGCTCTAAGGCCGTGCGAGAGAAATCGGGCTCAACGGTCACTGTCCATCGGTTACCTTGTTCAACTTCCACGACCGGGAATAACCCCGATCTCACCGCCAACCGCACCAGTTCAACGGTCATGGCGGGTTCGGATTTCCAGCCTGTCGGACAGGGGGTAAGGATGAGGAGGAAACGAAATCCTCTCTCATCGATCGAACGTCTCATCTTCCTCAGAGCATCTTCCGGGTTGGCAAGCGAGACAGTTGCCGCATAGGGAATTCTGTGTGCAGCCATGATGCCCAAGATATCTTTCTTGGGCTCTGTTTTTCCCTTCGGAGTGTTCGACGTGCTGGCGCCCACTGGTGTAGCTGAAGAACGCTGGCCACCCGTGTTGCCGTAGATCTCATTATCGTAGCAGACAAACAGGATGTCCTCGTTACGCTCGGCAGCAGCGGAAATCGAGGCCATGCCGATGTCGTAAGTCCCTCCGTCCCCGGCCCAGCAGACCACCCGAGCGCTGTCGCCATTCAGACGAGCGACCTGCGACATTCCCGTAGCCGCGGCCGCGGCAGACGCAAAGGTGGACATGAGTAACGGAATCCCCATAAGCGGTGAAAGGAAATCCCCCCGCGGCGACCGCGGCGCAGCAAGCGGGAAGCACCAATTGAATCTTTGTATCCCCTATGGCACGTTTAAACATTTGCAGCGCCACAGACATGCCACAACCGCCGCAGTTGGTGTTTCCCGGCCTGAGGAGAGGTTCGGAGCGCACGTGGTCACCAAGTTGAGCTTGTTGAAAGTCGGGTTTGTTCATTCGCCCACTCCAATAAACACCGGCTCACCGGTAATTCTTCGCTCGGAGATGTCATTCACCATTCGCTCTATGTGTTCCGGACGGACATCTCCACCGCCTATTCCGGCCAAATAGTTCTGCACTATGGTTCCCGGCTGGACCAGACCTCGCAGTTCTCCCCAGAGCACTCCGCCAAATCCCAGGCTGATGTCGCGGTCGATCACGGCAATGCGAGGCACTCCCGAAAGGATGCGGCTCAGCAGTTCAGCAGGAAACGGACGAAACATCAAGACTCTGACCGCGCCCCATCGCAAGCCTCGAGAAACGGGCCCGGTCGACAACGCCGTTGACGGTCTCAGCTATTGTTCCCATGGATACAACCAGCAATTCCGCATCGTCTGTCCGATAGGGGACGATAGGATCCGGAAGGCCCCGTCCAAAGATTTGTTGAAAACCCGCTTGAGTCTCCTCATACACATCCCATACAGCGGACATAGCATCGTGGTGCTGCTTGCGGTGAGCTTCAGTCATGTGGGGCGTGTCGAAACTCCCTAACGTTCGAGGGGAAGAATCCAGCCGATGAGGGAGATCCAGGGGAGGCAAAAATTGATCGACCTGTTCCTGTTCGGCAGTTGAGATGGGCATCATGGTATGGGAAAGAATAAACCCCTCCTGGCAAACCATCACGGGTAAAAGCACGCGGCTATCCTCGGCCAAACGAAAGGCGGCCAGAACAGTGTCGAAAACTTCCTGATTGTCCCCGCAATAGAGTTGTATCCATCCGGCATCGCGCAGCATCAACGAGTCACCATGGTCTGTCCAGATGTTCCAAGGTGGACCCACGGTACGGTTCCCCACCATCATGACGACAGGGAGGCGGAGAAAGGCTGCAACAGCGACATTTTCCGCCATGTAGATCAGGCCGTTGCCGCCAGTGGTGGTGAAGGTTCGGGCACCGGCAGCAGATGCTCCGATGCAAACTGCCATAGCGCTATGCTCACTCTCGACTCTAACTACGTGACCCTTATCAATGTCTTCCCGGCACACGAATTCCATGCACTCCGTGGAAGGCGTTATGGGGTACACGCCACTACAAAAGCCGCGTCCTGAACGGTTTGCACGACCGGCGAGGACCGCCGCCAACCCGGCGGCATGATTACCGCTGATCATCTGTCTGTTCATCAAGGCCGACTCCTGTACCCTTGCGCGGTCATTTGCATAGCATTACGAGGACATTCCCAGGCGCAAATGCCGCAGCCTTTACAATACTCCTCGTTGATCACGTAGCCACCGGTATTCCGACTGATGATCCCTTCCGGACAGTAAGTTAGGCAGGTGTCACATTGAGTGCAAAGGCCGCAGGAAAAACAGCGCTGGGCTTCCATATCATTAACAAGCCCCATATTGACCTCGTGAAAAGCGGAGATCCTGGAACCGACGGGCAGATGCCGGTCCTGGTGAGGCTCAGTCAATGGGAAGTGAGAGAATCGGATGTCTTCGGCCGAGGCCACGTTCGGCACCGGTGTGGAAACCTGGGCGTCGGCCATCGGGCGGTTCGCGAGGTACTCGAGAATGTCCTCCGCGACCTTTCTCCCGTGGCCTATTGCATTGGCAACGGTTCCTGCACCGGTAGTCAGGTCTCCGGCCAGCCAGATATTTAATGGCTGATTGCTCAGATACGCCCGTCCCCCTTCGATTGTCCATTGAGACGGGAAAATCTCCGGATCCGCGTACTGGCCGGCCGCCAGCAAGACATAGTCGCAGGGGATGGAGCCGATCCGGTCCGTGACCAAGGGCCGCCTTCGGCCGCTCGCGTCTGGCGGCCCCAAATTCACTTCAGCAAATTCGATCCCCGTCACTCGCCCGTTTCCCTGGAACCTGACCGGCTGGCGATGAAGAATCAATTCTACTCCTTCGGCTATGGTCTCCTCGATCTCTTCTTCGATGGCCGGCATCTCCTCACGGCCTCGGCGGTATAAGATGCTCACTTTGGTGGCTCCGCAGCGCATTGCAGTGCGGGCGCAATCCAGGGCAGTGTTGCCTCCGCCTATCACGATTGCGGCTCCGGCGATTCTTACAGCGCCTTCGGTTTTCGCTCGGCGCAGAAATTCGAGCCCTTGCTCAACACCAGAGAGATTCGTTCCCGCGCAATCCAGATCTCTGGATCGAGCTCGGCCGGTGGCAACCACCAAGGCATCGTACGCCGCTGCCAGATCCTCGACTCGTCGCTCATCGAGCAGTTCTCCGCACCGAGCCTTGAGCCCAAGTTGCATGATTCGACGTATGTCGCGGTCCAACGCGTCTTCAGGGAGCCGGTATGAGGGGATAGCGCTCCGCAGGACACCTCCCAGTTTTGGTTGACTGTCATAAATCGTGACATTGTGTCCTGCGCGAACAAGGGCGAACGCTGCGGCCATACCAGCAGGCCCTCCACCTACAATCGCCATCTTCTGCGGGCTGAGACCGGTCTCTACGTCTAGCAGACGCTCGGCCGAATGGTCGCCGACCCAACGTTCCAAGCCCCTGATGTTCACCGGGCCATCATGAGTTGCTCGGTTACACGACGTCATGCAGGGCGCGGGACAACGCGTCCGCAAACCGACGGCAAAGGCTGGGTTTTGGCCAACACTTGTGCTGCCTCTTCCACGCCGTTCTGTTTCAACTCATGAAGAAAACCCGCTATATCGTTTCCAGCCGGACACGCCGCGTGACAGGGCGCGTGCAAGGTTCGATAAAGTGGCGACTGTGTCCGCCACGATCCTGTTTTCAAGGGCGTGGGCATGTCCGAGGTGTGGTTCGTCAGGGCGATGACTTGGGCAGCGGTTCCTGATACTGCCGAGGCCGCGGCGGCCGGTACGTCTTGTAAATTGCATGCCTCTCTTACAGCAACAGAGTGGTACGCATCCTGAGCCGCCCCAATGTCACTGTGCAATCCCATCGCTGAATACGTCTCTTCGATTTCTCTTATCGGCAAGTCAACAAGGCGGGCGTATGCGCCCACAATGGCCGTATTGACGATCACCACCGCTCTGGACCCGATGCCATGCTTGCGGGCGATTCCTGTGGCATCCACCGTAGCGAACCGGAACTGCTGGTACGCCCCTCGAAATGCCGAGAGATCGTCTTGCGTGTTCAGCAGTATAAGCGCCCCGGGAAGCACGCCGTCCAAGATGCCTTCCCCGACCAACGAGGGATCAAGAATTAGCAGATGGCCCGGAACGTACACCTTATTCCTGTTCTTTATCGGAACGTTATCAACGCGGGTGTAGGCCCGAACCGGGGCTCCTGAACGCTCCATGCCGTAGTCTCCAAAAGTCTGGGCAAAAAGGCCGAGATTCGAATACATTAACGCGCAGAGCTTGGCGCACGTTACCCCTCCTTGGCCGCCGCGTCCGTGCACCCGGATCTCCAGGGGAAGCTCAACTCGCAAGAGCCCTTGTTGATCGTCCATTGAAGTGATCCTCCGCTCTTTATTCTTGGGATCAGTTTTTGCGTGGTTCATTTGCTTTGTCCAGATCGCACGTTAGTCCAATGGTTTTTGCAGCAGTAGGTTCAGATCACGTACGTTTGTTCACCGTTCAGGAGACTCAGGAATCGGATATGTCCGTATTATAGGCTAGAATGCTATTCTTGTCTGTGCCTCAGCCTCCCGATGGAGTTGGCCTACACCCGGAATATGTATCACTTGTCAAGTTCGACGTATAGTGCCTTTTCCCCCGATGAGAGGAAAAGGACCTGCTGGCACATTGCTCCAATCAGATTGCCGGACACGTTGATTGGATCTCCCTCACTGGCAGTGTAGAGTCGTCGCCACTAAGGCCCGGCGAGGGGAATCCACGGTTCGTTGGCCGCTCAAATAGAAAATCTAAAGTCTCCGCGGCAAGTGCCGTTAACATGCATGAGACAGCGTCCAATGGCGGGAGTTACTACATAATTTACTCCCAGGTTATCGAACCAGCACGCCACCCTGTAAATTACCCCGCATTCATAGCGGTCGATGACCCCCAGTCTTGTCATGCCCGCATGAGCGAAGCACTTGATCATCTCCCAGTGTAAAACGTTTTCTGAAGGAAAACTGTAATCGAACCCCATGAAGTCATCCGTAAGGACTCCAAAGGCCGCGTGAAAGATTGACTTAATGTCATCAAAAGTTTCAATCTTTTTGAGACCAAAGGCCTTCCGGACCCTCTCCATTTCGATACCCGCGAGCGACCTTATAGCGGCCTTATTTATCTGATTGGCCTTCTCAATGCCTAATTCCTGCATGGAATGGTAAAACCACATCCCGTCGTGAGTCATCCAGCATTTGAGCAACAAATTCTTCAATTCATTCTTGTCGATATCTTTCATATTCCCGCTCCTTTCCTGGATTCCAAGGACATTATACTCTTTTCAAGCCCGTAGCATAAGCAGTGAAACCCATCGCCACACAGATCCGACCGGCATGATTCAACTGTGCATGGCAACGCGGAATCGATCCGTGGTCGTGAGCGGACAGGAGGGAATGAGCTTGACAACAAGTATACCGACCGGTATAATGATTGTATGAACCCTCTTGGAGCCCGATGGGTAAATGGATAATCGCTCAAATATCTTATCGCAGGCTGTTGAGCTGTTTGCATCTCGTGGGTACGATGCTGTCGGCGTGCAGGAAATTGTGGACGCTGCGGGAATCACGAAGCCAACTCTTTACCACTACTTCGGAAGCAAGCTTGGTCTGCTGAACACAATTTTCACGGAGCATTTCACAGCCTTGTACGAGTCGGTCGAACCCGCGGCCGCGTACCACGGTGATTTGCCTTTGACGCTCAACCGAACTGCCGCCGCGTACTTTCGCTATGCGGACGAACACAGGCTCATTTATCGGATGCAGTTGTCCGCGTGGTTTGCTCCTCCACAAAGCGATGCATTCAAGGCCCTGTCTCACTTTAGCGGAAAGCAGCAGCAGCTTTTGGAAACCCTGTTCATTAAGGCCGTAACCGAACATGGAAACATGAGAGGGCGCCATCGAGCGTACGCCGCCACGTTCCTGGGAATGATCAATACTTACATCGGCTTGTCTTTAAACGGATATATCGAGTTGAACGACGAGCTAACACACAAAGCGGTTCATCAGTTCATGCACGGCATCTATTCCTGATCGCTTTTTTTTGTCTTCTCACTATACCGAGCGGTATAGCGAGCAAGGCACTTCGCAAACACCATGGAGGATTAACCATGAAACACTGGGCTCGCGATTCCGTCTTTTACCACATTTATCCTCTGGGATTATGCGCCGCGCCTCCTCGCAACGACTTTTGTTCTCCGGTCATACCGCGACTGGAGCAGCTATACGGTTGGGTGGACCATATGCAGAATCTAGGTGTTAACGCTGTGTGGTTGGGACCGGTGTTTGAGTCAAGCGCGCACGGGTACGACACAGCAGACTATTTCCAGGTTGACCGCCGCCTGGGAACGAATCACACGCTGTCCGGGGTGATTTCCGCTCTGCATCAGAGGGGAATCAGAGTAATACTTGACGCTGTCCTTAACCATGTCGGGCGAGATTTTTGGGCGTTTCGCGATGTTCGGGAGCATAACGAGCGTTCAGCCTACAGCGATTGGTTTGAGGGGCTTAACTTTCAAATGCGGAGTCCGTTTAACGACCCGTTTACCTACAAAGGGTGGAACGGTTGCTTTGACCTCGTGAAGCTCAACCTGCGCAATCCAGAGGTCAAGAAGCATCTTTTCCAGGCGATCGAAATGTGGATTCAAGAATTCAACATTGATGGACTCCGATTAGATGCAGCCGACTGCATGGTCATAGGTTTTCTGAAAGAACTTGGTTCCCTTTGCCGGAGCATCCGATCCGACTTTTGGTTAATGGGCGAGGTTGTCCACGGCGATTACCGAAAGTGGGCCAATGCGGAAACTCTCGATTCAGTGACCAATTACGAGTGCTACAAAGGTCTGTATTCGAGCCACGTGGACCACAACTATTTTGAAATCGCGTATGCCTTGAAGCGACAATTCGGCGAACGCGGAATGTATCGCGATGTGTCCCTGTATAATTTTGCCGACAATCACGATGTGAACCGGGTTGCCAGCAATCTCACCAATCCCGAGCACTCTGCACACCCTGTACTGCCTGCTCTTCACAATGCCTGGCGTTCCCTCGATCTACTATGGCAGCGAGTGGGGGATACAGGCCATCAAGGCTAACGGAGACGACAGATCATTACGGCCGCACCTGGATATCGCAACGCGTGTCACGAACGAGTCCGCATCCCGATCTTAGCAAAACTATCGCTCGGATTGCGAGAATTCGGCTGAGTTCTCAAGCGCTTAAATATGGGAATTATCATCAACTGTCTGTCAATCACGAGCAGTTTGCTTTTTTCAGGCAAACACAGGAAGAGTGCGTGGTCGTGGCGGTCAATGCCTCGGACAAACCGGCTTCTTTCCGATTGCCTATTCCTACCGGTTACGGCAGCCAATTGGTTGATTTGCTGAACCCGGGGGAATCCTTCCCGGTAATTGACGAACACGCCAGAATAGACCCGGTGTGGCCGTGTTGGGCACGCATAATGGTCCTGAGGTGATTCACTGCTTAATTACTCGGTTTCCAAGGTTAGGTGCGGTATTTCGGGCAGCTTTGGTGGGACAGGCATCCTACCCACAGGCGTTAAAATAGGGAGCACGACCTCATGATTACAGGCTGTTATCACCCTCCCCCTTCCCCCTCCCGTCGAGGGAGGGGGTCCGAAAACCCTCGCCCCTGGCGGGAGAGGGCAGGGTGAGGGGGAAACGGTCTGCCACGTCCGTGCCAGCCCCCCTTTATCCCACGGGACTCACCCTGGCAGGAACAAGGATGCAACCCCCCACTCTCGCGTGTACTCCTAAGAAAACCGGAGGACCCGCTACCCAATATACAAGGGGGAATTGGATCGCATCAGAGGCTGCTTATTTTAATGCCTATCGGCATCCTGCCTGCCCCACCAATAGCGTGGCCTCGAATCCTCTTTCGTCGTCTCCAGTTCCAGATTACGTCAGCCGAATTACGAATTTCGCCACTTAGAGGGTCAGTCACCGACCGTTTTCGAGAATACGTTCATGATGATCACGCCCGCGATGATCAGCCCCATGCCCAGGATGGCGGGGAAATCCGGCACCTGCTTGTAGAGGAGGATGCCGGCGAGTGCCACAAGCACAATGCCCACGCCGCACCAGATGGCGTAAGCGACACCGAGCTGCATGCCCTTTACTACCACGGACAAGAAGTAAAACGCGCTGATATATCCTGCCACCACAATGAGGCTCGGCACCGGTTTGCTGAACCCCTCAGCGGCCTTGAGAGCGCTGGTGGCGATAACTTCCGAAACAATAGCGATGGCGAGATACAGATAGGACATGGATTAGCCTCCGCGTTATTACCGAACAGATTTGCACTGGTCAAACCCAATGGAATTCCGGGAACATCATACATCATTCTTGATCCTGAGCTTCGACACCAATACCGATATCGGCGTGGCGAGACCTGCACGACCAGTTGCGCCGGGTACCTTGCTGAAAGCCTTGATGGTTAGGGGGCGGAGTGGCTCCGCGACCCTGTGCGAATACGGGGAACCTCCGGTGACGGGTACGTTCGTGCGCGAACTTTTGAGAAGGTGTCTGTGACGAGGTCTGCTTCCTCAGTAACGGGGCAAGAATATGTGGAGGAAAGAAAATAGGCGGCGTGACTCGGCAAATGCAGTGCGTTTCCCGATTGATTTCGGGTTAGCGCCGCTGTACAATCAGGCGCATGGGCCTTCCGATTGAAATCATCGGCAACGTCACCGACATCGAAATTGTAGCAGTCGGTAGTTCCATTAGGGAAATATCTCGTCTGCGGAAGATGTATGGTTATTCACGCTGGCGAAAGCTCAAAGGAAGAGCCACTATACGCTTGCCAGATGGCACGGTCTGCGAAGCGGAACTGCATTGGTACGAAGCTCACGGGATAGGCCGGAAAGACATCAAAGTCAAACGCATCCTCTCAGAACCGGGGTAAACACCATGGAACAGAAACAGGAAAAACAGCAATTTGTAATTTGCATCAAGAATGAGGGCTACAGTGCTTCACTGGAGCCAAGGAAGATCTATCGAGCGGTGCCGGATAGCAGCGCGGCCACTCATGGGCTGATCCGCGTTGTAGATGAATCCGAAGAGGATTATCTTTACCCTGCGGACTATTTTGCTCCAATCACACTGCCGGACACGTTGGTGGAAGCCCTATCACTGGCTATTTAGAGTCACTGGATTGAGTGTCCTCGGCTACGACCTGGCCATGCGTGGGATGGAAAACGAGGATACGCCAAGTTATTCTACTGAGGACTTAAGAGAAGTATTCTGATGAAAGAATCCGGTAAGATAGTTCTCTTCAAATTTCCCCAGACGGATCAATCAGACGCAAAACTACGACCCGCCCTCCTTATCGGAAAACACCCCGGTCTTTTCAACGACTGGCTCATCTGCATGATTTCAACGCAACTTAGGCATTATGTTGAAGGAATTGATCAGATCATTCAGGATGGACCACACCCACAACTCCCCTCATACTGGCTTAAATTTTCTGAGAAACGGTAGCGATGATTATGGTTGACCCGGGAGCCTGAGCCGAGGTAGTGTCAGAATAAGGGAGAATCTGCTTTCAGAGCACCTTGGCGAGGATTTTCCTTCCGTAGAGGGCCGGATGAGACCATGTAGGGGCTCTTCCTGGTCGTTAGGAATCGTTCAGCTTACAGCCGGTGACCATAAGATCCGCGGCAGTGGACATAACACAGCACAATTCCGATTTACCGGGAGGAACAAAATGAAAAAGACGCTGATCTGCCTTTTATTGCTCGTAGCCGGAGCCACTTCTGTTTTTGCTGCGGATGTAGTCCGTCTAGGAACCCTCAAGTTTGCCCACTATGGCGCTGTCTGGTACATGAAGGAAATAGCTCCCAAATATAATCTCCAGATCCAGGAGCTTGTATTCCCTAAAGGGATCGACATTATCCCGGCAATCATCGCAGGCGAAATCGATATCGCGGCCAGCGCCGCCGATGGGGCCATCGCTGCCCGCGCCAACAATGTCCCCATCGTGGTTGTGGCGGGATTCGCCAAAGGAGGGGCGCGCATTATCGGACGGCCTGACATGAAGTGGAACTCAATCGCTGACCTGAAGGGGAAAAAAGTCGGTGTTGCACGCGGTGGCGCACAGGAACTGGTCTTGCTGGCTGAACTGGGCAAATATGACCTTTCCTTTTCAGAAAATCCGGGCAAGGACGTGCAGTTGGTCTACATAGCCTATGCCGACCTGAATCAGGCCCTGCTTGCAAAGAATATCGACGTCATGTGCCAATCGGAGCCGCAGTCTGCTCAGGCTGTCAGCAAGGGATTCGGCGTGGAAATCAATAAACCCTATGATACGCCAATCGGGGAACCGGTGAGGACCTTGATCATGACTGAGGCGATGTACAACAAAAAGAAGGACGTGGCCGAACGGACCATGAAGTGCTTCGTAGATGCGACGAAGTATTTCATCGACAATCCTCAGGTGGCGGAACAATATGTGCGAGAAAAGATGTTCAAAGGCCAGCTCAGTGCGGAGGATTATCGCCAGGCCATGGAAAATTCGCCCCTCACCTATGATGTGACAGTAGAACACGTGCAAGTGTCCACGGACTTGATGGCGAAATATGGCATTGGAAAAATGATAACTCCACCGGTAGCAAAGGACTATGTGAAGCTTGACCTTCTGCAGAAGGCAAAAGATGAGCTTAAGGTGAAATAAGCAAGGATGAGCGTTTCATGAAAAACAGACCTTCGCGGCTCAGACAACTCCTGTATGCGGCTGTATTACCAGTCGGCCTTTTGCTTATCTGGGAAATACTGTCCCGGCAAGGCTTTATCAGCCCACAGATTCTCCCGGCCCCTTCACAGGTCTTTCTCCGGTGGATTGACTATCTTGAGCCGCATGACCCTTATAATGCAGAAAAGTCGAACATCTTCGTCTGGCTGTTTTCCGGTGAGTTACCCCATGATGCCCTTGCCAGCAGTTGTCGAGTGCTGGGAGGCTTTGCGATTGCTACGGTACTTGCTCTGATACTGGGGCTTCTTATGGGAGCCAGGTACTTTTGTATACAATCTGTTCAATCCGTTGATTCAGATCTTGAGGCCCATACCCCCTATTGCATACATCCCGCTCGCCATCCTCTGGTTCGGGCTCGGCAATCCCCCTGCGTTTCTTCTCATCAGCCTTGGCGCTTTCTTCCCGGTGTTGATGAACACGGTCGCCGGGGTCCGTCAAGTCGATCCTATACTTGATCCGTGCTGCCAGGAACCTGGGCGCAAACGGCTTCACTTTATTTCGCCGAATCATCCTCCCTGCAGCTACCCCGTATATCCTTACGGGTCTGCGCGTAGGGATTGGAGTCGCGTTTATTGTTGTTATCGTCGCGGAAATGATCGCCGTGAACAATGGACTCGGCTACCGCATTCTCGAGGCGAGGGAATTCTTGTGGTCGGATAAGATCATTGCCGGAATGATCACCATCGGACTTCTCGGACTGGCCATCGATACGGCCATGAGCTGGATCAATAGCTATCTGCTCCGGTGGCACAGCGGACATGATTGATACGAGTTCGCCCTCAAACAGTGAAAATCGGTTGGTACCAGAACCGGCACTGACCTGGCGACGAAGGTTGGCGCTCAGGTCAGTGGCACCCAGGAGCCGGTCAACGTCAGGTCTTGGGTGCCACGGATCTGGGCTTTGTCAGATCCGTGCTGAATTTAGATTGTTCATCGTTTGATCCCGAACTAGTGTGAGGTGACAGTGCTGTTCCACGGCCCCTGATCGTCTGTGGCGATCGTCCGCACGCCCAAAAAGATCAACGTAAAATAAGGCACGGAATTTGGCCGATATTAAGGACATAGACTCCTGTTTTCCTCAGGTAGTCATCGAAAACGTTCATAAGGTCTTTAGCCGCGGAGACAATGAGGTCGTTGCGCTCAAAGGGATAAACCTTACAATCAATTGCGGTGAGTTCGTGGCCATCCTGGGTCCTTCCGGATGCGGCAAATCAACGCTCCTGAATGCCATAGCCGGCTTCTCCCTGCCCACATCGGGCCGGATTGTGGCCAACGGAGTTGAAGTGACTCTTCCGGGGCCTGACCGGGGGATGGTCTTTCAGGAATATGCCCTATTTCCCTGGATGACCGTAGCGGAAAACATTGCATTCGGCCTCCAGATCAGAAAGCTGCCGAAGCAGGAGATCAAAGAGAAGGTGGATTCCCTGCTGGCGAAACTTGAACTCAGCGACTTTCGGCACCGCTATCCCAAAGATCTCTCAGGCGGCATGAAGCAGCGCGTGGCGATTGCGCGGGTGCTGGCGCTTGATCCGCCGATGATGCTGATGGACGAGCCCTTCGGGGCCCTCGATGCCCTGACACGCCGCACCATGCAGGATGAACTGCTACGCATCTGGATGGAGTTCAGGAAGACGATCATGTTCGTGACTCACGGCATCGAGGAGTCGATCTATCTTGCCGACCGTGTGGCTGTGATGACCTGTCGGCCCGGCACGATCAAGCAGATCGTTCCCGTTGATCTGTCCCGTCCACGAGATGTGAGTTCACTCCATTTCATAAGCCTCCAGAAAGAGCTTACTAATCTTGTCATGGAGGAACAGATGCTCTACCGAAACGATGAATTGAACGTTTCCGGCAGAAAATGAGCCGTTAGGTTGAGCGAGCGCCTTTAGAAAGTGTCTGAAAATCTCTAGGAGGTCAGTAACATGCATGTATTGGTTCTTTACTATTCAAAAAGTGGCAACACCCGGAAGTTCGCGGACCTTGTGGCAGAAGGCGTCAAGTCGGTGGCAGGAGTGGACGCTGTTATGAAATCCACGCAAGATGTTACCAAGGACGATTTTGTCAATGCTGCGGGAATCATAGCAGGATCGCCAGTTTATTTCGGGGTCATGGCTGCTGACTTGAAACGAGTCTTCGACGAATTTGTCGGGGTCCGCAAGCAGATGGAGAATAAAGTCGGCGCGGCGTTTGCGACCTCGGGCTTCTGGGCCGGCGGCAATGAAACCACTATCATATCGATCATACAGTGCCTGCTTATCTACGGAATGATCATCGTGGGTGACCCGATGTCCGCAACAGGCCACTACGGTGCAGTCTCCGTAGCAGCACCGGACGAAAAGGCGGCAGACACCGCTCGAAAACTTGGTGCCAGGGTTGCTGAACTCTGCAAGAAGCTAAGCGGATAGTCCCTCTTGTACCGAAGGGGATGCCCCCCTTTGGGAAGCAAATGTGGCTTGAGATTCGGTGGGGGAATCCTGGGATCACCCATCGCCGATCAATAGGATTTCATCTTTCAACGGCGGAAGGTGGTGTATCGCTGCGGGAAAAAAGCCGGGGATGAAGCCGGTGGCCGAGAAGAAATAAGTATGGTGTCCCCCCGAACCCTGATCAGGCACAACAACTTGTGAAAAAAGTGAATTGAGGAGGCCGATCCGATCCACCATTGTTAGCGCTATGATCGGCCCGGTATTGCATACGATGAGACTGCTCACTCATTCAAGTCCCTGAATTCCATCTCAAGCTCTTCTCGATCCCAGGTAACACTGGGAGTTCCGTAGGTCCGGCAGTTCACGAGAAACGCCGCCCTCGACACTCCGGCAAGAGCGGCTGCCTGGCCGGACGTTACCCGCCCCATTTCAAAGAGTTTAGCAGCGAGAGCTATTCGGGCTTCCGCCTCGAACGAGTCCGGACTCATACTGAGCACAGCCGGGATTGATTCAGGGTATTCTATGCACAAAGTTTTCATGGCGCTTTGTGTGACCTCGGTTGGTGCCGCATAGAGCGGATCGCATGTTGATGTGCCGCCGGTTTTACAATTGCGCGGCGGTTCAGGCTTTTCTCCAATACTATGAGAATATGCCTGGAACGGCCGGATGTCTATGATTTTTTCCAGCCGGACCGACGTCTGTCGTGCTTGAGGCTCCAAACATGTGAACTGGGAGGCACGTTTCTTCGGGGGAGAAGATCTCGACCGCTGGAGCTTGGAAGCTGGGCCGCGAATCCATAGCCAAGCAGAAATAAGTATGGTGTACCCGGAATTACGGAATTACAGAAATGGGTGAAGGCTACGAATGCCTTCATTGAAGAGTTGAGCAATAGCCAGGATGTGATAGACGTAGATCCGAAAACAGGAAAGCCAGAGTTGCCTGAAGTTCGCCGGTAAGCGAATGGCGTGAAAGCTAAGGCCAGCGGCCTGGCCGAAGAGGAGACAGTGAAAAGGCTGAATACGATTTTTCAATCAATCGAAAAAATCGGGGCGTTCAGGTCGCCGGATATTTTGCTTCCGAATTCTTGAGGCACAGGATGGGACAAAAGTAAGGAATGCACTCGCTTCACGGTATGGATTGGATTCACGATGCCTATCCCCGCCTGCCACGCCAAAGGCTGTGATTAACCCAATTTTATCTTGACATTGTGGAAAGATAAGCCCATTTTGATATAAATGGTAAGGTATCCTCGAAATACAAGTTTATCATAAACCTAAGGATGATTTTGCCTCCTTCGGCCGTTGTTAGCTACTATACGGGGGGCTTTTCGGGTTGGAGGAACAGACCCTCTACTGTTCAGTGACTCCTAAAACCTCCGAAATGGCAGGACCACCGCATATTTCCGGGTTCTGGAGCCCCTCTGCTAGGCAGCGGAGAAGCTTCACGCCGAACACGAGGCAGTCCACAACGCTAAAGACCATGAAAATGTAGGCCATTCGTACGCCGTGGCTTTAAAGATTGGATTAGGGTGGCACGAGACCACTTATTGGAGGAGCCGAATTGCTGGGAGCTGAAAAGTTCTCCGGCTCAGGATGCCAAGGGCATCACGTCGGTGAGCCAAAATAAGTTGGCCTCAAGAATAGGTGCTGTCCTCGGCGCTGAATCCATGATTCGAGCGACCTGAACTTCCTAAAACCCGAGAGATCCTTTTCAAGGAAAAACGGATGTTGCACAAACTAGGTCTCGTACCCCTTCCGATCATGGTTGGGCGGCAGTCTCTGTATACGAGAGGAGGTAGACATGTGGTTCAATGATTTTTCACATTCTGTGGAGACACTCAAGACCTATTTCCGGGAGCATGGATCGATGGTGTTCTTTGTCATCCTATTTGCGATAGGGCTGCTAACGGCTTGGGGGGGACATCTACTTCAGGTATCGGGCCATGAGGCACTCGGTGCATTCCTGGTCCATTTTTCTGGGGCTCTCGTGGCAGTAACCGTCGCGGCCATCCTCTTCAACTTAGCGGAAATGCGTAATCGTATGGCCGATATGATAAAAACTTTGTTGTTCCGAGGAGATATCGTTCCTCTTCTGGGTCCAGAGCCAAGGCGAGAATTGCTCAAAAAGCTTTGCGAAGAATCTGTATCTCAGTGCGCCTCCCGTATCCCTGAGCTGCTCTATAATTATCTGGACGAGCGGAACCTTTCCTGTTGTAGTTCCCCGCATTGGGAGAATTACACACATCAGTTGGAATTCTCACCGCACAAAACCTTCGAGGGCATGCTAATCGCTCACTGTAATGTGTCGTACAGTTTGGGGGTCATCCATTTGAAGCCAGAGAAACGGAACATTCATTTGCGTTGGACCCGCGTAGGCTCTTTCCCCGGCAAAAGTGCACCGGCAATAGAGAGTTGGTTCGAAAATTTCTCCGTAATGCTTGCAGGTGATGTGAGGTTCGGCATAGAATCCCTCACAGTGGACGTAATCCCTGACGATAAGAAAGGGACAAAGAAATACAAAGCCGTTTTTGAGAAGAGCGTTGCTGTGCCCGATGACGCCTTAGTCGAGATTAAGGCATCCTTCGTCAGGAGCCCGGAGGATCCTACCCGAATGGCTTCGTGTCAGATATCCGTGCCGAGGGTTCACGGCTAGTCTAACGTGGGATCTGCTCCACAGGTATGATTGCGCGTGGTTCACCGCCCTGGGTCCTGAAGAGGATGCTGCGAAGAAGGAACAAGTCAACGAAGGCTTAATGACGATATCTGTGACTACTAAACGATGGGTCCTGCCAGGAGAAGGTGTCGTGCTGTACTTTTACAAATAGCACGCCTAATCATGGTTTATGTTCTCAGCCCGCGTAGGATGTGGTAACCAACGGGAACCGCATCGCTCGCGTCAGTTTCCGTCTTGAAGCCCCGCAATCGCCATACCATCCCAGATCCTCTGATGTAAGCCACTACCGGGGAAATCCGGCTCCGCTGGAGTGGAACGCCAGGAACAACCCGTCCCTAAGAAGGGCGATTTACGCGAATCAGCTTACCTTTTAGTGATTCGACGGCCTCCTTAGCCTCATGAATTCTGTGTGCTAGCGCAGTAAAATCCGGATCGACTGAACAAACGATTATGCCATGGTGATCCGGATTGGAGGAATGCAGCCGAATAAAATGTTTCCGGTTAAGCGTGATGGGAACCCGGTTTTGTGCAACAGCAAACTCCAAGACCGCCTCATCGGGCAGGGCCTTGCCTGCATTACCGGCATCCGATGTTGTAAGAACATCGTGACCGAGTCGCCGCAGTTCTTCGACCACCGGGAGGGGAACATTCTCATCGGCGTAGATCCGGGCCATAGTTTCTAAGCTGCCTCGTTGTCCCGGATCTGACGATCTATTTCATCCCGGTGTGAACGGTAAAAGGCCCACGCGTTCGCCAAATCCTCGGCCCGCAGTATAGGATAAGACCGAAGAATGTCGGCCTCAGTCACCCCCAGATTTCTGGCTTGAACCAACACCCAGACCGGAATGCGAGTGCGCACGATGCAGGGCTCGCCGCCACTGACCATCGGATTACTCTCGATTCCCGGGAACGCGTCGCCGAGATCATGGACTATCCATTGCAGCAGTTGCGCCTTCTCTGCACGGCTCAGTGAGGCCAGTAGCTCCTCGATTTCGCTCCGCGGTGTCATGTCAATTTCCTCTTATGTCACTATGTTATATCACTGATCCGGATCGGAGCAAGTGTGCTCGCAACTCATTTCGTCGAGAATTCGAGAATACAGTCTCCTTCGGCCGGCCAGCAGTGAAGTCGTTGTTGTCTCTTGGGGTTGATCTAACGATCAGTCCAGCCGGCGCTTTCCTCCAACTCACTCAGGATCGATTGAATCTGGGTTTTCAACTGGGGAAGGTCTCCTACCGCCGTGTCCCACACCTCTTGCCAGTCAATGCCAAAATACTGATGAACCAAGATGTTTCGCATTGAGATAATTTGTGCCCAAGGGACTTGGAGATACTGTTTTCGGAATTCGATCGTGACATTGGCTGCAGCTTCACCAATATTTTGAATGTGGTGGACTATCCAGACACGTATTAGTTCGTCGTTTAGAAAAGCATTATGACCCCTGGACAAATACTTATCGACGTTTTCAATGGCCTCCAGGATGTCCAAGAGCCTCGTTCGGTCGTCTCTCATAGAGGCAGGGCTTCGCTCATGACCCGCTCTTTCACCCTAGGACGCAGGCCCCGGTCACTGGCCACGTCCACTTTGCAGCCAAGCAGATCTTCAAGCTCCAAGATCAAGGCTGCATGGTCAAGTAACGTGGTTCCAGGTTGCAGAGTCACCAGCAAATCAATGTCGCTCGCGGCATCGGCCTCTCCTCGGACCACCGAACCAAAGACGCGGACGTTCCTAGCACCGTGCCTTGCTGCAATCTGAAGGATTTCCTCACGTTTTTCCTTTAGCAGGTCTTGCACACTCATAGCCCTGTGCCTTCAAATCCTCTCTGATGGCCTCTTGAAGAACATACCCCACCTTCAGGCTAGCAAGCAAGCTACCAGCCGGAATGTCCACCCGATCTCTGGAGCCGGGGATGGGAGTCGAACCCACGACCTGCTGATTACGAATCAGCTGCTCTGGCCACTGAGCTACCCCGGCCTTTGTGACATGCGTAAAGAAGGCTTCAAAAATAGAACAAACCTCAGCCGTGTGTCAATGTTTTGCGCTGGCCAATCAGCGGACAGCGAAATCGGGGAGGCCCTTCTTGTAACCCCGCGGAACGCGGGGCTCCCCGAACCCCTCGCCAACCACGCTTCTAGCGTGGTAGCCTTTGCCGGAAACCTCATTTCCCTGCGGGATGAAAAGGTTCCCGGCAAAATGTTAGAGATTCTCAGAGCGGGCTTGGCGTCGCCTTCCTTACACCAAGAAGGCGCCCTTGATTATGCTCTCTCGAATTCCCTCGCGGGCGAAGTTTGCAACCGAGAGCCAGTTTCTTCGGCCATACGAGAGATGTGCCATCGGTGAAGCCGGCCGCAATAGACAGGAGTTTTTGGGGGAGGGTCCGGGAACCACTTTTTTGCAAAAAAGGGGTTCCCGGCGAACTCTCGCTTCCTCTCACTTCCTGCCTATCCTCCTACTCAACAAAATTGAGCGGCACTGGGATGAAGGTCAGGAGGAACAGCACAATGGCCGCCCAGCCCAGGATTCGGCCGCCGCGGTCGAGAGGCGTATAAGGGTCGAGGGGAGGGGGATGTCGCAATCCGAGGAACAAAGTCAGAATCCCGAACACTAACCAACCCGGCCACAAGAAAATCCCCAATGGAATGAGGCACGCGAACACAATAATCGAAATGATCCGGGCCCGACGTGGCCCGAAAAGCGCGTAAATGACATGACCGCCATCGAGTTGCCCGATAGGGAGCAGATTCATCGCGGTAACAAACAGACCAAACCAGGCTGCTATTGCGGTCGCATGCAAGTGGATCGTGGCATTGAACGAAAACTCACCGAACCGCAGAAGACACAGCAACTCCAGGATGATCGACGAGCCGAACGCAAAACCTTTGGCTTCACCCACTTGAGGCTGCATATCAGAGAGGTACAGGCCAAGCAGAAGCATCGGAATCGCTATGATCGCCCCCGCCACGGGTCCTGACGTGCCTACCCCAACAAGGGCCTTCCTATTGGTTATCGGTGAACGAATCTTTATGAAAGCTCCGAACGTCCCCAATGGAGGTATGGCAGGGATGAAATACGGCGGGGTCACATCCAGATGATGCCGCCTCGCTGTGAGATAATGCCCCATTTCATGCACGAGGAGTATGGTCATGAGAGGCACCGAAAAGACCCAGCCACGCAGGAAGAACAGAATCCACGAGTCAAACGTGGTGTTGGCATAAATCGCGCCCACGGCCGTGGTGGTCACAACGGTAAGAACGAAAAGCACAATATTAATTATGGGAAATTTCTTGCGAATAGTGAACCTCCTCGTCAACTGCCGGCAGCATCTGGAAGCCGCCGCAGAACCTATGAGTTTCTTGAAATGTGACCGGGGAAGCCCTTTTTGCAAAAAGAGCCTCCCAAGACTCTCATAGGCGTTATAATAGCAAGCGTCTCGTAAATCGTGAGCCCCGCAGGGGCTCTATGATAGTTACCCGGCAATGAATTGCCGGGTAACCGATGAACGTTGATCCAGATCTGCGTCGAGGACGCAGAGCGCTCTCTTGGCCGCTCATTCCCGGCGATAAATCGGCGGGCTACTATCGGGATGTCCCTCCGGGACAACCAGCTTGTCAGAAATCGATTAACCTTATTTTAACGCCTATGCCCCGGACCCCTCCCCCAAAAACTCCTGGCATTTGCGTCCCTCCCCACTCCAGGGCAAAAGCTGAAGCCAACTCCGTTGGTGTGCTACAGCCATTTATTCGAATTTGCGCAAGCCCATCTGCGGGTAAAGGGGTTGCAATAATTAAGAGTTTTTGAAGGGGGTTGCAGGGGGAAACTTTTTGCAAAAAGTTACCCCCTGCATGCCTCCATAAGCTCTTGAGGTTTTGCAACCGCATCAGCCTTGTTGGACCCGTCCCATTGTGCTGCGCAAATGAATGGGTTCGTTGAAGTGCGGGTCGGGATGTGCCACGCGTAGGACTTCTTCAGGCGTGGTGACACCGTTGAGCATTTTTCTTACGGCATTCTCCCAGAGTGTACTAAACTTTTTCTTCTTGGCCATTTCCCTCAGGGCAATCATGTCAGGCGCATCTGTTATCAACTTGCTCAAGTCATCGTCAACCGCCACCACCTCATAAACGCTCTCCCGCTTGAAATAGCCTGTGTCGCGGCACTGGTAGCATCCCTGTCCTCTCTTGAGCAAGACTCGTTCAGGCCCCTCGAAGTTGAACCCCCTCTTATTCAAGTCCTTCAGCTCAATCGAATAATCTTGAACACAATATGGGCATATTTTTCGTATGAGCCGCTGCGCCATCAACCCCACAACAGTGCCGGCCAACAGGAAACTAGGGACTTTCAGGTCCAACATACGGTTGACAGCACTCAACGCGTCATTGGTGTGAATCGTGGTGAACACCAGATGACCGGTCAGCGCAGCTTGCACGGCCAATTGAGCCGTCTCTTCGTCTCTGATCTCTCCTATCATTATCACGTCGGGGTCTTGCCGCATCACATGCCGCATGAGTGGCCCAAAGGTCATTTTCTCCTCGGGATTGTGGAGCATGCTGACCGCAGGCATCACACTGATCTGATTGAATCGTTCGAATACCATCTCAACAGGGTCTTCTATGGTGGTTATGTTCCTGTCCGCTGTAGCAAGAACCTTCATGGCAGAGTAGAGCGAGGTGGTCTTGCCCGACCCGGTCGGTCCGGTGACCAGGACAATCCCATGCGGACGATTAATGAAGCCCTGGAATGTGGTCAAGTCATAGGGGGTGAGGCCAAGCTCTTCCAGATCCATGAAAAGCAGGTCCGGGTCCTGAATCCGGCACACGGTCTTTTCGCCGAACGCTGTCGGGACAGTAGAGACTCGCACTTCTATTTCACGGTTACGCGTGCTCAGCTTTATTCTGCCGTCCTGGGGGCGGCGTTTTTCAGCAATGTCCAAAGCGGCCATCCCCTTGATGCGCGAAGTGAAGGCCTGGTGGAGCGCAGAAGGTATGAAGTCAATATCGTGTAAAACTCCGTCTATGCGCATCCTGATCAGGCTGTTGATCCGTTTGGGCTCTATATGGATGTCACTGGCCCGCTGGGAAAGGGCTCGTCGAAACATGGCGTCCGCGGCAGTGCGAATATTCTTGTCAGTGTGCGAAATCTCTTCGAGGCTCTTGATTTCAGCGAGCCGTTCAAGGTCTGACAGTTCCTTGAAATATTTGACGTGTTTCTCGGCCGCGGCCTTGATGGAGCCCCTGAATCCGTGGAATTCGAGCAGGATCTTCATGATGTCCGATTTGGGGGATATCACGACCTCGAGATCTTTGCCCGAAACGCGGATACGTCTTCAAGCACTTCTTCCAGGGTGGGATCGTAGATGGCGACACGAAGTTTTCCGTTGAGTTCTTCTACAGGCACCAACAGAAAACGGTCCGCAAACTTTTGAGGCAGTGTGCGAGTGACAAAATCGGGGTCCAACTCCAGCGCTTCCAACCTCATGAAAGGATGGCCCAAGTGGTCGGCCAAAGCCTCAACGATGACGGCCTCTTCGACCAGGCCGTGGGGGCCGGAAAGCTTCATGTCTGCTATTATTTCCACCGCGGTGGTCTGATGAGCGTGAGGCACCGATGCTCGCACTTGTTTGGCAATGTCCTGGGACAAGCGATCCTTGATGTATATCTCCGCTTCCTGAAGTCGCAGCAATCCATTGTCGTCCAGAAAGCCTTTGGAGTAGAGTATTTCGCCGATTTGATTGATATCGTTGTAGAGTTGCACGACTGTCTGCCAGAGAGCGATCTTGTAAGTTCAAAACCGTAAGATGCGCGGCCTTAACCGTGCGGTTTAGCGCGGCAGGATCTGCTTCCGCAGGCCCTGACTCGGTACCGACCACGGCACAACCAGGCTGGTACCGGTTTCGCCCCCCAATATAATAATTGGTACGAAGTGCAGAATCAACAGCGGAGACAGCGGGTAAGCGTTCGCCCGTGCGAGGAATTTCCTTCGGAGAAAGGTGAACGCTTACCGGAGAGATAACCTTTTCCTATTATTTACTCCCCGTCCACCTTTTCTCTCAGTTCCTTGCCTGTCTTAAAGAAGGGGAGCCTTTTTTCGTATACAGATATTTTGTCCCCGGTTTTTGGATTCCTTCCGGTGTAGCCCTTGTATTCCTTCACCATGAACGATCCAAAACCGCGGATCTCTATGCGATCGCCGTCATTGAGCGCTGTGGACATGGTGTCGAAAACCAAATTGACAATTTCTTCGGACTTTCTTAGGGGAAGGTCCGCCTCTTTGGCTAGGGCCACAATAAGATCTGATTTGTTCATGGCAGATTCCTAACTCCGAGGATCACTTGGTCTTCTTGACAGCATCCTTCAGGGCCTTGGACGCGCTGAAACGAGGCACTTTAGCCGCTGCGATCTTAATCTTCTGGCGGGTCTGAGGATTTACCCCGGTGCGCGCTTTTTCTTGATAACTTTGAAGGTGCCCAGGTCGGCGATTCGTATCTTCCCTTCTTTTTTCTTCAGGGAATCGTGGATTGCCCCCACCAGGGAATTGAGCGCAGACGCGGCAGCCTTCTTGGTGATTCCCGCTTCCTCCGCCATTTTCTTTACGAGGTCAGCTCTGGTCATTTGATTTCCTCCTGAAAAGTTAAAAGGTTCAAGATTCACTAAACGATTGCACATTGTTATCCATACCAGGGTGAATTGTCAAGACAAATTCGTATCAGTAGTCAAAAATCCTTGTTAAAACAACCATAAATTGCAACCCAATGCAGGTTCGATTTCTCTTGACAATGTCTGCAAGGCAGTTTAACGGGTTTTCACCGGCAGGAAGTGGGAGGTCCGGTTCCATGAACGAAACATTGCTACTGGAGCATCTCGAACAAATTGCCAATCGCCTTGGGGTCGAGCTGAGATACGAAAACCTTGGTATCGGCGGCATACGGACTGATGGGGGTTATTGTCGGGTCTCCGGGAAGCCCATGATTCTCATCAACAGAAAAGATTCAAGACGCAAAAAGATCCTGGTTCTGGCAAAGTCACTCAATAGACTCAACCTGGAAGGAATTTTCATCCCTCCCGCGGTGCGAAAAATATTGGATACACAGAACAACTGATTCCCAGGACTCGCCAAGCCGATTTTGCCGGAGCGTCCGTCGCTTTCCTTGCCTATGTAAGCCTGCGCGCTGCACCGTACAAGCCGGATCACAAACACTTACCGTCAATGCCGCGAAAACATGAGTCTGCCTCAAGATGATGACGCGGGGCCTTGGAACCTTGCCGATCCAGCCTCATTCCCGCGAACCTCGGATCGGAGTCGAGGGCAGGCCCGGGAACCCAGAAAAGGTTGCAATGAGTGAACAGTTCTATGGTAACCATATAATGTATTCCCGGTTTTGCAGGAATGACGCGTAAAGTAATCGTTCAGCAAGTCCAATTTCCCGACTTTTTTCTGCCGACCAACAGATGAGGATATGGAGAGTGAAAGATTTTGCGGAGACGCTCTCGCTGTCATTCGACAAGAGATTGGCCGCGCAGCCAATTTTGGAAGAAAAGCGTTCTGAGACGGCGCGGCTTCTGAGGGCACTACTCTGGAAGGCGCAACTCAATATCGATTTTCCTTCAATAATCTGCCTGGTCGGCGGAACCGGGACCGGCAAAAGCACTCTTTTCAATTCTATGGCAGACTGCAAGGTAAGTGAGGTAGGCTTTCGGAGACCCTCTACCTTACAAGCTGTCATTCTGGTCAGCCGATCACTTGCCGGTCAACTTGGAGGTGCGCCGTTTCTGCGCTCCAATGGGGCGCCACAAGCGACGATTTTCCCGCACGAGAACCCACGGCTTGTGGACATCGTTCTGGTGGACACTCCCGATTTCGATAGTGTCGAGCCTTCCAATCGAGCCATTGCGGACGATTTCTTCATCATCAGCGACATTTTGGTCTTTATTACTTCCCAGGAAAAATACGCGGATCTCACCGGCCACGAAATGCTGGCGCGGGCTCGGCACTGGCGCAAGAAGACCGTTTTTGTGATGAACAAAGTTGTTTCCGACACCGCGTACAATGACTTCAAGAGTCTGGTGAAGGCCCTGGGATACGAAACTGAGCCGATCAGGATCGAGAGGCTGGAGCCGCCGCCGGATTTCATCCAAGGGCTGCGGAACCGCCACTCATTCACCGAGCTATTGGTCGGAGCGAGTGGGGAATCCGGGAAGGCCACCAGGAAGAAAGAGCTTGGCCTGCTGCGGGAACGCGTCCTCGCAAGTTTGAATGACTTGAAGAGTTCGCTTGAATTTCAGGTCCAGCGCGTGGCGGTTGCCAATTCTGGGATTCGCCGTATCCTGGCAGAAGTCTCCCAGGGAATGGAAGCCCAGTCCGATGCAATTGTTTCCGACGATCTGGAAGTTCAGATTCGGCACCGGCTTCAGAAACCTCTTGCGCAAGTACGACATCCTATTCGTTCCGAGAATGGTGGTCCGTAATGCATTAAGGAGTCTGTTCAGTGCGGTCGCTGAAATTTTTGTCTCCCGGAATGTTGGGCCCCCGAGCGAACATGATGAGTGGGGGGGGCGCACACAGGACTTCGAAGCCACAAAAGCCGTTGCAAGGCTCCAACCTTTGGAGTGGGCAACAGCAAAGCTCAACCTGGCCATCGTGGAAATGCTGTCGTTAAATCCGGCCTTCGGAGATCTTTGCCAGGTAGCTCGCACCGAAGTGCCGAGATGGTCTTCTGAGGTGATTCGGGCCCGGTACGACGCGGCCTTCCCGGGCATGGAACATCTGCTCGAAGCCGAGTTCAATCGATTCAGGGATGGGTTGTCACGGACCGATGAATTCAAACTTTACGGATCTTACACTTTATGGGCCTTATTCCTGATCACAGCGGAAATTGTGGTGGGAGGGGGATTCACTTTGCTTGACGCCCTCCTCAATACGGTGATAGTCCCCTTTATTCCAAAATGGTTACTCAATCTAAAAGTTCTCGACGTACTTCGAGAGATAGGCGAGCGTGTGGACCGTGAGCATCGTAACACCCTGAGAGGTATCCTACAGGCACAGGCCGATCTGTACACCGAGCAATTCTCCCGTCTCCTTCCGGGAGATGAAGTTCTGCAAAGACTCCGCTCATTAGAGGAAAACCTCACCAGTAGGCACGCGAGGGCCACTTGACTCGGTTGAGAAAAGTCGATGGGTTGCGGTGTCGCACGGACGTGCAGTTTACTACCCTCACCCCAACCCTCTCCCAGAGGGAGAGGGAGTCCTTGGAGGCCGCTTTATGGTTCCCTCGCCTTTTGGGAGAGGGCAGGGTGAGGGTGTGGTCGTGCAAGGACCTGGCCGATTGAAGAGTCTTGAGACAGTTTCTCCCGGACGGTCACCGAATACCCGCCGACCGTTAGAAAAAAAGGAACGCCTGGAGGGAAGGGGTGTCTTATCCTGCGTTGCCGGGATCAATCCCAAGCCTGGCCCGCCCCGTTCCTGGACGTGATCCGATCGCCAGCACAGGCTTTGGAGCGCAAACTGGCTACGGTAAGTTTCGACTTTTATTTGTGGAAGTCGGGCTCGCCTTGCCGGTTTCGCCGACGATGCACAGATGTTGAGTAAATAGACACAAGGGAGATGGTAATGGCGCAATTTTTCAAAAGCACTTCCATCGTTGGATGGATGTTGGCCGCAGTATGGCTCTGGATGGTTCCTATCAATGCCCATGCGATGGAGGACAAGTTGAAGCATTTTACACTGTCAAACGGTCTGGAGGTTTTTGTTAAAGAGGACCACGCTCGAAAAGTGGCTTCCATACAACTTTGGGTGATGGTCGGAAGCGCTGACGAAGAGAGGTCGGAGCTAGGCATCAGTCACCTCATTGAACACATGGCCTTCAAGGGGACGGAGCGGCGAGGTGTCGGGCAGATTGCCGCTGAGGTCGAGGCCCTCGGAGGAGATATCAATGCCTACACGAGCTGGGACGAGACGGTGTTCCACATCACGGTCCCTTCAAGCGCAACGTCCCAGGGTCTTGATATTCTCACCGATGCTGTACTTAGGCCCGTTATCGACCCCAAGGAACTGGATAAAGAAAAACAGGTAGTCCTTGAGGAGATCCTTGAAGGGGAGGAGCGCCCCGAGAGAATAGCATCAAAACAGTTCTTCATGACTGCTTACGCAAGCAATCCGTATAAGTGGCCCGTTATCGGGTACAAAGAGGACGTCGAAAGGTATACCAGGCAGAACATACTTGATTTCCGGAGCAAATGGTACGTGCCTGACAACATGTTCTTGCTTGTTGTAGGAGATGTGGACACCGTAAAGCTGCTAGGTGAAATCGAGCGCTATGTGGGCGATTTAAAGGCCAAAGCTTTTTTCAGGCCCCCCAGACCGGTGGAACCCGTTCAGAAAGAGATCCGGAGTTCCCTTATCAGAGACCGCAATTCCAGAGAAACACGGCTCAATATTGCGTTTCACATCCCATCCATGAAGGGTGCCGATGTTAATGCCCTGGATTTGGCCGGCGACATCCTGGGATCGAGGGAGAGTTCTCGTCTCGTAAGGGTTCTAAAAAAGGAAAAAGCCCTGGTCAGCTCTATTTCCGCTTACGCCCTCACCCCCAAAGAACCGGGCCTCATGGTGGTTTCTGCAACCCTTGATGCCAAGAACCTGGAAGCCGTGAGCCAAGGTATAATGGAGGAGTTCGCTCGCCTGGCAAAGGAGCCGCCTTCCGCGGAAGAATTGGAGCGGGCCAAGGTTCATATCGAATCCCAGCACGTGTATGCGAGAGAAACGGTTCAGGGCATGGCCCGGAGCATCGGCAGTTTTCGAGCCGACATTGGGGACGCCAATTACGAGGAAAAGTACCTCGCGTTAAATGCCGCGGTCACCCCGAATCAACTTTCAGCGGTAGTGTCCCAGTACCTTGTGCCCCCCAACGTGAGCGTTTCTGTTCTTATGCCCGAAAATGACCTTGAGGATTTCAAGGTGGAGAAGCTCGCTGCAATCATAAACTCCTTCAAACCTCAGACTAAAGCGAGCGGCACAGAAGCCGTGTCTGAATCCCGCGTTGTTACACGCACGCTCCCCAATGGGATCCGAGTGGTGCTGTCACCCGATGATTCTAATCCGGTTGTTTCATTCCGAATAGCGTGTATGGGCGGAAAGCGCTTCGAAAGCAAAGAGAACGAAGGGATTATGAACCTCATCGCCCAGATGTTGAACAAGGGTACCGGCACGCTGAGCGAAGTAGAGATATCTCGGAAGGTCGAGGACATGGGCGGTCGTCTTAATGGGTTCTCCGGATATGATTCTTTCGGCCTGTACGCGAACTTCTTCAGTCGGTATCAGGATGCCGGTCTTCAACTGCTGGCGGAGCTTTTCACAAACCCCGCGTTTCCACAGGACAAACTGGAGAGAAGCGAAACCTGATGTTGAACCGCATCAAAACTGAGCCGGACAGACCGGTCCCTTATGCGATCAAGGTCCTCAACAGCACTCTGTTTCATAAGCATCCTTATGGATTCGATCAGGAGGGGACGTTGGCCACGGTTTCCGGATTCACAGCGGACGATCTCAAGCAGACTTACGAGCGTTTCGCTGTCCCTTCCAACATGGTTATAACCGGCGTCGGTGACATGGACCCTCAAAAAACCATGGATCGCATAACCGAACTGTTCGGGAAGATTCCTGCAAAGGCTTTGGACCGTCCGGACATCCCGCCTGAAGAACCATTGAAGAAGATCAGGGATAACGTCGTCCGTATTCCCAGAGCCAAAGCACATATTGTCATAGGCTTTCGCGGTACGACCGTGGCGGATCAGGATCGTTACCCGCTCGACGTGCTCAACAATATTCTGGCAGGGCAGGGTGGGCGTTTGTTCCTGGAACTCAGGGACAAGGAATCCCTGGCTTACACGGTGACCTCGTTCGTTCGGCCCGGTGTCGATCCCGGCGTATTCGCTTTTTATATGGCTTGCGATGTCCCCAAGGCAGGCCGTGCCCTTGACGGTTTGTTCAAACAGATAGAGCTTATACAAAAGTCGCCCGTGAGCAAGGAAGAGATCAAACGGGGAATCACCAATCTTCTCGGTAATCACTTGATCTCTTTGCAGAGTTCATGGTCCAGAGCTGAAAGCACCGGCTTGAACACTCTCTATGGTTTGGGATATGATTACGAGACAGAGTAGCATCAAAAAGATAGGGGAAGTTAAGGCGGCAGACGTGCTCAGGGTCGACGCGTAAATATCTTGATCGAAAGCATTGTGCCATTGTTAAGATCCTTCCAGAGGAAAACGAAAAGAAGGGAGAATAGGCTGACAGAAAGATTCGTCTACACCACCACGTCCAAGCTTCAGGTGCGGAGCGGGGGTCCAGATTGAGTGGAGTTTCTGGCTCAGTACGAGGTTTGAAGGCTTCGCAGCGGACCCGTATCGAGAGATTGGCCCTCAGGCGAATCCCCGCGAGACGGGTGGTGACTCAGGAAATGGCTCGTTACCTGACCGAACTTTCCTCTGAAATTGGGCGCCAAATTGGCATTCTCGTTGATCGCAAGGGGAACATTTTGCGTGTCCTGGTAGGTGACGCACGCTCCATCATGATCCCCAAACTGGATGGGTGGCGGATCGGCGCCGGCAGGCTGAGAGGACTGAGGCTGATCCATACCCATCTTAAGGATGAGCCTCTCAGCCAGGAAGACTTAACCGACTTGGCTCTGCTGCGCCTGGATTTAGTCGCGTCCATCGGCATTGACCATAACGGCTTGCCGACGGTGATTCGTATCGCGCACCTGCTGCCGGACAATCCACGTGGAGACGTCTGGCAGTTGCTTGATCCAGTTCAGCCTTCTTTGCTTGCTTTGGACTTCACAGGCTTTATCAAATCGCTGGAAGATGAGATATCACGGTCTGTGAGAGCTCGTTCCGTGGCAGACGCTGAGAGGGCATATCTGGTGGGAGAACGACCGGGAAAGAGTGGGAAATCGAAGAATCCTTGGACGAGCTGAAGGAGCTTGCCCGATCTTGTGGGGTCGATGTAGTCGGAACGGCCGTTCAGCGCCGCGAGGCGGCGGATCCTCGTTTTGCGGTAGGGAAAGGAAAACTGAAGGAGATAGTAATAGATGCGCTCCAGAAGGGTGCGGGTCTTATGGTCTTCGATACCGAGCTCAGTCCCGTGCAAGTGAAATCCATCGGAGAATTCACCGACTGAGGGTCATTGACCGTTCCCAACTGATCCTAGATATTTTCGCACAGAGGGCCAAGTCTCGCGAAGGAAAAATCCAAGTGGAGCTTGCCCAGTTGAAGTACGCCCTTCCCAGGCTAGGGGAAAAGGATGACGCTCTTTCACGCTTAACAGGTGGAATTGGCGGTCGTGGTCCCGGAGAAACCAGACTGGAAATCGACCGCCGTCGGATTCACAGCCGAATCGGTTTTTTAGAAAAACAAATTCAGCAGCTAGGCAGGCGCCGTTCACTTCGAAGAGAGCTTCGGAACAGAAGGGGCGTGCCGGTGATCTCCATCGTGGGTTACACTAATGCCGGGAAATCGACGCTTTTGAACAATCTCACGAAATCTGATATTTTGGTACAAGACAAGCTCTTCGCCACATTGGACCCCACCAGCCGGCGGCTGAGATTTCCCCGAGAGACTGAGGTGATTGTGACAGATACTGTCGGCTTCCTGCAGGATCTTCCCGAGGCGCTTGTGGCTGCCTTTTCCGCCACACTCGATGAACTTGCGGACGCTAACCTCCTGCTCCACGTAATAGATTGCTCCAATGATGTATTTGAAATGCAGATGGCCGCGGTGGAGAGATTGTTGGAAAAGCTCAACCTAGGCGGAATTCCCATGATCAGGGTCTTCAACAAGCAGGACCTCGTTGACCCGGTGACTGTCGAGAACATTTGTGCCAGTTATGACGGAGTAGGAGTTTCTGCGATCAACTCAAAGACGTTTGCACCACTTATCAGACGAATGGAAGATGAAATCCTGCGTACCTCTCGGTGCCGATGGAAGCGCCTCTGGCCCGGCGAGAGACTCCTCGTCCGGTAGTATTGTGATGCAGATTGTGAACGAACAAGACAGACGGCGAGTCATCCTGGCAGCAAGCCTGCTGGCGGCCATGGTGGTACTCGTTGCAATACTTGGCTTCGCCGGCATGCTCGCTCCGCTTCATGAGCGCATGTGGGAAATTTTTCGCGGCAGGGAGGAGCTTCGGAGTTATATTGAAAGTTGGGGCGCCTGGGCGCCGGTTGTATTCGTATTAATTCAGGCGCTTCAAGTGGTGATAGCCCCTATACCGGGTGAGTTGACCGGTGCGGTGTACGATGAAGACTGGACTTCACTTGTTGTGGTTTCCATTGTCTGCCTGGTGTCCATCGCCTTGCTTTTCGCCTTGAACGGTAGGATTGAACTCTGGCTCCACAGAAAACGCGAAGAGGCTATTTGAAGGGGAATCACGCGGTGCCGGCCTAAAAGCGATCTGTAGGTCTCGGGGCCTTACTCGATCGAAGTGGAGCGAGGCTGAAGTGCCTTTCTAATAAGGCCATTTTGGACGCGCGGCGACATAAGCTGCCCAATGGGTCGGGTGAATCCGATCGACACTGCTTCGCAATAGGAGTGGCCATGCAAGATCCGACCTGTATCGAGAAGACGCATGGTGAACATGAAAAGCGTTTCTTGGAATTCATGAGGCTCCTCGCAGAGATCGGAAAGGATGAAAAGCTGTTCCCTAAAGACTGCCGGACGTGCGGAAGGCAGTTCGCCAGCTTCCCCCAATATCTTTGCGCCACCACACCTAAAGGCCACAGCCTGGAAGATTGCAGCGAGGTCATGCATCGGCCCTTCACTATGGTCTACAGACACTGCCCCTGCGGAAACACCCTTGTCCTGACGCTGACACGGGAAACATTCCCCATGCTGGACAAGATGTGGGCTATGTTGAAACACGTAGCCGAAGAACGAGATCAGACCCTTCAAGAAGTGGTTTCGCAGTTTGTCGAAGAGTGCGCGGAATACATCCTGTTACGAGACAATCCCTGCATCAATCGAACAGCTTCTGAATAGCAACAGGACCTGGAATGACAAGCAAATCCAGTCGCGTCGGACATGTCGGCCGGCCAGAGAAAAATACCGCAAATGGACTCTGCCCCACTCCTTCTGATAGCCTATCGTTCACGATCGGGCAAAACCGAGGGTCCTGCGCATTCCGTGGAAGAAAGTCGTTGTTCCGGCCGGTTGGTCAACCAGTATAATGAAACGGATGATTAATCACATACTCTTTGATCTGGGGAACGTGCTTGTCCCGGTTCATTGGGAAATTGCGTTCCGCAGTTTGCTCCCGCACCTCCCGCCTGACGCGCGAGGCTCCTGAAAGAAGATAGGCAAGCCTTTGCCGATCTGCTGAGTGAGCCTGCCATAGCTCTCGAAACAGGAGTCTTGGACTCGGACCAGTTTTACGGAATCGTCTCCGCCATTCTCCAAACCGATTTGAATCGTGACGACTTCCTTGAAATCTGGTGCGACATCTTCAGCTTGGATGACGGCATGATCTCGCTTGGGGAGGCACTCTCCCAGGGTTACGGCACCTGGCTGGTCTCCAATACCAGTCAGATTCATTACGAATACATTATCGAAAAATTTCCACGAGTGGTTTTTTATAATGCAGCCGCGCTCTCCTTTGATCTAGGCGCCATGAAGCCTTCGCCGGCCTACTATGAAAAAGCTATTCAGAAATTCGGAATTGATCCTCTCCAGGC
>CAWHDO010000037.1:0-40560 GCA_963828085.1 uncultured delta proteobacterium
GGGGCGTTTCCGAGAAATGACGCCGCACGGAGTGGGAAACTACTGTTGCGGAGGCGGGTCCGGATTTGCAATCATGGAGTCGGGGAATTTTCCGGATTGGAGGCGAATGATATCGGGAAGGAAAAAGCTCACGCAGATCCTGAACGCCTTCCAAGGCGAGATGAATCCATCGATTCGCAAGATGGTTTGCGCACCGTGCTCCAACTGCAAGGGCCAGTATCCGAAATCTTTTCGAATACTATGAGGTCTTCGAGAAGACCGGCATCTGGTATACCGGCCTTGTCGAACTCATGGTCAACGCCATGGTCGATCAGGAAGCCCTATATTGACTGGCCGGATGACGAAGACGACGACATGTGAGTGAGGACACGGCGGTAGGCGTTCCTCAGCTGACCGCCGTGGACCATTTCAGTCGAAGGGAATTGCTTACCACAGAAACGGAGCTTAGAGCCATAGCGGCCGCGGAAACACCGGGTTTAACAGAATTCCGAAGAAGGGATAGGTTTTCGCAGCAATTGGAATGCCCAGTGAATTGTAGAAAAAGGCCCAGACAGGTTCTGCTTGATAACCCTCATTGTCTGAAACGAAAGCTTGATAGCGGAAAGGACGAGGCGCAAGTCATTCTGTATCAGGGTGATATCCCCCGCTTCCATAGCCACATCGGTCCTCACGCCCAGGGCAATGCCGATATCCACGGCTGTCAAGGCAGGTGCGTCATTTATGCCGTCACCTACCATGGCAACGACTTGGCCCTCCTTTTGGAGCCTGCTTATCTCGGCAGCCTTGTCGCCGGGGAGCATTTCGGCCAGGACTTCGTTTATCCCGACCGCTTGAGAAATGGCTCCGGCTGTCTTTCGATTATCTCCCGTGATCATCATGACCTCGAGGCCCATATTTTTCAGGGCTTCGACCGCTTCACGGGCAGATTCCCGGGGAGTATCCCAGAGCGCCGACAAGGCCCATGACTTGGCCTTCCTCGGCAACAAAAACAGAAGTCTTCCCTTGTTCGAGCAATTTGCCTGCTTGCACGTCCAGGCCGTTCATGTGCATTCCCTGCTGCTCCATGAGCCGCATGTTTCCTAGCAGGACTCTTTTCCCTCCAACAAGCGGGCGTACCCCGAGTCCTGATAGGGCCTCGAAATCTTCCAGGGGCAGAGTCTCCAATCCCTTCGAGCGCCCTTTTTCAACAATGGCCTGTGCGAGCGGATGCTCAGACACGGCCTCAATGGAAAGAGCGACCCTCAAAAGTTCATCAGGCGGCACTTCGTCAGCCGGCACGATCTCCGTCACCGCGGGCTCGCCTCTGGTCAGCGTACCGGTCTTGTCAAAGACCACGGTGGTAAGTTTGTAAGCCTTCTCCAGGCTTTCGCCCCCTTGATCAAAATTCCCTTTTCAGCCCCTATTCCTGTGCCGACCATTACTGCTGTCGGTGTGGCCAATCCCATGGCGCACGGGCATGCGATGATCGGTCCTGAAACGAAATTCAGCAGGGCCCGGCTGAAAACGCTCGGGGACAAAAACATACCAGATCACGAAAGTCAGAATCGCAATGACGAAAACAACCGGGACAAAGATGGAGGCCACTCTGTTGCAACACGCTGTATGGGCGCCTTTGACCCCTGAGCCTCTTCCACCAGCCGGATGATCTGAGCAAGCGCTGTCTCGGCCCCCACCTTAGTGGCCCGGAAGGTGAAGCTCCCAGTCTTGTTGATCGTGGCCCCAAAGACCTCACTCCCGGCCTCCTTGCCCACGGGAATGCTTTCACCGGTCAACATAGACTCGTCTATCGCTGACACTCCCGAGAGCACGACGCCATCCGTGGGTATCTTCTCCCCTGGTCTCACAAGGATCACATCCCCGGTTGTGACAAGCTCGATGGGTATATCCATCTCCTTGCCGTCTTTAATCACTCGAGCGGTTTTAGGCTTCAGCCCCATCAACCTTTTGATTGCCGCTGATGTCTTGCCTTTGGCTCTCGCTTCAAGGAATCTTCCAAGAAGAATGAGCGTGACGATCATAGCGGCACCGTCATAGTAGACATAGGCGGCAACACCGGCAGACTCAAAAATCTTGGGAAAGAACGTCACCAGAACCGAGTAAAGGTAAGCTGACAGTGCGCCCACAGCCACGAGGGTGTTCATGTCGCTTGTTCGCTGCAGAGCCGCTTTGTAAGCTCCGATGAAAAAACGGCTCCCCACCCAGAAAACCACCGGGGTAGTCATGACAAGGAGGATCAAGAGCATCAGATGATGAGGAACCGACTCGAGAAACGGGAAGAAATGAGTAGACGATCCCGCATGGATGAGGACGCTCGAACTATGCCCACAACAAGCTTCAATTTTAGCTCGGTCAACTCGTGCCGGCGGGCAGCTTCAATAGGATCGGTTGCAGTCTCCCCGACGATTCCGAGGAATTGATAGCCCCCGTCATCTATGGCTTTTTTCAATTCCGAAACATTCAACAGATCTGTTCCGTGAATTAGAGTTCCCCTGGAAGTGGCCAGATTTACAGAAGCGTCTTTGACGCCGGGCAGAGCCTTGAGAGCACCTTCCACACGACGCACACAGGCTGCGCAGGTCATTCCACCGATCGAAACGGAGGTCTTCCGGAGCTTCTCGTCCTGACCGGTTTGAGTCTCGACCACATCGTAGCCGAGTTCCTTGACCTTGGCTCTCAGGGCGGCGGGAGTCACCGCGTCAGGGTCATATTCGACAGACGCTCTTTCAGTGGCAAAATTGACCGAAGCGCTATTAACACCTTCCAGGTACTCAAACCCTGTTCCACTCGGCGCACGCAGGCCACGCAGCTAATGCCCTGGATCTGAATTGTTTCTTTAGCCAAATTCATAACCTGCCTTCTCGATCTCTTGCTTTATTTGGGCCATATCCACAGATGTTCCATGCTCGAACGCGGCCTCGCCTTTTTCCAGATCTACTTGTACGTCACTTAAGCCGTCGATCTGGTTCAATGCCTTGGTTACAGCCATGACACAGTGATCGCATGACATTCCTTTGATCTTTACAGTAGTTTTCATTGTTAGAGTCCTTGCTGTTTTGGATATATGAATATAGGCATGTTAATATAATGTCAAGGGGCATCTGCATTAAACCGAGCCTGGTGGGCCGATCCTACGTTTCCAGCAGGCCATGACCCCGTCTTTTCCGAATAATAGCTGTATGAGTTCCCATCCTTCCAGCCCACGCTCGTTGAGGAGGTCCACGAGGATTTGCGGTTCCTCTTCGGGAACCCCTTCCAGGGAGCAGTTCCCTTGTTCCGAGCAAAAATAAATCAGTCGACTAAAGGTGTCGGCAGCGTGCGTGCTGATTTCATATTCATAGCGATCCATCTCACTTCCTTTCCAAGAACCACACACCCTGGTCGTGTTGTTTGATAAAGCGCATGAAAAGTTTCTACTGGGTGCGACTGACGACTCCGGCAGCCCCGAAGCTGCGCGAGCGCGCCTCACATGTCTTTCTCAATAAAGATAAGGCACGTCCTGGTCTAATTCAATAGGTGCGCGGGGCGGGACTGGCACAGGACGGGATGGAAGCAGCTATTGGCACCTAAGGAGAGTAGGGCCGGCATCTTGCCGGTCATTCGTCACCCCGGACTCCGATCCGGGGGCCAGGAGGTAGAGCGGGCCGTGTCCGCCGAATCCCATACCAGTTCGCTCTCAAACAGTGAGAATTCGTTGATAGCAAGACAGCACTGACCTGGCGCCCAAGATGGCGCTCAGGTCAGTGACGTACCCAACATCCGGTCAACATTAGGTCCTGGGTGCGACGGGCCTGGGCTTTGTCAGGTCCGTGCCTGTGCTGTCCTGCCTTCCGCCAGATTGAAATCTGTCAGCGGCGGGACTGGATTCCGGCGCCCGCCAATCCCTATCGCAAAATTCCCTTTCCACAACGGATTTCCCACCCCCCCCTCCTCTCTTTTTAAAAAGAGAAGAAAGAAAATCACAACCCACCACGCCCACACACTTACCAAAACCCCTCTCCCCCTTCTTCCTCCTGAAGATAGTCAAACCACCCCCCCCACCGACCCGCTCTTCCTCCCCTCCCCCCCCCCCGGCTTTTAGCCTCCACCTTCTCTCCCCTCATCCACACTGTCCCACGGCCTCTTCCTCCTAACCCAAATCCTTGACTTTAAAAGCGCTTTTCGCCTCTCTCCGCCATCTCCCCTCAAGAAAGGTCACACCCCCTCGCTCCTTCTCCACACCCAACCCTTCCACTTTCTTTTCCACCCAAATCCCCAAAACCCCACGTCACCACACCCCCTCCCATCCCCTCACAATTCATAACCCTACTTACTCTTCCACCCCACCCACCCCCACCATCCCTCTCTCCCCTACATCTGGAGACCCCGGCGAGCCCTCCCTGCCCTCCTCTCTCTCTCTAGTCAAAGCACTATCCACCAAAACCTTATACCCCTCACACAACTCCCCTCCAAACGCTCCCCTCACCCCCCGCTCCTCACGCAACCCTGAACACCCCCGCACGCAAAACCAAGCGACCCCTAACGAAAGGCTCCCAAAGGCCTCGGGAAAACCCCCCCCGCTTGACCCCAACCAAGCCACCCAACGAGACAACCCTCAACCCGACCAACCCTTCAACCCCTCCAACCCAATCCCCCCCCCCCCCCAATCCCCGATATCCCCAACAATCTCCCCCAACACCCAGGATCCACACCACTCCAACCAAAAAAAATCCTCAAAACCCCCCATAATATTCACCCTAACCACACCAACCTATAATATACTCGATCTCTCCGCCCCATTACCTCCTCTTTTATCCCCCACCCCCTCCCCCCCCGACTATAACCATCCCCTAGCACCGCCCCCCGAAAAAAAGGGCAAACTATGGGCAAATCTTTCAGTTCCTTGTGGAAAACTCATGACCAAGAAACACCCTTAACTTAACGCGGATTGGCGCCCGCCGGCATGACGAATATTGACCGGCAAGATGCCGGTCTCACTATCTTGAATGCAAGCCAGCAAGGTAGGCCGGGCTGTGCCCCCAAATCTGAAAACCTATAGGCGCAGTGGGCTGGCGTTACACTTTCTTATCACGCAGGTTACCGAGTGCGGCCAGGTGGCCTTTCTCTTCATCGCCTATTTTGTGCAGGACGTCTTTGGTTTCCTGGTTTTCGCTCTTGTCTGCAAAGCGGAGATACAAGTCGAGGGCTTGAGTTTCGAGCATCATGGACAAATCCAGCAAAGAGGAAACGTCATTCAGGAATTTCTCGTTTTGTTTGATGAACTCGTTGCTATCAAATCCGCCCTCCATAACTTTAGATGTGACATCAGCCTCGAAGGTCTCGCGGCTCATTCCGGAATCCTCCTGAGATTTGTGCAATTCCAAGAGGTATTGTTTGTGCTTGTCCTCCACAGTGATCAACATTTCCAGCAGGCGGGAGAGTTCACTATCCTGAGTTCTCGTCTTCACAGTGCGATAAAAACCGCCCAGGCTCTGTTCCATTCCATAGGCCAACCGGATGATCTCTGCCGGCGTCTCATCACCGCTAATCAAATCGAGATTCAGTTCCACCGGGCCTTCGGCCTTCAGGCCGTTCCAACCCATAATCCCGCCTGAGAGATTGTAGACCTCCTTGAAGCCTCGCCCTGACAGCAATTGAGCCGCAACTCGGCTCCGCCCGCCTATAGCTCAGTACGCAATAACGGGCTTTTCAGGGTCCAGTTCCCGCATTCGATCAGGCAGTTGCGCTATGGGGATAAGCTTCGCGCCCGGAATGTGGGCCTCTTCGTATTCTCCTGGCTGCCGAACGTCCAGCAGAGTGAATGAACCTTCTTTGTGCTCGGCTATATAAGCTCTGACCTGATCGGCATCCAGAGCCTCCACCGGCGTGAAAAGCTTCTTCAAGGTTTCAAGGACCATTTCGGCCTCCTCTCTATTTCCCGGTCCATTTCTTTACGGGTCCAACAGCCACAAGATACAGGAGCCTGGTTTGATCGTTCAGACCGAGCAATTCAACAGCTTCATCATCATAAAACGCGCCGATCCCGCAGCACCCCAGCCGCATGGAAGTCGCTGCCAGGTAGAGACGTTGCCCGAGACGGCCCGCGGACAGCATTGCGTGGCGGAAGCCGCGCAAACCACGGCTCTGTTCGAGAAGTTCAAAATTGCTGAGAAACAGGAAGTGGACTGCACAATTGGCCAGCCATGACTGGTCTAGGCATATATGTGCCGTGCGACCCATCATATCGCCTCGGCATACCGCGCTGATTGCTCCATTTTGCCGGTCCAGCAGATAGAAGCCCGCGTCGAACCCGTCCACGTTTCCGGCAAGGAGTCCGATTGAAATGACATCGCATCCTGTCGGCCCCGAGTCACCCTGAGCCCCGATGTCACGGCAGAGGCTTCTCAAGAAGGCCGCCATCTGGTCCGCTGTCAATTTCTCGCGCACAAAGTTGCGCATGGAGCGTCTTTTTAAGACCGCCTCAGCATAGTTCATCTTCTCAGGCCATTTCTCCGGCTGGCTGATTGCGCATCCCTTTTCAGGGATGGGGCCCAGGTTCTCGAGCATTCGGGGGCTTTCTTTGGCAGGTTCAACCACAATGGAAGACGCTGAGTGGACTTCGTGGATAAACGGATAATCGACCTCCCGGGCCGCAACTTGGCTTGCCGCGGCCAGATCGTTTTCAGGCTGCGCGAGATCAACCGCCTCGCTGGGCCCAGTGCTCTTGCCCCACGCGCTGACTACGGCCAGGCATGCCTCACACGCCGGGTCCACTCCCAGCAGGTTGTTAACGGATTCATCCGCAAAGTCGTAATGAATCTCAAATGGACGCGGACCGCTGTGAGAGCCAGGGCCAGGTTTTCAACAAAGTGGCCCGTGTCAAGCAGATGATACCGGTAAGCTCGATCGCGATATTTCCAGGAGCTTCGATAGAATATGGAAGTAAGGAAAAAGACCAGGGCAGGGGGCGTATCCCGTCCGGTTTTTACGGCCCCATCGATGGCGAAGTTAACATTACCCCGCGGAGGAGCGTCAATCCCTGGTCCGCAACGCTGTGGTGGTAAAGGCCGCTATCGAGGCCGGGTACAGTTTGACAGGCCCACGTCCACTCAAAAGGATAGAGCGCTCCTGCTGAAGCCACGCTGCGATAGTAGAAATCGACACCGCCATACCGGGTCTTGCCAGTCAGAGAGTGAGTGAGCCGAAGAATCAGCGCGACGCAATCATGGTCGATGTCCGGGGCCGACGAATCAATGAGGTTACGTTCAACGAGCACAGACAAGTTGTCCGTCGGCAGAACAGTCGATTCGGGAAGAGAGATCGTTTCAAGGCCAGGATACGTTTTGAACACATCCGGCTGACTGCCCCAATCCAGCCCGTGGCCTGACATGCGATGTCGATCGTAAGCTGTTCGACCGTGGTATTCCAGAATGGTTTCGGTCACGGCAGATCTCCATCGTAATCGTTCACCGCAGAGATCGCAGAGATCGCGGAGAAGCCTAAAGGTCCTTGCGGGCGAACGCCAGTGTGTACGGCGCGAATGGCATTCGCCCAAAGCGGCCCCGTGTCTCGCGGGGATCTGTAATCACCCTCCCCCTTCCCCCTCCCGTCGAGGGAGGGGATCTGAAAACCCTCTCCCCTGGCGGGAGAGGGCAGGGTGAGGGGGGACCTTCCAGGATCAAAGCATGCTCCTAAGTTAGCGCCCTCGGGGATCACCCTCCCCAAGGCATGTTGGCATAGACATCAGAAAGTTTGTCGCGATACTCGCGGAAAAACCTTTCGTGCTCCTTTTCCCAGTTTGAGAGCATGGTGAGCGCTTGTTTCGCTTTCCCCTGCGTCTGTTCCGCCATCTTCGCGTAATACTCGCTGAGGTCCTTCTCGATTAGCCAAGCTGTATTGAAGACAGTGACATCGGGCACCATGGAGCCCTCAACGCACCGCTCGAGAAATTCCGACCGAGCGCGGTCATCGAAATAATTCGTGGGCTCGATGACCACGTCTTTCATGCCCGACAGTTCGATTTCCCGATCCTCTTTGAGGTCGAGGATAATTCTAGTTATGAAGTCAATGTGTTTTTGTTCTTCCTGAATCAGCGTCTTGAAAGCAGTGACGGCCGCGCCGACAGCCAAACGCTGTAGCGAATTTTGAAAGAAACTCATACCGGTCTTTTCCTGATTAAGCGCATACTCGAAAATCTTGATCACTTTTTCGTTAACGGACATACAATTCTCCTATATGCGGGCAGTCATGACTTTACACCCGTCAATCGACTTTTTCCTCGTCCTGCGGGGCCGAAGACGGTTGCCGGGAGGCCCCTTCCTTTTTGGGCGTCATTCTGCCGAGGTATTCAGGCAATTCCAGGCCGGCCATCTTGGCTAACTCGTGCATAGGAGGGAGCGTGCCCATCAGGCGCTGCCCCAGGTTGGACATGCCGCCGTCCCCGCCGCCATCCCAGACCATGATTTTCTCTATCGGCAGATTCTTAACCGCTTCCGTTTGGATTCGGGCCACATCCACCAACTTTTCGATGAGGAGCAATCCCGCAGTGAGTGAGGGTTCCTGCGCGCATGCCGCCACCAGAGACTTGTACCTGCGGCTTTTCCATCAAGAATAGCTTGCTGACCCTTTGCCTCAGCCTGCATCTTGACCATCACGGCTTCCGCCTCACCTCCGGCGATCAGTATCTTCTTTTGCCGCTCCGCTTCAGCCTCTACCACAGCTTTTTGTTTGGCGGCCTCTGCCGGTACTACAACTTCAGCATTAAGGCGCGCCTGCTCTCGATGGGCGCGAGCCTCCTCGGCAGCTTTTTGGGCTTCTTCCTGGGCCACGCGTATCGTGCCGTCAGCCTTCATTGCAGCTATCTGGGCTTTTCCTCTGGCTTCTTCTTCAGCCACCTTCTGACCTGCGTGGAAGCCCGCTTTATTGGCGTTTGCCGTGGTTTCGGTCTCGACGGCCTGAGCGTCGAGCAGAGACGTCTGCTGCCGGCGATCACGCTCTGCCTGTGCCTCTCCCACGGCCGCGGTTGACTCAGCCGCGGCTACGGCACTGCGCCGATCACGTTCAGCTTCGGCCTCCCCTACCGCTGCTGCCGAGTTGGCTGTCGCCACTGCTCGGCGAGTATCACGTTCTCGTTCGGCCACTCCGCTCTTTCCCACTCTATCTTGTTCAGCCACGTCAATCATGGCCTGGTTAATAGCCTCTGCCGCGGCTTTGCGGCCCAATGCCTTGATGTACCCGCTTTCATCCTCTACGTCCTTGATGTTGACGTTTATGACGGCAAGTCCGATTTTTTCGATTTCAACCGCTACAGCTTCATTCACCTTAGCCATGAACGATATCCGATCCCGGTTGATTTCCTCAATTCGCATTGTTGCCATAACCGCGCGCATCTGGCCGAGGATGATGTCCTGGGCGAGCCTCTGAACTTCCTCTCTGCTGCGGCCTAGAAGGCGGATTGCGGCGTTTTGCATTACTCCGTCTTCGGTGCTGACTGCCGCTGTGACAGTGGTGGGAACCGACACTCGAATATTCTCGTGGGACAGGGCACTGGTGAGTTCCAAGGGGATGTCGAACGGATCGAGATCGATCCAATTATAGGACTGGATGACAGGCCAGACGAAAGCTGCCCCGCCGTGGACGCATTTGGCGACGCCTTGCCCGGTTTTTCCGTAGATCACAAGAATTTTATTTGATGGGCAACGCTTGAATCGAGATAAGAACATTTGAATAATCGCGACCACAAATAGGGCCAGAATTACCGTCAGGACCAGCGCCGTCGTCATGCTAATCTCCTTTTTGATTTTCTAATGGTTCGACCTCGATGACATTCTTATCGCGGATTCCTACAACTCGCACTTTCGTTCCCCTAGTTACCGGTTCACCTGTCTTGGAACGGGCTTTGACATAGCTTATCGTGCCGCTGACTTTAACTCGCACCTGGCCGACACCATCCGAAGGAACACCGATGTATACAGTGCCTTCTTCAAGTAGGGCCGTGGTAAGATCGACATTGCCGATTTCTTCAAGATTGACCAGCTTGAACATAAGGTAAGAAACGACGAACATGCCCACCAATCCCCAGATCACACTGAACCCTATGGCCAAGGCCGGGTTGATGCCTCCCATCAAGTACAGCGTTCCCGCCCAGCAGAAGAGTGTGCCAAAGGCTATCAGCGAGCGGATCGAGACGAAGGTGAACCCCGATTTATCGCTTCTCTGCGACTCGTGATCGTGCGTTACGCGCGTGGTGCCCCGCTGCCGAAGCTGTGTCCACATGGTGTATGCCTCCAACGTGGTGTATGCTTCCCGCATGGTCGAGGTGGGCGTGGAAATGGCCGACCCCGAATAACATGGCCACTAGTTGACCACCCGAGATTACCGAGAAAAATAACGCGCCGAGAAAGAACACCTGAGTCAACGTTGAAAGTCCATGCCACCAGGCTTCCATAGTTGTTTGACCTTTCGCAGTCGGACCGGCGTCGTGCCGGCCGGTGAAGCGAGTTTAACCGCGGGCTTCATCTTCAAGTAAAGCAACCCTCTCCGGCAAAGGTGGATGCGTATAATAGAACCATGTATAAAACGGGTGAGGAGTCAAACTAGAAAGATTATGTGCACCCATCTTCTTCAGGGCCAAGGCAAGAGCCTGCGGATTGGGTTGGAGCCTTGCCGCAAAAGCGTCCGCCTGTTTCTCATGGTGCCTCGACCAGACTGAATAAAAGGGCTTCAGGAAAAACCCGCTTTTCAGCCCGAATACTCCGATGAGAAAGAGAGTGATGTATGATTGGGAGGGCTGGAGGCGGAAAGTCGGGGACAAAAGGTCCCAATTCAGCATGAGGTGAATACCGTAGAATCCCGCAAGCATGACAAAGTGGCTGACCGCGTAGGACTTCCAGATATGCTTGAGCTTAAAGTGTCCCAGTTCGTGAGCCAGCACCGCCAGGATCTCATCTCGCGTGTGACGGTCGACGAGCGTATCAAAGAGCACTATGCGCTTGGTTTTGCCGAAGCCTGTGAAATATGCGTTTGAATGAGTACCTGCGGCCTGCATCCATTTTGAATATGCCGCTTGTCTTCATTCCCACTCTTTTCACTAACTTTTCCACCCCGCGGACGAGGTCCTGATCTTCAAGGGGTTCGAATTTGTTGAATAAAGGGGCGATCAAGACCGGATAGATTAACAGAACACCGAACTGGATCACGGCAACAATGATGAAGCCCCATAACCACCAATAGTCAGGCGACAGATCATTGTCCATAGCAGCGGCGCCATTACGCAGATGAGAAAAAAGATTGACAACAATTCGCTCTTGAGGTTGTCCGCTACCCAGGTTTTTAAGTCAGATTTGTTAAAACCGTATTTTTCTTCGATGACAAAGGTCTCATAGTAGTCAAACGGCAGTTCCAGAATGAAGAAGAGGACACCCACGCTTACGAAGAAAATTAACCCGGCCCAAATGTAATGAGCTTCAGGGCTGAAAGAGTAACGGTCCGCCACCGGCAGCACGCCGGTCAGGATAACCACTAGGAGCGCCAAGTCTATCGTGATTTTCCGGAGGTCTGAGAAGCGGCTTTTATCTACAGAATAGGCATTGATACGAGCAAGCGTTTCTTCGTCAATGAATTCCCGGAATGGTGCGGGCACTTCGTTGGCGCCCCGCCGCAGATGGTCACGATTCAGTCTCTCCAGCCATAATGAAAAGAGAAGCTGGAAAAGATAAACGGCCACAAAAATCAGAGATAGGGCATTTAATTGGATCATGGAACCGCGCTACCAATTGGAAAACGATCCGTTAAAGGCAAGCCGGGCGAAGGACCGCGCTGCCATACACCGATGTAGCAAATGGGTTGGGCTGTAGACCCCGGCATGTCAGCAGAGGGTCTACCAGCTTTGAGTCATCTCAGTTCATTTTATCGGTGGAACATACGGAAGCCACATTGTAAAGAGCCAACAAAGGAAAAAGACAATGGGAATGTGGATGAACAATTGCAGCACCGAGTATCCCACAAGGTCACGGGCCTTCATGTGGAGGATGCCCAGCAACGGGAGCATCCAGAAGGGATTTAGCAGATTCGGCAAGGCTTCTGCCGCGTTATAGATCTGAACCACCCATCCCAAAGTGTACCTTCAGCTCGTTGGCCGCCGCAAGAACATAGGTCGCTTCTATGACCCACTTGCTGCCGCCGGAGGGGATAAACACTCCCAGAACAGCGGAATAGAAGGCTACCAACAACGGGTAAGTGTTCTGGGTGGTTACGGAGACGAAGATGTCGGCCAGCCACTTGTTAATTCCGGTGCCTGCAATCATTCCAAAAATGACCGCGTAAAAGGGAAACTGGATAAGAACTCCGCCTGAGGCCGGCACAGACTGGGCTACTGCGCGGAGAAAACGCTTGGGCCTCCAGTGCAGAAGGAGTCCGACGGAAATAAAGATGAGATTGTAGGTATTCAGGTCCAGTGCCGCCAAAGGTCCCATGGGTGATGTCATGAATACATTTGCCAGGTATACGAATAAGAGCAGGGCCACGAGTATGTTCAGCACAGGGACTGTATTCGAGCCATTCGCCGGGCTTTGTTCTGGGCTCAAGCTCCACGTTAATCGGTTCAAAGACCACCCCGTAGTCTTTGACGGTTTTCGCGTGCTGCGGCTTCGGCGCCGACCAATATGCCACAAGTACGGACACAACTCACCAATATCGCTGCTGTTGCCATACTTTCCCACAAGAAGAGGGTCTGAGAGAGGGGGATCAACCCACTGATTTCAAAGAGCGCCGGCGGTATCGATCCCTTTGTAGCCATCATCAACGCTGCTGACGAGGACAAACCAAGTGCCCATATACTGCCCAGCCCGAGATAAGCCGCTGCGCCGATGGCCCGATAGTCGATCCCATCAATTCGCTTAACGAGTTCGCGTACCAGCAGACCACTGAAAATGAGGCTAAATCCCCACGAGATCAGAGAAGTGAACATGGAGAAGAAGGCGACAAATGCAATCGCGCCTCTCGGAGTTGATGGAACAGATGCGAGACGCTGAATTACCCAATAGACCGCAGGGGTGGAGGCCAGCACATATCCGCCGATAATGATCATGGCCATCTGCATGGTGAATGGAATGAGACACCCAAAACTGCTTTCCTCCTTCAAGAGCCAGCTTATAGGGCTTCTCACCAATCAAGAGGCCAATGATGAAAACAATGACGATGCCAAGGAGAGCAAACACAAGGGCATCCGGAAACCAGCGTTCACTCCAATTGGCCAGACCTAAACCAACACGGGCAAGCCCTCCCTCGGCCAAAGTTTCCGCCTTTGTCGCATTTCTTTCCTCTGCCATCACTGATCCCCCTTTCCGCAAGTTATGACACACTCCGAACAAGAGAGAAGATGGTATGTGATTGACGAACCCCGGTGCATGCAGGTCGTCAAGCCCCCACGGCCTTGCATGTCGCAATCACTGCATTGGTCACCGGCGGACGGAATCCCGCCGTTTTGAGAATCCCAGGCGGTGCATCACCCCCTTTCCAAGGTTATCGTCACATGTCCTTATCCTTTTATTCAAGACAAAAGTTGCGTCCGTCAAACAATATGAAACTGCTGCATCCTTCACAGTGAGGGCCGCTTTATGCTAAAAACAATATCTTTCTTCATGGACAAGAGGTGTTGTTTTGAAACGGTTGTTTCGCTTTTTTGCCAAGATAGTCAAGTGGTTGATAGTTGCTGCCATCTGTTTGGAGATCTTGAGCTTCCTGGCCATTACCGCCAGCAACTTCATCCTTTACGGCCGTCTGCGGGAAGGGGGCCGCGCTGTTTACGATCCATACACGCTCTTTTTACAGGAAGGAGGAGTTCGACCGACAGCGAACAATTTCAACTCCCAAGATAAAAGGAAAAACAGGGTTTTGTGGCTCTTCGGGGGTTCGACAATGCGGGGGACCGATGATGGCGTATCGTGCCGCAGGGCTGGAATTTGCAGCTCAATCGTGTGACCATATAGAAGACGGGGCGAGATACACCCTGTCAGGATTTAGGCAGAGGAGCAGAGCGGCTTGAAATTCGACGACCTAATGACCATGTGCTGGCGTCTCGTCTTGCGCAACCGCCGCCGTTACAAAGCGGTGATAACCGGTATCGCAGTCGGAACCGCCGGGTTCATAGTTATTCAAACCATGGGCGATTCGGTCGAAAAAAAGATGGGTGAGCACCTGGAACTCCTCGGGGAAGCCACCGTGATGAAAGCCGATTGGGAAAATGATGAGAATTTTCATCCGGGCAAATACTACATGCGGGACGTGGTGAAGCTGAAACAAGTTCCGCACCTCATGGCCGTAGCCCCGATTGTTTCCCTGCCTCAGATCGACGTTCAGTTCCAGACCACCCAGTGGAGCCCCGGTCTCTTTGGCGTGGATCATTCGTATTGGAGGACCCAGACTCCTCGTTTGTTGTACGGACGTCTCATAGGTCCGTCGGATGTGGTTGGCAGGAAAGCCGTTTGCGTGTTGGGCCAGGACGTAGTGAAGTACCTGTTCAAGAGCCCCAATCCTGTCGGAGAGACAATTCGCGTTGGAAACCTGAGTTTTGAGGTTATAGGAATTCTCGGCGGAATTCAGAACACAGACACTCGTCGGTCCGTCTTTATCCCCATCACAACCGCTCAGAGCCTGTTCCAGGGTCTTTACTGGATTAGAGAGATATACTTGAGGGTGGACGATTACAACGAGGTGGAGCGGGCTCGCGATCTAGCCCTTGAAGCGCTCAAGGGATTGCACAAGGGGTACGAATCGGGAATCAGAGTTGTCTATTACCCTCAGCGAATCAAAAAGGTGACAGGAACTGTTTACGTGGTTAAAGTCTTTATCTATGCCGCGTTGGGCATCACCATACTTCTTGGTGGCCTAGGGATAACGAACGTCATGCTTGCCGCTGTGCAGGACCGAACCCGAGAGATAGGTCTCCGAAAAGCTCTTGGGGCCCGAGAAGAGATCATCATGGCGCAGTTCCTCACCGAATCGGTCTTCATAAGCCTTTTTGCCGGTGTGATCGGTGCTATCGGCGGGCTTATGTCTGTGCAGGTCTTGAAGGGGCCGCTCGGCGTGGAGGTATCTCCCCTAATGATGACTCTTAGTGTCCTCGGGGGTCTTGTGTTCACTGTTTTTCTCGGTGTGGTCTCGGGGCTGTACCCGTCCATCAGAGCGAGCAGGCTGGATTCGGTGAGTGCTATGAGATTTGAATGATTACTGCGGAACTTGCGTTACATCCATACGCCTGAATGGCTCAATCCGGCAACTCCTCTCCCATGATTCCGGTGGGGCGCGTAAGTAATATGACAATAAGGATCGAAAAAGCGATCGCGTCGCGGTAGCCGGACCATTGCGGTTTCTATCGCCACAATCAAGATCTCAGCCAATCCCAGAACCATCCCTCCGATGGCTGCGCCGCCAACACTGCCAATACCCCCGAGGACTGCTGCGACAAAGGCCTTGAGGCCGGGTATCACTCCCATGAAAGGCTCCAGCGCAGGATACTTCATGCACCACATAATCCCGCCGGCAGCGGCCAGCGTAGAACCCAGAACAAACGTGAAAGAAATCACTCGATCTGCGTCAACACCCATCAGCCGCACTGTCTCCATGTCACGAGACAGAGCCCGCATGGCCATTCCAATTTTTGACCGGTGAACCACCAGAATCACGAGGACGAGGAGTATGCCTGTGACAACCAACACACACACAGAAAGAATTGGTATCCTTACTGCTCCGACTCTAATGATTTTATCCATAAAGGGGAGAGGGGGAAATGTCTTGGGGCGACCTCCGATGAGTACGAGCCCGAGATTTTCGAGGAGGAATGACACCCCGATAGCCGTAATGAGAGCACTGATCCGCGGGCTCTTTCTGAGAGGCTTGTACGCCCCGCGATCGATGAGAATCCCCAATAAGCCGGTGAGAGCGACGGAGATCAGAATGACCGCCGGCCAAGGCAAATGAAACATGACAATACCGAAAAACGCTATGTAAGCCGCAACCATCAACAAATCGCCGTGAGCGAAATTAATCAGCCGGATGACCCCGTAAACCATGGTATAGCCGATTGCTATCAGGCTGTACAAACAGCCCAGGGTCAATCCGAAGACAATCTGTTGCATTATAAAGGAGTAGTCCACTCTTTAAGCCCCTAGCGTCCAAGGGTGGTCCATTTGTAGCAGTGGTCGGAATTTGTGTCCGTTTTTCAGGAATGACACACTACTACTACAGACGTGCCAGTCCTCTCACCGGCGAAGGGATGCATCACGGATTAATGGTTGTGACATAGACGAATTTGCCGTTTTTAACCTTGTTCACGACCATGGCTTTGATGGCGTTTCCGTCCGGCTTCAAGGTAATCTTGCCGCTGACACCTTCAAAGTCCTTCGTGGACGCGAGGGCATCGCGGATTTTTACAGGATCTGAAGAGCCGGCTCTCTGGATGGCGTCGACGATGATAAAATAAGCATCGGCTCCCATGGCGGTGAATGCGTCGAGGCCTTTGTGGAACTCTTTCTCATAGAGTTCCATGAACCTTTTTCCGCGCTCATTGTTGACCATGTCTTTGTGGAAATGCGCCGTGAAATAGAGGCCTTCAACGGCCTTACCCCCGAGTTGAGCCAGCTCGGGAGCCTGAACGCCATCCCCTGCAAGTATCGTGGCCTTAAGCCCCATTTCTGATGCTTGTTTGGCGATGAGCGCGCATTCGGTGTAATATATGGGGGCATAAATGACGTCGGGTTTTGTCGTTTCAATCCTACTCAATTGAGGGGTAAAATCTCGGTCACCGCTTTTGAACTTGGTGTCTGAAACAATCTTCCCACCTCCCTCAATAAATCCCTTCTTGAAGACGTCGGCAAGCGTTACCGAGTAGTCCTGAGAAATGTCGTAGATAAGGGCAGCGGTCCTTGCTCCAAGCTGATTAAGGGCAAGTTTCGCCGCGACCTGCCCCTGATCCGTATCAATAAAACAGACCCGGAAAATGAATTTCTTGTCTTGAGTTACAATCGGATTCGTTGCCGTAGGGGAGACCATGGGGATTTTGCGCCGCTCGGCAAAATCCGCGCCGGCTATGGTGTTTCCCGAGATCATCTCGCCGATGATCGCCACCACTTTGTCTTTTTCAATGAGTCTGGAGACCGCATTGGCCGCCTCCACCTTGTCGGACTTGGTGTCCGCTAATCGCGGGTCCACAGGCCGACTCAACACTTCGGGCTCCATTTTTTTCGCCAGCAATATCCCCTCCCACCCCATCTGGCCATAAGCTGCCACGTTACCCGTCATCGGCAGATACGCGCCTATCACTATGGGTTCCGCCGCGTAGACCGACATCGCCATGATCGAGAACACCAGCAGAATTGCCGACACGGCTTTCATTGTCAGGAAACCTCCGGACAGATGACATCATATGCACGGTGGGCTCTTAGGAAGTGCCATTTAAACATGAACGAGTCCGAAAAGTAAATAATAAGCATTCAGCGAGCACGCAGTCCCGCGTTCCGCACGGGATCACCGTCCCGCTGGACGCGGGATGAGCCGAGAACGCCTGCGATCTCCGCGGTGAACGATCTCAGCAAAACGGTTTATCCTTTGACGAAACTCTACTGCCAAGGTATCTTCCATGCTTATGAAAGCCATTCAGAAAAACTTGCGAGTTGGCGTCGTGGGCGTGGGAACCATGGGGCAGCACCACGTTCGGATTATCTCCCAGACACCGGACGTGAGCCTTGCAGGTTTCTACGACCCTGATCGGCTAAGGGCTCAGGAGATTTGCGGCAGGCATGGTTGCGAATGTTTTGCCACCCTCGACGAACTTCTGGATGAAAGCGACGCTGTTACTGTAGCGGCCCCTACCTCGCTACATTTTGAAACCGGAGAGAAATGTCTGAACCGCGGGCTCCACGTCTTGATGGAGAAGCCCTTGGCCCACGAGCTAGAAGCCGCTGCCCGACTCGTGGTGCTTTCACAAAAGACGGGATTGGTCCTCATGGTCGGCCATGTTGAACGATACAATCCCGTCGTGGGAAAACTCATTGACCTTCTGCGTGGGGAACAGGAAGAGATCATTTCAATTGACGCCCGTAGATTGGCCCCTTTTGACGGCTCCCGCTGTCTTGATGTGGATGTCCTTTATGATCTGCTGATCCACGATATCGATCTTGCTTTGGAAATAGCCGGTTCGTCTATCCTCAGCGTTTCTGCAGTCGGTCGGCCGGTCTTCTCGCAGAAAACAGATGTTGCGCATACCAGGATTGAGTTCCAGGGCCAAGTCACGGCTGCGTTCTGCACTGCCAAATGCTCACCCCGAAAGGTCCGTACGTTAACGGTTACTACTCCGCGACGTGCCCTGGTAGCTGACACATTATCGCGCACCCTTACGCTGTATACCGCGGAAGAACTCTCCACCACCGAAAACGGCGTATGCGTGATGGGAAACCTTCGGAAGCAAGAGGTCCCCGTTCCGGATGAAGAGCCGCTGCGCCGCGAACTCGACGACTTCTTTCGAGCGATCCGGGAAGGGAACACGCCTCTTGTTGACGGGAAAAGGGGACTGCGGGCTCTGGAAGCACTGGCTCTTGTGGAGCAATCCATAGCCGCCAGCGGGGCCGTTGTGGAAATGGGGTCAGGGTAGAAGCAATTGTAACCGCTCAGAGCCACAGATGTGCTAAAGTCTCAACTATTAACCCTGACTACGAAAAGGCTCCCGGATGTTCCCCCACGCTTCATTCTGGAATTATGAAAAACGTCGCAGTTAGACTGTCCAAACTTCGTCAAGCACCCCTCGTACCTGTCGAAGAAGCTCCTTGGACTTGAAGGGTTTGTATATAAAGCCCTTTGCTCCCATTTTAATCGATTCTTGTACGGACGCTGCATCCGAAAGACCGCTGGCGATAAGAACCTTGAGTTGTGGATCAATCTTGCGGAGTTCCTTAAGGCACTCTTTGCCGCCCATCTTGGGCATGATCAGATCTAGAATTACCAGGGAAATCTGCGCCCGCTCTTTCTCGAAAAGATCCAATGCCTCTCTGCTGTTTGTGGCGGTAAGCACATTATAGCCGGCTTTACTGAGAATCCTCGCTCCCAGTTCTCTAACCAGGTCTTCATCATCTACAATGAGAATCGTTTCTGTTCCGAAGGCAGGCATTACGCCGCTGCTCTGGACTTCTGGCTCGATTGGGCTCTCAATCGCTGGAAAATAGACATTGAAAGTCGTGCCGTGTTCCACTTCACTGTAACAGTTTATGAAGCCCCCATGCTGCTTCACGATTCCATATACCACTGCAAGTCCAAGCCCAGTTCCACAGCCCAATTCCTTGGTTGTGAAAAAAGGCTCGAATATGTGGTCAATGGTTTCCTTATCTATTCCATGGCCCGTGTCCGAAACCGTTAGCAAGACGTATTCTCCGGGCCTGGTCTCAGCATGAATCCTGCAGTATTCCTCATCGAGCGTGACGTTTCTTGTCCCAACAGTGAGCTTGCCACCATCCGGCATTGCATCTCGGGCGTTAACAGCTAAATTCATCAAAACCTGTTCCATTTGAGTCGGATCAGCATTGATTTCCGCAAGGTCACCAGACAAGTCCAGCTGAATTTCTATCATCTTGGAAATGGTTCGCCGGAGAAATCTCTCCGCTTGGTCGACGCTTCTGTTGAGATTTAGGGGGACAGGCTTGGACTCCACCTTTCTGCTGAATGTTAGCAATCTCCTGACCAGTTCAGATCCGCTCCTGGCTGACTCTAATATTTTAGAGAGGTCCGCATATTCGGGGTCATCTTCCCGCTTATCCACCAACAGCAATTCTGAATATCCCAGAATAACCTGAAGGAGGTTATTAAAGTCATGAGCGATACCACCCGCCAGTGTACCTATGGCTTCCATTTTCTGCGCCTGCAAGAGCTGTTGTTCGAGGATCTTGCGATCACTGATGTCCTCCACAAAACCCCCAATATGTTTCACTTCACCGTCACGATAACGGACCACTTGGAAGTAGAGCTGGCCCCAAAACAGGCTGCCGTCTTTTTTGCGATACTGGTTTTCTGCTTTTACGAATCCGCCCGTTCTCAGGGCAAGATCTATCAACTTCTTCCGTCTTTCCGGCTCAACATACATGCGCTCAGCAACATTGTCGATCTCCAGTGCCGCTTCCTCTGCCGAGGCATACCCGAACATTTTCGCATATGCCGGGTTGACGCCTATAACTCTACCGTCAATGGTTGACTGAAAGATTCCCACAGGAGCCCCGTCGACCAAATCCCTATATTTTCGCTCGCTTTCTCTCAGCTCATCTTCCGCCTTCTTGCGGTCGGTGATGTCCTGAGCAGTCCCGAATAGCCGAATGACGTTGCCCGCGTTATCCTGGTTGGTATACCCGACTTCCCGGATCATCTTAACTTTGCCGTCTGGAGTGATGATGCGGTATTCCATATTGAATGGCGACCCGTCGATTCTCGTCCGAGCATTCGTCTGGAGAACTAATGGTTGGTCGTCCGGATGGATCCGACTCACAAACGATTCATAGCGGCCATCAAAGTCTGGCTTTTCAATCTCAAAAATCCGATAGAGTTCGTCCGACCAGGTAACCTTGTTTGTGCGAAGGTTAAAACACCAATTTCCGATTTTTGCTGCCCGCTGCGCCTCCGCGAGGGTCGCTGCGCTCTCTCTTAGAGCTTCTTCTGCCCGCTTGCTCTCGATAATCTTTCTCACCAGCTCTTCATTGGTGGCGGCAAGTTCTCTAGTGCGTTCAGCGACTCGTCGCTCAAGTTCCTCAGTCAGCCTCGTCAATTCGACCTTGGCCTGTTTTTGCTCCGGAGTTTCGAGTACTTCCCAATTCCCCTGTCGCCTGGCTATTGCAAACTCGTGCGTGCGCGCTACGTCCAGGAATTCCCCAGCCGTGGTCGTCGCCAGTGGGTAGGTGCACAACGCTATCATCCGTCGATTGGCGATCAACTCGTTGAGCCTCTTTTCGTACGCAGAAAAATCGTTCCAATCCTTTTCCTTGAGCCATGCTTCGTTACCATTCACTCTCATTCCGTCATAGCCTCTAGAGAGGGCCTGAGTCAGCTTTTTCTGCCAACCGTCGCTTACCCGTTGTGGATCGAAGATGCCATCTTTGAGATACCACCTCGTATGCGGCAAAATCTCTATATCTCCTGCCGCCACGTGCCGATCGACATTGGGGATGGCGCTTCTCAATGCCTCCATTGCTTCTTCTTCAATGCGCGGCGGAAAAACGACCCACATGCAGAATTCGTTGTTCTCCAGTCCCGTCTTGAAATACGGAATTAAAATGTCGAGCAGGTCGTCTTTGGTCTCGTAGAAGTGGCAGAAGTGTGTCCCCCAGGGCACGTCGCCGATGAAGTCGATTCCTGTCTTCCTCAACTCCGCTGCCATGACGGACACCCCCTTCTTTTCGAATTGAACCTATATTCAAGCGCGAGGGACTAACCATAATTTTATTGTAGCGTGTATGAAATAGGAAAGACAGAATGCTTATATCATAACGTTGACTAAGAAACTTACCCAGCAAATTCCTTCTGGGGTTACCGTGCCGCACGCACGGCAAGTTCATGTGAAATTCGAAAGAATGAAGCCCATTGTTCTCATTTCATTTCCGGATTTTCATAGGCTACCGCCTTCTCATTGCCGTTCATAAGTCCTATGAAAAACCCTGTGTCAAGCCCGATCATCAATCCGACCCTTTTCCAGCTCATCCCAAGCAGCAGATGTCACGGACCCGGGGTGGATCAAGCCAAGCAGCCTTTTGCCAGCGGTTTTTCCCCGCTGTCGTCTCAGATATTCTTCCAGAGCCTTTGCAGTCAGAGGCTGACAAAGAAACTCCATCGTTGTGGGTCGCCTGCTTAAGCTTTGGCCCAAGGTCATCGGAAATATGAACAGTGATTCTCATCTCAAACCTCTCTTAGCATATACGCGTGTATGAGCATAATATGTCTTAAGAATCAAGACAGCGCGGCCCTTTCGGCGTTCCGGTTAATACCAACTTTCAAACGTAATAATCATTTGGCCGCAACGTGGGTGGCATCAGAAACCATGACGGGGGGCATCGCGGTTCCGAGAGTTTTTCCGAGATCCTCAGGAGCGATCCGTCGCAATTGGTGGCCCCGCCCTGCGCGGATGTACCGACGGCTCATCCGTGATTTGAGACCTCCACAGGGCACGGATGAGTCCCGCGAGGCGTGGAACACATCCGCGGCACCAGGCAGATTCGTGATTTTGGAATCTCCTCGTCGCTCGCATGGGCCGGTCCATCCGGGACACCGGACAGGAACGACAAGCGGCTAGCTGGATCTTCGGACAGGATCGAGCTTTTCTTCGGCTTACAACACTTTGTTGAGCGAATACTCGACAATGCCCGTTGCTCCCGCCTTCAACAACTTGGGGATTAGCGAACGGACGACTTCTTCTGATACCACCGACTCCACTGAAAACCACTCCGATTTATAAAGCCCAGAAACAGTAGGTGCGTTCAAAGATGGAAGCAGGCCAACTACCCGGTCCAGATGGTCCTTCGGAACATTCATCTTAAGGCCGACCATTTTTCGAGCTTCAAGAGCGGCTTGCAGCAATAGATGAATCTGCTCTATCTTCTCTCTCTTAAATGGGTCTTCAAACGCTCTTCGGTTCGCGATGAACTGAGTATTGGTTGTGAGCAGACTGTGAATAATGCGAAGCCCGTTGGCCCTCAACGTGCTGCCGGTTTCTGTGACATCCACAATGGCGTCCACCACCCCTTCATTGACCTTGGCCTCGGTGCTGCCCCACGAAAACTCGACTTCCACTTCGATGCCACGCTCCCCGAAGAATTTACGTGTAAACCGTACCAGCTCGGTTGCTATGCGCTTTCCAGCCAGATCCTCGGGCGCGTGGTAATCGGATTCCGCGTCAACCGCAAGCACCCATCGGGCCGGATTCTGTGATACTTTCGAGTACACCAGATCGTCTATGACCGTTACGTCGGATTCGTTCTCAAGTATCCAGTCTTTTCCGGTGAGGCCGGCGTCAAAAGTGCCGGCTTCCACATAACGAGATATCTCCTGGGCCCTCAAACGGGCCATGATGATTTCATCGTCGTCAACAGTGGGGAAATAGCTCCGCGGAGAGACATTGATGTTCCATCCTGCCCTGCGGAACAGGTCTATCGTGGCCTGTTCCAGGCTTCCCTTCGGAATTACCAGCTTGAGAGCTTCTTTACTCATTTATCTCCCGAATTTCTCCTTCCGATGTAATTCGGCGGAAGAAACAGCTCCATTTTCGCGTGTGGCATGCTCCCTTTCCGAGCTGTTCCACCAACAGGAGAATGGTGTCCTGATCGCAGTCCAAGAGGACGTCCTTCACAATCTGTATATCGCCTGAGGTGGCCCCCTTGCGCCATAATTCCTTCCGGGACCGGCTCCAGTAGCAGGCCCTGCCTTCCTTTAGCGTAGTCTCCAGGGCTTCCCTGTTCATGTACGCCATCATGAGGACTTTGCCGGTGCGAACATCCTGAGCGATGGCAGGAACGAGTCCGTTGCCTTTTTCAAAATCAACCGCCGGTTGATCTGTCACGGTTAGCGGATTCATCCGGAGCCCTCCTCACCCTCGGTCATGAACTCCTGTTCCATTGCGCGGAGGATGCCCATCACGATACCCGATGCAACCTGGGCAACCTGAGGATCCATGCTCCCGCTTAAAACGCCACTGAGAAGGTCGTTCAAAATGCGTACGGCATCTCCGGGCTTGTGGATCAACACCTCACCCGACGGTTGAAAAACCGGAAAAGGTCGGGGTGGATTCGCTGCGGCCGCATGATTTTCTTCGCCACTTCCTTCCTTCCCCCTTCTTTCCTGAAGTATCTCTTCGAAAACTTTTATTGCTTCGGGAGTGTAATCGTCTCTTTCCTCTTGGAGAATTTTGAGTATCTCTTCCGTAGAATTAGCTTCCAATAAAGCTCTATCCACCTTGAACTCCGCCATTTGATCCTCCGAATTAATCGAATTGCCGAGAACGAAGCATGCATTCAGTCTCGCGGAAGTAGCGGCAGCATTGCCAGCGCAGCGAAGCAATCTAAGTTTTCCTGTCCTGGAGATCGCCTTCCCGCGAGACGCGGGATTTCACTCCTGGCAATGACAGATGCGCAAGATGCCCCCACGCGGCCGCTTCACCTCATGAAAATGTCTGTCATTCGGACCGTCTGGTCATCGCGCTCCCAGTCCATTTCATCAATCCACTTCCAGACCTTGTTCCAGGAGCAGCCGGAAAGCATGACTAGAGTTAGGAACACCAATAACCATTTTTTCATCTTATTCCTCGTGCGGACAGAACGCGATCCGTTCGGAAACCGTTCCGCAACTGATGATACCTCGCTCGGGCAAAGGAGGCAAGTCCGACCGATATCGAAACCTGTTTCGAGATATGAACCACATCACTTGGTAATAATAAGCAATTTTCTTGATTTTTTCAACCTATTATGGTAGTATCGCGATGTGAATCAATACCCATGAAGGCCCTAATCAGGGAAAATATCATGGGGCGGACCACAAACCTGAATGCTTTGCAGCGCGGCAGACACCGGCTGACATTCGGATCACGGAGGACGAAATGAAGAGATTCCTGATCTCGGCCTTAGTCATAGTTCTGGTGGTTGGAACGGGTTGTTGGTCTCTTGCTTACGAGACAGACTTCGATGATCTCCAAGCCTTTGATAGGTCGCTCCCAGCCTGGAAACTGGGGCGCGGTCTCGTTAATATGATTTCAGGGCCTCACGAGTTTTGTGCACACGTGAGCAACGCGGCCATAAACGGAGCTTATAACGGAGCTTATGAGAGTGGCTTTTACGGGCACATCGCCGGATCCCTCAATGGCTTTATCGCCGGCAGTGTCACGGGTATCGTCGCTGGTGTGAAAAGAACCACGCTGGGCATTCTTGAAGTAGCTACATTCTGGAAACCGGAGTATGGCCCCACATTGGACCCGGAATACGGAACTCGATGCCGGGCGTTCGGGGATCAGGATTACTTTGATCCCGATCCTTTCTGGTACACAGGGCCGCCGCACTGATTTTCGATATGGGGCGAGCTATATTCTGCGCGTGCTTGCGCAGGTCATGAACAGTCAGATAGACTCAGACTCAGATCAGGCTTTCCAAATACTGTTGTGCGCTGTACGCGGCCGTGGCCCCGTCCCCGACCGCGGTTGAAATCTGACGGAGGATTTTGGAGCGTATATCTCCCGCCGCGAAGACTCCAGGCCTTGAACAGGCCATTCTGCTGTCTGTAATGACGAATCCTCTTTCGTCGGTATCAATAAGGTCGCGGAAGCCCTCTGTGTTGGGGTTCAGACCCACGTAGAAAAAAACACCCCCCACAGGCAAAACCTCTTCGGAGCCGTCGAGCACAGAGCGAATTCGCAACCCCTCGACCTCTCTCTTACCCAGAATCTCTACAGGAACCGTGTTCCAGTGGATCAGGACTTTGGGGTCGGCAAAAGCCTTTTCTTGAATCTCTTTCACTGCTCGGAGTTTGTCACGCCTGTGGATCAGGTGGACCTTCGACGCGAACCTAGTTAGATAGCACGCTTCCTCTACAGCCGAGTCTCCGCCTCCGACCACCGCAACTTCCAGATCTCTGAAGAAAGGGCCATCGCACACAGCGCAGTAGCTCACTCCTCTTCCGGCCAGTTTCAATTCTCCGGGGACGCCCAATTTTACGGGGGACGCCCCGGTTGCCAAAATCAGAACTCGCCCGACAAAATTTTTCCCGCCTTCGGCCCTTATGGAAAAGCCTTCATTTGTCGATGTGACCTGTGTCGCATCGGCCTGGACTATCTCCACCCCGAATTTCCTCGCCTGGGCCTCCATCTTCTGGGCGAGTTCGACTCCCAAAATCGGCTCGCTGAAGCCAGGATAGTTATCCACTGTCTCAGTGGCGGTCAACTGTCCTCCAGGCAACCCCTTTTCAATTACGACGACGGGTACGCGGGCTCTCGATGCGTACAAACCCGCGGTAAGCCCTGCCGGCCCAGCTCCAAGAATAACAAGATCTGTCTTCATTCTAAGAGACCTTGTCTAGCAACTCCTTTATGCGGCTTTTGGGGACAGCGCCCACGATTTGGTCAACCACCTGGCCATCCTTGAACAACATCAATGTCGGAATGCCTCTCACTCCGTACTTGCCTGCAATTTGCTTGTTGTTGTCGACATCCAGCTTGGCAACCTTGATTTTCCCTTTGTATTCGTCAGCGAGTTCTTCCACAATCGGTCCCACGGTTCGGCACGGACCGCACCAGGCAGCCCAGAAGTCTACCAATGCCGGAATGTCCGATTGCAGAACCTGCTGGTCAAAGTCTCCATCGGTCACATGGTAAAGATTTTCATTTTCAGACATTATTGACTCCTCTCCGAGCTTAAATTTATTCTTTCCCGCAATGCTCTCTCAGGAACATCTTCAGTTTGGTCCGCACATCTTCCGGGATGTCACACGAGACACCCTTGCCGCAAAGTTGCACACTAGTTTTGAGCGACTGATACACGAGGGAGCACGGCTGACACAGCGCCAGGTGCTCCTCGACGCGCCTCCAGTCTTCTTCCCCGATTTCACCATCCAGGTAATCCGACAACCGATCGCAATAGTCTGAACAAGTTTTCATTTGCTATCTTGAAGCTCTCCGCGTCTCGGAAGAGACGTCTCTCTCCACATAATAGGAATTTAAGGCGAGGCGGACCGAATTCCGCGCCCGGTGAAGGCGCGATTTCACGGCTGCCAGCGAAGAATCCATTATTTTAGAAACTTCCTTAAGCGAAAAACCTTCGACGTCTCGGAGAACGATCACCGAACGATATAACACGGGAAGATCGTCGATGGCCTCTTCAATTTTTTTGCGACCCTCCTTTGAAAGAAGGAGGTCCAAAGGAGTGTTCACAAACTCCGGTGAGGCCGGCATAGACGCCCCATCAGAAGGATTTTTGAACTGATCGTCATATTCGACGACCTCCGGCCGATGTTTCCTCAGAAACATCAAAGCGTTGTTTGTCGCGATCCTGAACAGCCAGGTTGAAAAAGAGGAACTGCCACTAAAGCCTTTCAATCCCTTGTATGCATTCAGGAAGGTCTCTTGCAACAGATCCTGCGCCAGCTGGTTATCCTTAACAATTTTCCTCAAATGGCGATAAATCCGCCCCTCATATTTCTCCACCAGGCGCTCGAAAGCATCGTAATCTCCGGCGAGGACCTCTGCAATGGTTTGTCGGTCTTCGTCCATGTCCTTCTCGTATCAGAGATGCGTACTCACAAGCAAAAAATTCGTAAAATCCACACTTATACATTATAACCATAGTATCTACCTCTTCTCTGTGTCAAGGGCAAAGCCTCGCGGCCGCACCGCACAATAGGCTCAGGATTCAGAACCAACGTTCGGAAGATAGGCAAAATGCATAGGCAACTGCTCAAAAATCGGTTGCGTCATAGGCCGGCCCCTTATAGTATGAGAGACAGCAAGGAGACAGCATGGAAGACGTTATAGAACAAGTTGCCCGGAGCCTGGCGAGCGCCAAGAACCCGGTGGCACTGACCGGCGCCGGAATCAGCACGGAATCCGGCATCCCGGACTTCCGGAGCCCGGGAGGACTTTGGACCCGGGTCGATCCAGGTGAATTTTCCATAGACCGCTTTCTCCAAAATCCGTCACGATTCTGGCGACTTCACTTACAGCTCAAAGAATCCGGTGATTTTGACTTGGCCTCGGCAGAACCGAATGCAGCTCACCTCGCTCTGTCGCGAATGGAGCAGATGGGCATTCTCAAGTGCATTATCACTCAAAACGTGGATAACCTTCACCAGAGGGCAGGCTCGGTCGAGGTGGTTGAGTTTCATGGCAATCTGCTGCGTGCTGTGTGCCTGAAATGCCGTACCCTGGAACCTATTGAACAAGTTGAAGCTCGATTAGCAGGAGGCAATGAAGACGCTCCAAGGTGTCAAAAATGTGGCGGACTGCTGAAACCCGATGCAGTTTTTTTCGGGGAGCCTATTCCCTCCAAGGCTCTCATGATCTCTCAAGTCCAGTCCCAAAAGTGCGATCTGCTCCTCGTGATAGGGACCTCGCTTCAGGTCTTTCCAGCGGCTCAGATTCCGCTGTCCGTCAAGCTTAAGTATCCTCCGGCCACGGTCGTAGAGGTCAACCGAGAGCCGTCTGCGATGCACGAACAGGTCAGCGACATTCTGATGCTCGGAAGCGCCGGTGAGATTCTCACTCGGCTCATGGAAGTACTGGAGCGCAAAGTGATGGTAGGCGCATGCTAGAAGCGCATGCAAAGGCCGGTTTTTTTGACGCGGCACATGACGGAGGGCGCCACCAGATAGGCTTCTAAAAGAGGACGGACGTTTCCACAAAGAATCCCGTACGATTTATATCAATAGTGTCCCGCTCTCGTTTTGACTTGACATGCCAAAACCTGTACCCTGCGTTGATTGTCCATGTCCACAGACTATTTATGGGGATATCCACCGCACTGCTGACTTCCCAGTCCCAGGTCTCAAGATTGTTATTATTCCACCAGTTTACCCTGCTGGACACATTCGGCCGCAGCGAAATGCCCTCTATTATAGGGTAGAAGCTCCCATGTAGACCGAGCGTAGGTATAGTGCGGGTCTGGTTTTCGTAATAATCGAAAAAAGTGTTCGCAACCGTAACCTCTTTGACTCTGGTCTCAGTGTTCAAAATGTCAAGGTCGGAGTTTGCTCCGAAGAGAATCTGCGGGGTCATGTAAAAGTCTATGTCATAACCCATCTGAAAATAACGTATTTTTTGGAAGGAATCGCTTCGGGCGCTGTAGATACTCGACGGCTCCGCGCGAAATCGCAAAACGTGTATGTTGTCTATTCTAAAGTTCGTGAAAAATTCCCAAATAAGCTTATTACTATCGACTCCGACATTGTCGATGAGGTCCAATTTTGTCCTGTCACTTTGTATGAGATCTCCCTGAAGCATTGAGAACCAGGCCCTGGAACCGGCGGTTAGCCTCAAATAGGCCGGTACTTCCCACGCGTGGACGTTTCCAAGGAGGAGAAAGCACAGGACCGTGAGCCAAGCTATGACGAGAATCTTTTTCATTATCGAGGGCTGCCGCGCCGCCATACCTATAAATCACTTTATAAAAACGAGGCAACTAATATCTTTTAATGGATAATTTGTCAAGAAGAACTGGGAGGACGCGCTGGCTTGTTATCTTGTAACCGTTTACCGGGCAAACCGCTTTACCCGGCCTGAAACGTGGCCGGCTGAGAGAAATTGTTGAAAAGGTCATGAAGCGGCTGAGATCGTAGCACGAAGACCCTCACCCTGTGTCCCTCTCCCTGGGGGCGAGGGAAGTGTAAGACCGCGCCAGTCTTGCTCCCTATCCCTCTGGGAGAGGGCTGGGGGTGAGGGCAATAGGACCGGCCTCCGTACCGGTCATGAAATATCCAATGAACAACTGCGTTATCTTCTGTCTACTTCACGAATTCTACCGATACTACCCCGGAAACGCCGGGTTCTTCCATGGTAAGGCCATAGAGTGAATCGGCCTCTTCCATGCTTCGCTTGTTGTGTGTAACGATCAGAAACTGTGTCCGGTCTGAGAGTCTCCTGAGCATCTCGTTGAACCGCGCGAGGTTGGCGTCATCCAGGGGCGCGTCCACCTCGTCAAGAAGGCAGAAGGGCGACGGTCGTATGAGGAAGATCGAAAAGATAAGAGCCACGGCCGTGAGAGCCTTTTCGCCTCCTGACAAGAGATCCATGTTTCTGAATTCTCTTGCCGGGCGGGCGTGCCATGATGTCCACCCCGGTTTCAAGAAGATCTTCCTCATCAGTCAGTTCGAGTCGCGCTTCGCCGCCCCTGAAGAGAAATGGAAAAATTTCCTGGAATTTCTCGTTGACGTTGTCGAAAGCAGTGCGGAAGCGCTCCCGCGTAGTCTTATTAATGGTGTTGATCGTGGCGTACAGGGAATCCACGGCTTTTTTCAGGTCTTCCTGCTGTTCCTGCAGAAATGTCAGCCTTTCTTCCGCCTGCTGGCTTTCCGAAATGGCCGCCAGATTCACTTCACCCATCTGATCCATTTTATCGCGGATTTCTGTTATTACCTCGTCATCTGGAGGAGTCTCCGGACTTGCCACGGACCGGGGATCAACGTGATATCGTTCCAGGATTTTCTCGACAACGCCTTGCAATGCCTGTTCGAGACGCACAGACTCCATTTCCAAGCCGTGGACACTCTCCTTGAGTTCTCTGACAGCCTTGGCTGTTACGGCGGCCTCTCGCTCCAACGCCTCCACAGAAGATGATAGTCCGGTGGATTCAGTTTTCAGGATTCCGATCTGCCCCGCTTGAGCCTCATGCTGCCCCATCAGGTCCTTTTCTCTTTGTTCGGCCTGAGTGATCTGTTCGCCGAGTTTTTTGTTTTCAACTTGATTGCCTGCAATTTCGGCTGCAAGCCCCTCCAGTCTGGCCTCGTGCTGTTTCAAACTTTCCAAAGAGGTGCGGAACTCCCTTTCCAGGGAATGGCTTCTTTCCTCCAGTTGTGCCGCTCTGACCTGAAGCTGGCCCGTTTGCTGCGACTTTTCCAGAGCGAAAAGGCTGAGTTCCTCGACCTTCTGATTCACCTCTTCCCGCTCTTTCTCTATGTCAACCCGCTTGCATTCGAGGAGAGAAATGGCTTCCTCGGCGTTGACCAGATCAAGTGAAAGCCCCTCCTGTTCAGTTGACAAGCGCTCTCTTTCGAGGTTCAGGACCTCTAATTTTCGCTCGGCACCTGAGACTTGAGCCTCCAAAACCTCCCGATCCTTCCGGAGATGAACTTCCGTGACATTAAATTCGTTCAAGCGCCGCTCAATCTGATCGCTCTCCAGAGAGAGTCTTTCCAGATGTGTCTCCTCCTTTTGCAGAGCAGACTGCAAGCTCTCCAACTCCTGTTCAAGAAAAACCACCTTTTCTTGAAGCGCTGCGATCTCGCGCCGCTGCTCAAAGACTGTGTCTCGACCGTCCTCTTGCGAGCCGCCGCTGATCTCTCCGTGACGGTTGAGCATTTCGCCTCCGGCGGTTACCAGATCCACGTGTATGCCGTTGTTCTCCCAGAGTTCTACTGCTTTATGCATGTCCTCGACGACGAAGCACCGGTTCAGAAGGAAGTCTCCCAGACCTTCACAGCCCTCACGAAAACAAACAACCTCTTGAAGCGGCGTAAGTCCTTCGGGCACTGCACCAAGCTTCGATTCCGGAGCCGGTCGTGGAGCCAAAGGGATAAAGGTGGATCTGCCCGCTCCGGCCTCCTTGAGTCGGTCCGCCGCTTTGGCGCCCTCGCGCGTAGAGGTAACCACCATATGACCCAGGCGATCACCCAGGGCTGCGGTAAGCGCTTTTTGGAATTCCCGCGGCACGTCAATCATCTCGGCGAGCGGCCCTAAGAGAGCCTCTTTTTTCCCTGATTCGTCGTCTTTGAGCAGGAATCGGACTCCCTGGCCGTAGCCGCGGTAATTCTTTTGCATCTCTTCAAGTGATTCGAGTCTCGCCTGAGCCGAAGCCAAGTCTTTTTCCACCACTTTCAGGCTGTTCCTCAGCGAATTGATCTTTTGCCTGGCCGATTCCCGAGCTTTAGCAAGTTCCTCTTTTTTCGCCGAATTCTGCTGTCGGCTTCGGGTAATTTCAGCCATATTATCTGTGAGGCGGTTCTTTTCGCCTTTTTGAACTTCGAGGTCCGTGCGAATTGCTTCGGATTCTCTGGAAATTTTCTCCAGATGAATCGCGATTTCCGTCCCGCGCCGCGTCAAGGTTTCTCGGCGATTTCTCTCCTGAGAGGTCTCCTGAAGGGTGTGGAAGAGGTCATCCTTAAGTTGATCGACATGCTTACGCTGTCGGACAAGATTTTGTTCCGTCCCCTCCGCGTCTCCCAGGGCTTGCTTCAATTGGTCCTGGGCAGCCTTAAGTTCCGTATTGACCGCCCCTTTATCGCGGTCCAGTGCTTCTTGTAGACCTCTCGCTTCTTCGACCTTTTCTTCCAGGACCTGCTTCTCTCCCACACACCGCTGTTGCTGGCTCGCAAGCTGTGAGACACGGTTCCGATCTCTTTCTATGCCGCCCCGTAGACCTGTCAGTTCAAGTTCCACCTTGTGGCGGGCTTCGAGAAGATCCTTCAATGCCTTTTCGCGTTGCAGCGCTCTTAGTCTGTCATCTTCCAATCGAGCGGTTATTATTGAATACTGAGATTCTTTCTCCAGCAGCGCCGACCGACTCTTTTCCAGATCTCCGTCAACTTGTCCTGTTTGCTTCTGCAATTCATGGCACTTATAAGCATGAAGCATGACATCCAACTGGTGCAAACGTTCACTTAGTTCCCGGTAGCGCTGGGCCTTGGATGCCTGTCTCTTCAGTGAGGCGCTCTGGCGCTTCACCTCGCTGATAACATCATTGATCCGAAGCAGATTTTGCCTGGTCTGTTCAAGCTTTTTAAGGGCAGCTTCTCGCCGGGATTTGTAACGGTTAATCCCCGCGGCCTCCTCGATCAAAACGCGGCGGTCCTCGGGCTTTGAAGCCACGACCATGTCCACGCGCCCCTGCTCGATTATGGCGTAAGAGTTTCTGCCCACGCCGGTATCCAGGAAAAAGTCAGTGACGTCGGAGAGGCGGCAGGGGATGTTATTGATTTCGTATTGCGATTCGCCGTCCCGGAACAGGCGACGTGTGATCATTATCTCATCGTAATCGGCCATGGAAGGGGGTGCCAGACCTTCCGTATTAGAGAGAACCAGCCTCACTTCCGCCATACCGACCGGCTTGCGGCTTTCCGAACCGTTGAAGATGACGTCTTCCATCTTCTTGCCACGGAGGCTGCGAATCCGCTGTTCTCCCATTGCCCAGCGCAACGCTTCGAAAACATTACTTTTCCCGCAGCCGTTCGGCCCCACAATTGCTGTAATGCCGGGCTTGAACTCAAAAACGGTCTTGTCAGGAAAACTTTTAAATCCTTTGACTTCGAGTTTTGTGATCTTCATTAGAATTCAGGCCCAATTCATTGAAACGGGCGGATACTATCTTCGGCCAAGGCCAATGTAAAGTAAAAATCTGAATAAGCACGACCCCTCAGTTTCTCGCGAGGCGGGCTCCTCCTCCAAGATGTCATTGCGAGCGCAGCAAAGCAATCTCCGGTAGGATGGACATCCAGAAGAGATAGTAATGCTTAGGACGCTTTAAGTCCACGCGTCGACAAACCAGAGCAACGCGGGCCGACAGCAGCACAATGCGCGGCGATATGCTCTTCTCTTTTACCGAATATTTCTCGACATGATATTATACCTCCATGAGCACGGCTGATGATTACGATTATGTTCTGATACGCGAGGCCACCATCCTTGTCAGGGTCTCTCGCGGCGCGGCAGAATCCGATCCGGGAGTCCTCCCGGAATTCTTCGACGTTAGGACTGGGGTGCAGCTAAGGCAAATCTACCCGGCTTTTCAAGCAGATGAACTGCAGCGCGGCTACGTGCTGCCTGATGGTCATGCAGGCGCAATTCTGAAAGGAGGCGCCCCCATATCGGGCGGCCCGTCCATCGATCCTTCAAAAGTGGTGACAATCCTGGAAGCGCGGCAGAGAAAGCTGGACTCTGTCGTGGCAGATTCCATTTTCGACCAACTCAGGATATTGACGAATCTGTTGCACGAGTTCCTTGATGCTGCCGATCACGCGCAAAAAGAAGAAAGGTTCTGGTTGGCCCAGCAGGTCCTCACGTTGGTGAGGAAGTTCTCCGGTCGAGAGCTAGCCGAGTTGGAAGGGATCGTAGAATGGTTCAAAGGGCGATCTCGGAAATAATCGGAAACCCGTTTCAGAAAGGGTTTTGTGAAGCATACCATGGACCGCGACAGACTTCTTCCTGCGCGCCCGTTCAAGCTATTATTCGGAGAACGTGAGGTCTCGGAGCCACGGTTGTCGCAAACCAGAATTCCTGCAGTAAGATTGATACCCGCAAGGGCATGGGCGGTTTTTTGTTCTGTGATGGTAATTGCAGCCTGTAGTTTCCAGGCCTGGGCTGCTGAGAATGTTGAAGCCCTATTTGAAAAAGGGAAACAACATCTCAAGACCGGCCATTATGACCAGGCTGTTAGTGCTTTCTCCGAAGCCTTAAACTCTGTGGAATATGACGGACGAAACGCGCACGTGGTGAGGCTTGCAAGGGCCCAAGCCTATTTCAGCAAGGGTGACTTTAAGAGTGCTTACAAGGACCTGGACGAAATCTTGGGGTCTGATGGAATTGAAGGGGAATTGCTCGCGTCGGGTCTGCAACTGCGTGGCGTTCTAAACCTCCGGCAGGGCCGAACAAGCCGCGCGTTGCGAGACTTTACCGCGGCGATCAAGACGGCTCACGAGAACGATTCCCTGCGCTCAGTCTGTTTTGCCAACCGCGGAATTGCGTTCATCAACCTTGGAAACTTTGACAACGCTGTCAGCGATCTAAACAAAGCAATCGAGTTGGACTCTAAATCCAGCTTCGCCTATGCTGGGAGGGGATTGGCTTATCTCCGCAAGGACAAGGTTGAATCCGCTCGCAGAGACGGGGAGAAGGCCTTAAGCCTCAACCCTGATGAGGATACCAGAAAGATAGCCGAAAAAGTTCTGAGGGAGATGTCAGTCTCAGCCTCGGGTCCCCTCAGTGTCATAGTACCAATTAACGAAGGGGGCCACATTTTTGTTCAGGTCCGCTTTCGCAAGAATGGCACGCCCCACAGATTTCTCCTGGATACTGGAGCTACATTCACCCTCATCGACCAAGACCTCCTCGAGGAGATCAAGCACGAAGCTGAAGTGACGGAAATAGGAAAAGGCATGGTATCCATAGCGGATGGTTCCAGACACAAAGTGACCAGGTACAAAGTAAGGACCGCTTTTCTGTTCAATCTGCCTCTGGGTGAGATTGAAGTTCATGTATTTGACAGGAAAATCAAACGGGTCACAAATCTGTTAGGCATGAGAAGCCTGGGGAATGTTGCGGTCTCTATAGATAGTGCTGGACGGAGGGCTGAGATCAGCCGGAGAGAGTCCAGGGACAGCAGAGAAAAGGGATTGGAATAAGACCTTGAGGGGTGTGCGTCGTTCAGCTTCCGAAAAGGCTGAAAAGGTCAGTGTCTGGAGAGACAGGGCCTAAGGCTACAACGGTAAAACGACCGGAGTTAATTACCTGCTCTCCGGTGGCATGCAAATCGTTTCTAGTGACATTCTCCAAGGAGCTGATTATTTCATCGAGAGGAATGTGACGGCCGAAATAAAATTCTCCCTTGGCCAGGCGATTCATGCGCGATTCGGTGGACTCCATCGCGAGAATTATGTTCCCCCTGATCTGACTCTTGGCGGTCACAATGTCTTCGTCCGTGATGTTCTCGGAGAGTTCCAACGTCTCTTTACCCATGATCTGCATCAGCTCTTCAAGCCGCTCGGGGTCGCAGCCCGCATAAATTCCGAAAATCCCGGTATCTGAGAAAGAAGAGAGGTAAGAGTACACGGAATAAGCCAGTCCTCTTTTTTCTCGAACCTCCTGAAACAGCTTGGAGCTCATTCCGCCGCCGAGGACAGTGTTCAGGATATATGCCGCGTGGCGGCTCTCATCAACTGCGCTCGGGCCTACCGCGGCAAGACAAACATGTACCTGTTCAAGATCCCGTTCGACAACGTTAGCGGATGAATCAGTCTTGGCCGCAGTAGTTCGGACTTGAGCCGACCCTCGTGGAAACCCGCACATCTGTTTTTCTACGAGATCCACGAAGCGGTTGTGCTCAATGTTCCCCGCTGCGCACACGACGGTTTCTTCAGGGGTGTAATAGTTTCGCTTGAATCCTACAATGGTGTCCCGATCCAGCTTGACGATGCTGGGAATTGTCCCAAGTATCGGCTGGCCTAATGGGTCGTCGCGCCAGAATCTGATCCCCAGGATCTCATGCACCAGGTCTTCCGGGTTGTCCTCCATCTGGTGGATCTCCTGGCAAATTACCTGCTTTTCTCGCTCGATCTCTTCTTCCGGAAAAGAAGCGTTGAGGAAAATGTCGCTAAGCAGGTCTATAGCGAGTTCTAAATTTTCGCTGAGGATGCGGCAGTAAAACGCGGTCAATTCCTTGCTGGTGAACGCGTTAAGCACCCCACCTACGGAATCGATCTCTTTGGCGATGGTAAAGGCTGAGCGACGCTCAGTTCCCTTGAAGAGCATGTGCTCTATAAAATGGCAGATTCCGTTTACTGCAGGCTGTTCGAACCTTGACCCGGAACGCACCCAGATACCCAGTGAAACAGATTGCAGGAATGGAATTTCTTCCGTCACAATCCGTACACCGTTATCAAGAGTCGTTTTGCGGTAGGTCTTAAGGTCGCCGTACTTGGTTGTCAAGGCTGGGATCGCAATTACTTCATTCATTTGTCGGGAGTTTGACCGATCGCGTCTTTACGTGACAGCTTGATTTTTCCTTGAGGGTCGATTCCGATCACTTTGACGGGGAAAGTGTCCCCCTCCCTGACAACGTCCGATACCGATCGGACCCGTTCCGGAGCTAGCTGCGAGATGTGCACCAGGCCGTCGGTACCGGGGAAGATCTCCACGAACGCGCCAAAGTCCGTGACCTTGCGAACCGTCCCCATGTAGATTCTTCCCACTTCAGCCTCTTGCGTGAGTGACTTGATAGCAGCCTGCGCCTGATCAGCACCTTCGACATCCACTGAGGCAATGACGACCTTTCCTGTGTCGTCAACCTCAATCTTGGTGTTGGTCTCTTCCTGGAGGGCACGAATTATTTTTCCGCCCGGGCCGATGATGTCCCTGATTCTCTCCGGGTTCACATACATCACGAAGATCCTGGGCGCGTATGGCGATATCTCAGTCCTGGACTTACTGATGACCTCAGCCATTTTGTCGAGTATGTGCCTGCGACCATCTCTTGCCTGAAACAGAGCCTGAGTCAGTACTTCACGGGTGATCCCTTCGATCTTGATGTCCATTTGCAGGGCCGTAATGCCTTCCCTGGTCCCCGCCACCTTGAAATCCATGTCCCCGTGATGATCCTCATCACCGATGATGTCCGAGAGCACTATCACGCGGCCGTCGTGTTTGAGCAGTCCCATGGCAATCCCCGCCACAGGTTCTGCCAAGGGGACGCCTGCATCCATAAGAGAAAGCGATGACCCACAAACCGTGGCCATAGAAGATGACCCGTTGGACTCTAATATCTCTGAGACAACACGAATGGTATAGGGGAACTCCTCGTCATTCGGGAGCAGGTACGACAGGGATCTTGCAGCAAGGGCACCGTGGCCGACTTCCCGGCGAGAGGGGCCCCTGAGAAATTTGACTTCACCCACTGAAAACGGAGGGAATTTGTAGTGGAGCATGAACGACTTGTAGCTTGAACCTTCGAGCGCTTCTATCTTTTGCTCGTCGGAGGATGTGCCGAGTGTCACTATCACCAGCGCTTGAGTTTCACCTCGAGTGAACAGCGCGCTGCCGTGAGTTCGAGGCAATATCCCTATTTCAATTGAGATATCACGAACATCGGTGTATCCGCGTCCACCGATGCGGACCCCTTTTTCCAATATCATTTTCCGGATGTATTCGCCCTCGATTTTCTCCAAATAACCCAAGATCTCGGAACGTCTCTGTGCCCCTTCCTCTCCTAAAGATTCAACGATCTTGTCATAGATTTCTTGCAGAGTGGCGTATCGTTCTAGCTTAGCGGGAATAGTGATAGCTTGGTCGATCTGTTCGCCCCACTCACTCCTAATCTTTTGCATTAGTTCGAGGTCCTGAACCGGGGGGGATACCTCTCTCTTGGGCTTGCCCGCCTGTTCACGGAGTTTTTCTTGGGCCTCCACTAAATGCATGATTTCGTCGTGAGCTTTGAATATGGCCTCCAGAACGATTTCCTCGGAAACCCGATCCATGCCGCCCTCGACCATAACTATTCCCTGGCGGGAACCAACTACTATTAAGCTTAAGTCCGAATAGGTGTCTTCCAGCGGCGAGGGATTTACGATCAGATTCCCATCAACCCGGCCTATTCGTACCGCCCCGATGGGCCCACCAAAAGGGATATCCGAGATGTGCAGAGCCGCGGAAGCAGCGTTTATGGCCATCATGTCAGGATCGCTCTCGCCGTCGGACGAGAGAACAGTCGCTATGATCTGAGTTTCGGCTTTAAAACCCTTGGGAAACAACGGACGAATGGGGCGATCGATGAATCTTGCAGTCAGGATCTCTTTTTCTGTGGGGCGGCCCTCTCTCTTGAAAAAGCCGCCAGGTATTTTTCCGGCAGCGTAGGTCATCTCCAAGTAGTCAACAGTAAGCGGGAAGAAATCGATTCCTTCTCTGCCGTGTTTTTCTGCAACGGCTGTAACGAGAACCACCGTCTCTCCGCTACTAACGAGAACAGCTCCCGAGGCCTGTTTGGCCAGGCGTCCTGTCTCGAATATTATTTCCTTCCCTGAAACAGTGGCATTTGCAATATGGGCCATGATTATGATGATCCTCACCACGCGATCGAGGGATTATCCCCGCCGCGATGTCGCGCCCCAAGGGTCAGAGCTACTTTCTGATACCCAGTTCGGCGATGATAGTTTTGTATCGGTCTACGCTCTTGGCTCTCAAATAATCCAGGAGCCGTCGACGCTGACCCACAAGCTTTAGAAGACCTCGACGGGAATGATGGTCCTTCTTGTGAATTTTGAAATGTTCCGTCAGGTATCCGATCCGCTCGCTGAGGAGCGCTATTTGGACCTCAGGTGATCCCGTGTCACTTTCGTGGAGCCGGTACTTCTCGATAATTGTTTTTTTCTTCTCCGTAGGAAATGCCAACTCTTGTCTTCCTCCTGAATAGGCATCTAAGCGCTTCGTAAGCTCAATCTGATATTAATATCATACACGTCCCACGAAGTAAACAGCCCTTCTCACTTTTTTGCACTGGTTGCGTAGCGGGAATTTTTTGGGGTATGAAAATCTAATTATACCACGTATTCAAGAATAATTTTTTATAGAGCGGCGTGACTCTGGGTTCCAGAGGTACGGGAAGCACCATCAAACTCTCGGCAAAGTTTGCACGTCCAAGAACCGAGATCGGACTTACCAGATCAACATGGGTTCATAATGCTGAACTCATGCTAATTGCTCCTGAATCCTGGCATCTGATCCAGCCGCAGAAGATGCCTATTTGTTCGCCAGCGCGAGAGCCATCCGAAATTTGATTTATGTTCACCCCTGCGGTATTATGAACTTGGTAAGCTAGGCCATGCAGCGCTTCCAGTCTCAATCCCATCGCGGCCGTCAGAAACGCCTTTGCTAGCCTTCAATCTATTGAGTACAGATTCTGCCCAAGGAGAACACACACATGGATTTCATCGAGAACCTGACCGACATAGTGGGCGTGGACAATATCACTGCTTCGCCGGTGGATTGTTTGGCCTACTCAGAGACATGTCCATCCATGCAGGCGTACCTCAGGCTGTCGTGTTCGCGAGCGATACCGAACAAGTAAGCAAAATTCTGGCACTGGCGAACGCGAACGAATCCCCGTTGTGGCCCGAGGCACCGGCTCCTCGGTTACCGGAGCCGTGCTCGCGGCCAAGGGTGGTGTAGTGCTGGACTTCACACGCATGAACGCTGTTAAGGAGATCAACATGGCCGACGGTTATGCCGTAGTGGAACCGGGGGTCATCTGTAATGCTCTTAATGCCAAGCTAGCCCCGGCCCATTTCTTCCCTCCGGACCCCGGCAGCGCGCCCATCGCCACTATCGGCGGTATGATCGCCACCAACGCCAGCGGAGTCAGGGCTGCCAAGTACGGCACTACAAAGAACTATGTGAAGGGTCTTACTGTCGTGCTGGCTGACGGGAAAGTGGTAAGGACCGGCGACATAGCACCCAAAAGCTCCGCAGGCTATGACCTTACCCACCTCTTTGCCAGTTCCGAGGGGACCCTCGGGATTATCACGGAAGCCGGTACTGAAGATTCTTCCCATGCCGGAGTACGAGGCCTTCGCGAAAGCTTCCTTCCCGGACGTTAATACCGCGGGCAAAGCTGTGGAAAAGATCTTTACATCGGGTTTGGAATTAGCCACCTGCGAAATACTTGATAACGTCTGCCTTGATGTGGCGCGCGACGCTCTGAAAATGGACATACCGAAAGAGGTGAACTGCCAACTATTCATGGGCATCGACGGTCCCAAGAGCGCTGTGTTGGAACAGATCAAGAAGATAGATGAGATGTGCAAATCCGTGGGCGGCATCGAAAATGTCTGGTCCGATGATCCGGTGCTGAAGGCGAAGCTATTTGCTGCAAGAGGAGGCCTGGTCCCGGCGATGAGTCGACTTCAGCCGGGATACCGCCTTGTGCCTCTTGTAGAGGATTTCGGGGTGCCAATAAGCAGAATTCCCGAAACAATCGCGGATATTCAACGGATCGGCAGGAAACACGGCTTTCCGGTTGCCACGTTCGGTCACATTGGTGATGGGAACCTGCACGCAACATTTATCATGAACCCCACGGTCCCCGAACAGTGGCAAAAGGTCAAAGGGATAGCTCTGGA
>CAWHDO010000038.1:0-77417 GCA_963828085.1 uncultured delta proteobacterium
AGTTTTGTCAGATTGGAGGTAGCCTGAAACCGCTTATTCCGATGGAAGCCGGAATCCAGTCTTTTCAATCCCGCGGGACGTGGGACTTCTCTGGACCCCGGCTTTCGCCGGGGTGACGTGCGGTGAACAGGTCATTACTTTTGGCAATGGCTAGTGCGCCAGGCCAAGCTTGGCATCTCTTTCAGGGTGAGAGTCCCTGTCGGGTAAGGCCTAACCAGCCACCCGTATCGAGTGTTGCGGATATTAGGAGGATGCAATTTAGGGCAAACGAACGAAATATCCGAAGTGTACACAGAGAATCCTGCGGGCCGCAGGGGAGACCGCACTCCCTTAAGCGATTCAGCCTCGTTACGTCATTAGAGCAGGTGGCGACGGTGTTAGCAAACCGGAAGCCAACACAATAGGATCGTTACCTGCCAGAGCCTGGAGGGCCTGCCGGGGTCAGAGAGCGTGGCACGCAGGAAGAGAGATGCCAGGAACCTGGGAGGCCCCATGGTCTCCCTCATAACAGGGTAGGATGTTTCCTGACGCAAGAAACGAAGGGCGCCTGACGGATCATGGGGAGTCAGATCGCTCCAGAGGACCTTGAGGCGGGAGAGCCGACTACATGGGGAAGGGAGCGACAGGGCTGCGTAGCCCGCAAAGGAAACATGAGCCGGTCTGCTGAACCGGGGTTTCTCATGCCAACCTCACTGCGGGGAATAGCATCACAATGCGGAAGCGAGCAGCCCTGAAGAGCCCGGTGCGGGAATACCGCACGTACGGTTCGGAGGGAGGGGCGGCCGGGTAACCGGCTGTTCCTACCCCTATCAGTCTTTTCAATCCCGCGGGACGCGGGACTTCTGGACCCCGGCTTTCGCCGGGGTGACGAATAGTGAACAGGTCATTACTTTTGGCAATGGCTATAGCGTCGCGTATGCGTTTGGCACATGTTGCGCTGTAGCCCCATTCTAACGAAGATTTTTTGTAATGCTAATCGTGGCCTAATGGGCAACCGGCATGCTCGGAACCACGATGAAATCAAACACAAGGACGGATGAGTACGATGAGAACTCATAATAGAATGGGACACAGTAACGGTCTTGATCTCGTTCAGGCCGCGCGTTCCGGGAACCTCGATGAATTTCAGCGACTGCTGGCTACCGGAAGCTCAGCATATTTTAGGGACGACAGAGAAAAAATGGCCCTTTTTGTGGCCTGCGAGGAAGGCTGGACTGAGGTGGTGGAGTTACTGATCGACAGGAGACTTGAATTCAACGATGCTGACGAACACGGATCCCTGGCCCTGATCAAAGCTTCGCTCTGGGGTCAAGAGCGCGTAGTGAAGTTGCTCCTCGAGAGAGGGGCCAATGTCAACGCCACGGAGCCGCTGCTGCGAGCAACAGCGCTGATTTTCGCCTCGTTGGCCGGTCATCTTGAGATTGCCGAGAAGCTTCTTGCTTGTGGCGCTGACATCGAAGCTAGAGACAAAGACGGGAGGACAGCGCTATTGGAGGCTTGTTTCGCAGGACACCTCGAACTGGCCAAAATGCTTCTAGACAGGGGAGCCGACGTTAATGCCGAAAATAAACATGGAACAACGCCCTTAATTGCCGCCTCCCTTCTGGGAGAAGCGGACATCGTGAAGTTGCTCCTCGAACGGGGTGCTCACGTGAATGCCAAGAACAAATATGGGAAAACGCCACTATTGGAAGCATCCTTGTCCGGATGCAGCACAACTGCCGGTGCACTGTTAGATCGGGGAGCGACAATTTCCGCGGTGGATAGCGAAGGGAAGACATCTCTCATAGTGGCGGCCGCGGCCGGTCACCTGGGTGTGACTCGACTTCTTTTGGCCTGGGGAGCAGATGCAAGCGCGCAGGATAAAGCAGGACATACTGCTCAGGCGGCAGCCGTTCAATTCGGCCGCACGGATGTCGTCAAGCTGCTTCTGGCCGAATCGGAACCCAAATCTCTTGAACGAGGAACCGCTGCGTAAAGATTTGCCTGTGATGGCTTTAGCAATAGCCACGTTCAGCCCCGATTTTGTCACTCTGAGTTTTCAAAGAGCCCGCAGCTTGTTGTAGCCTGATCTTATTCCCCAACAGATCATTGACCTTGTGCTGGTGAAGCAGGTGGAAAGAGCAGGAGAGCAAGGAGTAGTTCAAGGACCCCCTGCGGAGGTTCCGGCTAACCTTTTTCTAACAAAGTCTTAATGTTTTCGCCACAAACCTGCGGTACAAGGTAGCTATGATATTGAATTCCAATCGTGGCTGAAAGCTTGCGCAGCAGCCTTCGGCGCGGTGGTGAACGATGTCAGAAACTGACAAGCCGAATCGAAGCAGGATGAGATTTCTCTTCTTGTGCACCGGACACTCTTGCAGAAGTCAGATGGCCGAAGGCTGGACCAGGAATCTGTATGGAGACTCAATAGAAGTCGCATCTGCCGGGGCAGAGAAGCATGGCTTGGACCTGTGAGTCTGTCAAGGTTATGGCGGAGGTCGGGGTAGACGTTTCGAGCCAACAGTCGAAGCTAATCGATGAGTTGCAGAGCTTGGAATTTGATTACATCATCATGCTTTGTGACAAGGCCAAGGAGATCTGTCTGTTCTTTCCCGGCCATGCCAAATTCATCCATGCTGGATTTTCCGATCCTGTAGCACTGCTAAGGACACATCCGATGAAGAACAGAAGCTCATGTGTTACCGTCGCGTAAGGGACGAGATCGCTGCTTTTCTGGAGAAGCTGTCAGAAGAGCTGACAAAGCTGGAAGACGGGTGACCATCGAGTCTGTCGAGGAACGAATATGGCTAGAGAGAAGATTCTCGTAGTTGACGACGAAGAAGATATCCTTGAATTGGTAAGGTATAACCTCGCGAAAGAGCGATATCAGGTAAGTTGCGCCCTTTCAGGCGAGATTGCGTTGGAAAAAGCGCGGCAAGAGCGCCCGGACCTAATTTTGCTCGATCTTATGCTTCCCGGCCTTGACGGACTAACTGTCTGTCGGGAACTGAAACACGATCCCTTAACCACCGATACGCCCATAATCATGCTTACTGCCAAAGGTGAGGAGGCGGACATCGTCGTAGGACTGGAGCTGGGCGCTGATGATTACATTGTCAAACCATTCAGTCCTCGGGTTTTGCAGGCACGCATCAAGGCAGTCCTCAGGAGAAAAGAACATGAGGAGGCTGACGACGCTTCAATAAAGATACATGATCTCAGTATATATCCGGCTCGCCATGAAGTAACTCTAAAAGGTGTCCCCATCGCTCTGACCACGACGGAGTTCCGAATACTTCACTTTCTGGCCAGACGCCCGGGATGGGTCTTCAGCCGCGACAAAATAATTAATGCCGTCAGAGGGGAAGACTATGCGGTTACGGACCGATCTGTCGATGTTCAAATCGTGGGCCTGAGAAAAAAGCTTGGGCCGGCCGGTGAGTGCATTCAAACGGTGAGGGGTGTCGGCTACAAGTTCAAAGAGGGGTGACCGCTTCAGCCACCCCCCGGTTTCATTCTTTCAAATTGTCCTGGGAACGTCACTCAAAAGTTAGGGCGTGGGCCGTCCTACCTGGGCTGCTTCTTGCCCTTGGCCTTCGGTGTTGACAAGGCAACCTTGGCCTGATCGGCTATGGCTTGCTCCGCCGCCGCCGCTTTTTTCTGATCCGATTTCACGGATGTCCAGCCCTGACGCAGCGAGTCCCGGTTGCCGTCGTAACCCGCCTGTGCCGCGAACCCGGCAGGAATCATAAACGCGACAAGAGTCAACAAGAAAACTAGCTTTTTCATGGTCAATCTCCTCCTCTGGTGGAATTCCGCCCCCGGCGGACAGCCGTTCCGGGGCGGTGTAAGACTCGTTTTATGTCGGCGGTGCGCACACACTTTCTGTTACGGTTTAGAAGTGAACTGTTAATTTGGGGGGTTGCAGCGGAGAGCATTCAGGTCCCACCGCCACCCACGGGCAGCTTGTTAAGGAAGACTTCACAAATTGGCGCGCTACCGAGCAATCAGTAGTTCATCGTAGCAGTTCGTGCCGTTCCGAGGGAAACTCCGGAACGCGGTCGGTCGCCCCCAGGCGGGGCGTTCGTAGAGGAAGAAGACTCCCCTAAACGGCGATCAGCGATACCAATCGCGTAATAGCGCTGCGGAATTACTTGCTTGCCACTTGTTTCAAATCTTCGTCGGCCAGGGCCTTTGACTCCGTGTAAAAGCCATCCTTAATCACAACCTGCTGCCCTTCTTTCGAAAGGACGTATTTGATGAACTCCGTCATGAACGGATCCAGCGGCTGTCCAGGCTTTCTGTTATAACAGATATAGAGGAGAACCGGGCCAGTGCGCTGTGACCGAACCTTTGCCTTCGATGGCTAATTTGACAGGGGGATACTTACCTCGGAAGCCTTCGGACCAAAGTGTCATAAGGTTGTTCAAGCTGTCCGAACCGATCGACTTCACAGTCCCGGAGACACCGCTGACCGACTTGTACGCGGCAAGATTGGGGTCCACCTCGAGCCCTAAAGCTGTGGACGCGAGGAACAGACTACCTACTACGGCGATTATGAGGCTTCTTTTGAATATCGTTCACCTCCAGGACGCATAAATAGCGAACTGGGATTCGAGTTTGCGAATACCATGATGGCGCCATGTTAGCTAATTGTTTGAGACTCACTAAAAACAGATGAAATCAGGGCTCTCAATTCTTGTAACCGTTCACCAGGAATGAAGAATATACCGTCCCGCGAGACGCGGGATGCGCCGAGAACAGAGAGAGAAAAAATGGGTGGGACAAGTCTGCCTAGGCCATTGGGGTCCCCTGCCTAGTGGGCGAAGATCTGCATCGTGACAGACCCGAATCCGCTACCGCTCTTACATAAAAAAACGTATAGACTGTATTTCTCCGCGTTCTCTGCGATCTCCGCGGTGAACCATTGCCAATTCTTAAACCGCGAGTTGATGGTGAGTATTAGTTCTCCACGGGTATGACCCCACACGTATCAATGCAATCAGTGCCACGACGAAGGAATTTCGGCTTTGCGGTGATGGAGATTGCTTATCTCGCCGGAAGGGGGGTCGCGATGACATGCTCGAAGACAACCTCGGTGCCTCCGGCAGGACCGAACGCACACCTCTTTGCCTTGTTAGCGTCCTGGTTTGGGAAGTTACCTTTGCACTTGACTTGCTGACAATAATAAATCAACATTGTATTGTTTGTTAATAGGCTTAAAAACTCAATAAGACCGGTAAGAGCAATTGAAATCACAAGATCAAGGCCTCGAAGTTCTATCTCTGGTGAGCCTGGGAGTCACGGAGTCTCCAATAGTCAAAAGCATTCTCGACAGTATGAGTGACTGCCTGATAGTGCTGGGCCAGAACGGCGACATCCTTTACGCAAATAAGACAACCGGTCAAATGCTGGGTTGCGCTCCGGACGATTTGATCCAGCACGGCCTTGAGATGCTGTTTTTCATGAGTAAGAAGAATTACGATTTCAATCAGCTCTTTCTCGATGCGGTTCAAAGAAAGAATGTCAACAACTATAGTGAAGTGGATTACCATCATCCTGATGGATCTGTCCGGCGCCTGGCTGCTACCACTTCTTACCTTATGGCGGTAGGTGAGCATGAAAGTTCGTTCCTCGGCTTTGTGACTCTGTTCAAAGATATTACCGAGGTCTTCAACCTTCGCCGCGAAGAGAAAGAGTTAATCCGTGAAAAGGACAGAATCGCGAAAGAGAAGATTAGAAGCCTTCACAAATTGGCAATGGGAGTCGCGCACGAAATAAGAAATCCCATGGTGACCATCGGCGGGTTCGCAACACGCATCCTCAAGGATGAAAAGAATCCGGACGAGACAAGGCGATACGGTCGAATAATCGTTGAACATGTGAAGCAACTGGAAGTGGTGGTGGATCGGGTTCACGAGTGTTGCGAGCTGCCCGAGATGAGCCCTACGAAAGGGAATATCTCGACGGTCGTGGCTGAGGCGGTCTCGGCAATGGCCTCATTGGGGATTAAGAGGAACATATCTTTGAGGTTTCAAGATCAAATGCCCGAGCACCATTCAGTCACATTTGATCCATCGTTGTTTCTTTTGGCCGTGAAACAAGTACTGGAGAATGCTATCGGCTTCTCCAATGGCGGGGCCGTTGTTGACGTTGCGGTTTACCCCTCGAGTGAAGGCACAGTCGTTGAAGTAAAGGATTACGGGAAAGGGATCAGAGATGAGGACAAGGAATATATCTTCGATCCCTTCTTCTCCACCCGTGCTCACGGCACCGGCATGGGCCTTGCCATCGTGGAGAGGGTTGTCCACGAACACATGGGCCGCATTGAAGTCGAATCGGAATTTGAGAAAGGTACCACCGTGCGCATCATACTTCCCTACTGTACTGCTGCTGAACTCAATTGTGATATGCCCTGATTCATGCAGAGCCAATGCCGTTCCCACATAGTACCAGGCGGTGCTCAGACTTGCCGGGACAATTTTCCTTGTCCTGCCGGTTTTGGTTTGGATGCCCGAACAGGCCCGCGGCACTTACCTGGTATTCACCACAGAGGTCTGCTGGCCTTGCGGAGAAGATTTTCAGGGGACCTGGCAGGGCAAAGATTACGGCACCCCCTTTGTAGTGCAGGAACTCGAAAAGCACGGCTTTAGGGGGACCTTTTTTGTGAGTCCTTTGTGTCCGCCGCACCTCACGGACAAGATGGTTTCCAATCTGAGTTATTTGGCATCACGGGGGCACGATCTCGAATTGGACCCGTATCTGTTGGCGATTGATCAGTCTCGTCCTCTCTTCACCATGTATTCGGTCGAGGAACGCAGAAGTATCTTGGGGATGGCACTCGACAACATCAAGCGGATCGGGGCTCCGGATCCCATTGCTCACAGGGCAAACGAGTGTGGCATAGATCAGGAGACGCTCAGTCTGTTGTCTGAATTTGGTATTCGTATGGATTCGTCAATATTTCCCATAGATCCACGAAGCAAAGTACACCTGCCGGAAGATCTGGTGAACAGGTTCGTGAAGATAGGGGGCGTGCATCAGCTTCCCATTACGCTCATAAAAAGGGTTCCTTTCCTCGGTTACGCGGGAATGAGTTCCCTCGACATTGAGAAGACCATTTGGGAGGAACAAGAGGAGGCCCTAAAGCAAATTGCCGAACACGGCTTGCCCGTAGCGACTTTCTCTATTCATTTTGCTTCTTTCTACCATTATATCCCGGCAACCATTCCGTACGAGCCTGACACAATAACAGGACCCAATGAAGAAAACATCAGGAAGTTGGACAACGTCCTTAAGCTCGTAGCGACAGACAAACGATTCAAAGTCATAACCGCAAGAGAGCTTTGGAAGGTATTTGAAGAGAGGCCCAACGAGCTGCAGGGTCCGTCTTTTGTGCCATACACCGGCGTACGGTTGACGTATCTGAAGGCTTGGAATCACTTTTCAGGGCATGGCATAATGAACAAAATCGTGGTGATGGCCCCCCTGGGCTTAGCGGCCCTTTTATCGTTAGGTGCCCTGTTTTTGATCAAACGCAAGAGTTGTTGCCGCTCTAAACCGCCGGACTGTTGAACGAGCCCCAAAAGGCAATCGGGATTCACCGTCCCGCGAGACGCGAGATGCGCCAGAACGCAGAGGGCTCTATTTACTGTGTCTTTGTCCCAGATTAAGGGCAAGGCATTCCGGTATCTCGCACTGAAGATAGCACTGGCCTGAGTTCGTGCCCCGCGGCTCATGTGCGCTTGTAGAAGCCATTTTTCCCCCTCCGCGATCTCTGCGCTCTCCGCGGTGAATGATTTCTTCACTCCTCCCCGTTCAGGCCGTCTTCCACTTCAGAAAAAGCCCTCATGAATTGAGTGTCCGAAAGTTTCTCCTGTTCCCAGAGCTTCCTCAGCGCAGCCAAATCAGAACGCTTCAGCATCCGGCAAATCCGGTCGAGCTTGTCTGCCGATAAATTGTATTTGCGCATCAATTCTTCGGACCGCATTCCCCTGCGAAGGTCGACAAGGAAATCTTTTGTCCTGGATCTCATCATGTCAATACCCCCCGGGCCGATTTGACAATTTACATGGACGGCCCTATCCAGCTATTTGTTTTATTAGATGTCGAGATGTAACAAAAGGTTGCAAGATTTACGGGACCAGAGATTTGTGATCCACATTGTGGATCAAGGTACTGTAACATTCAACTGTTCCGAGACCTATCTTGGTAGCTATTAACGTAATCACTCACCGCCGAGATCGCGGAGACAAAGTTATTTGAGTTCTTCTCGGCAGTAGCACAGCTTGACAATTGGCTCTGCGCCTGGTATGCAACAATTCTGCGGTCCCATCGTCTAGAGGCCTAGGACACCGCCCTCTCACGGCGGAGACGGGGGTTCGAAACCCCCTGGGACTACCAACGATTATAGGGGGTTATATTTTCCCCCACTCACTCATAAGTTGTTTTGTACACGTCTTGTACGCAGATCTCCCGACAGAGGGTACGAGCCTTTGCCGGGATTTTCTTTTTTTCCTTTGGAGACCACTATTTCCGTCTCCCCATGATCAAAGGTCATCAGGTCAATCGCTCGGACAAGTTCCTCGTCACTGATACGTCCGTAACGCTCGGTCACAGATTTTTCTTTGAACCAGTGTCCCATGATGCTTTCCCGAATCTCCGGATCGATACCTGAACGTCTGGCATTGGTCTTCCATGCATGGCGAAGGTCATGGAAATGAGGAGCCGGATCGAGTCCTACTTCTCTCAGGGCGTCCTCCCAAGGCCGTCGCCCGTTGCCCCTCGTGAGTTCTTGCCCGTCTTTGAGAAAGACCTTATCGCTTCCAATCGAGCGAACCTTCATGACTTCTTCCAGGACAGGTACGAGGGATCGGTGTATGGGGACTCGTTTCCATTGACCTTCCTTCGTATCCTCTGGGCCAATGAGAATGATTCGCCGTGAAAGACTGACCTGGTCTCGTCGAAGGCCCGCTATCTCACCACGTCGCATACCTGTGTAGTATGCTGTCTGAACAAACGGCCGACGCCACCCTGGGAGAGCCGCCAAGACTTTCTGAAAGTCATTAAAGCTTATATAGACTTGGCGTTCCCCTGACTTCTCGGAGAGATTCTTGATGTCCCGTGCCGGGTTGTGGTCTACCAACTCATGCTCCATGAGAATCTGAAACATCCTGGACAGAGCTCGATTTCTCCCTGTTCACCGTGGCTGGGGCTGCACCTTCCTTCAGCCGATCTGCACGATACAGCTTTATATGTGGCACGCGAATCGACTTTATAGGGAAGTCTTGGCCCCACTTATCGACGACATGAACAAAACATTGCTCCAGCCGCTCACGGTTGGGGGTATTCCTGACCTCTGGGTCCTTGATCACAAGCTCGATTGCCATCCAGAGAGTCAGCCTCAGGTTTGACAGACTCTTCTACTGAGAGACTCGTCGGTACCCCCATTGCCTGATTCCGAAAAAGGCGGAGACACACCTCTCGGGAGACTGGGTCAAGCCCGCTGTAATCTCCAGCCCTGCATGCCGTCATAACCGCCATCTCAATCTGCCTAGCTTCGGTCTTGTTCTTGGCCGGGGTCTTTACCCCGATCTCGTTACCTCCGAATGGCCTGATCCGGAGGTAATAATTCTTGCCTCGTTTTGTCACCATGAACGCATCTCCTTTCTGAGATCCGTTCCAGAAACCCCAATCGATTTCGCACCCCCTTTCTTGGGGCGGGATGATACTGCCGGGGCGGGTTTCTTGTCAACGCGTATGCCGGTAGACTGGGATTCTATGTATTGCTGGACCTGTTCAGGTGTAAAGCGTCTCTCTCGGGTGGTTACTTGCACGCAAGGGAGCTTGCCCTCACGCACAAGTTTGTGAACGGTTTTGAGACTAATGCTCAGTATGGCAGCCACGTCCTCCGCCGTGAACAACCGGGAGACGCCAAGGTCATTTGATTCACTTGAGTAGTGGCTACTTTGCGGCATCGTTCGGAACTTTCGTACATTTTATAAGCTGTTTTGATAGCTTATTGGACCAGAGTGTAATCTCAGGTACATTTCTTTCATTGGTAATGCCCAGGCTGCTTGCTTGGCAGCCTGAGCATACGTGTTAACAAATATCAAAAAGTTGGCCTGCTACATCTCAAATATACCCCAGTCATAGGCTACCTTTGCGGCCTCCTCCAATGGGCATCCTTCGCCGATAAGGGTCACGATGTATCTCAGCCGCAGATAGTCATCCTCGAAATAGTATTCAATGGTCCCTCCTGGGATTTGCAACCTCACCGCCGCGATTCCGATATGCTGCCGTATCTGTTGGAAAAACTCTTCGGTAATGCCTAACGCTTGGAGGAGATCGCTGAGAACGAACAGTTTCCTTCGGCTTTGCCCAGACTGTATTTGTGCGGGCTCAGGCGAGTTTTCCATATCAGTTGGCGTACTGCCATGAGCCTCATGATAGAGGTCTGCGATGTGCTCCTGAGCAGAAATGATGGCCTGGGAAAGGCCCTTGAGCTTCTCTAGGGTTTTCTTGATGCGCCCTCCTATTTTTATGTCGAGGTTGGAGTAAATCTCGATTTCTTCCGACCCGAACTTCACGATTTCGGGCAGCATCAGGCCGTGTTTCTGGATCTGCCTAAGTAGTTGTTCCGAGAATTCGAAATGCTCGGTCATCCCTCGCAACGTGTAGAAGTCTTCATGATATCTGACGTCAGAAGATGTCATTGTCATTTCTCCTTGTTTTTGCAAATGATGTTATGGCGCTTGGTCGAGGCTGAGCCGCCGTGTTGAATGGATTTCGACAAGGAGGCTCCAGTGAATGGTTCACAAAGCTCCTGCGCATTTCTTCGGATTTCAACCGTTAAAGAAACTGGAAATTGAGCCGTCTACTGCATCGGAGACTCGGTCGAGTCTTGGAACTAACTTTCGTATTCCGGCCACCTCTTCAGGTTCCAGTAATGATGCCCAGTGGCTTGCATCGATCGCCATCACCGTAATAGGAATCATTTACCAGTCCCTGCGTCATTCAAGCCGAATGCAATTTCCTTTGAAGCTGCCCAGCTTTGAGAAGTGCTGAAGGCAGGGCGGTACCATCAATTAAGAAACAGTCCGCAATCAGTAACACTCCAATAACATCCAGACATGGTCAAAATTGCGGTTGCGAAGATCTTCTTCACGTATCCAAAAATAGAGCCTTCCTACATCGCCCCACAGCATTCCGGCGTGCGGGTCTGAGTCCAATTGAAGCAGCAACCGCCAATCCTCGGCCCCCGGCGCTAACTCTTCTGCCTTGGCGGCATCAAAAGGTGGTCCGCCACTGCCGCCCATGTAGATGCCATTGGAAACGAGCTGACACTTGAGTTTCATTTCTTCTGAGGAACTTTGGATTCCTTCCGGATCGCCCAGCACCTGGTGGCCAGAATTCCCCGGTAATGCCTTAACGAAATGGTCAAAGCGATCAAGCTCGTCGAACTCTGATTCCAGTTCAGGCCTATAGCGTATGAAATGCCAGTCTGGAGGAAGGGCTTCGTAAAAGGTTAGCCTGCAAGATTTGTATTCTTTGGGTGAATCACCCGGGTTTTGTGTTCTCACCAGAGAGTCCAGATCCCCTTGAAAAAAGAGAACTCTCCACTTGCCCTTGTCCCCAGGATCGAAGCCCCACGCGAAACTCTCAGTGTCGTAAAAGAAGTAAAGCCATCCTGATTTTGGCAGCAGCTCGTCTTCGAAACATTGGTGAATCTCACTGAGATCCAGTTGCAACAATAAATCGAGGTGAGTGCCATTGCATGTTGGCCATGAGAAGGCCAATGGTAAGTCGGGATTCCCTCCGATCTTGGATGATCCAAGCGGAACCTCTTGTTCCTGCACGGGGATGGTCTCAAAACCGAGACATGGTTCAGCGTACTCGGTCACGATCTCAGCCATATGCGGCATGCCCACTAAATTGAGCAGTTCTATGACTTCCTTTTTTCTCATGATAATTTCTCCTAATTCTGCGGCATTTTGAGTGACGCAGTTATCCATTGCGAAGTTTAGTTCTCTGAAATAAAAGCCTTTTTGGGAAATTGGTTTGCAAGGGTGGAAGTACTGCCCGGACTCGGCGAGCAGCACTCTACCATCAGGGTAACTGCACAGGACCCTTGAGAATTAAATTAATCCGGATTTGGCTCGTTTTCAGATTCGCAAAAATCTTCGTTGGATTGCGGACAATTCTTGAGCAACCATTCGATGAGGCGCTCTGGGTCCGTAATCCGCCTGCCCTCGCCGTCGGTTATCTCGTATAGGCATTCTGAACATTCATATGCCGCCGGACCAAAGGGATGCTCTTCGTCCATTTCTATCCGACCATCACTGAAGATCGCTGTCACAAAGCAGAACACTCCTTTCCTAAAGTTGAGCCCCTCACTCTCACATTCTGGGCATACGAAGCGAAGTTCGTGATTCTCAATTACTTTAGACATGTCTGTCCTCCTGTATTCATGTATGTTTTGCGTTTGGCCAATTCATGCCAGTGGCTACAGGTCAACTTCGGCGACCCGTGTCTCACGGGTGTTAACCTGTACGCTAGGGAGTTTACCCTCACGTACAAGTTTGTGGACGGCCTTGGGGCTGACGCTCATAATGGCTGCGACATCGGTGGCGGTGAGCAGGCACACAATTGCCCGTTCGCTGTGCTGTTCTTGTCTCGTAAATTCTTGCGTGCCCACGACACCACTCCACTGCCTGCGATTTTTTCGAGATTGGGAGGCCTGGAGGCCTTGTCACGTAATTTCAATCCAGGGACAGGGCCTCGCAGGATGCTAAGAATGTAAGTTGCTATGATTCCTAGCCGAGGAACGGTCTTTGCCGATTGGAGGGATTTCTCATCGTTTTTTCGGCCTGACTCAGTCAGTCCTCAGAGTCGTCCCAATCCGCCGGACATCCATCCTCCACCCACTCATCAAAGGGTTCCGGGGCTTCGAACCCGCAGTTGAGGCATTGATAGGAGGTTTCTTGGCGTTCCCAGTGATCTGCCAACAACTGCTCCCCGTATTGCCAGGTCAGTTGCCCTTCCACAATTCTTATCGGAGTAAAGGTCACGGCCTCCTGCAGTGCAACGAACTCCTGATGACCGCATTCAGGGCACGACAGGGTCAAGGCTTCATCATCCGGCCCCAGTGAACCATATCCAACCGATTCAAAGAGCGAATTGAGACATCCTATGTAGTCTTCCTCCAACTTGATCTTCTCTGCTTCTTCGTGGCGGAAGTAACGGTTACCGACTAGCCACCTAACAGCTTCCTCCAATGTTCCGACGGGGCTTCCATCATCTTTGGCGAGGACGAAACCGCATTCCTCGCAGACTCCACTCGCTATTCTCGAAATGATGGTCGAGCATTTCCTCTGACGATCCGATACGAGTACTCCCCGTGAATCACGGGATGCGAATTGCCCTCGATGAGCATCATGTCCGCGATGATCGCCTCTTTAGGAAACGCACCAACGATTCTCCACTTCATCGTATGGCCATTGCACTGAGGACACGGGAATCCGATCCATAGACGCCTGGCCGGTCTCGCTTCTTTCTTTCTGATTTCTGTAATGTTCATAGTCTTCTCTCCTTTTCCGGAGGCGATACCTCGTTACCAAGGCATCACCCCCGTAAGAGCGAAAAACATTTTGCGTATAATTTCCCGGACGTCCGGGGAATTACATAAATTACAACCTCTTGGAATGACCGGGTTATTATTCATCCAGGTCGTTCAAGATCCCCTCAAGGGTTTCCAGGAGCTTTCTCCACTCGTTCAGACCTGACTTACGCTTCTTTAGAAGATTGCGGATCTTTTTCCGTTCGGCTTTGCTCAGTTCCTGCAGGAGTCTCTCCTTGTCAGAGCACAGGGAGACAAGCTCGGGTTCATCCAAAAGGGGAAGAGACTGATCCAGCGTCCTGATGATGGCTTTGCCGGCATCAAGATCGTCCCTTTCTTCTTTCAGGTCTCCGATGGCCTGTTTGAGTTCACGAACGGTGTAATTGTGGGAGTTGGCCTTTTCTGCCATGACCAGGATAAGATCACGGTCTTTGAGGTAGTACAACTCCACAAAGTGCGACCCTCTCAGGGATGAGACATCAATTCCCTCCCCCAAGCAGTAACGCCTCACCGCTGCCGCGCCGGTCCACTCCGCCCACCTTCTCGGATCGATCATTAGCTCAGGATGCTTCCAGAGCTTTCGGAACCGCTTAAACTCTTTTGAGCGTGGATTCAGAACGGCCATGTAGTTGCCCTTGAAGACCGTATCTGTCGAGTGGTCGCCGAATTCGAGTCCGGCCTTGTCAAGGGTCTCAGTGGCCTTCTTGTTGACGCTCTTAACTTGCCGGTTGTCCCAGGCATCGAAGACGATTCTCTCTTCGGTCTCCGGCAGCACGTCTGCAAGGGGAACCTTTTTCGGCTTGGTTTCCGCCGAAGCCTGCGAGGGTAAGACTTCCGGCTGTCCGTTGGCTTTCCGATCAGACTCATGGCCCAAGGCCACGTCATCGGACGGGAGCTTCTCAGCGGACGTCTCTGTGACCATTCCCTCGTCTTCAGCCGCTTCATCCGGCGGCGCTTCGTCCGTTCCACCTGTCCTGGGGGGATTGAAATGAGTGGATCTGGCAGGCTCAGGAACAAGATTGTAGCCGAGGTTCCGGCCAAGTAACTGAAGGTTAGGAGATTCGGCGGGAGGCGCCGTGGGTTCAGCCGCGACTGGACCATCTGTCACACGCTGCTCATCGTTCGAATCCGTTGACATCTCTGCACTCGAAAGAATCGCTGGACTGGCGGACTGTGCTGCAAGGTAATTGACCAGGGCAGGGATACCCCTGTCTTGTGCAATGTCCAACGCTGTCGAACCTCTATTGTTGCGTAAGTCCAAGTCGGCTCCGTTTTGGACGAGGATCCTCACCACTTCCAGGCGTCCGTTATACGTGGCCACCATGAGAGCCGTCTCCAGATCAAAGTCCACTGCGTTCACGTCCGCTCCGTGATCCAGGAGCTTTTTCACCAGGTCAGTGTGTCCTTCTTCGGCGGCTACCATTAAGGGGGTTGTATCCATATAGTCACTGCCATCTACAGAGAACCCTTTCGAGAGCATGTCCTCAACTTCATGGACCGCTCCTCGTGTAACTGCCTCGAACATCTGCTCGATTTCATCCGATATTTCGTTTTCACTTTTCTCAGTCATATCTTTCTCCATGTAGGAATGATCCTGATGCCTTGAAGGGCGGAGCACGCCAGCTTGCGCCAGTTGGTGCGTAGACTGGGCTCGGGATCATTCGAGGTGGATGAGGACAGTCGCTGGCTCAGCGAGGAAAGTCACACAGCAGCACTGCAAGGTACAAGAAGCACCTTGAAAAATCAGCTTCACGGTGAGACTATGAGACTGAAGCCCGGCCTGAGCGTCGATGACCTCATTGTTGACGTTCAGCCACTTCCGGAGAGCCTGCCACCGAGTCGCGCCAAACGGTTCCGGGGCGGGCTTTCCTACTAATGGAACTTGCATCATGGTCGGAGTATTTCTTCTCGAGGCCCCACGGAGGCCCTCTGGAAATGTTCCAAATCTTCCTTCTCGTGCTCTGGTAAACCTTGCCCTGCAGGGCTTTAATTCTATGTATTTGCATCCGAATCTCTCCTATTTCTGATAATCTGCCGGTTTTCGCCCCTCTTGAGAGCTCCCAGCCTGCCTGGGACCAAGCCATAATTGGGGATGCGGATCATGAGTTCTCTCGCATCAATTCAACCTGTTTCTGCGGCTGTGCGCCTGCGTAAGCCATTTCTCTTCTTTGGAAAATTCATGTCGGATGTTTCATCAATTCTCATGATCCGCTGTCCTCGATCAGGCTCTATAAGCAATCGGCATGCCATAATTATTTTGAATGGATAAAGGTGGGCTATTCCAAAGCCTTAGCAGCTTTGGCGCCAAGTTTCTGTTGGCTCTGGGGTAATGACGAAAGGGAATGAAAGAGGAATGAAGGAAGAATGAAAGGGGAATGAATGGGGAACGGACTTGATCACGCGGCCCTGACTGGAAGGAGAGATGGCTACCTGGTCTGTGCGCGCAAGGGGCAACCGGACTGTGCATCCATGCTCAAATTTTTGTTTACTGCCTAGAGCCGGACTCGGCTTCCGAGATACCCTCATCTTTGCACCAGTTGCGGAGGGTTCGTGTGCTTATTCCCATCTCGTGAGCCAACTTTTTCCAAGGCCACTTTTTTTCATCGATGTACTTTTTCTTGAGTTCTAAAAGCTTTTCCCGTCCGGGATTCACGGGTCTCCCTATCTTATAGCCTTGGGGCCACGCTATACTTGCAGGAGAGGGCGGAGGATCGTCCAATTTCTTTTCAACGTCAGGGGGATGGTCAATCCGCCGGAATTCGGGGAGATCGATAGACATCTTTTTCCCACGGCCCAGAATCAGAGCCCTTTCCAACACGTTGCGTAGTTCTCTCACGTTTCCTGGCCATTCGTAACTCTTTAGCGTGTAAAGAGTTGCCGCGTTTATAGGGGGTACCTCGGATAACTGCATGTCTGTGCAAAGCCGCTCCAGGATCTCTTGAACAAGAGTTGGGATGTCCTCACGCCTCTCCCTGAGAGGAGGAACTACGACTGAAAAGACGTTTAGACGGTGGTAGAGGTCGAACCTGAAGCGTCTGGCCTTGACTTCCTTCTCCAAATCCTTGTTAGTAGCCGCAATGAGCCTGGCATTGACAGTGACATTCTTTTCACCTCCCAAGCGGGTAAACTGTCGGGTATCAAGAAAAGTCAGCAGCTTTGCCTGTAGAGGCACCGAGAGTTCCCCGATTTCGTTGAGCAGAAGAGTTCCCCCTTCAGCCAGTTCCAAAAGTCCTCGCTTTCTGCCAACGGCCCCTGTGAAAGACCCTCTTTCGTGGCCGAAAAGCTCGGGATGGGCCAGTTCACCGCTCACCACAGCGCAATTTATTGCCCAATAGGGTCCATCCTTGCGTTTCGAATGATCGTGGATATACCGTGCCAGGTGGTCCTTACCACTTCCGCTTTCTCCTAACAGCAGCACCGTGGACTCGGTTTCCGCCGCTAAATTGACCCGCTCCATAATGCTCTTCATCGCACTTGAAGGGTAATCGCCCGCGGCATGCGGAGGTGGCGGCTCTGCCATCTTTCGATCCGTTACGTCGCGACTGATACCACACACGCCGATGATCTCGCCCGAGCTGTCACGCAAGGGGACGGTGATATCATGGAAGGTCAGAGGGACGCCATTTATCGGTCGCACCCGTTCTTCTTCAATGGTCTCCCCTCCCAAAACACGAAGGTCGATCTCCCTTATATGCTTGCCTATCTCCTTGCCAAAGATCTCTTCAGAAGTGTGGCCCACTATTTCAGCGGCCCCGAGATTCAAGAGATTCTGAGTCGCCGGATTTACCATCGTGTACCTGAGCCTGCCATCCTTAATGAAGATGCAGTCCTGAGCCGCTTCAAATATCGCCTGAATCCGGTGTTTACTTTCAATGGCCGCTTCCTCGGCACGCCTGCGTTCGATTATTTCCGCATGCAATTGATCATTAGCGGCCTTCAATTCCTGGGTTCTCAACTTTACTGCTTTTTCCAAGTCTTTCTTAACCATACGAAGTTCCATTGCAACCTGATATTGAAGAAGCGGAAATATAGAATTAAGGAACTTCTTTTTCGAAATCGGCACAGAAAAGCGTACGCCCAACTCATTTAACCGGCCTATCTTGGGCATAAGCGCCTTTAATAATTCTTCACCGTCTTGAAAATAAAAGGACACCGGAATTTCAGAGAATTTACTGAGCAACTTACCAATCACGAGTCCATAAGGAGCTGTGAATCCCATAGAAGAAAACGGACGGACATTTGTAATCACAAGATCAGGATGGTGCGCCAATATGTCCTCAAAAATTTCTGCCACAAAATTGGGACTCGGTGTCATGCTTACCATCTCGACTTCGCAGCCAGAACGCTTCAAAAATCTGGCTATTTTGCGAATGTCACACGTACGATCGTCTATGAGTGTGATATTGGGCAGGAGCACAGGAGTTTTCTTGCCAGAGAGCAATTCCATAGAATGTGCCATCTGCATCAGACCTTTAATCAACTCTTCCGGGTCAGGGTAATGTTGTTGTAAGATTTCCATTGAGCCTTTGAAATGATCGCTGTCCTCGAATCGGTTTTCCATCACATCCTCTTTCTATGTTTAATGTGGAAACTCCTGAAGATAACCTCGACACGCACTCTTTCGACGGAAGGTAGCGTATTACCGATTGGACAACCTGCTTTGCAAACGAGTGTACCGCTTCTGCATTTTGTCATTTTTCACGGCAATGGCCAAGGCCCTCTTGCTGCCGACCAGGACCACCAGTTTCTTGCCCCTTGTGATTGCGGTGTAAATGAGATTTCTCTGAAGCATGACATAGTGCTGGGTGAGCAGGGGAATGACCACGCAGGGATATTCGGAGCCCTGGGATTTGTGTACTGACACGGCATAAGCCAGAACAAGCTCGTCCAGATCCGCGTAATCGTATGCTACCGATCTGCCGTCAAATGATACGGTCACTTCCTGGTCTTCCATGTCTATCTTGAGTATCCGCCCGATGTCCCCGTTATAGACATCCTTCTCGTAGTTGTTCCTAATCTGCATGACCTTGTCGTTGATCCGGAAATTCCTGCCGCCGCGGGTTATGCCGTCTTCCCTGGGATTGAGGAGCTTCTGAAGCTCTATGTTGAGGTTACGGGCGCCAACGGAACCTTTGTTCATGGGACTGAGGACTTGGACTTCATCAACCGGATCTAACCTGAATGCCCTTTGAATTCGTCCACCGGCCAGCTCCAGTATCACTTGCAGGACCTCTTCCGGTTCTTCCTTCTGGATGAAGTAGAAATCCGTAGGGGACGAGGGGGTGCCCAACGCAGGCATCAAGCCTTTGTTAATGAGGTGCGCGTTTACGATTATGGGGACTGCCCTTAGCCTGCCGGAATATTTCCGTGAGGAACACCACGGGCACGGCTCCAGAGGAGATGATGTCTTTCAGAAACGTTCCCCGGACCCACCGACGGAAGCTGATTTACGTCCCCTACGAGAATAAGGGTGGCGTGGATCGGTACCGCCTTCAAGAGATGGTGCATGAGTACCGTGTCGATCATCGAAGCTTCGTCCAGTATCAAGAGGTCACATTTGAGACGTTGTTCCTCGTTTTTCTGAAAGCCGCGCTTTTGGGGGCTGAACTCCAGTATCCTGTGGATGGTCCGGGCTTCATGTCCTGTAGCTTCGGTCATGCGCTTTGCGGCCCTGCCGGTGGGAGCAGCCAGCAGGATGTCCAATCCCAGTCTCTCGAAGATCTTCAGAATAGCATTGATGATGGTGGTCTTTCCCGTACCCGGCCCGCCGGTGATCACCATCACTTTGTTGCTTGTGGCACATTTGATGGCTTCAATCTGATTGGAAGCCAGGGACAAGGACAATTGACCTTGAACCCATTCCACTGCCTTGTGCGCATCAATCTTTCTTCTCCGGAGAGGAGCGGATAAAAGAGATTTTAGCCGGGACGCTATGCTCTTTTCGCACGCGTGGAACGTGGCCAAATACACGGCAGTTTGGTCACCGGGAGGACAATCTTCACATTCGTGCAGGTATTCAAGAACCACTTTCTTCTCTGACGCTAGGGCTCCCAGCCCACTCAGGACCACCTCTCGATCCACTTGCAGCATCTCACGGCTCTTCTCTACAAGGGCTTCGTATGGGTAGTAGACATGGCCTTCATCCGCCAACTGGTTCAGTACGTAGATTACCCCTGCCGCAGCCCGTACAGGCGAATCCTTTGCAATGCCGAGATTCTCAGCTATCCGGTCCGCAGTGATGAATCCTATGCCGAAGACGTCCTCGGCCAGTCTGTAGGGATTTTCCTTAACCACGTCGATGGACTGCTGGCCATACTGTTTGAAAATCTTGGCGGCAAAGGTGGAACTCACCCCGTGACTCTGGAGAAAGAGCATTACCTCTCGGATTTCCTTCTGTTCCGCCCAAGCTTTGGCTATCATTTTGACCCGCTTCGAACCTATGCCCTCCACCTCCAGCAGCTTGTCCGCTTCTTCCTCGATGACCTTGAGAGTGTCTTCCCTGAACTGCTTTACCATTCTCTTGGCCATTACTGGGCCGATACCCTTGATGAGTCCGGAGCCAAGGTATTTCTCTATTCCTGCAACTGTGGCAGGAACGAGAGTCGTGTACCGCAGTATCTTGAACTGCTCTCCGAATTTGGGATGATTGATCCATTCGCCAGTGGCACGCACAACCTGACCGGGTGTGGGTGCCATGAGGGTGCCCACGAGAGTTACAAGATCATGGTAACCGGTGACTTTGAGTTTGGCGATGGTGAAATCCGTCTCGTCATTATAAAAGGTGACGCGCTCTATCTGACCTTGCAGAGTGGACAGGCCAGATTCATCGGTATTGGTGGGAGGGGACTGGGCGCGCATGCTTACTCGGGTTCTTTAAGACGACATCTCCTTGGCATTGGGCCGGTGATCCGGTTCTAACCTAGCCAGAAGCCTGGTTAATTGCATCATGACCGGGGAGCGATCTTAGCAGACAACATAAGACTTGAATACTACGGGTTGATCTTCAGGCAAAACGATAAGCAAAATCTGATGGACAAGCTTCATACTACGCGGTAAAGAGGGGCCATCGTCATGAAACAATGAATGCCGGACAGTCCCACCTGAGATCCGGGGAATCAGGAAACGCCCAAGAATGGTGTCTTGGTTCGTGTATATTGTTCGATGCTCTGACAACAGCCTGTATTGTGGGACTACTACTGATTTGGACCGCCGTGTCGGAGCGCATAATTCGGGAGCGGGGGCTCGGTACCACGCGGTCAAGGCTCCCTGTGCGGCTCGTGTGGCACTTACGAACAACGAGCAAATCGGAAGCATTCAAAGAAGAATACAGTATTAAACGGCTGCAGAAAGCCGAAAAGCAGCTTCTCGTGGCCTCGCACCCAGACGGGGAGCTCGAATACTCAAATCTGGTAGGAGGCATTACGGTGAACAAGGCTGAACTGGTGTCGAAGTTGGCGGAAGATACGAAAGTAACCAAGAAAGTGGCAGGAGAAATGCTCACTTCTCTGGTGAAGACTTTGCAGTACAACTGAAGAAAGCCGGGAAGATACGGATTGACGGTTTAGGTACAGTTCGCGGTTGTCGACCGAAAGGCACGCAATGGCGTCAACCCGCAAACCAGAGCCAAAATCAAGATTCCGGCCTCCAAGGCTCCTGTATTTCGGGCAGCGAAATCCCTCAAGGATGCTGTAAAAGGAGTTGCCAAAAAGGCTGGGAAGAAGGTGAAGTAATTAATTTCCCACTGTCGTGAGCTGATTTGATTAAGTAAGAACGGACGGCCGCCATTTTGAATATCCTAAAAATGGCGGTCTTTAGGCACCACGCAAGAAAACGGGTGCTGCCAATAGTTGCCTTTTGCTCGTTGTAGTCTTGCCGCTAAGGCTCAGGTTAAGCTGCGGGCAAAGGGGCCTATTCTTGCCCCAACTTCCATCTCAGGAAGCGCGAACCGGAGGAGCCGTCAGCTTCAACCGTATGTCACGCATTATGAAGTAACCTTTGTTGCTGCCTCTTCAGCTTTGCCTTTCTCAATATTTTCAAGAATTTTCAGAATAAGATCATTTTGCTGGGCCAGATGCATGAGTACAACCTCAATCTCCTTTTCCGCTCTAATGTTCACCTCAAAATCAGACTCCGCTCTTCTTTCGGCATGACGGCCTTGAAGATTTTGACCAATCATGATCAAAGGCATCAAAAATATCTGAATCATGTTGGAGATAAAAAGCCATAATACGAAGGCGGGAAAAGGATCGAACCGGACATCTTGTGGCGCAAGAGTGTTCCAACCCAGCCATAATAGGGTCCAGACAAATATTATTAGGAAAAACCCCATTGAGCCGACATAATTTGTGATTTTGACAGCAAGCTTTTCTAACGCACTGAGACTTTCCTTATGCCCGGCATTAACATTACTTATTGGCTTGCGTAAGGTCTTTAATTCTTCATAAGATTTCAGAAGCTTTCTTTGGTCCATCTTCCCTCCCCTTGGCGAGACTGTTTAACCGATAAAGTGTTCGCGATTGGAATTAGAAATTCCTTCATATGAAATCCCCGGCCCTCTCAAAAAAACAGTAATTTTCACTAGGTCCAAGCATACTTGACCCCAGTGCCCCTGGTCAAGCAGCAGCGGCAACGGGCAGTAGTATGAACGAAGAAGACGGCACGAGGTCATTACCTGATCTAATCCCCGACACAAATAACTATACTCAATGTAATATCAGCATGTTATCCTTGCCTTCTGGATCGGGACATATTTTAAGCCATGCTAGTCCAACCCCCCAGTGCCGCTTCCCATGCGTGTAGCCAATAGCCCCCCCTCATTTAGCCAGTATCCATGCCTATTTTGATGACCTTCCGATAGCCACACGTTCCGGTAAGCCATGGACCGACTTCTAGCGGTCAGTGGTGTACGCCCGTTTTTGCCGATATGAGGGAATGTCTCTGAAAGGGGGTGCAGGTGTACACTTGCCTATATATTTATATATAGATAGAGAGGCGATGTAATGAGACCCTTCTCTCTTTGTGGTCACATGTTAGCGTTCGCCGAGCACCATTCAAAAAGAAAATCCGTCGGCGCATCCTCGCACAACAGTTTTCGCCCGCAGGTCACCTATACCTGATCGGGCACGAACCATCCTCTGACAGGGGTTCCAGAGTTATCTTTGCCTTCGAATCGAACCACTTTCTTCAGAAAATCTGAGACTTCCTGAGCGTTCAGGCACTCCTCGATCTCGCAATCTCCTTCGGTCTGGCATTTCTCGCACACGTGGGACCAAGCCCATTGAGCCATTTGCTCGGGGTTCATGACCTTCCCTCCTTTGAATAACTTTGTTCTTTGACGACCATCGCCCTTTCTCTTGGCCATGCCCAACATCGGCAATGCACATCTATGTACCCTTGATGCGGTCCCGGAAGTTTGGATTCCAGTGCCAAAGCAATGGGCAGACCGATTAAGATCCTTTCTTCTTTGTCTCATTTCTTCTTTGTACCCCTCTTAGATTTGTGGGTTTAGTGGGTAGTCTTGAGGGTACTGATCGTGCTCCTCATCACTGCTCACACGTACCAAAGAAAGGAGGCTCAAATGAGCACAAACGGAAATGGTCAGTTTTTTGAAAGCGAGCTCATCCATCGCAAGATGAAAGTAGGTGATGAGTGGCAAACCCGCACATTTCCCGTTGTCGGCGGAAGGCTGCGAATACTCCACGAGAACAATGATCACCTCGGCATCCAGACTGAAATCATAAGGCTGGACAATGACTTCGTGGTGGTCAAAGCAGCGGTGGAGAGCCAACGGGGAAAGTTCAACGGCACGGGAACAGCGTCGGGTCAAAGAGACGCAAAACTGGCAGACTCGCTGGTTGAATTGGCTGAGACGAGAGCCATAGCCAGAGCGCTCCGATTTAGCGGAATCGGAGTTGAATTCACTTCTGCAGAGGAAGTGTCTCACGTGGCCGCCGCAGACTCTGACAAAGAGCAAAGCGGCAGCAAACAGCCCACACCGGCATTCCCTGAAGGCAATGGCAACGGCAAAAGGGAAGCTAAAGCGCCAAGCGGCGCCACGGTTGATGAAGGATCAAAACCGAAAAGTGCCGGCAACGGAACAATAACTCAAGCACAGGTGAGAGCCCTGTTTGCGCTGAGCCGAAAGGCAAACTTTCAGGAAGCAGACATTGGAGAGATGCTTGCACGCTTCGACGTTTCCCGCTTTGAAGAGCTTTCCCGTGAATCCGCATCACAGTTGATCGGCCACTTGCAGACCCAAGTCGCTGCATAAGCCTACCAAACAAGCACAACCATAGACGATCATGAGGCGGGGCGGGATACGTCTGTACTCGACCTGCCAAATGAGAGGAGGAAAATCATGTACAGAGTTATTCGCCTATTCTTAGGTTCCCCCAACAGGGAAATGGTGAAAACCCGTATTATCGGCCTTGTGAAGCGTGGCAAGCGAATCGTGCAGCCTCTGCGCAAAATCAAAAGATGGAGGCGACGAAAATGAACGAGCAGACCCAAGAGAAGCCGCACCTGTCCTATAGCCAAGTCAACACATACCTTACCTGCCCTCTGAAATACAAATTCCACTATTTGGATCAGATAGAGCCGCCCTTCGTAGCCTCTGCACTGGTTTTCGGCTCTTGCATTCATGAAGCTGTGGCGTCTTTCTACCAAAGTTGCTTGGAAGGTGATCCGCTTACGGCTGGGCAGATTCATGACGTTTACCGCCAGGCGTGGGAGAGCCATTCCAAAGAGCGACCAATACGCTTCTTCAACGGTGACGCCGCGGAAACTCTTACGGCAAAAGCAAAACTCATGCTGGATGTGTTCCATGAGGCATTCGATCCGGCCGCACAGATCATCGGAATCGAGGAGCCGTTTGAGGTTGACATGGGCAAGCGTATTCCCCCTTTGGTTGGTTGGATTGATGCAGTGGAGCTGGCGCCTGATGGAACGGTCAGTGTCATTGACCTGAAAACGGCTTCCAAACGCTATTCAGATAATACCGTCCATTCCAACGTTCAGCTTACCTGCTATTCGCTGGGGGCTAAGGTCCTTGGCTTCAACGGGGAGACTCGCTTTAGGCTGGACGTGCTCTTGAAGACTCAAAATCCGGAGCTAATCAGGTACGAGACCACGCGCAATGATGCGGATCGGGAACGCTTCCTGAAGCTGGTTAAGACCGTATGGCAAGGGATCAAGAAGGAAGTCTTCTTCCCGAAAGCGGATTGGCAATGCGGCCAATGTCCATTCCTCGATAACTGCAAGAACTGGTAGGAGGTAATCATGGCTACCAAGACTAAACCGGCAAGGATTGAACCCCAAGAAGAGCCGTCTGTGCCGCGTAAAGTAGCAGTAGAACTGGAACGAGGCAGTGTATCGGTTTCACGGGACGGGCTTACCTTTTGCATCAGCGGCAAGAATGTTCGGCTGCAACGGCAGTCCCCAATGAGCCTCACTTTCGACAGCGGCGAGGTGGCTTTCGATGATGGGGAAATAGCAGTCAGGGCTGAAGGAGACGCTATCAAGCTACACCTGGATTGACATAATGGGAAAATCGTCAAGAGGCCCGGCTGGTCTTCGGATCGGTCGGGCTTTTCTTTTTTGGAGGAAGACCATGAGAATACATGGCCGAATCAAGATGGGCCACTACCCGACACCCCCAAGAGTGGTTGAACTGATCAGAAACTATCTTTCTTTTCCTCCGGGGCAATTCTCCAGCCTGGACCCATGCTGCGGTCAAGGTGATGCGCTGGCGGGGCTGATTGCAGGAACAAACGCAGTTACCTATGGGGTAGAACTGGACCACCGACGGGCAGAAGAGAGCAAGACCAGGCTTCATCATGTATTGCGTTGCGGCATAGAAGAGACTCGGATACAGCACCGCTCCTGCTCGTTACTCCTTCTTAACCCACCTTACGACGAGCTGACTCTGGAAGAAGAAGCCGACACCAAGACAGAGAGGCAAGAACGAGCATTTCTTCGTATGACCGTACCTTATCTGATTCCAGGCGGCGTACTGGTCTACATCATTCCTCAAAACCGGCTAGACAAAGCCATTGCACGAGTGTTGGCATCCCGGTTTGAACGCATCCACGCGTTGCGTTTTCCCGATCAGGAGTATGCGGACTTTAGGCAGATCATCGTGTTTGGTGTGAGGAAAACGGACAACAACCTCGATGAACCGGAAGCTTCGAGCCTCCAACGTATTCCGAAGACTGAAGTGTCACCCCTATCTGACAAGGCTGAAATGGTTTATCCGATCCCGCCTTCGGGTCCACTCACCATGTTTCGATCCATACTTATCGATCCGGAAGATCTGAAGAAGCACATGGCGCAATCTGCTCTATGGAAGCGGTTTGCTGCTTTGACCACACGATCCGATCTGCGTATTCCCCGTCCGCCGCTTCCCCTGCATACCGGCCACCTGGGTCTGTTGTTGGCCGCGGGTAAGCTGGACGGCATTATGGGCACTGGCGAGGACTCGCATCTCGTCAAAGGCAGTGTGCGGAAAATCACAACCGTGTTGCAGGAGATCAAAGGCGAGGTTCTGGAGGAGCGTGAACTGGATCGGTACGTGGTCTCCATCAAGATTCTTAATCAGCAAGGAGTAATCAGAGAGCTTACCTGAAGGAGGAAGGAATGCTGGACACTGTTGTTTTTGAAGAGCACTGGCGGAATATCAACGTCTCTGCGTACACGGACGTATATGCGTACGATCCTGAAGACGGGGCAGTGTTGTTTATTTCCCTGGCCGGGAATGAACAGGGGGTGAAAGCCATATCTTCAGCCATCATTGCGTGTAAGACATTCGGCATCAGGCGCGAGGGACAGCCTGAGCATCTATTGAACGGCCATCCTGCTTCACGGTACCGCATCATGTCCACAAAGCTTGCAGGAGGCTCACTGCATCAGATCGTGGCTGATTCACGGTTTTGGACAAACTCGAATACCGACTCTCGCCTGGTAATCATTCCCACGGATACGCAACCGCACGAAGCAATATACTCACAGGTTCTCTTTCCTCTGGCTTCCCCCGTGATTCCGGCTTGGGGGCAATGGGTATGTGACCGACTGCAACAGATCGACCGGCTCAGGGAAATGGAGGGAACTCTGAGAGTAGTGGAGGTTATTGCAGACGAACGGACCATAGATGAAATCGTCTCAGAAGGAATCCGAATGGGACAGATAAGTTTCAATGAACAAGGAGGCGCTTATGCTGGAGTCCATTAACGATGTGACGAGTTATCTTCAGGTTTTCGGCGGGACACTGGCTCACAAGATCCAAGCCGAAGCACAACCCCTCTTTCTGCCGGGTGATGCGTGGCATCCCCGTATGAACGAGCTTATGCGTACACCTTTCCAGGCTCAGGCTGATAGCATCCAGGCTGCTGTTGAAACATTGAGAAGACAGGACAGCGTGATGTGCATCGGCGAGATGGGTGTTGGAAAAACTCTCATCGGAGCCGCAGTTCCATACATCATGGAAAACGGGCATCCGCCTAGAGTGCTGGTCATGTGTCCCGGCCATCTCACTCGCAAGTGGGCACGAGAGGTAACACAAACTATTCCTGGTTCTAAGGCGACCATACTCACCCGTCTTGCGGACGTGCAGGCTATAGATCCACAAGAACCGCATCACGGACTACGCTATTACATCATGAGCAAGGAACGCGCCAAGCTCTCGTACGCATGGCGGCCTGCATTCAATCTAAGGAAGAATGTACTGGTCTGTCCGGACTGCGGGGAAAGAGTAGTGGACCGGGACGGGGTGCCAGTGGATCAAGAGGCCCTGGCAAAGAGGAAGCATAAATGCTCAGTGTGCAATTCGCCATTGTGGCAGGCTGACAACACAAGGTTTAGACGGTTTTCTGTTGCGGATTACATCAAGAAGCACCTCAACGGGTACTTTGATTTCTTCATTTGCGATGAAGTCCATGAGCTAAAGGGAGCAGCCACAGCTCAAGGGAACGCGTTCGGGACATTGGCGTCGGCTTGCAAGAAGACCATTGCACTGACAGGGACACTCTTGGGAGGCTATGCAAGCCACATGTTTGATCTCAACTATCGCCTCAATCCCCAGGCCATGCTCGCGGACGGCGTCCAGTACGGCAAGGAGATGAACTTCATAAGCCGGTATGGGGTATTGGAGCGTGTCACCCGGTACTATCCCGGTGATGATAACGTGTGTTCCAAGGGAAGAAAAGGGCCTACCGTGACAAGAGAGAAGCCCGGAGTCAGCCCGGCTATCTTCTCGAACCATCTCATGGGTTCCACGGTATTCCTCAATCTGGAGGATATTGCTCTTGACCTTCCGGAGCTGACCGAAGAGGTGGTACCTGTGGAGATGGACGGTGATTTGGCTGATGCGTACCGTGAATTGGAGAATAAGGTTGGGTCAGCCATGCGAGAGATGCTCGTCAAAGGATCTCGCAAGCTGCTCGGAACGTACCTCAACAGTTTGCTCTGCTATCCGGATCGCCCTTTCCAAAATGAGCCCATTATCTATCCAGGAACTGATAGGATCATTGCACAGCCTGCCGCATTGCCGGAGAACCGGATCTATGGCAAGGAGGATCACCTTCTGAATATTGTGCGCCAGGAGCTTGCACAAGGCCGCCGCTGTTTCGTGTACTGCGTGTACACGAACACGAGGGACATCACGGTCAGGCTTAAAGACATTTTAATTAGGAATGGTGTTCGCGCTGAGATACTACGGTCACCGGTGAAACCTGAGCTGAGAGAAGAGTGGCTCAGGGAAAAGGTAGAGCAGGATTTCCAGGTGATCATAGGAAATCCAATTCTGGTGCAAACGGGTCTGGACTTGTTGGACTTCCCCACCATCATCTTTTATCAGACTGGGTATTCGATCTTTACTCTGCGTCAGGCTTCTCGCCGTTCATGGCGCATTGGTCAGGACAAGCCCGTACGGATACATTACCTACACTATCAGGGAACCATGCAGGAGCGTGCCTTGGAGCTTGTCGGCAAGAAGCTCTCCGCATCCCTTGCCATTGAAGGCAAGCTGACTGGTGACGGCTTGGCTTCCTTGTCCTCCGGGGATGACATTACCCTCATGCTGGCGAGGGCACTGATCGAGGGGGCACAGATAGACGGGGCTGAAAGCGTTTGGCGGTCAATGAATGAAAAATGTGTGGATCCGCGGTCGTTGCCGCGGCAGGCTGAGAATGGCGTCCCCGCATCGCACAGTAACCGATCCTTGGAGGTGCTCGAAGAACGTTCGTGGAGTTTTCTGGCGGAAGAGTTCGGCTTGTGTGCTTCGGCCTGACGAGTGGGAGGGGAAAGCCGCCGCAAACTGTTCAAACGGACGACACGGCTGCACTCTCCAAGGTGTCCGTTGAACTCGAAAGATGCTGAAAAACTGCAACGGGACCAATGAATAACAGAGTATGCGGAAAGCCCCACTGATCTATGGATTGGTAGGGCTTTTCCCGAGTCAGCAGAATAGGAGGGTCATCTATGCTCGATTATACGTACCAAAACCAGAAAGACTATTGGCGAAATGGGTTATTGAGACGAGAAGTGCAATGCGAAAGGCTGCTAATGAGTGCCCGAGCCATTGGAACGGTCTGTTACTACATCGTTAAAGCTCTAGGTGTTGTAGCATGCGTTGCCGTAAAGTCAAAGTTTCTCGTCTAACCCATACAGACTGCCCAAATGACGTCCTTTGAGTTTGGGTGATGAGACTTGAAGTGTGCAGGGGATTTTGGCGAATCTGGCGATGCCCTCGCATGCTGTTAAGAAAAACGGGGGGGCTGTGACGCACCGCAGTCCACCCAATATTCTAGACGGGTACATCACAAACAGCATTTCCGCACTGAGTTGCAAAGAAAGATAGAAATATTCTTTTTATTAGGTAACTTGTTCTTAAACGCTTATTTGTAGAATGGAGAAACGCGATAAATCCTAGGAATCATCTATATATTACAATATTATAATTTACGGCATTAAATTTGCGTTTTTAATCTTGGGATTGCCCAATAAAGCGTAGAAAAGCATGTAAATATCTACATATTCACAGGTATTCTTGCTTGCAGGACTGCTAATCTTTTCTGACGACCGCTCGAAGGATCGCTATGTGTCTACATTCACGATTCAACGCCTTCTTCACAGCGGACTCCCGAGCATGCAGCGAGCGTGGAGGAGAAAGCTCCCTTAACGCTTCAATCGCTGTCTAAGAGCCAAAGCGAAAAGACCGATGAGGATAGGCCCAAGGACGCTTTGGAGAGTATTGATGAGCTTACCCCAGAACCCAATAGGTACAAAGTCGTCTGGTTTGAGGAGGGTCATCACTCGCAAGCCGTAGAGGGCGGCATCACATGCTTTCGTCCAATGTAAGACGGGGTCTGAGACTGGACCTGCACCTCTAGAACGCAGCAGACCCCACCACAGATAAGCGGCGGTAGAGACCGCAAGAAGACCGCCCGCCCAAAGAAGTGGCCGCCAGTATCGCTCGCCGTAACCGGCAACGTATTTGTATAAGGTGAGCCAAGACCAAAGCCCCCAGGAAGTTTCCTGTTTCCGGCGCATTTCTTTTTCGCCATAGTGGAAATCAGAAGCACGCTCATAGTCCCGCCGATCTTCGTAGTTTTGTTTAAGTTCTCTATAAAGCCGCTCAATGTGGGGCCACGAACGGGTCTCACCCCCTCTTAACGGAGCAATCTCATCATAGACCCCATAACGGCCCCCAATCTTGGGCCACCTGGCCCCGGTAATCTCGGCTTTGCGTAAGTCCGTGCCTAGGAACCTGCATTTTGTCAGATCGGCATCCCGAAAAATAATTCCGTCGGGCGGCTCAATAACTACGTCCCTAAAGTCAATGACTGCTTCGGGTTCTGTTAAACAGAAGATCTGAATAATTCTGTTATCCTTTTTTCGAGAGATGAAGAGCGTTCTGCCGAGGAACTTGGATTTAGAAAAGTTGGTCTTCCCACTGAACTTGGCACTTCCAAAATCAGCATCTCCTCTGGTACTCGGCCCCAGAAAAATCAGCATCCCCACTGAATTTGGCACTCCCAAAATCGGCATACCCACTGAACTTCGCACCCCCAAAACTAGCCTCTCCAGTCAACTTGGCCCTCCCAAAATGAGCATCCCCACTGAACTTGGCACCCAAAAAATTAGCAAGCCTACTGAACTCGGCAGCCGAAAAAGTTGTATACCCACTGAACGCGGCAAATGCAAAATAAGCCCTCCCACTGAACTTCGCATCCGAAAAACCAGTATCCCCACTGAACTTCGCCCTCCCAAAATGAGCATCGGCACTGAACTCGGCATGCTCAAAACTAGCCTCCCCACTAAACTTGGCCTCCGAAAAATCAACCTCCCCACTGAACTCGGCTGGTCTAAAAGCAAACGACGCTGGAAAAACAACACCAATAAAGATATCCCCCTTTTCCTTGCGGTGAGATGTCAACGCCAGCCCAAAGGCTTGCTCGCCTTTGTCAGGGTCAGGGGAATGCATAATGCAGAAGCCATCACCTGTTGTGGCGTCAATGTCATACTCACATTTGTAATCCTTGTCATACTCTGTTTCGTATTTACATGTTGGCATGCGAGTGTCCTCTCGTTGCTTTGGAGGGAAAACTGTTACCTTACTGAAAACACCCTGATTTTTTGTGGTCTTGACCGTAATTCACCCCACGTTCCACGTCAATGATAATCTTCGGCGCTGGTTATCGGGGACGATTGGGTGATTCGGGCAATGGAGATCGGCAAGAATGTAGGGAAGATGCTTCATTAAGAAGAATCCTTCGTTTGCTTATACGGCATGTCTCGCGTTGCGAATTCTTAGCCACAGCTACCCTAAGCGGGGCATAATCCAGACAAACTCATTAGGTTCACTTGTGATCAAATGTGATGTTCCTAGGAGGGTTTTTATCTTTCTTTGAAGTCCACCACTAACGGCACAGTGAGTTTGGCCGCTGTGGTCATCATACGTTCCATAAGGCGCTTCACTTCCGCCTTCTTTGAAATCGTAGCCTCTACCCACAAGGCATCGTGGATAACCATGACGATGCGGGCATCTAACCGTCTGCGCAAAAAAATCCTTTCCAATCGCACCATAGCGGTCTTTATGAGATCTGCCTCTATCTGTTGCGGCCATGTGATCCTGTGCTGGCGTTCCACTTTTGCACTCGAATATTGGTCAAACTTGCGGAGACGACCCAAGAGGCTTTGTACAACCCTCTCCTGACGTGGCAGTTTCTTTAGTCTTGCCCATTCCCCTTCAAAGAAAGATCCGACTTTGGGGTATTTCGCGTAGAATCCCTCTATGAAGGATGCTGCGGTCGATTCATCTACAAAGTCTGTTCGACCCTGTTGCTTCTTCAGCTCATTTATTTTTGCGCTGAGCGCCGGTGCTTGCATGCCGAAGCAGATGGCAAAATTGATCTCTTTTGCAACGTCACGATCATTGAGCCCCAGCCGTTCTGAGGTGGCGGAGTGAACATCTTTTCCCTCCCGGAACAGACGAATCAATTCCTCATCCCCGGAAAGGTGAGCCAGAATCCTCATTTGGGCCTGCGAATAATCAGCCTTGATGAGGGTACACCCTTCTGCTGGTACAAACAGGTATCGTAGTTCTCTTTTGATATTCTGCAGGGCCGGTTCCCTGGCATATATCCGGGAGGTGGCTGCTCTTATCTGACCCCATATTGCATGGACACGCTCTTTTCCCGCGGCAAAACGAAGGAACCCCAAATTATCCTGTAAATCTCTCCATTGGAGTATTTTCTGGACAAGAGCGTTAGCATGGCCAAGTTCCTCAAGCACAACTTCAGGAACCCTCTTCCATGCGTACACACGCGAATCGTCAAATCGTACTCCCTGCTCAATGAGAAGACGGTACACCTCTTTACCCGATGTGAGGTCAATCTCCTTACCGCCGGTTATTTCTTCAGCGAGACGCTTCGTCTCTTCGGCTATTTCTTCGAGTTTCTCCTGGCAGGCTGCCCCATTCACTCCGATGCCATGTATCCGCATCTCATTCAGCATGACCATCAGCGGTAACTCCAACCGCCGGTAAAGCTTGTACAGCCGAACATCCATCTTTTTCGGCATGGTCTCGCCCAGCCGATAGATAATCAGAGCATCATGGGCAAGAATGGATTCAAAGGCACTTGTATCCCTATCGTCCCGTATGTGTATCATTCCGTAAGTGTATTCTTCCTCAAGATATTCTCTTGCCACGTGGCTCAGTGTCAGTCCCTCATCACCTGTATCCGGATTCAACAGGAATGCAATGAGCCGGGTATCGGTTGTCAGGTTAGGTTTGATGCCCTGACCGCTAATATTGAGGTATTCCCATATCCTCTTGAGCCCATGTACGTACAGGTGGGTACGTGTGGGGACGTACACAATTTCTCCTACCTCTTTCAACTCTGATATGGGGATTTCCCCAACACACGACCTTTGACCGCCGTCAGTACAGATACCTATCAGGGCTATTTCCTCCAACACAAGAGGGGCAGTAAGAGCGGTTGCCTTTGAGGAAAGCACTACGTCAACGAATTCGTGTATACTTAATTTCAAAAATCGCTCCCGGATCAACATCTATCCATCTGTCTATCAAATCTATTATACATATAAAACTTGGGTTAGGTAATGTTATATTATTGTTATAGAGAATAGAGGTAAGTATACTAAATGAGGGCTGGGCAGTTATATTATATACTATATATATTAATAGGTATCAATATCTATATATAGGTGTTATTACAATATAAAGACCCTTTTGATGTAAAGTTGAAGATGTTACCTCAATATTTTGCCTTTATTATGTATCTCTCTATTTTTCTTCCTATGTGTTCCTGTTGAACTTCCACTAAGCCCAGGTTATGCAATATCTTCCGATAACGGGCTGCGGTGGGGGGACTTACAACCAAGGCTGTAGCGAGTTCAGCATCGGAAACCCTGAATTCCCACTTCTTTTTATGCTTGGCTTTGTGCGGAGCCGTCTGGCGAGCCAGTTCTTCTTGACGTATCAGGAGCCACAGGTATGCCTTCACAGCGAAGTCATTTATCTTGTAAAGGTTGTCCATTAGCTGCGTACTTAGGAAAGCCGTCGCCTCGTCAAACATCCTCCCATGCCATTCTACCAAAGCGGAACTTTGTATAATCGCCGTAGCCTCTTTGAGGAAAGCATCCAGATGTTGGTGTCTGGTGTCTCGATACTGGCGTATTAACGAATATACCGTCCACTTGGGAACAGCGTACCTGGGTGTACGGGTTTTGAAAATTCCCCTGGATTCCAGAGGACGAAGCTTGAGATTGAACCACTTGGCGACTTCCGACAGAGCCGTGGCTGTGGACACACCTTCAAACACTTGTATGATACTGTATATGTCTATGGGATTAATGCGGTGCGGATTCTTCAGATTGAGTTTGCACCATTCCCTTTCACATTTCACTGAACTGCACGAAAAGCCGACCTGCCATTTAAACACGCCCATACGCAAGACGTTATCGTACCACTCATGATTATCGTCAACTTCAAGGAAATTTCCTTCACTGTCCAAGACCTTGTAATGCATTTGGTTTTGAAATTTAGGCACCAGGCAATCAAACCAGAGTGCCGGTGTTTCAAGGATGTGGAATTTGCCGTACCTCTGTCGCAGGAGTTCTTTGGTCTGAGGAAGGTATTCCCACCGTTTCAACACCTGAGGGTCCAAGCGACCTTTGTCATCGAGTTCCGCTTCTGGAAAATCCCATACGTCCGGCCTTGGCTGCTCGTCTGGCACGAACACGCTAAAATGGTCTCCGTATGCGTACCATCGCTCGACCAACCAGTTCCGTCTTTCATCAGGATCGCTGGGAATTGTCATCTGTCTGCCTCGGTGAGTCACGGGGAGTTTACCACGGTAAGGAATGGGAGGTACGAACCTTTCCTCACTCTGCACGAGAAATCACGAAATTCGCGTCTAAAATGAATTCTGGTGGGTTTTTAGGTTTTGGGCGGACTCTCTCTTTCAGGAATGTGCGCGTTGTCGTATCTCGTTCTTAGTTCGCGCGAAAACGGAAATAAGATGCAAAACGCTACCTCCATTACCACAGCTGCCTATTTCAGGCCGAAAGGGGAGTTATACCTTAGGAACGACCTAATTTTACTATATATATCCATCCATCTAAACTCGCTCTCTTAGCCTCCCAAAATAAAGTGGATTATGATGTATGATCTAAGAAATGGCTCCAGGATTGAGGAAACTGCAAGGATACGATTAAATGCAGTTATTTGCGTATTCATTCGCTAATGCTAAACTGCACAGCCGCCAGTTTCATAGGGCCTTTGCTCTCTCGCCGATGTTGCCGACGTTGTTGCTCAGGAAACTCGATGTCAATTGCTGACACACCGCAAAATAAGCTATTGGAAATATACTTCTCGGTAATGGCTCTGGTATTGATCTAAGCGAACGCTTAGGGTGAGTACTGGGAACGTCAGCACTCCCATCAGTAACCATTTATAATGACACACTTGTGATGCTTTTACCCGAGAAAAGCGGCAATAGGCGCGATTTTGAGTCCTAGTCATCACAGTGAAACTCTACTACTATTCAAGTTCGAACTTGACAAGTCATATCCACTAAGGCAAGACTACTGCCAATACTACTGAAAGGGAGTTTGTAATATGGCAAAAGATACGACACGAATCAAAGAGAAGGCTCTAAAGCTCTACCTCACAAGTGGTGGTAAGATGTCAAGTGCTGAGATCGCTGCTAAGGTAAAGAGCAGACCGAACATTATCGGACTGTGGAAGAAAAAGGAAAACTGGGAGGCTCAACTATCACGGCCTGCAGTGGACGCGGGCAAGCCGGAGAAAGAGGCCGTTAGTCAGGTAAAGCCAGAAGGGAAGCCACGGCGCAGGACTCAGCCAACACTCGACAAGACTCCTGTGCTGCGAAAAAGGGAGAAGTTTGACAAGGCTCTTGCGCTGTTCACTGCCAATCCTACCATCACAAATACTGCTCTCGCCAGTCAGGTCAAGGTCTCACAAGCCACCATAGCAAAATGGAAAACGATGCCGGAGTGGACACCGGGGACTCAGGAAAGCCTAGGTCTGCCGAAGACAATAAGAGCGGAAAGCGTACGGGAAATCAAGCGTGAAGTTCCTACTCTGGGGATAAGCGGAGTAGGACTGTTTGAAGCCTTAGTAAGGATTGACAAGGCGGTTGATGCTCAGATTCAAGAGTCAATCGGACTGAAAACGGAGATTCGTTTCCTTATGGAGTCAATGAGGAGAGGAGGGTGAGCAGTCCTGAAGTGTCCGGACTAGGGTAAACCTGTTGACGTTGAGCCTGAAACTAGCCCTCCGCGTCGCCGTATGCGCTCAGTCCCTGAACTATCCTGACAGTCTCTAAACTGACAGTGATGACTTTCTTGATGAGTTGAACGATGTACTGCGGATTGTGGCGATTCGGGTCATTAATGATACCACTACGGCTATCCACATGCACCTGATACTTGTCAATGACCCATTCCAGGGCTGAACGGTTGCCTAATTTGTATTCAAAAGCTTCGGGCGGAACACCCCCAAGCTTTAGAAGACCGTTGTAGACAATGGTATTCTTGTCTTTCGTAAGCTTCATTTTCTTCACACGCCAATCAAGTTGTTTTTCAGGAGTCTCTATCTGTTCAAGTGGGTATTCTGGTTGCGATTCGTAGTTGACGTGCAGGTCCGCGAGTCGTTCCCCTGCTGAGACGAACGCACGGAAGCCCTCAATACTCTCGGGCAATGGTATTCGGGGAAGCTCCCGTCTGAGGTTGGCCTTGTATTTTTCACGGTATTCCGGTGAATGGAGAAGGCCATAGACATAGTGAAAGATTTGCCATTTATTCACGTCGGCTTCAATAGCGGAGGCGAACTGGTCTACGGCCCAGTCTGAGATGTTCTCGCGGCGATTGGAACCGTCTTCGTCATACGTAAAGAAAGGAAGACACTGTGCGTTAGTGCCAAAACCAACCACTGAGACATCGGTCAAAGAATCAGTCATTAATACGAAAAACGGTTTGTCACCTCCGGGACCTTTTACACAAATGATACGGTTATCAATTTCACACTCATTCGAGGGAAGAATGAGGGGAAATCGGTACACTTCTTCGTTCATCACTCGATCAAAATAGAGATGAGTGCTGGTGAATGGCCTATAGAGCGCTTTTCTAATTTTTGTGCCCATATACTCGACAATACGGCTCCGAGTGAGGTCAAGTTTTAGGTCTCTGCTCCAACTAATCCTGCTCTCATCCGCTACAACGAAAGAATCCAGGAAATCCCTCAACACTGCCTTGTTCTTAGGCTTGTTACCAAGCGATTGCCACTTCGCCACCTCAGCATTGTAGGTGGTGATCATCGTTTGAACATTGTTAGCCAGTTGAGTAAGATTGAAATTGTAGACCCACGCGTCGCGACAAGTGGTTATGCCGCGACTATAGTCAAGAAAAACGGCATGTCCTATTCCTGCCTTAGTCTCTCGATTTCCAACAGGTAGAAATTCATCAAAATCGCCCTCCAGTCCTTTTGTCAACCAAGTGTGTTTGCCGTCAGGAAATATTTCTGACCAGTTGACACTGGAACACGAACCACAAGATTCCAAGAATGAAAATCTGTCCTCTTTTCTCCAGAAATCATCCACACGGAAGTAGAAGATTTTGCCTTGTTCGCCGTGATTCTTTGTCTTGATGAGAAGATTCACACTGACACCAACTTGTATTCCGAAAACATTGTGAGTAGTACCCGAAATCTTGGGATTCTTCCTCACGTTTCCTCCAAGGTCAAGAATGTAGAGCACATTGAAGAAACTGTCTCAAAACTCGATTTTTGGCTCGCGCTCCTTATCCGATTGTACTAAGATTGAGAAGAAGTCGGACGAGGAAAGGATCATGCCGCAAATCAGGGCGGACTACAAGCAAGTGTTTTTGCTTCCTCCCTCTATAGACGACTGGGTAGGGCTGGATCATCCAGCGCGCTTTATACGGGACTTCGTGGATGCCTTGGATTTGGAGACGCTGGGTTTTTGCGTTCCGACGGCTGGGACAGGCCGTCCGGCCTATGCTGCAGATCTGCTTATTGAAGGTTTGGCTCTACGGATATTTCAGCAAGATCAGGCCTTCACGCAAACTTGAAAAAGCATGTATGGAGAACATGGCATTTATTTGGCTGACGGGGATGAACACACCGGATCATAATACCCTGTGGCGATTCTGGAGAGACAACAAGAAGGTATTCAAGAGAGTATTCAAAGAATCGGTTCAGGTGGCGGTAAAGTCTGATCTGATAGGGATGGCGGTTCACGCAATGGACGGAACCAAAATTATGGCCGGATCATCTCGGGAGAAGTTCAAGAACCAGGGTCAATTGGAGCGGATGCTTGAGAATCTGGATAAATGGATTGCCGACGTGATGACGGAGACAGAGCGGTGCGAGCAACAAGGAGCGTGACGAATATCGTCTTCCCGAAGGCCCTGCAGGACGAGCTGAAACGTAAGGAGCGGATACAGAGGGCCTTGCAGGAATTGGATAAGACTGACAAGAAGGTTGTCCATCCCTGCGAGCCTGATGCCCGGTACATGAAGAACCGGCGTTCTACTGAGCCCTCTTACAATGCTCAAGCGGTGGCGGACCAGAAAAGCGGGATGATCGTGGCTGAGGAAGTGGTCGACGAAGGCAATGACAATGGGCATCTCGTTCCAATGCTGGACGAGTTCAGGAGAATTTAGGTGCAACCGCAAAGGAAACCGTGGCGGACGCAGGATACTTCGCATCGGCTCAAATTGCTTTGGCGGAAGAGAAAAAGTACGAGGTCCTGGTCGCCAAGTCGTCGGGAGAGCCGACTGCGGAAAAAGGCGCTCGAATGGGACCCTTATCACGCTTCCCGGTTCGTCTACGACCAAGAGCGAGACGTCTGTATTTGTCCGCAAGGCGCATCGCTGAGCTTTCTTCAGAAGAAAGTCACAGGAAAAAACGGAAACGAGGTCCGGCGGTATCGATGCCGGGACTATCGGGACGTGTCCTGAACGGTGGAAGTGCAGCAAGAGCAAGAATGGCCGTCATCATAGACATTAGCATCTATCGTGACGCAGTTGAGCGCCACCGCAAGAAACGGGAGGTCCCGGAAAGCAAGACACTTCTCCGAGCCCGCAAGGTGATCATCGAGCCGGTCTTTGCATGGATAAAGAGCCACTTGGACTTTAGACGGTGGACCGTGTCCGGATTATCCAACGTGAGGGCTCAATGGTCTTTGATGTGCGCCACCTTGAATCTCAAGAAGCTCTACAGCCATTGGCTGACGGGGCGTCTGGTGCTCACCGCGGCCTAAGACATCAGGGACGGAGAGTGACTCATGGCTGCCTGAGGCATACTCATAGCCGGCCCCGGCTCGTCGGACACAAGGGAGGGCAAGGTGCGAGATTAACCACGCACCCCACCACCCCGGGAGTCGTCATCGTGCCACCACAACGGTTTTGAGACACTCTCTGAAGTCCGTGGCTAGATTTTTTCGCATCCCATCGAACGCGAAATCTGCAATGAAACTGCTGTTGGAAACAAAGGCAACTATGCCCTCGCCATTATCCAGAATTTTGTCCGACGCCCAGCGTATGGCCTTCACATAGGGATCAGAGAGCGCATTCTTGTTTGTCGCCGAGCTGTCCCTGGAGTAAGTAAGGGCAACCCGCTTGTCCATCGTCTTATATCTGCGATTTTTGTTGTTGTCGTTCTCGCTCACCTGCGAAGCATTGTAGGGGGGGTTGCCAATTATCACAAACAACTTGGTTTTCCTGAGCTTCTCTAGTCGTTCCGTATTCTCTTGTGTGAACATGAGGGACAACTGCTTGTCTTCGGCTAGTTCAAAGGTGTCCACGAGGCAGATGCCTTCAAATGATTTGTATTCTCCCGTCCGTTCGTAATATTCATGCTCGATGTTCATTGAAGCTACATAATAAGGAAGCAGCATAACTTCATTACAGTGTAACTCTTCGGCGTACCTGAGCGGCAAGGCTGTAGTCTTAATCTCACGCATTATCCGTGCGATAAAATTACCCGTTCCCACGAATGGGTCAATAATATGCACGTCTTTGTCACTGAGGCTCTTGCCGAACTCCTTTTTGAGTATCTCTTCTACAGAGCGAACCATGAAATCTACAATAGATTGTGGTGTGTACACGATCCCATGCGTGTCTGCTTGTTTGACCGCGAATCCCTGGAAAAACTTCTCATAGACCGTGTTGATGAAAGCCTGTTGCTGACTGTAATCATCTAAAGACTCGGCCCGGCGCTCCAAAGCGCCATAAAAATGATTCAAGGGCTGTAGAAACTCTTCTTTGCTGAACTTCCGCGTTGTTAATGAGCGAATCACCCCGTCTATCTCATGAGCAATAATGTTTCGATCAGTGAAATCAGAGTTGTGAAAGACCTTTAGAAAGATGCGCTCCGTCAGCAAGTGCTGGACAAGCATTTCTTCAATAGCCGCATCGGAAAGATTAGGATTGATTGACGATCTGCACGTGCTCGCAAAGGTGCTAAAAGCCCTGACAAATTGTGGGTTATCTCTACGTTCGTCTTCTATAAGCTTGACGGCTGCTGTTGCAACATCCGGGATGCGGGGCTTGAACTCTTCAACGGCTCGCTCCCAATCTGCCTGAACGTCGCTTTTTGTACGCAAAGAGTTCACCGACTACACCGACCAGTGCTCCAGGACTCGTGATGTCCTCATCATAAACCTGGATACCGCCTTGCCACAAGATTGCACGCATAGGAGCTTGGAATATAATGTTGTCCTTTGGATACCCGAGTGCAAGTTTCTTCTCAATTTCCTTTCTGAGATCATCCTGAGAGTCTTTTGCTTCCCAGAAGGCGTGAGGGATTCTGAGCTTATCAACTAAGCCGCCGTCAAGACTGATAGACCGTCCCCCTGCTTTCTTTATTTTGTACCATGTTCGAGTGTCCAGCCTACCTGTTTGCAGCAATACTCTAGGACGTGTTGGAAAGCCGTCTTTACCGCCATCTCGTGCTTTATTCCGAGCCGGTCAAATTCTTCCAACTCGACATAATATTGACGGATAGGCTTGATATCTCGATTCAGACGTAGCATCAGCTTACTTCTTTCCCTCCGGCTTCCTTCATTCATTCATTCATTCTTCTACCGGAAGGTCATTGTCAAGTGAATAGTTCCGTTTCTTCGGTACCCCCTTTCTAAATTTTGGCTCCTCCGGCTGTCCTGAGAGCAAAGGCTGAGAAAATTATTGACCACTGGGGAGGGGATGGGTTTGTTTCCAGAACCACGACAAACCGTGGTGTTTTCACTAAGGTAACAGATTTGCCTCCTAAGCAACGAGGGGACACTAGCATGCCAACCTGTAAATACAACAAATGCGATTATGAGAGTGACCCCACAACAGGTGACGGCTTCTGCATTCCCCGAAGCCTGATAAGGATTATGAAGCTTTTAAGGGAAAGTTGGAGGATCACCGCAGAGATATAGGGGATATTTTTATTGGCGTTGTTTTCCCAGCGTCGTTTACTTTTAGGGCGGTCGCGTTTAGGGGGGATACTGGTTTTCGAGATAGCAAGTTCAGTGGGAGGGCTGATTTTGAAGGGGCCGAGTTCAATGGGAAGGCTGTTTTTGCGGGGACCGAGTTCAGAGGAGAGGCTGATTTTGGTGAGGCTGAGTTCAGTGGAAATACTAATTTTTGGAGGCCAAGTTCAGCGGAGATGCTGGTTTTAGAGGTGCCGAGTTCAGAGGGAAGCCCATGTTTACCAAAACCAAGTTCCTGGGTAGAACCCTGTTTGTATCTGGAAAAGAAGATGACAAAATTACTGGGATTTTCTGTTTGACAGACCCGGAAGCAGCCATTGACTTTACTGACGTAATTATCGAGCCGCCCGACGCAATTGTTTTCCGAGATGCCGACCTAACCAAATGCAGGTTCCTAGGGACGGACTTACGCAAAGCCGAGATTACCAATGCGATCTGGCCTCAAATTGGCAATCGCTTGGGAGTCTATGATGAGATTACTCTACGGAAGGATAACACCGATGACTGGGCGCATGTTGAAAAGTCTATACCGGCAGCTCAAACAGAATTATGAGGATCGCAAAGACTATGAGCGTGCCAGGGATTTTCACTACGGTGAAAAAGAGATGCGTCGGAAGAATCCAAAGACTTCACTGGGACTTCGCATTCTTTTGACTCTGTATTGGCTTGTTAGTGTAAGGGAGTAAAGACCGCCTTCAGGATAGGTTCCCTTTCAGGGCCATAGTCGCTAGCACTCTGCTCTCTCCCCTAAGTCCTGTCCGTACCCCGAAAGTCGCTACGTTGATCCTGTGAAGCCTGACAGGGATCGTCTAAAAACGTGCCTAAATTATCAGTCTAAGTCTTGCCAATGCACCACAGAAAGAACATGGTCTAATGTTGAGTGTGGGTTCCCAGTTGCTGATTTACCGTCTGCAGAAGCTCTACAGCGATATCGGTGTGTGACTTCTGGACCGGCGTCGAAAATCTCGATTAGGACTTCCTGCGATTCGTCATCCTTTGTTGTTCGGTAACACGTGAATGAGGTCTTGTGATAAACCTCGTGAAAGTCAGTTGCTTCCTTGATCATGGAAATCATGTCTAGCGGATTCATTCTAACCACCTCTCTTGTCCTGACGTTATGCCTCTGTAGATTCTTGTTTCAATGCCCACTCACCAGACAAACGTGGGAGCCCCCTTTAGTGCTTCCTCCTCCGTGGAAGCAGGAAACGGACTCCCATACTTCTCAGGTGGAAAGACTGTCAGTTTCGCGTGGTCGCGGGCAGCCATTGCCTCCTCTCGTGTTTCGAAAGGTCCCTCAAGCCAAATTTCTCCGTGAGCAGTCATAAAGGGAAGCCAATACTTTAACTCGTCTGTCATGATTTTCCTCCGTGTTTCTAGTCTGCTCCACGTGATATGGGTTTTCACTGATGTTACTGTACCCTCCACTCTTGCTGGGGGGTATCCAGTTTCGCACCGACTTTCCTATACCCACGTCCAGACTCTATATATCCTCCGTAGCTGACTCGTCCTTTCCAAGACAGTATCTCCGGGAGCGTATTGACCACTCCTCCGAGAAAATCAAGCACTTCTTCATGCTCTTGGGACGGTTCGACATAATACCAACCGTCCCCTCCATTATGCCAATAACCCCGTCCTACAACACAAAATGCAGTCAGAGTGGAACTACCATTATCTGTTTCCTGAGCGATTTCTAAATAGCGATCTAACTCAGATTTACCTTCTCCAGACAAATCTGAACTTAATGCCAATAGAGTAGTGACAGGTCTAGGTATCCCCTTCCGCCGAATTTGCTTTCCCGCCAAGTAGTGTCTTGGCAGATAAGCTACTAAGTTGTGTATGCTACGAGCGTTTTCGATTGTTTGTTTCATTGTTTGAGCCGTAAGTTTCGACTTAATCTCTATCGTATAGCAAACTGATTCAATGGGAAAAAGCCCCTGGTGTTCGTCGTAGAGACTTGGAGGCAGGATATTCCGAGAATAGAGAATTATATCTACTTGGTCACTAAGCGCTCCATAATGGTCGCTAATTTTTCCTGTTCCGATATGTACGTCTAAAGGTAGAATTGGCTCAAATAGTTGTCTAATAATGATTTCCCGCAACGTTCCTGTGAGTCCTGGGTGCTCAAGACAAGAGGCTGAATTAGCCTTTTCTAGGGCATACCGGACGCTTTGTATAAGTTTGACTCTTATAGGGTTTTGCTCTCTTGACATATCAGTATTTGATCTCCTCTTGAGTCGTATAAGTGTTCACGACGTTTAGAGTTTGTCAAGGGGTCGGACATTCCGGTAGTGGGTCATTTCGGAATTTCGGTAGAGGGTTCGTTTGGAATCCTCCCTACGTCACCATTCGACTTCAAATATCGAACAGTAATGCGGTATTTCAATGTTGCATCGCATCTAATAGGACGTGGCCTATACTCACCCAGCCAGCCTGGACAGTGCAATTCTCCTGAAATTTCTTCTCCTCTATCCTCTACCATCTTGGAAACAAGGTGAGTGAGTTCAAAACCTCCCTGAAAACACTCATGGTAATGGCACGGTCGGTCGAAGAATGCTTTATCATCGGGGCCATAATGAAAGGGCCTTGGTTCCTTATCAGAACCTGAGTATTTAAGCTCAAAGGTAAACGTTGAAACAAATGGCCACGTCTCCTTAATAGACTGGGCTCGTAAGAACCTTTCCGATCTTCTACGAGCGGCTGAATCTTCGGGAGGTTGTTTTTTGCTGCTCATGTGTGCCTCCATTTGTCGTCTGATAAGTTATTGGCCGTCTTTCTTGATACCGTCTTAAAGAAGGTGTTAGCACAGTTATTTCTGCTTGACTACTGGAAAAGGGTGAGATAGGAGCGAGGAATCTGGAGGTGACCTATGGACCCGACCATAGCAGTTTATACAGCGTACGTAGCCCTAGCCGGAGTCCTGCTAGGTGCCTTCGTCTCCTTAGTCAATGGGATACTAACGAGCAGGTACAACACCCGGAACCTGATGTGGCAAAAGGAGCAGTGGATCAAGAATAAGAAGCAGGAAGTGTTTTTTGGTTGCTTGAAGTGTCTGGGGGAGGCAATGCCCCTGCCTATTGATAAACATGGACGGAATGTTAGTATCCCCCAAAGAAAGGAACATCTGATAGAGGCTTTTATAGACAATGACCGTTTGTTAGGCATAATGCAGTCTCTTCAGTACGTAGGATCATGGCTAACAACGGTAGAAGGCTATTGTTCGGATGACACAAATGCACTAGGGGTGAGGCAATGTCGCCAAGAATTTCTGAGATGCCTTGATTTGGTTCTCCATGACGAGCTATGGTCAGTAACTGACTGTGATGGGGGAGTACGCCCTGACCAAAAGATGCTGACGTTAAGAAGGGATTATGGCTTATCTAGGGCTCACCAGGATGCCTACGAATGTGTCATGAACTTGGCCGCAACAGAGTTATTGATAGGCAGAGTGCCTACACTGAAGGAGTGAACCTATCCTTTCCTGATCTTCATTTTGACATTGTGGCTACAGCCTCAGCTAAAGACAGCGCACATTGGTTAGCCCCAATGCCTAATATAATTCCCGGTATTGTAGAAACTATACCGTGCCACCTTTCTGACCCTAGAAATGCCAGCCCCTTAATTCTTATCCTCTGGAAAAAGACTGCGAAGTACAAGATCATTATAAGAGTGGAAACTACGGCCATCTCTGCTGCCATAAGGCTTCCACTCTTCGTAGCGACAACTTTAATGGCTGCCAGCATCATGACCCACTTGAGCCATTCGAACCAGAGTGGGGCGAGCCTAAGAGAAAAGAGTGAGAACCGAAATTGCCAGATCTCTTCGGGCTGTTTCTTAGAGAAATCAAAATCTATCCAATGGTCGTCTAATAAGCGTTTCAGGCGTGATAACTCGTCTGGTGGGGCTGGCTCTGGAGCTGGCTCGTTTACTAACGAGTCATAGAATCTGGACTGCATCTCTAAATATTCTTCCTTCGGTAACATACGAAGCACCTCCTGTGGATTACCAAGTCCAGTAGATGTCCATGTCCCGGCGGATGTCAACCTCTTTAACTGGAATCATTTCAAGGGGGCGACTTTGAGGTACTTTCCCGAGAGGATCGAGTGTAGCAAATTCAAGAGGTTCTCATGTATTCCTACCCGAACCAAGAGCGCTCCGAATATGGTCTTGACTTTCTATCGTACCGAACTATTATGCTCTCAAAAGAAAGTCAAATAAGGAGGAGTCATGAAGTAATACCCTCTTCTTCCAAAGTTTCATTGATCTTGAAAAATGGAACGTGGCAAAATGGAAAGCTGTGGCATTTATCGAAGACCCGGACCACATTAAGCCTCCAATTATGGGACTTGTATTTTCGGGGGACATAGAAGCTGGGAAGACAATTTTCTCGGATTGGCTCAAACGTTTAGGTAGGCGTGACGCTTACGGGGAATTGAGAATATCAATCATAGAAGGGGATATCCCCGGCCTGGAACCTGGTTACTCAGTTCACATAACGTCAGATCCAGCTAATACAATGGTCAGAGCGCAGGTAGAAGGCAAAAAGATAGAGTTCCCTCCCTGAGCGGACGCTGACCGTTAGCCGGTACCATCGTATGAATCCTGCCCCAGGTTCTACTTACTTGGCACAGTTCAAGCGAGATTATAATAAGACTAATGAGTGTCTTGTGGTTCCAGCATCAGGGCCAGCGAACATTAAATTTTATCCAGAATTAGGCATAATAAAAACAGATATTCATTTCAGAGATGTTCAGGACGTTCAAAAAGGCGATATTGATATGATGGTGTTCCCCAAAGGCCACTTTGGAGAGGGTCTTTGACGTTTCTCTCTTCTTAGAGGGCCAGGAAGCAACGCAATGAAGGCCGAAAGAAAAGCAGCCTCAGCACTACGTTTCTCAATTCATACTCAAAAACTTTGCTTGCAACCCAAAGGGAACTCAGGTATGGGCCTTTAATAAGAAAACATCGAAGATATTCCCGGTTAATATTAGGAACGTGGCGTCTGAAAAAGGATTTTATGACGTTGCCATTGACGGAAAAAAGGTCAGTTTCGATCCCACGCTTACTCAATTAGAAACGTATGCAGCACCAATAATCAAGAAAATCGTTAAAGAAGAGAGTTTGGAAAATCTTAGCCTTGACGACGAGGCCCTTCTTAGTTACTTCTTTGCTGCCCAGTATGCTCGCACAAGGCAACCAAGGATCATACTTGAAGACTTTTGTAGAAAGATGGAAGAGGTAAGTGGCATGACAGGGGGAGGTCCGAAGAGAACGGACGGGTACAAGCCGCTTCTCCCAGATGGAGCAAAAGAAGATACCGTCAGGGGGTTACCCTTTGCTATACTTAAATTATCTCCTCTTTTTCGTGACAAAACTTGGATTCTCCTGAAGACTGTTGAGAAAGATCCATTCTACATAGCTGACAATCCCATAGCCATGCAGAACAGTCTCGGCTCTGGTCATGGACCCTTCGGCAGTATCGGACTTGGAGTCACAGGTATAGAAATCTACTTTCCGCTAAGCAAATTGCTGACATTATTGATGCTATGTAGTACGACGGCAGAGAAGAGTCAGAAGACGTATGCTGAAATCAAACGATTAGAGAGCCATGCTCCACAAATCGCGCAGGTAATACTTCCTGATCCTTCAGGATTAGAACGAGTATCAGAAGGGATACAGACTAAAAAGGCAATCAAAATTACTCACCAAGAGGTTGAGAGGCTGAATGCATTGCAGGTGGAGTACCCATCAGAGTTAGTGTTTTCAAGTGCAAATGATTTCGAGTTAGTACAAAAACTGATAAAATTTGATGCGAAATATCGAGAAGGACCCCTTTTGGTTATAGGATGACTCTCAAAGATCTTTCAGAATGCCTTGACTTATTTCTCTTTGGGACAATATTTGTCATTGGTGTAATAGATGTGAGAAAGGATTGCGGCTTATCCAAAGCGCACCAGGACGCTGATGAATACGTCATGAAGTTGGCTTCAAAAGAATTGTTGATAGGCAGAGTAATAATTACATATACAATACATATCCATCCCCTTATCTCATAAAGAACACATCAGCCAAGTTCCTGTTCACGGAGCAGGGCGAACTCTTCATCTGATGGCCATCTTAACGACATATCAGCAAATGGAGTGGTAGGGATAAGGGATTAGAGATGTATGAGTGTAAATATATAAGGAGTTAGAGATAGTTATAGAGTGACAAGATTTCGCGTCTGTGGTCTCCGTCGAAAGCACCAGAGAATGACTTCTCAATGCCCTCCAGGCTTTGTGTACTCAGGTCTGGGCGGTTTTCAGGAATGGAGCATTTTGCGCATCTAATCGATAACGTAGCAGAGCTTGTCTGTCAAAGAGAAAATAACTCTTTATCAATCAGACTCTAATGATTTCTTAGGCAAGATCCGCACGAAAAGGACCAATGATTAGAGCCTATTTCCAGTGCGGCTATTTCTTCATTTTCTCCTGAATTTCTTTCTTCTTTTGCTCCAGAAACTGCTTGAGGTCAGCCTTTAATTGATTTTTCTTCTGTTCCAGCTCCTTCTTTGTCTGCTCTCTCACGGCAGCCTTCTTTTGCTCAAATTCCTTTTCATACTTTTCTTTGAATGCCTGAAGCTCCTTTTTCCCGCTGTCCATGAGTTGCTGCTTGAACTGCTCAAATTCCTTTATCATCTGCTCTCTGAGCCCAGCAATTAGGGTATGTTCAGTCGGTATAAGGTACTCCCCCAGATTCTCCACCGGATTCTTTGTTTCAGTTGACGATTCGCAAGTCGTGTGCCGCAAAAGAAAAGAGAGTAGGTTAACAACTTCAGTATGACCCGCCTTCCGGGCCGCTTCTATGGGCAGCATACCGTCCGCAGAGGCAGAATGGGGATCTGCACCGGAATCCAGTAGGAGTCGCACCACCCCGAGATGCCCTTTTTCACAAGCCATATAAAGGGGTGTAAGTTTGTCCTCGTCAGTGGAATGCTGCGGATTAGCGCCATGTTTCAGCAAGAGCCCCACTATTCCCAGGTGTCCTTTGTCAGATGCTACGAAAAGGGGTGTAAGGTTCCCGTCGGCAGGCTTATCAACATTAGCTTTCCTGTCCAGAAGCAATCCGACTACCTCAGCATGCCCATTCATGGCAGCCAAAAAGAGAGCAGTAGCGTTCTTTAATTCCCCATGCGTTGCATCAATGTCTATTCCCAAATTCAAAGCTTCCTCCACATCAGCCAGATGCCCCTTTCCGGCTGAGCCCACTAGAAACCCGGCTTTGTCAGGTTCCGAAAACCCCCTGATCGTGTCATGTCTCTTTGACAAATCACGTTTATCAATATAGTCCTCTATGGATTTCCCAATGGTCTGAAATGCCTTAACCAGTAATATATTCAGAAATGTAGACATAACCGTTCCCCTAAAGCCTTGCAATCCATATTGGTTGTCCTCCCCTGTACCATATAAGCGTCCAAGATTTCTGTCTATGTCTTTTTTTGACCCGGCTCGTCTTGAAGAATTTGGTGAGATTGAAGAGGGCCAAGGAGTACGATAACACTTTGCCTCCGCTCTTACATCCCGCTTGTCAAGTGGTAGCCTGTCAGGCTTCACAGAATCAATCCTAAGCGATGTCCTGCCAAAGGGGTAAGGGTTTAAGGGTGCGCGACAGGAGCAGCCTTAAACGCGGAAGGTTAAGGCAGAGAACATTTTCGCCTTTGGCCTGAAATAAAGCTGGTATCTAGCGTCCTGGTATGGCACAAATGGATGATACCGTCCTCCAAGATCCGAAAAGTCTGCAAAGAATGGGAGGGGAACATGAAGGACCGCACGGACAAAAGCGAGGTTTTCGACAGAATTGGGCAAGGCTCGAATTTAATTCTCCGGCTTTTCCGGATCTGGTCTGGTCGGTCATCTACCCCCTATGATTATGAAGGCTGCGGCACAGGACCCATCATTCTCAGGCCGTCTGAGGCAGAGACGAGCGGTAGTGAAGAGGAAGCCCGCCGTGTCCTGAAGCGAGGATTCATTTTCTCAGTTCTCTACCTGATGGGTATCGGATTGTTCATAGTAGTCATGTGGGGTCTTGGAGTGTTCAGAATCCTTGGTCTCTGACTGTCGGCTTCTCTTTTTGGCTTTTTTGTAGCTTTTTGCGTTTCAACTCAACTTATCGTGACTGCCGGACTGGGGAGCATCCAACATGAAAGTGAGTGAGGCATTTGCGGTTCTCGGAGTTTCAAGCACGGCTGATCTGAAGGAAATCAAGGCTGCGTACCGCAAACGAGTTATTGAAACCCACCCTGATAAGGGCGGGAATTCGACGGACTTCATTAAAGTGCGTGCAGCCTATGAAATACTTTGCAGTTTTTTACAGTCCCCCGATATTGACGATGACGTTCCGATCCCTGACGATCTTCGCTCCATCATAGACGAGATCGTTCGCGAATTCAGGTCTCAATTCCAAAAATCTGAGGCAATGTGCTCTAGTGCGTTCTCGGAGTTCAACAATAAGATGCGGGATACAATTGCCTCGGGAGGCCGTTATGATCTACAAAAATTTGGGGAGGCTTTTCGGACGGAGTGGAACAAATTAGTTCTCGATCTCTTTCAACATTTCAACAATAATTGCCGCGCGACCATTCACAAGTATGAAGGGTGGTTTCACAAAACGATGGAGCCCACCTTCGAGGAAATCTACAAAAGGCAATTGAGATCCTTCGCCAGTTCTCCGGCTTTCTACGTATACGGGGTGATTCTCCTTGGTTTGGGCTCATTGCTTGCCGGTTGGATCTACCATTCGGAGTTATCAGAATCAATTCCTTCCGTGATACTTATTGGCACAACCCCTTTGGCATTGCTTCCGGTAGTCTACTGGCTTGATTGTTGCCGAAGCCGAAAAACCCCTGCTGATGTTCATGAGACTCTTAGCGTGGAGCTTTTCAAAATTGACCCCGGCGCGGAATTTCAGGGAAGTGCCATTCTTAAGCAATCATCCGCCTATACTGCGGCGGCTGGGTGGGGGGGATTCGCGATAGGTGATTTCATTGCAGGCGGCCATCCGATCCTCGGGGCGATAGTGGGACTTGTTGTTGGTGAAGTTGTTGGTCGCATAAAAAATCCGACTGAGAAAATGAGGAAAATGATTTCGGACCAGTTTGACCAGTTTGTTTCTATTGCTCAACGAGACGTTACAAAATATGTCACAGATAGTCATAAGAAGCTCATGGAAGACATTCAAAACCAGGTTCGTGCCAACTATCAACAAGGAGTGAAACAAACAGTGCTGCTCATTGCCTCGGACAGGGCTCCCGCGAGTCCCTTCGGGCAATCTCATCAAAAGGCATCGCCGAGCCTCAGCAAGCAATTAGTGGAAGCTTGTTCAGCCGGAAATGTCAACGAGGTAAGCCAATTGTTGGAAAAAGGAGGAGACCCGAATCTTAGGGAAGGCCGATGGGGTTATACGCTATTGCAGCGTGCTGTATACCGAGGCAACAGTGATATGGTTAGGCTTCTTTTGGAGAAAGGTGCCCGCGTAGACAAGGAGGCCGTCAAACTTGCTAAGAACTCCGGCTATAAGGAGCTGAGCCGATTCCTACAGGATCAGTTGCACGTATGAGAGGAGGAGATGAACATGGATATGGAGAAAGCAAAGGAAGCAATAGGACAAGGCATTATCAAAGCTTTTGAAATGCTGTCGTTCAATCCCGAGAGCATTTATAAGGATGCACAAGGCCACACGATTGCACAGTGGCGGCATAAGCAAGAGGCGTGGGCGGGAGCAACCGGAGCAGGTGCCGCAGTTATACCGGGCCTCCACATACCGGCCTTGGGTATCGACATTGGCGTGCTGATCAATCGAATGGGTGAGTGTGCCTACGGTATCGGCGCTATTATTGGAGGACAAAAAAGTGAGGGCAATATTCTGGAAAAGGAAGATCTCGCAAATATTTTGGCGCTCTGGGGCGGTCATATGACCGTATATGAACTCGAAAAGGTTGCAACTGAAGATAAGGGTGGCCGTTTTGCTAGTTCAGTCGGTACAGCCGGTTTGGGTACGTTAGCGGCGTCCTCGCTCGGTGTAATTGGCGTAGGGGGCCTTACCCCTGGGTTTGTAGCGGCGGTTGCCGCCCAATTCGGTGCCAAGATTGCCCTCAAGGCCGCGGCAGGGTGGATACCCGTTGCGGGGGCGTTGGCGTCAGGAGGAATAAACGTCTGGCTCGTGTCAAGCGTTTCTAATGCGGCGGAGAAATACTATATTTGGAAGTCAAGTCGAGTCAGGTAGATTGCACGTTGGAGGCCCTGGTGGATGTTTCTGTTGACGTGGAATCTGCTAGGACGATGAACCGTCAAATATGATTCAACTTGCGGAAAAAAGAAAACATCGGGAAGTAGCACGACTCTTGCGGGGACACTGTCAGATCTCCCATACGAGTCCAACCCAGACGATATCAACGAAGAGCCCTCGAAAAGGAACATTCTGTCCTTCGTGCGGCAAGCAAATCGACCTTCAAGACAACTTCTGCGGCTCCTGTGGCCAGAAACGTGACGGTAGGTAAAGTTTGATTGCCCAGAATTACAATGATGGCTGTATTATATGGCATTTGCGGCATCCACTTGCCACATGCAGGGATTGCCACAATGGAGGAAACAATGGCGGATTCCGGCCCTGATGGACTGCGTACGATTATTTCATGCCCTAAATGCTCCTTTCAGCGTAGCATGCCGAGTTCAAAGTACAAGAAGGGCACTAGACTGAAATGCCCTGAATGCGGTACAGCCATTACTGTCAGCCTGAAACTGGTATTTGGCAAGCATAGTTACAGAGATATTCATCCGGACGCATTTACACATCCGCTTGATAGGAAGGCCATTGCTGCCCTGCGAATGGTACCAGGATTGGATTTCGCCATCCGGAAGATGATGGAGAACAGTTTTGAGAAGATTACTCGTGTAGATGCGATGGCCAAGCACGTGAAAGTTACGCCAAGAACTTGTGGTTACATACATGACATGGCTGAACAAGCGGCGAACAACCTGGGCATAGCCGTCCCCGACGTGTACATAAGCCAAGATCCCGTTCCCAATGCCTGGACAATCGGTACAGAATTTCCATTAATTTCGATCCAGTCCGGTCTTATTGAGCTTACGAATGAAGACGAACTGTACGCAGTCATTGCGCATGAAATGGGCCATATCAAGTGTCATCATGTCTTGTATCACATGCTAGGGAGCTTCCTCCGAGATGCGGCTTCTGTTCTGGGGTTGCGGGTTATGTTATCGCACCCTTGAACTTGGCATTGCTGGAGTGGTCTCGAAAATCCGAATTGTCTGCGGACAGAGCCGCATTGCTAGTGACCGGAAATAAAGACTCAATCATCAAACTGCTCATGAAACTGGCTGGAGGATCATGGCACATCTCGGAAATGATTGATCAACATGAATTTGTCATGCAGGCAAAACAATTCGAGGAGCTTACCAAAGGTTTGAGCCTAAACAAATTTTACAGAATGGCTGGCAACGTATTCCAGGACCACCCTTATGCAGTGTTAAGAGCACATGAAATTCACGAATGGGCGTCTAGTGAAGAGTACGCTCGCATCTTTGGCGGGAATTATACAAAGAAACCCGAAAATGGATCAGATATCCCTGGAGAAAAAAAGTGTCCTCAGTGTGGTGCCATTCTGGATGACAAAGCAATTTACTGTGAGACCTGCGGACAGGCCGCCGAAAGATTGTCGGATCAATACAAGGGGGATGGCTTAGAAGATCTTAAAGCAATGGCGAACCAGGGATTCAATTATGTGAAAGGATGGTTTAACGGAGACCAAAAGCCTCACTCCTCGCAGTATGAGAGGGTGTGTCCATCATGTGGCCAAGTATATGCGAGCCCTGATAGCTCCTTCTGCACGAAAGATGGTTCAAAATTGCTGGACAGAGAGTCGCTTTAGGAAGATGGAAAATCAAAAGCTCAGCGCCAACCTGATCTTGCAGGACATTGGGGCTTCCTGTGGCTAAAAGATCAATAAACGTTAAAGAAATCCTGGCCGATATTAAGGCGGGAATGAGTGATGCGGCCATGATGGAGAAGTATCAGATTACGGAAAAAGGCCTGCAAAGCGTTTTCAAAAAGCTTATGGATGCGGGAGTGTTCAAGCAGACACTGTTGGATATGAGAAGAGCGATCTTAGAAATAAAAGGAGATCCTGTTGAACAGATCAAAGAACCCGAAAAGCAAGAAAGTCATCACGAATCCAGTGCCTCGGTAGCTACACAACATGACGCAGCCGAAGCAAAGGACTCTCAGCCACAAGAAAAGGTAACAGCGACAGTTGAAGAACCCCCCAGTTCCAAAATTGAAGACTCAGAATCGCCTAAGCCTCGTGTGTGCCCGAAATGCGGGAAGGAATATCTTGACGAGTCAAAAGAATTTTGTCCTCAAGACGGTTTTAAGCTCGTGAAGCAAGGTCTCGGCAGCACTTGTCCTAAGTGTGGCAGCGCAACAGAGGAAAAGACCGAATATTGCGGCAAATGCGGAACTAAGTTGTTTTCTGATTGGGATTACTCAAAGGAAGACGCATATTACCGAGTCAAATTTGATCAATTTGAGCGAAACGGAGGTTCCTTTAAGCCAACTTGGAACTGGGCTGCTTTTTTCTGTTGCGCGCTATGGTACATATCCAAAGGCATGTGGGGGAAGTCATTATTAATTTTTTTCGTGGCATTAGTCTTGGTTCTCATCACAGCAGGGGTAGCCGCCCCTCTTCTATGGGTCTACAGTGGGCTTTTCGGAAATTACGATTATTATCTTTTGAAAAAGAAAAACACCCAGTGGTGGGAATAGCTCTGCTCACTTTTTGCTCTCACTGTGAGGGACTGAAATGGTTGCCGTATTTGTCCAGGTGTTTGAAATAGCAGGATAGGGTAGGGGAGAGGGCGGTTTATCCGGGTTAGCAAGAATCTCGTATTACCATTTAATACCTACCGCTGCAGGGCACGAAGATTCTCGGATGAGAGTCAGAATCTTGTACGCGTGGTGTACGCAAATTTAAGGACTGAAATGGACTGAAACGACCTGAAAAGACTCAACAGGGATCGAAATGACTGGGGTTCCTGGATACGTAGTTGATTTTATTGGGTGGGCCACCGGCCTGTCACGCCGGAGTTCTTCGGTGCAGTAGACCCCTGGAATATTGATATGGGCGAATGGTACAAAAAACTCTCTTGCACCAGATTTGCACCAATCGGTGCTGTATCGTCCTGATTTGTTGTGGAACATGGCAACGGGTGGCAACAGAGAAGTGCTGGTTATTGTTTTGAATTTTCCCATCCGTTTAAGAATGGGGTTCAGGTGGTCGTTAGTTCAAATCCAGTCGCTCCGAGCAGAAAAGCCATTATGTTTCCATTAGCTCACAGCCGATAGCCGTCGGCTGTTTCCCTTTAGAATGACCAATGTGCCAGATTTGTGCCAATGGTTACCGCAAACCCGCTCTGCCGCTTGTACCAAGACCAGTCGATGGTAAATCGGCACTCAACAGATGATCGAACGATCTGTCAGTAGTCCAAAATTCGCTTCATTGGAGAGATGACGTAAGTGCATGTAGAATAGGTTCAGATTTTGCCAAAACAAGAGTTCGAGGCCTATGCGGTCCACTAAGGAGTTGAAAATGGATACCACTGCTGCGGGGATGATCGAGGTCAATGCGGAAACCACGGCGCAGGCCTTACTGGATTTGCTGGCGCTCCGTGGCGTGGAGTATTTTTTTGCCAATTCAGGCACGGACTTTGCGAGCATCTGTGACGCGTTTGCCATGCGTCAAAAGCTTGGCAAGGAATTGCCTCGACCGGTTTTGGTGGCACATGAGATCCCTTTGGTGAGCATGGCCCATGGTTACTACCTTGCCACTGGCCAACCGCAGGTGGCGATGGTCCACGTGGGGGTGGGAACGGCCAACAGTCTCGGGGCCATAACAAATGCAAGCAAGGCCAAGGTTCCCATACTCTTCTTCGCTGGTCGGACATCGATTTCCGAGGAGGGTCAGCCATCTTCCAGGTCAGCTTTCATTCACTGGGGGCAGGAATCATTCGACCAAGCGGCAATGGTGCGAGAATACGTGAAATGGGACTATGAGCTAAGAAATCCCGGCCAGCTTGAGACTGTTATTGACAGGGCTCTGACCATGGCCATGACAGAGCCGCGGGGTCCCATCTATCTGACCCTGCCCCCCGAAATACTTGCAGCGGGGCTGGGCAAGTTTTCCTGTCACAAGCAGCCACGCTACGATCTCCCGACTTTCTATCCAGACCCAGCCAAAATAGAGCTTGCTGCGAGCTGTCTGGCTCGGTCCCGATCGCCGTTAATCATCACTTCTGCCCTTGGACGAGCGCACAGGGCGGTACGAGCGCTGGAGACGCTCGCGGAAGCTGAAGGTATCGGTGTTGTCTCGTGTAGCCCGGAATACATGAACTTCCCGCGGAATCATTTCTGCCACCTCGGGTTCACGCCGGGGCCTCATCTGAGAGAAGCCGACGCGATCCTAGTTATCGATTGCGATGTTCCATGGTTCCCGAACGTCGTCGCTCCCTCTCGTTCTGCGACCATCATTCAGGCCGGGATCGATCCGCTCTACGCCACCTATCCCATTCGCTCATTCCCCTCGGATATCACTATTCAAGGCGAGTCTGCTCTGATTCTAGAAGAGCTGGCCAGGTCTATGGCCCACCTCCCGGCACGGAATGTTTCCTCGATCGACGCTCGAAAGCGACTCCTCCGCTCCAAGCACGAACATTTGGTAAACAAGTGGGAGACCGAGTCGCTGCAAGCAGCCCATGCTAAACCCCTCGATTTCAGATGGGTATCGCACTGTGTAGGGGAAATCCTGGGAAAAGACGCCGTTGTAGTGAACGAATATGACAACGGTATGCGGGAGAACATGGGTCTTTCTCCGGGCAGCTACTTCGGAGTTCCCCACAGCGGTTACCTGGGATGGGGGGTAGGAACTGCCCTGGGCTTAAAACTTGCTCAGCCGGATTCCATGATCGTAGCTACGGTGGGTGACGGATGCTACATATTTGGGGTCCCGAGCGCGTGCCACCTGTTGTCAGCATCACTGAATCTGCCGATCCTGGTTATCATCTACAACAACCAGGGCTACGCAGCGGTCAAGCAGGCTACCCTCGGAACGCATCCGGACGGATGGGCATTCAGGACCAACAGTTTCCCCTTGACCCGACTTCATCCAGCTGCCGAATACGGGAAGATCTGTGAGGCCTTCGGGGGATACGGCGAGGAGGTGACCGACCCAGATCAGGTGCGTCCTGCGCTGGAGCGAGCCATGAACGTGATCTTGAGAGAGAAACGCCAGGCTGTGCTTAATATGGTGTGTGCGGTCGCGTGATCAATCGTTGCCCCCAGTTGATGCAGCCAGATATTGTGGTGGATGCTGGTTCAAATCCAGTCGCCCTCAAGATGCGTGATAGGGCGCGCAATGTTAGGGTAATGTTGCCGAACAATAACCTATCTGTACAAGAAATCGATCCATGAGTCACAAAGAAGACGGTAAAGCATGGACGCAATCGGCTGTGCTCAATTTTGCCGTCTCTGTAAGGAGCTGACAATAATTGAAAGTCCGGTCATGCTCGGAAGAGGCTGAAGATTATCCGGGTTGCCAGCGTAGCGAAGATGCACTATCGTTTTGGTGTTAGCCGGAACTACCCGACATCGCTAGAACCCTTGTGAGAAGGAACGCATTATGATTACAGCACTTGTTCAGTTCAAGCTCCCGCAACCAGTGACCCGTGACGAGGCGCAAGAAATCTTTACAAGTACAGCACCCAAATATAGTGAAGTGCCTGGGCTGATCCGCAAGTATTATCTGCTTTCCGAGGATAGAGGAACAGCTGGAGGTGTCTATCTGTGGAAATCTCGTGACGATGCTGAACGGCTCTATACTGATGAATGGAAGAGATTCATTGTGTACAAATATGGGTCCGAACCCTCAGTTGAATATTTCGACACCCCAGTAATAGTTGACAACTTGATCGGCGCAATCCTGAAGGACGAGTGACGGTGGTGATTTCGCCGAATCTACTCTCTGGTTGCCCCCACGCATGGGGCAAATCGAACGCCCTCGAACTAGGTAGCGCTGGTTATCATGCCGCAGAAAATGGTGCAGCTCTCGTTGACTCAATCTGGTCCTAGGAAGACGTTTGGGCAAAACGGTCAGTTGGATGACCGTAATTGGGAAAAGGTGCACTACGGTTCCATGTCGGCTCCGGCACTGGGAGAGGCGGATCTTCCGTCACCGTTTTCACCTCTTCTCTGCCTGGCTGAGCGACGCTCGCGCGCCTCCTTGACATGGGCGTGGGCGCCGAGATAGTGCGCCGTCATTTCTTCGTTCGCCAGTAAATTAGCCGCAGTATCTACCAGCATCACCCTGCCCGTCTCCAGCACGAAGCCCCGGTTTGCGATCAGAAGGGCCATCCTGGCATTCTGTTCCACTAAGAGAATGGTCGTGCCCGTTTGGTTGATCTCCTTGATGATCTTAAACACTTCCTGAACCAAGACCGGCGCCAGACCTAACGAGGGCTCGTCCATGAGGAGAAGCTTGGCCCTGGACATCAGAGCGCGCGCAATTGCCACCATCTGCTGCTGGCCGCCGGACAACTGCCAACCCAGGGCCTCTTTGAATCCGCGAAGCTGCGGAAAGATCTCGAAGCAATGTTCGAGGTCTTTCTCAATATCACCACTGGAGCCGCGTTTGTTCGGGACAGTACCCAGCATCAGGTTGTCCATCACGGTGAGACCAGGGAAGATGTGCCGTCCCTCCGGCACACAAGCGATCCCGATCTCCGCAATGTCCTCGGCTTCCATTCCCGTGATGTCCTTCCCCATGAACTCGATCCGGCCTCTTAGTGGGCTTCAAGAGGCCGGTGATGGTATTGATGGTAGTGCTCTTGCCGGCGCCGTTCGCGCCGAGTAAGGCCACGATCTCGCCCTGCCTGACGTCCAACGAAATACCCTTGATGGCCTGAATGGTCCCATACCATGTCTCGACTCCTTCGAGCTTAAGCATTGCCCACCTCCGTGCCCAGATAAGCGTCAATCACTTCCTGGTCATGCTCCACTTCCTCGGCGGAGCCCTCAGCGATCTTCTGGCCGAAGTTCAAGACAGTGATATGGTCGGACACATTCATCACCAGGCTCATGTCGTGTTCGACCAGTAAAATGGTGATGCCCCGGTCGCAGATCTGATAAAGGAGTTCCACGAGCGCTTCGGTCTCGGCAGCGTTCAGTCCGGCCGCAGGCTCGTCCAGCAAGAGCAACTTCGGATCGGAGACAAGGGCCCGTGCCAACTCCAGCATCCGCTGCCTGCCATACGGCAGGCTGTTCGCCTGGGAAAACTCTTTCCCGTGCAAGCCGACGAACTCCAGCACCTCAATCGCCTTCATCCGCATGGCAGCTTCTTCCGCTCTCTGGGAGGCGGGCCGAAATAAGCTGGCAACTAGGCCGGCTTTTGACCGGCTGTGTTGACCGATGAGCACATTGTCCAGGACGCTGAGTTCGCCGAACAGGCGAATATTCTGGAATGTCCTTGCCACCCCATGGGCAGTGATGATGTGGGGTTTTTGCCCGGTGATGCTCGTCCCTTCCAGGGTGATCTCCCCGGCGGTAGGAATGTAGAGTCCACTGAGCATGTTCAGGATCGTCGTCTTGCCGGAACCATTAGGTCCGATGAGTGCCTGGATCTCACCCCGCCGGACCTCCATATCCACTCCGTCTACTGCCTTCAGGCCGCCAAAGTGCTTGGCCAACCCTTTGACTGTGAGCAGCACCTGGTCCGATCCGGTACAGATACGAAATGTGTCAGGAAGCGCGGCATCCGCGGACTCTTCCGGGTGGAGCCGCTGCCGCAACCTGCCGGGCCGCAGTCGAATCGGCATTCCACCAGGCCCGCAACCGCAGGCTGACGGGCATGCTCTTCACCAGGCCGGCGATGCCGCTGGGCATGAAGATCATGATGACCACGATACCGGCGGCGTAGAACATCATGTAGGAGTCTTTCAAGAACCGCAGCATCTCCGGCAACATCGTCAGCAGCGTAGCTCCCACGATGGAGCCAATGGCCGAGCCGTTCCCACCCAGCACGGCCATCACCAGCAGGATCACCGACTGATCAAAGGAAAAGGTGTCCGGACTGATGTAGTGCGAGCAACTGTGGGCGAACAGCCAGCCCCCGAAGCCGGCGTAGCCCGCCGATAGCGCGAAGGCCAGTGATCTTGTAGTAGGTCGTGTCCACCCCCGCTGGTTCCGGCCGCCATCTCGTTCTCCCGGATGGCCATGAAGGCGCGGCCCACGCGAGAGTCTTTGAGATTGATGGCGCCCAAAGTGAAAAGAATGAGGGATACGGCTGCGACGTAGTAAAAATCGCCCGGGGCCTTCAGTTCAAAGGAGCCGATCCACGGCGAGGGAATCGTGGTGATGCCGTCGGAACCATTGGTCAGCCAGATCGCATTGACCAGGATGAGCTGGAGGATGATCCCGAACCCGATCGTCGCCATCGCCAGGTAGTGGCCGGATAGCTTTAGCGTGGGAATCCCCAGCAGGACCCCGAAGAAGGCCGCCACGAAAAAGGCAGCGAACATGCCCGCCCATACGGGCAGGCCGAACTGGGTGGTGAGAATGGCCGAACTGTAGGCCCCCACCCCCCAGAACGCCGCCTGCGCCAGCGACAGTTGACCCGCGTATCCCAGGACGATGTTCAACCCCAGGCAGGCCACCGCAGAGACTGATAGACAGATTGATCAGGTCCATCCAATAGTTGCTCGTCACCAACCGGGGAAGGATCAGGACAGCAACGACCAGAACGGCAGGAACGAGCAGTCTTTTTATGCGTGTGTCCATCGGCGCGCCCTCCTATGCCTTCTCGGCGATCTTCTCGCCGAAGAACCCCTGCGGACGCAGAAGGAGAACAAGGATCAGAATGATGAAGGCGAAGGCATCGCGGTAGGCGCTGGAGATGTAGTATGAGGCGAATACCTCGATCACGCCCAGAAAGAATCCCCCCAGGATCGCCCCGGGGACACTCCCGAATCCCCCCAAAATGGCCGAGCAGAACGCTTTGAGCCCAATCATCGCACCCATATCCTTGGTCACAAAAAAGATGGGCCCCACCAGGATCCCCGCGGCCGCCCCGAGGATCGAGCTATAAGCGAAGGTGATGGCGATCATCTTCGCCACCCGGATGCCCAGCAGCCGCGCCATCTGCTTGTCCTGCGCCGTGGCCAGCATCTTTTTGCCCAGCATGGTCTTTTCGAAGAAGAAGTACTGGAAGCCGAGCAGAGCCAGGGTGCACAGAATGACCACGATGTACTGGGGGTCCACAAACACTCCAAGCATGTTCAGCGCAGTCGCGGAGGTCGGCCGCGGCATGGAAAACGGTTCAGCGCCGAAGATGATCTGCGCCCCGTTCTTGAGAAAAATACCCACGCCGATGGTGCTGATCACAACGGGCAGGAAACTCCGGTGGCGCAAGGGATAGTATGCGATACGCTGAAAGACGATTCCGAAGACACCCATGAAGATGACGGCGATCACACAGGTCAGGGCGAAGGGGATATTCAGGCTGCTCATCAGCCACACGGTTACAAAGGCCGGAACCATCGCGAACTCCCCCTGCGCGAAATTGACGACGTTTACCGCGTTGAAGATCAGGACGAATCCCAGGGCAACAAGGGCGTAAATGGAACCCATGGCCAGACCTGCGGCTATCATTTGCAGATTTGTAGACCAGTCCATTCAGAGTCCCTTCTTAGAGGTATCCGGTCCCGGCATGGTACATGCCGGGACCGAAACCTGTCCTCTGTTGACTTTTGCTTCGGGAGGTGCCTAACGCGCACCCACGTTGACGATCTTCAGGAGTTTCGGCCGACCCTTCTCGATCTGAACAATACTCACCTCGCTCAGACCGTCGCCGTTCGGGGTAAAGGAATAAGTGCCCTGGACACCCTTATATCCCTGGGTAGCCAGGATGGCTTCTCGTATCTTGGCACGATCCTTACCAGCCTTCTTGATGGCATTGACCAGGATCTTCAGACCGTCATAAGTCCAAACGCTGAGGCTGTCGTAGTTCTCGTTGTACTCCTTCTTGTAGGCCTCGGCGAAGCGCTTGTTCTCCTCGGTCTGGCCCGGTACGAAATCGACCACGGCCCAAATCCCCTCGGAGGCCTCCTTGGCAAGGTTCAGGGCTGTCTTTCGATGCGCTGCTGGGCGAACCGAGAAACTTGAAAGGAGAGCCGAGCTGGCGCATTTGGCGCTGGAACAACGCCGTGGCTTCCTCATGGCCGTAGAGGACCAGGATCTGCGCTCCGGCATTCTTCATCGAGAGCATGAGTGGTGTGAAATCCTTATCCGCCGGTCCCAAACTTCTCCCGCTTGACCACGGTCAGCCCCGCCTCCTTGGCAGCCTTTTCTACCAAATCGGCACCGCCGGTGCCAAAGGCATCCGTATCGTGCAGGATTCCGACTTTGGTGAACTTGGTGTCTTCCTTGATGTACTTTACCATGGCGCCGGCGGCGACGGAGTCATCGGGCCGCACACGGAACAGCCATGGGTTTCCCTGCTTGGTGAGGTTGACATTAGTGGCACCTATAAAAGTGGGGATGCCGTAGTTCTTGATGGCATCCGACGTGGCTAAGACCTGGGTGCTATAGAGGCAGCCAATCATGGCCAGGACATTCTCCTGCTCCACGGCCTTCTGGAGGGACGCCAGAGCACCGGGGTTAGAGGACTGGCTATCAATGATCCGGAGGTCAATCTTCTCCCCGTTCACTCCACCGGCGGCATTGATCTCATCGAGGGCCAGTTTGATAGACTTGACTGAGAGAGCTCCCCCCGCCGCGTGTGTCACCGGTGATGCAGGGCGTAAATCCGATCCGAATCTCTTCAGCAGCCATCGCAAATGCCACTGCCGACCACTGCCAGGACCATGATGGACAAGAGAGTGTTAATAAAGATGCGTTGTCGATTTTTCATTGTTTTCTCCTTTCGGATTTGTAGCATGATGTTAGGTGCGGACCGATTCGATCTCCAATACTCTTCCTCATCGATTCCAGGTTCATTGATATACTTGAGGCTCTATTGTCTGGTACCGTCCCCAGCTGTAGACGATTTCGAAGTCGTAATAACGTCACGCCAGATACCCATCACAAAGTACTTGTTCTTTTCGCTGTTGGAGCGTGGAAAGGCCGCCAGCGAAGTTTCCGGAGGTGCGATTCCTGCTTACCTCTATGCCGTATTTCTTGTAAACCGATGCCGGCACCTCTTTTCCCGCCATGGCGGTCAGTTTTTTTGCAATTTGCTTCGTTGGGATAGGTAATCCTCTCTGATGACCAGCCCCCCCCAAAATCTGGATCATTTTTCTGGGGTGGGGGCTGGTCAGTTCACCAATAATTTCCTATTCAGTGTAAGATGGTTCCCCTTGGACGGAGTGTGCCAATTCCATGGCCTTTTGTACCTGATCCCGGGTTCCCCTGAAAACAAGCCATACTCCCCCTTCCGCACCGCTGACACCCCCTGCACTGGACTGAAAGGCAGTTGCTCCCGTCAGCATTTTAATGGCCTCCAACTCCGTGACGATCTCGCCCGTGAGGAGCCACATGGAGGGAATAACGTCACCGGGAAATTTCGCCGATGAAAGGCCAGAGGGGGCACGCAACGATTCCATCGGCTCACGCATCTTCAATGTCAGATCCACTATATCCCCTGCGACCAACTTCTCAAGGCCGACCGGAATGACGAGGTAAGCCTTGCGTGCCACTATGAAGGGCATTGTGATCCCTGTCGTTCCCCCTGACGGGTCCAGAATATTGACCGCCGCTATCTTGTTCTTATAGTCCAGGGCATTCGCCCCCTTGATGACAACGTCGCCCGCTTTCAGCTTCTTCGCGGCATCGCCAAGCGACAGATCAACTACCTTGCCTTTCTCCAAAACCAGGTGGGGAACAGGTTTCACCACCTCGGGCAGTATTTTGGCCCCTTTCTCAGGTTCGATTCTTCCCGTCACAAATGCTGCATGCTCGACTTTCTTCCCAGTGATCTCCTCTGCCACGTAGGCATTGGTTGTCCCCTTGATGATAATGACCATACCCTTTTCGAGGGCGTTCTTGACGATCGGCATCTGGGCCACAGCCTTGGCGATCAGCCTCTTGGAATCGGCTACAGTCAGAATCGCTCCGCCCTGGACAATCTTAGCCGGTTCCGCACTTCCCGATTCCGCCGCGGACAAGATCCCTGAAAATAGCAATGGTCCGCCAATGGCAATCACTAACAGAAAGATGACCCCCCTCAATACTTTTTTCATGATGTGTTCCTCCTTTCGCTGTTAGATTCATTTTGTCTTAATGTCACGCGCCGCATTTACCAAAACCACATGATGTGTTCCTCCTTTCGCTGTTAGATTCACTTCGTCTTAATGTCACGCGCCGCATTTACCAAAACCACATGAACGGCTCCCTAGAGGTGGTTGCAAAACCCCAATTCAATGTTAAAGCGCGCGATATCGCGAGTGAATTAACAGTTTGTTTTCATGATGGTTTTGGTATATTTAGCTCGCCGGAGGTAAGTCCGGTGAGCAAACGTCGTCGTGTACCTGACCGATGAGCAGTGGAAGAAGAGTCGAACCCTTAATCCCCAAGCCTCCTCCTCGACCGAAAGGAGGTCGGCCCAGAAAGGATAACCGCGTGATCTTCGAGGGAATCCTCTGGATACTCAAGACGGGAGCCCGGTGGAAAGATCTTCCTGACAAGTATCCAGACCCCTCAACCTGCTGGCGTCGCCTGAAGGAATGGTACGAGGCCGAAGTCCTGAAAGATATGTGGAGGGCCTTTCTCTCCGAATTGGATGCCAACGGGGTACTCGACTGGGAAGAGGCATTCATCGATGCGAGCTTCTTTCCAGCAAAAAAGGGGGTCCAGCGGTCGGAAAGACCAAAAGGGGAAAGGGCACAAAGTGCATGGTGGTGGTCGATGGCAAGGGTCTTCCTCTGGGAAGCCATACCGACTCTGCTTCGCCAGCAGAGGTCAGGCTCGCCGAGAAGACACTTGAGCAGATCAAAGTCCCCAAAAAAGGACCGGGAAGGCCACGGACCCGACCCAAACGAGTAATCGGGGACAAGGCCTACGACAGCGACCCTCTGCGCAAGCGCTTGAGGAAACGGGGTATCAATCTGCTTTCTCCTCATAGTCGTAATCATAGGAATGTAAACCGACAAGATGACCGCCTTTGGGATCGATACAGGAGACGATATACAGTTGAGAGAACTTTCAGTTGGTTCGGAAACTTTCGACGCATAGTCGTCCGATACGAGCACCAGGTCTCCATGTACGAGGCTTTCATTCAGATCGCTTGTATCATGATTGTCATAAAACGTTTATGAGGTTTTGCAACCAGCTCTAACATGCTGTTTATGCTTCCCCGGATCCACTATCCGTGGTGACGCCGCAGAGCCTTCTGGCTTTCCGTTGCTTTCCCTTCAGATCGACCAAACGGGAAATCATGATTCGTTGCGCCTGCGGGGAGCCGGCGCCGTGCATCGACTCCGTGAGGTATCCCACGGCAGCCGATCCCAGGGTGATGTTTTCGATCAACCGCAGTATGCGCATGCGGTCCTCCACGGGCACGCCTTCGACGCTCCGGCAGTATTTTTCGATCCACTTTCCGACCTCCGGTGAGCGCAGATCCGCCTCCGAAGGCAAGGTGACCATCAGTCCGCCGGCGATGTCCTGGGCCAGACGGGCAATTTCGTAGGGAAACCGGGTGACGTTCTGTTTGTGCACATTGGCCAGAAGCGAGTCTACGCAGTAGGTTCCGCTGGGTTCCTTGTGGCCTTCGGAAGCGCAGGCGATGCAGCCGCAGTATAGCGTCTCGTTCAGATGGTTCATCTCGATGATCTTGTCTTTGACGTGGGAGGCCTTTGCGGCCCCGTTATACTCGGCGATGGTCTGAGCGGCGCCGATCAGCACGTCGCCGACTCCCACCTTGCAGGCGTAGCTCTGCCGGTGGTAGGAGGCGAATTTTTCCACCAAGGATCCGGCATACTCATGCTCCCGAAGCATGAAGATCCGCTCCAGGGGAACGAACACCCGATCGAAGATTACCAGAGCCTCGTGTCCGCCGAAAAACAGGTTGCCGACGTCCATCCGGCTCCCTTCGAGCTTTCGGGTGTCGCAGGACTGGCGTCCGATGATGTATGTGATTCCCTGAGTATCGCTGGGTACAGCAAAGGAGACCGCATAATCCTTGTCCTCTTCGCGCAGCGCCATGGTCGGCATGACGATAATTTCATGGGAGTTCACAGCGCCGGTCTGGTGGGCCTTCGCTCCGCTCACGACGATGCCGTCGGATCTTTCTTCCACCACATGCAGGTACAGATCCAGGTCGGACTGTTGCCGGGGGGCGAGGCCTCTGTTTCCCTTCGGATCCGTCATCGCACCGTCGCAGGTCAGATCGTTTTCCTGAACATGTGCCAGGAATTTCAGGAAGCGTTCATTGTAAGATGTGTTGAACTTGGCGTCGATGTCATACGTGACGATGGACAAGGCGTTGAGCGCGTCCATTCCCACGCAGCGCTGGAAGCAGCAGGCCGTATGACCTCCCAGCATCCGTCCCATTTTGCTTTTCTTCACCAAGTCGTCACGGTTCTGATGAATATGGCAGAAACGATTGATCCTCTTGCCGGTCAGATGCGACACGGCGGTCATCAGCTCCGCGCACTCCAGCCGTTGGGCCATTTCGTACGTGGCGGCCACGGAATTCATGGAAGGCCGGATGATCGGATCGTCAACCACGTTGCTTACTTTTCGGCCGAACATATACACTTCCAGCTTTAGCTTTCTCAGGCTCTCCTCATATTGCTGGGCTGTCATCATGGCAAAATATATCCTTTGGTCCTGCCCCCCAGGGTCATACCCCCGCTTTCGGGGCTTGGCATCTGTTGATCAACCGTCGCCAGTCATCATCCACCTGCTTTTGAAATTGGTCGATGTTCGCCGGCCAATATATTTTTGAACCGGCCCTGATGTTTCAGATAGGCATCCACCCCTTCCTTGTCGGGCATGGAACTCAACTGCCATGTATCCCCATTGAACACTTCATAAAGCGGAAACACGCGGCTTTTAACGGCCTGCTCTGGCAACCTCAACGGACAGCTCCGGGGCATGCCGCCAGCCGGTCGGGCAGGAAGCAAACAAATGGATAAAGCGCGAACCCTTGATATCTTTGGCTTTTTTAAGCTTGCTCTTTCAGATCCTCCGGAGCGCCAATGCTGGCAGTGGCCGCGTAGGGGATGCGGTGAGCTGCCATGATTTCTACGATGTTTTTCTTCTTCTGGACCTTCAGGGCCGAATTGGGTGTGGTGGTGGTCCAGCCGCCGGCCGGCGTGGCCGAGGAACGCTGGATACCCGTGTTCATGTAGGCTTCATTGTCGTAGCAGATAAAAAGGATATCATCGTTTCGTTCCACCGCGCCGGAAAGTGCCTGCAAGCCTATGTCAAAGGTACCGCCATCACCCGCCCAGGCCAGGACGGTGGTATGGTCGTTTCCCTGTATGGACAAACCGGACTTGACACCCGCGGCAATGGCGGCAGTTGATCCAAAAGCGACCGAAATCACGGGTACGGTCAGGCAGGTGTACGGGTAAATACCGATCAGAGTGGACCAGCATCCCGCGGGCATCACCACAATCGTATCCTCACCCAGGACCGACAGGGTCTGCTGCATGGCCAACGTTGCACCGCAGCCGGGGCAACCGTAGTGACCGGGGGTGAACAAATCTCTTTTCTGCTGGGCGTGTTCATTCATGGCAGCACCTCCGCCCAGAGGGTCGTCCCGGCTTCGACTGCGGTTCCGTTTCCGGAAATCGCCTGTCGCACCAGAGGAACAATTGTCTCCACAGAGAGATCGTTTCCGCCGACACCTGCAATAAAGCCTGTCAATTTTACATCCCCATGGTGGTCAAACAGGCCCGCTTTCACCTCCTGGGCCACGATGCCCTCGGCGCCGAAAGAGACATCCCGATCAATGACGATCACATGTTTGGCGTTTGCAATCGCTCTTTTAAATCCTTCAAGGGGGAACGGTCGAATCATCGAAAGCCGAAGGCAGCCGGCCTTCAAGCCTTCTTCCCGCAAACCGGTCCACTGCCAGCCGCATGGCGCCGGTGCCAGTACCGATACCAATGATGCACACATCGGCATCTTCGGTTCGATACGTTTCCACGGTTGGATGCATGCGGTTAAAATGGCCGCAAAATTCTGCCGCCGTCTGGTCCCAAAGCTTTTCCAGCGAAAGGGTGTCACAATGCCGTTTGTATTTGATAGAGGTAAACAGGTCTGCTCCGCACACATTGCCGAAGGTTTTGGGATCATCCACATCCAGCTTGCTCGACGGCTGATAAGGAGGAAGAAAAATATCCACCTTCTCTTGATCCGGCACATCCAGCACCTCGGAGGTGTGGGTCAAATAGAATGCGTCCATATTGATCATGACCGGCAAGAGGGCCTGTTCGGCAACACCGTAGGCGATCAAAATGGCGTCAAGCACATCCTGGGCATCGGCGCAATAATACTGGATCCAGCCGGTGTCGCGCTGGGATAGCGAATCGGTGTGGTCGCAATACAGGTTCCAGGGAGGGCCCAGGGCACGGTTGCAGTTGACCATCACGACCGGAACCCGCGCCCCGGCAGCATAATGGAGCATTTCATGCATGTAGGCCAGGCCGTGAGAGGAGCTTGCCGTAAAGGCCCTGGCACCGGCCATGGAAGCGCCGATACAACTGGCCAGGGCCGAGTGCTCCGACTCCACCGGCATGTAATTGGCCTTCAGTTCGCCCCGGCCGATTATATCGGCCAAATTCTCAACAATAACGGTCTGAGGGGTGATCGGATACGCCGATACCACTTGAACCCTGGCCAGTTTTGCGGCCAGGGCAGCGGCTTCGGTCCCCATCATGACTTTTTTCATGGGCTTATTTCCTCCATCGTAATGACCCCCCGAGGGCATTCATAGGCACAGATGCCGCATCCCTTGCAGTGGTCCAGGTCGACCACAACCGCGGTTTCATCTTCATCCAGCCGGATGCTGGCGTCAGGACAAAACGAGACACACTGCAAGCAGAGGTTACAGGTGCCGCAGGACAGGCAGCGCTCCGCTTCTTGCAGAGCCCGCTCCCGGTCCCATGTCCCCTCTTGCTTGGCTTCTGCCTCTGTGGCAAGATCAGATGCCAAAAAGCGCTCAATCTTGATATCTTCCGCGTTCACCGCCTGCCGGGGCAGGTCCGGGTTCGGTTGCGTGGATCCCTGTTCCTCTGAGCAGCATGACAAGACGAATCAATGCTTTCTGGGCCGTCAAACGGCCGACCGCGATGTAATGGGCAATCATGGGCGCTCTGAAAGGTTTCAGGTTTTTCGGCAATGTCACGAACGATGATGTCGCCGGTTACGGTTTCATCATCAGACGGATTGAAAGCCGATCGCTCCGGCAGGTGCGGCAAAATTTTCTGAAAGGCCGGTCGGATCCAAAATGATAAGGTCAGCCTTTGACAGCGGTTCGCCGGGTGCTTCAAAATCGATTACAGCACCGGTTTCAAGCCTGATATCGGCCAGAAGGATCAAACGGTTGATTTCGTTGGCAAGCACCTGCGGCTCTATTTTTTCCGATGGAACATCGAGAAGCGCTCCGCCGGCCTGGTTGGACGGGTCCAGAACAACAACCTGACATCCCCGGCAACCTAAATAAAATGCACAGGATAGTCCCAGCGGACCGGAACCGATGACCACCACCCGTTTATCTGTTTTTTGACTTTTCTCAATCTTTACTTCTGTACCGACATCCGCCAGAAACCGCTCGATTTCTTGGACAGATACTGCCCGATCGATTTTTCTCCGAACACATTTTGTCTGACAAGGGTGATAGCACAGGCGGCCGGTCAGGCCGGGCAACGGGTTATGGGCCAGCAGCAGAGTGAGACCTCTTTGAACGTCCCCCTTCTTTAGGGCACTTAAATAGCTCGGGAATCGGAATGCCGGCCGGACAGACCTGGCTGCAAGGCGCCAGTTTGTTCCTGATCAGCGGTGTTAAGTAACGCCAGTCACCGGTTTCGTTCCAAACCATAGTGCCGATGGTGGACGGCATTGTCGGAAGGTCTGACAGACGTTGAATAATTTTCTTAGGCTGCATGGATGTCACCTGATATCCCGAATACCGCATGGTATGCCGCTTCGGCAGCAGCCATGTTCTGTTTGAGGATTGACCGGCACTCCTTTTTCTATGGCTTGCAGCAGGTTTGAAAGCGTAAGGTCCCCGGAGATCCGGGCATAAGCGCCGAGGATCACGGTGTTTATGATGGGGGCCATCTTTGAGCCCAACCCGTATTGAAGCGCTATTTTTGCGGCATCCACGCCGGCCACTCGAAAGGAACCTCCTATGGCGATGTGGTTTTCATGCTCCTTGCAACTGAGTAGGATCAGCGCACCCGGCTCAGCGCCTTGCGTTATATCCACTTTATGCAGCAGAGAAGAATCCAGAACGATCACCGAAGACGGGTGTTTGATTTCTCCTCGTTCGACGATGGGGATGGTATCCAGCCTGACAAATGCTGAAACAGCCGCCCCTTTTCGTTCCATACCGAAAGACGGAAAAGCCTGAACGTAGAGTCCTTGTTTGAAATAGGCATTCGCCAAAATCTTTGAAGCCACAACAGCGCCCTGCCCACCTCTTCCATAAAATCGAATGCCAACCATCTCAATATCCTTCATTTGCGACCGCAAATCGTTCCGGCTCAAGTTTGCAGAGTGATTCGGAAATTTGGTCTAGCCGTTCCTGAGACCATCCTGATGAACTCAACACCTTTTTCTTTGGTTACCCGGTTCTTGGGAGCTGATATGCTGATGGCCGCAACACATTCACCCTTGGCGTTAACTACGGGCGCAGCAACACAATAAACCCCGGCAATCGTTTCCTCATCATCGACGGCCACCTTATCGATCCTGATTTGTTCGATTTCCTCAATAAGAGCGTCAACGGAGTCTATGGAATGCTCGGTGCATTGTTTGAGAGCGCTTCCTCGAGCGTAAATTCGTCTGATGTCATCGTCTGCATGGTAGGACAACATTACCTTTCCGGTTGCAGTACAGTGCGCAGGAAATCGTACGCCGAGAGGCGCCGAGATCCGCAGCATCTCTTCGGACTCCAACCTGAAAATGTAATGGATTTCATTGTATTCCAGTACGGCCGCATTAACGGTTTCATTGCACATGGCACTGAGTTCTCGAAGAAAGGGCACCATAACCGAGCGGAGAAATCTATCCCTCCTGGCCAGTGTTCCGATTTCTAGGGTCCGTAATCCGAGGCTGTACAACTTGGTGTCGTTATGCTGTTGCACATACCTACGAACTTTCAGGGTGCTTAAGGATGCGATGAACCGTTCCTTTTCCAAGCCCAAGTGTATGGCTGATCTCGGTGATGGAGAGAGCACGGTCTTGGTCGATCAACAAATCCAAAACGGACAATGCCTTTTCCAATGAGGTGACCAGGTAGCTAGTCTTGGGAATTAATTCAGGTTTCGAGTTATCCTTTGTCATCCTGATGCCTGAACTCCTTGATTATCTGTTCCGTAATTCAGAACAATATGATTGCTATACAAAACGATACCGGTCAAGCAGAATTGTTCCACCCTTGACAACTCAGTTCTCATATGCGGAACACCCAAAGCCTGAATGAGAATAGTAGTCAAGGACATCATAGATATCGAGCAGGTAGTCACAGAGATCAAAAAGATGCCATAATAGGAATCTGTGATGCCTGTAATTGTTGAGGAAACACCTCAATATGACAGGTCCGGATGCAGAGCCACCATGCCATAGTGCTCCGGAATCGTGTGACGAAATCTCGGGATGCCGTCTCTTGGGGCTTCATGATTTCATGTGCTTACGACTGTACCAAGAGTGAGCACAAAGAAATTCAGGACGCTTTGAAAGAGGCGCAGGAGATGTGTATCGCACCTGCGTACGGAACTCAGAGTTTCGGGGAGACATGCATGTCAGGTGGTGCGTCAGCCGATATCGACCCAAGAGTTCGTACCCAAGCAGGAAAAGATGCTGAGGAAAAACCGAGAAGCATCACTGTTACGCTTGCCAAAGAGTATAGGCATCATGGGTATCGCCGATCACATCTCTGCTCCGACGAGCCGGTAGGCGGTCAATCATAAGCGGGTGGAACGCATCAGCGCCAGGAGGGGCTTTTTACGGACGGGGGGATGCCCCCGAAATGTGATCTCGCTGACGCTCGCAACAGTTGTGATGCGAAAGCAAGTGAGTCTCTCTGCAATAAGGACCCGTTTAGGACCCGGAACAGTGCTGCAGTTGAGTACCTCAAGAAGCTACCTGAAGAATGCGCCGTTATCGAGATTGAAGCACTGGCATACCACGTGATCTCTTGTACGACCTTGTACGCAAATTTAAGGACTGAAAGGGATTGAAACGGACCGAAAAGGCTCAACAGGGATCGAAATGACTGGGGTTCCTGGATATGTTGTTGATTTTACTTTGCTGACGTCGCCCTCTCACGGCGGATTCTTCAGGCCAAGAGAACGACTGTCCTCATGTTCGCTGAGTATAGAATCGTGCGCACACGGGTTTGGCCAAATTTAATTTTCTGTCAAGTCCAATACCCCAGGAGATGGCTACAGGGGGTGTTCCATTTTTGTTCCATTCGGTTATGTAACGTGCTGATTTGTTATGGGCGGATGCAACGACCGACCGTGTGTAAGTGGTTGATATACGTTTTTACTGGGCGCCATTCTTCATGAATGGGGTTCAGGTGGTCGCTGGTTGAGATCCAGTTCACAGAGATTAATTGCAACCCCAGATACACATCATCTGAACGAATTTATCGAGAAAATTGGTCTCATTGATCGACATCCCCTTATTCGAAACGGCCGACTCAGCTTTTGGCAAATTTGCCAAGAGATCTTTCCGTGACAAAATCACTCGATCTCCGTTGGGTTCTTTTTCTTCGTTTGAGTGGCTTGGCCCTTGCCTTCCTTCTTACCCGACTTCTGCGTCCGCTTCTTTGAACTCTCGTCTCCTGTTACATGTGACGCTTTTTCTTTCATCATGCCGCCTGCCAGCTGTCCGCTGATGGGTTCCAGGGAATCCATCCGTCCTGAGGTCTCTCGGAAAACACTTCTAGGCGCGCTCTCCTCCAGAACAATACCGTTCAATTAGCCTGTAGAACTGCATTGCCTTTGTGGGATTGTCCTTCGCGGGGCTCGTTTCCAGTGCGGTAGAGAATTTTCGCTCTTCATTCACAGAAGGGTTTCCCTTGATGCCCACCACATAGTGCTCGCTCCTATCGTTGAGCCACTCAGCGGGCTCCTCTTCTTGCTTTATCCATGTGAACAAGGTCTTGGGTCATACCGCCAGCCACGTAGCAACGAATACGCCTCCAGTATCCGGCTGTTCGTGGCTCTGAGCCACACCATGCAATCGGTCTGAGCCACATCCTGGATAGGGATGGCTGCAAGCTTCTCCACCGTTGCTGACGGGAGTTTCCAAGGAACATTGACGATGATTACGTCGCAGGGCGACGGAAGGTTTGGCACAGATACCGGTTCATCGGTTTGGGGAACTGCTTAACCAGCGGTGACAACAACGGATCAGGTGAAGGGTTAGTCACAGGCTCGGCAATAACCTCTGGCTCACCCTGAGCCGCGGATGTGGGAGGGCTGGCCACCTTCTTGACGGTCCGCTCTTTCCGAGGCTTTTCAATCTTATTGTATGCGGCGTCAATTGAGATTTCGCCATCTCTGCACTTTTGGATGAGGTCCTCGGAACCGTGCGTTAGGATATCCCTAGCCTTCCGGACGTTTCTGGAACCCACCCCCGCGTCCTTTCTCAGCGTCTCGTCAGTATGAAGCGCAGCTACCTCCTTTGTCTCCGCTCCCTTTCCTCGGAGTTTGTGAGCATCTTTTTGTCTTGCCTTTGCCAGCGCGGATAGCGGGTTCCCTACGATAGGCCAACTCAAAGCGCTGAAATCGGGTTAGGTTGCGTCTTCCGAGTTGGTGGTCAGTTATCCACTTGATTGCCTCTGCCCGGCTTCCCAGCTCAACTTGAATCACCGGTGGATCTGGAAGTCCATGCTTTTGGCATATCTCGCGTCTGTGGTGACCGTCCAGAAAGACGAGTTTGCCTCTCGCATGGCCACACCCGCAAGGGGTCATGGCATCCGCCTGCTCCGAGAATGTTTTCTTCAAGCTGCTGATACTCCTCCTCTGATAATCGAGGAACAAAAGATTTGAATTCCGCATCAATCGTTATCCCGTCGAGGGCCTTGCGCTCTCTTGTGAAGTAATCCTGAAAACCTTCGTCGCTAGCGTCTGTAAGGATTTCTTTCAAGCCGTCGACCAGCTTGCGGATGTTTTCTATCGAATCGCGATAGTCTCGGCACCGGATTTCAAGCTGAATTGCTTCAATTTTCTCGTCTAGGGAAATTCTCCCTGAAGAGCACAGGGACACTGCGTTTTGCTCCGTAGTCCTTCACCCCATCCTTTGCCAACCCGAATTTCTTCGTGAGAGCATCTCGCAACTTCGTAACTAGTCCTTCCGAAGCAGTGGCCGTATCTGGATCGTAATCCCCTTCGTAACCTGCTCCCAAGGCAAAGTCTCCGCCCTCAAGATATTCGTCCGCGTTGTCATTACCGATGCCATGTATGAAAAGGATCAGCGGGGGCTTTGCATAATTCTGGATGATGAGGTCCTTGCATTCCATGAAAGGGTCCCAGAAGTCATGACAGGCGGGGGCCAAATCCTTGTCGTTCAAATCCTGCCAGAATTCATAAGTCTCCGAATTGGCTCTCCGGTTGTATTTTCTGTTGTTCACCACGGCAAAGCAATTCAACCCGTCCTTCTCTGCGAGCAGACAAGTCAGGATTTCCACATTGTCGTCGTCACCGGGAAAGCCGTGGGGAGCCACCAGCAGAACGTTGCAATCTCCGTCTCGTTTAGTGCTGATTTCTCTCAACACCATCCACGGATACTTCTCTTCCAGAATGCCTCCGGATTCCAGGAGCCTGCGCCTAACATCTGTACATTCGTTCTTTGGTCCTGATGCCTTCAGTGGAACGCTTTTCTTAACGGTCATACTCTATTCCCCATGGTAAACGCGAGCTTTCGTCAACTCTAGTCTTCCTTTTTCAGGATGCAGGGTTCTCCGCAGCCCACCGCAATTCTGATTTCGGGCTGATGCCGGTCTGACCGTGCGGATACGAAAAAATAACCCTATACAATCACAACCTTGTTAATCCAGGACACGTCCACGGCACTGCCCCAAGAGTGAAGCGTGTCGCCCGCGGCGAAATAGACCTGCCCATCCCAGAGACCTGGAGAGTCTGCGCACCGGTAGACCGGACGCCGTTTCGAGTCTTCTCACCAGGTCTCCGGTATCCTTATTCAAGACGTACAAGGCCCCGTCATCGCTTCCAAAATAGATCAGATCTTCAGCTATGGACGGAGAAGACTGCACAGGGCCTTCAGTTTGAACCTTCAGCGGATTTCCCAGTTGTTCAGATCCATCGTGTAAAGGGCTCCATCATTGCAGCCGAAGTAAATGGTGTTGCCAGACATGAAGGAGAGGTCAGTACATCGGCACTGGCGATCTCACGTCGAGACATCTGTCCATGCTCCGACGTATCCAGGCGAGCAGAGTGCGTGATGGTGGTGCTACATCTTCAGTCGGATCATCGGATTCAGAAACGAAAACATAGAGGATTCCATTGTAGAAGACTGGATCATGAACAGTGAACAGATAGTCTGTGAAGTCATACCGCAGGCTCTGTCCCTCTCGTAGATCTAATCCTGCTATAGCTCCTCTGTCCCCGGCAAAGTATGCGTTTCCATTGGCCACGGCTGGGCACGAGGCAAGATAGCACCCGGCGACTGACACGAGCGACCAACGAAGACGAATTTCGGGAAGTTCGAAGACATATATAGAATCCGCGCCTCCCATAACCAATAGGTTTTCCACAATCCTGGGTGGAGAGCAAAAATCATCGTTCGTTTCCAGGTTCGTTGGAATCGGTTGCCCGCTCTGGATGTCCAGAGCGACCATTCGATTAGCCCAATTGGTCAGGACGACAACGCCACCTCCCACTTCGGGAGCGTTGATTACATCTTCCTCCGAATTGAAAACCCATTTCTCCGCGCCGGTGGCCGTGTCTACTGCGTGAATCAAGCCGGGCCTTGTCGCGAAAAAAATAGTGCCGTCAGCGACGACAGGAGAGCAGGTTATTGGAGACTGGGCCTGGAACGTCCAGTTCGGCTGCTCACCAAAATAACGAGCGGCCCGCGTGTCATAAACGCCTGTGTTTTGAAGATTTCCGCTATACATGGTCGATCGCTCTCCTCCTTTCGATCTCGAACGCGCCGATCTCGGGGGACAGGTTATCAGAATCGAAAATATGGGGTCAACGGAAATCAGGTTCCCCTGGAGACAACCCTGCGCTTCGAGTCGAGTTGAAATCTATTGGAAGCCTTCTAGAAAGATGCAGGGAGGAGATTTGTTATCATTTTGCGGCTGTCGGAAGCGTTTTGAATCGACACGGCTGGATGGGTTTGAAGGCGAGGTGGTTGATGTTACGAGCTAGAATGATGACTTCTCTCGCACATTGGTTTACTCCCATGAACACGCAGTGCCAGTTTCGAACGGTGATGAAGCAATGCGTCCCCTCACTCGGTCCCATACCACAACTCGTCCCTCACTTTTTGGTAGTGGGTCAGTTTGAATTTCTCCCCTCTTGAAATTCTTGTACGCGTTCGGGTTATTGTGTATGCATGAGCGCTAAAGAATCAAAACCAAAGAGGAAGCGGCCGCGGGACCTAAATTCTTGCTGCTGCCATTGTTGCCGAGGCCACGGAAGAAGTAAAGCCCGAAGAGAAGCCCAAAGAAAAATCAAGCCGCTGTTGAACTCGGTCGATTGGGCGGGCTGAAAGGCGGAAAGGCAAGAGCCAAAAAGTTGACAGCAGAAGAACGGAGCGAAATTGCACGGCAGGCTGCGTTCGCCCGGTGGAAAAAGTCAAAAACTCCCAATGAATAATTTGCATGAATAATCGAATGCATATTTTGGTTGACTTTTGGAAATCGTCTTGATACAAGCAGCTTCATCAAATGATGTCGCGGAGGCGTGGATAAAATGGTTCCGTTGCAATCGGAAGTGGAAGAAGCTCTCAGCCCTTTTCATGGTTTGTTGTTTGACATCGTTACAGGGGCTCTGGGAGGACTGGCGAACAGTTTGGAAGTCGCTTTTATGGAATCGCCCTCCACAAGAGCGGCTATCTGTTTGGTCCGCATGATAGGTAGGGCCAGGACTGCCTTTCTTGATATCCCCAACATCAAGATCCGCAGTCACCACAACACATATTCTTTCATTATAGATGACCAAGTTCTCTTTCAGGCTCAAGAAAAGCAATGAGGCCGGTTTTACTGCGAACTACCCGACGCAGACAGCCATAGACTTCCATGACCATGACAATGGCTGCTATCAGGTCAGTCTTTTCGACCTAGCGGACTACCTTAGAGTAGAGATCACCTATACGTTGGATGCTCTCCAAGTAGAGATAGCTTGCATAAGGGTCGTCGCTAGGGACAAGTCAAAGATCGCATGGTCTTATGAAATTCAACTGAAGCCGTACCGGTTGAAGAAACTCCGCCGCCGCAGGCACCAAGTAAGGCGAGGCGAATTGTACGGCCTCGCATTAATGAAGAAGCCTTGATGGCCAAAGAATAAGTTAAAACTAAACATCGGAGGCTCCCCATGTCCAGAGGGTTTAACTACGACCTCTTGGTTGTCGCGGCGAAATGCGTGCGATGAGCCAGGCAGTGCTTTCCCATGAAGCGGAGATCACTCAAGAGCACCTGTCGAAAAATCAAAACGGATTAACCGAACCTTCCCCAGAAACCCTCTCTCGGCTCGCTGAGGCTTTAAATTTTCCTCCATCTTTCTTTATGCAGTCACAACGAGTCTACAGTCCCCTAAGTATTCACCGGAATTATAGGAAAAGGGCTTCTGTCAGCCAAAAAAAACTTGAGCAGGTTCAAGGGGAATTGATCGTCAGGCTTACCCACATGAAGAAATTACTACAAGCAACTCAGCTTGCTCCGGACCTGAGATTACCGGAGTTTGATATCCAAGAATATGAAGGCGATGCAGAAAAAATAGCCGAGTTGGTAAGACGAACATGGCGATTGCCGAGAG
>CAWHDO010000039.1:0-55155 GCA_963828085.1 uncultured delta proteobacterium
TTTGCGCTTGCATTGCACTGCCGTGTCCTTGTATATTTCTCCTACAAATCAGATGGTTATTCGAGGGGCCAAATCCATGAAGGTAACATTTGCTGGGGTTGATAGAGAAACTCTCTACCTGTTGCCGCCATCAATTCAGGACTGGTTGCCGGAAAAGCATCTGGCCCGCTTTGTGGTCGAGATTGTGGAGCAAATCGACCTGCGGCTTGAAAGCATCCTATTCTGGCCGTGGCTCACAGCCGTACAACCCGGAGATGCTGGTGGCGCTTCTGTTTTATGGATATGCTACGGGAGTCTTCTCAAGTCGGAAGCTGGAGCGCAGCACGTATGACTCCGTGGCTTTCCGCTACATCGCTGCCAACAGCCATCCCGACCACGATACGATTGCCGAGTTCCGCAAGCGCTTTCTGCCTCAGTTGGCGAAGATATTTGTGGAGATACTTGCTATTGCCAACCAAATGAAGGTCCTAAAGCTGGGCAAGGTCAGTATCGATGGGACCAAGGTTGAAGCCAACGCATCCAAACACAAGGCGTTAAGTTACGGCCATGCCTGCAAGCTGGAAAAGCAGCTTGAGGCAGAGGTGGCAGAATTGCTCCAAAAGGCTGAATCCGCCGATAATGCTGATATTCCTGATGGCATGGACATTCCTGCTGAGCTTTCGATCCGCCGGGAGCGCATCAAGGCAATCAAGGAAGCCAAGGCCGAGATCGAGCGGCGTGCGGCGGAACGGTATGCAGAAGAACAAAAGGCATATGAGACCAAAATTGCCGAGCGAGCCGGGAAAGAACAAGAGACCGGTAAAAAGACCGGTGGTAAAACACCGCAGCCGCCAACTGCCGGTCCAACGGAAAAGGACCAGGTTAATCTGAACGACAGCGAATCACGCATCATGCCGACATCCGGGGGCGGCTTCGAGCAGGCCTACAACGCCCAAGCCGGTGTGGACACGGAAACCCTGCTGATTGTTACCACTCATGTGAGCCAAGCCCCTAACGACAAGCAAGAACTGGAACCGGCCCTGACTAACCTGAAGCGTTTACCACAAGCGCTTGGGACCGTTACGGAAATCCTCGCGGATAACGGCTATTTCAGCGAAGACAACGTAACACTGTGCGAAAAGAATGAGGTCACCTCTTACATAGCGGTCAAGCGAGAAAGCCACCATCCTTCGCTCATGGACCGGTTCCAGAACCGCCGCCCTTGTCTGATGCCGCCAACGCCGTGGACACCATGAAGCATCGGCTCAGAACAAAAGCGGGCAAAGCCGTTTATGCAATGCGAAAGAGCACTATCGAGCCTGTATTTGGCATCATCAAGTCGGTCATGGGCTTTCGCCAATTCCTCTTACGCGGGTTGGACGCAGTGAAAGGCGAATGGGATCTCGTTTGTATCGCCTTTAACCTCAAGAGGCTCTACGCCTTGGCCAAATAGGTTAGAACGGACAAAAACAACCAAAAGAAACAAATAGGGACTTTTCGTAAGTCCTTTCAGGCCGGAATTTCGGCCCGGTCAACTTTTAACTGATACGACCAGATCATTGCAGCAGTTTTTATCAAAAACCGGGTCGGGAATTATGGGTAATCTCAATTCCCAGTCCGACAGCCTCCGCCAGTTTCCCTCACCCGGTTTCTTTGTTGTATAAAACGGCTCGAATATACGATTCATTACGGCTTTGTCAATTCCGATGCCTGTGTCACTGACCATAAGCACCGCGTGGGGTCCGTGAGAAGCTTCAATGTGAGAGCGGCAATAGTCCTCATCTAGTAATACTGTCTGAGTTTCAATCGACAACCTGCCCCCCTCCGGCATGGCGTCTCGGGCATTGACGGCAAGATTCATCAGAACTTGTACCATCTGACTTGGATCGGCATTAAGTACCGGAAGATCGGGACCAAGATTTATTTGGACTTCTATGGTCTTGGGAATCAACCTGGACAGCATCTTGCGCAATTGTTCCACTTGTTCGTTGAGATTAATCGGTTGTGGTTCGGATTCCGTCCGACGGCTAAATGCGAGAATCTGCCGAACTATTTCCGCTGCGGTTTCAGCAGCCTGGATTACCTTTTTTAGATCTTCGTAATCCCTGTCTCCTTCTTGTTTTTCGCAAATGATCAGCTCAGAGTACCCGAGTATCACCGTCAGGAGATTGTTAAAATCATGAGCAATGCCTCCAGCCAGATTGCCTATGGCTTCCATCTTCTGGGCGTGAATAAGTTGCGCTCTGAGGCTCCTCGCCTCGCTGACATCTATGATAAATGCGAGCGCCGATCGTTTCCCGGGGTATTCGATCGCGGTACCCCATCCTTCCACCTCAAAAAGTTTCCCGTTCTTAGCCATGCCGATAGATTCAAAATGAGCGGGGATCGCCTTGTCGGCGATCCTGGCTGCCATTCTCTGTCGAATCGTCTCCTGGCTCACGGGTGCAAATAACGTCTCCGCAGCAAGTCCTACCACCTCATCCTGGTTTTCGTAGCCGAACATTCTGATTAACGCAGGATTCACATATACATATTTGCCGTCCTGGGCGATTGCTATCCCAATGGGCGATGAACCAATAATAAGGCTCATTCTTTCTTCAGATTCTCTTAAAGACACCTCGGCACGTTTGCGCTCCGTGATGTCCTCCACCATGCCAAAGAAATAGAGTGGACGTCCTTGATCATCCTGAACCGTAGAGTTCGTAAAATTCACCCACACAATTTCTCCGTTCTTTTTTATGTAGCGCTTCTCTAGCTTGGAGAACGGAATCTCGCCTCTGAACAGCCTCCGGGCGTTTTCCAAATCTTTCTCAATATCGTCCGGATGGGTAATATCAGCGAGCGTGAGTTTGGTGAGTTCGGCTTCTGTGTAATCAACCATCCTGCAAAATGTGTCATTGATGGCAATCCACCTGTAATCTAAGCCCACAATCGCCATACCGAGCGGACCCTGCTCAAATACTTTGCGAAAGAGTTCCTCGCTTTCCCTCAGTGCCTCCTCCGCCCGCTTCTGTTCAGTCACATCTCGGATGATACCGTGGTATCCGGCTACGCTTCGCTCATCCCCAAACTGCACAGACGAGGTGAGCAGGCAGTCCACATTTGTTCCGTCTCTCTTCTGAAACTTGACCTCATAGTCTTTCACAAAACCTCTTTTCTCTATCTCCCTCCGGAACCTTGGGCCGGCAGCAGGATCAACGTACAAGTCGCCAATATTCTTTCCGATCATCTCCTCTCTTGTATAGCCAAAGATCTCCAGAAAAGATGGGTTGGCATCGGTTACTTCTCCATCTCTTAGAACCGAGCACACCCCGTCTCTCGATTCTTCGAAGAGGGTGCGGTACCGTTGCTCGCTCTCACTAAGGGCCGCTTGCACTCGCTCACGCTCCATTGCTTCTTCTTTCCATTGATCAATAATATCTATGAGTTCCCAGGTGCGCTCCTGCACTCGCTCTTCCAGTTCATCGTTGGCTTTTTTCAGTGCCTCTTCCGCCTGTTTAAATTTCGTAATATCGGTCATAACGCCGGTCACGCCTAGCAATTCCCCATCCGCCCATAGCGGGCGGCTGAAAGTCCGCACATAGGTAAGAGCGCCATCTCTGGCGACTGCCCTGAATTCGTACGGTTCCACGTTACCGATCAAGGTTTGATCTAATTTTGCTTGCAAACCGGCCAGATCATCGGGATGCACAAAACGGGAGAAGTTCTGTCCGATGACTTCGTCTACCTTGTAAAGAGAAGCCTCCTCTATTGCCGGACTGATGTAGGTGAAACGGCCCTCGACGTCCAACGAGAAAATTACATCGTTGATGCTCTCTAACAAAACACGGTATTTTTCCTCCGACAACCTCTTCCGGTCGATCTCCGCTATCCCCTCTTCAGCGACCCTTTCCTTCAGTTCATCCAATTTACTGATGAGTTGCTCTTTGGTCTTGTCTTGGTCTTCCATGGTCCCTACCCCCAATGGCCGACGGAGCGTTGGATGGTTAAGCCGCATGTCTAAGGTCAAGATATACCGTAACTAATGGGGAGCGGGAGGGGGTTACCGGCGACACTGCAGAAAAGAAAGCACAGGATGAGATCCGTCCCTCTTTCTCTTCGACAACTCTTCATTGTCTCGGCCGCCATCCTTAGAGCCTCCAGCGAGACCAGCAACTGAAATTCCTTCGGTGAACCTGTCCTCAAGTTAAGTGCTCATTCACAAAAGAAATCTCTGCTAATTACCCCTGCGTTTTCCCGATTAAATGCCACGACAATATTATCCTACACCGTAGGATAACTCAAAAGACATTTAATCTTAAGTGAAAAAATGCGGCGAGGGTTTCCCCCGACGCAACCGCATCCGACGCCGTAGGACACCATAGGATGAGCTTCAGGATATATGACCGAGGACACGGCCGAGACTTGGGGAGTGAATTACCTTGCCACGTCGTGGAGGACTGTTCCAGGGACGAGACCGTTTTTTTCTATCAGGAGTAAATACAACTTAAGCGCTTTTTCAACATGGTGGGAACGCGCATTTCCTAATCCGTCCAAACGTTTTACCACATCGGCGGGCAAGCTACAGCTAATCCTTGCCGTTTCTCTCACCTGTTGTCGCCCCCGTGCCGTATAAGAACGAGGGTCGAGTTGAACTTCCTGTAGCAACATCCATGCTGCCTTTATCTGTTCGTCTCTGGTCATCGAACCTCCCCCATGGTTTGTCCGTTTATCCCAACCTTCAACATACATGCCAGTTGGTCTCTTTGAACGAAGGTGAAAATTCAGCGTGAGACAGTTCCCTGAAAAACCCCCAGGAGGCATGAGAATCGCCTGCGGCAAAAGATGTCGGCAGATGCGGATCGCATTAAGGCAAGGAGGATAGAATATTCATAATTTTTTTGGACAAAGACATCCTGACTATGAGAGCAAATCATGTGAGGTGCAGCACGCTTAGTTTTGAGACGTATTGTATTAAATCTACAGGATTTGTCCAATAGATGGGATTATGAGTCCAATTCAAGCCCCTATCGCTCAACAAGGCCCCCGCAACTCCCCTTCAGTTCACGAATCTGGTATCATCCATGACGTCAGAGCCCGTTTGGCAGGCGATCCGGAGAAGCCAAGGACTGGGAACGAACGGGAAATGCTTCTATGGAACAGATTCTATATCTGGGGAATGGATTCCATTGGTCCCTCGTCACCACCTGTTAGCCGGCCGGGTACGTGACGAGTCGGCGTGGCACGCGCCAGTCAATCGGACGTTGCGTTGGTGCTGGGTCAAAAGGAAGGTCAGAGGGCCTTACGTTTTGTAGTAATAAACGCTTATCGAGTGCTTTTGATCTCCCACGTGCTGGAACACGCCGTCTAACGCGGATTGGACCTCTTCCAGGTTGGGGCGTCTCAAAGGGTCCAAGTCCATCATGCTCTCAACTGTGGCAGCAATATGCTCAAGGGTTGTATTCTTTTTCAGCAGCGGATTGAGTTGAGTTAGTTTCGGCCGCGGTTCCCGCTCGATCCTGAGTATCTGCTTGATAAGATCCTGGCGGTTGGCCGTCTTTGGAAAGATCATAGGCAGCTTGCCGGTCAACAGCACCGTAAATATTGCGCCAACGCTGTAAAGGTCCGACTGAAAAACGCTCTTGCCTCTGGCCTGTTCCGGGGCCATATAGGCAAACGTGCCTACAACCTTTCCCTTGAATAGGTCTTCGATGGCCCCCTGGCCGACTGCCAGCGCCACTCCAAAATCAATAACTTTTATGCGATTGAGCCTTTCATTCTCATCGACCATATAAAGGATATTGTCGGTCTTAAGATCTCTGTGGACCACGCCTTTAGCACGGAACACTCTCAAACACTCCAAAAGCTGATTAATGACGATTTCCAGTGTGGCCAGGTTCAATCTGCTTTCCGTGGAGAACGGCGGCTTATATTTTTCCTGCCAGTTTCTTTCAACGAGTTGCGTAAGATTGTCATTTGGATGGTAGCCGTTAATGAGCAGCTTTTCGTCGTTCTGTTCCACCAGCCCATGATACTCAACAATGTACGGATGTTGTTCCGGAGACTGCACCCGGGCATGTAACGCAGCCTCATAACTAAGGAGCGTCACTGGATCCCCGAGAGAGGAGGAAATGTGGGGTTTGACCTTTTTTAGTGCCACGATCTGATTGCGGAAGATTCCTATGCTCACCTTACCCATGGCACCCGAAGAGATGTCACCCAGGACCTTGACTTTCTTTCCCTTGACCTTGTCCGGATTCTCAAGTGAATCCATCACCAACTTGAGCAACCCAGCCATCTCTTCCCTGGTTTTCGAGCTAAAGCAGCGGCCGCTCTCCTTCAGATCCTCCTCCGCCCTCTTCTCCATGGCAGCGCGGTCCAGCACGGGCTTGTCCAACCGAATTGCCAGAGCGCCTCGGGGATTCTTATAGCGATGCTCGCCATGATAATCTCCGAAAGCCGTGTAGTACATCGACAGGAGAAAATTCCAGGCCAGTTGACCGTGCGGTCTCGCTTTGTAAAGCTTGCGGAGTTCCATCATCTTGTTCAGAAGATTCGCTCCCGGTCTGGTCTTGCTCTTCATGAATCTGACGTGGCGCGCAAGTTCCCGGGAATCGTCGAACCCGATGTAATCGGCTGGTATCGCAAAAAAAGTCGAGAAGTCCAATAGACACATCGCGGACAAATGGTTGGAAAGCCCTTGGAGGGTGTCAAGGTCCCGTTCGGTTTCGATCAAAAAGTCCAGGAGCTTCTCATTTAGGAACTCGGAAAGAAGATCCTTGTAGTAGCCGGATGCAATGCGATTCACCGCGTAACCGCAGCGGAACAGGAACCACGCTAGCTGTATCAGATCCTCTTCTATCTCCTTCCTGGAGTTTCTGGTGAAAAGAAGAAAGGATTTTGCCGGCTCGTGGTCGACCATGAGGTGATGAAGCTCAAGGACGGCCCTCCGTACGAGGTCGGCGACCCGGCTGAGACTGGTTTCCTGGGACTCGTCCTCTTGGTGCACCAAGAACCAGGGTATGAGCGTCGTAGTTTCGTCGTCCTTCGGAGCATAGCGTTGCTTGTATTTTTCATTTAATTGATTGAGCTTTCGTCGTATGACCTGAACATCCTGCGGAGATGGTCTGAGTTTGCTCGAAGCGTCCAACCACTTGACCGCATAGATGAAAACTTTTTGATCCCCTTCGATCTTCTGGATCTGATTGCGGCTGTCAATAAGTACCGACTGGTCGGAAAATTGTTGGGCCTCCCTGACAATGTGGAAGAGCACATCCTGATAGGTGATCTCATCTCGTTCTAAACGGGGAAGCAGATCTCGTATGACCAGAAGAAGATAAGGCACTGTCTTTTTGACGATTTTTCCAATCTGCCCGAGAGGATCGACTTCTCCCTTCTTGGCCAATTCCGCCAATTCGGCGTAATGCTGGATGACCCGATACAGGTCTTCTCTAAGGGAATGAGCGTCGTTTTCCATAAGTCAGGGCATCCTGGGAAAAACCTGCGGCGCTGAAATGGAGGACGCGGCGTCTGCGGAGTAAGCGACCTTCGGTTCGACGCTTGCGATGGACCGATGACCCAGTTCTTTCAGACCTCAGCGGTTTCTGCGCTTGGTGGGCAGCTTGATCAGCTTCTTGAAATCCGGTGTTCTCTTCAGCGGTTGAAGCGCCTTGTCGGACATGGCGCGCTTTATCACCGCCTCGCCCCCGGCCTTTACGGCCAGGTCGAGAATGTCCAAGGCCTGTTTGGGGTGGCCTGTCTTGGCATAAACAATTGCTGCATTATAATGGAGCCATTCCGGCTCAAATGGCTCATTCTGGCTCAAGGCCTGTCGGTAATATTTCAGCGCCGCCTCGTAATCTCCCATTTCCATGTTCAAATAGACAAGCCGGCTGATAGTGTACGGCATCAGGCGAGGATTACGCTGAAGAAGGCTGTGTATTTTCACAGTCTTGCGCGTGTTTCCCAGGACCCAGTGTGCAACCGCAAGATCCGCAAGCGCAAACTGATCCGCCGGATCCTTTTTCAACCCCTTGGCGTAGTACTTTATGGCGTGCAGCGGTTCGCGTCTCTTATACAAAAAGTAGTATCCCAGATGAAAGTCGACTTGGGCATCATCCGGATCATTCTCAAATGCTTGCCTGAACAACCGTAGAGCGTCGTCTTCCCGTCCCAGCTCGAGGTAGAGATGCCCTAATTCGGTGAGGAATTGGCTGTCCACCGGATTGATTTCAACGGCCCGGCGCAGGTAGTAGAGCGCCCGATTGTAATTGGATTCATCAAAATAGATCAAACCGATGTTAAAATAGGGATCGCCGTTCTCCTCGTCGAGACCGATGGATGCCTGGAAATCGTCCTTTGCTTCGTCGGTCTTGCCCATTTTCCACCAAATGAGCCCCCGATTATTGAGCAGATAGGCACTACCGGCTCCACTCATCCTGATTGCAGCGTCAATAAGCTGTCTGGCTTCATCCAGACACTCCTCGTCGTATTTCGCCAGCGCCTTCTCGTTCAAGGCCCGGACGACTCTTTCCCGCTCCCACTCCTTTGCACGGGAATAGACAAGATTGCCCGATCGGAGTTGGTTCAATTCTCGCTCGCGAAGTACCATGGAGTAATCCCTGACCTCCATGAGGTCGTCCGAGCAAGCGAGTTCCACCACGAACAGCGGCGTCTTGCCTTCCACTGCTATAAAGTTCAAGTAATGATAGAATCTTCTCTCGTCGGGGCCCTCACTTTCCCAAATCTCATCAGGATTTTCCAGCGTGAAATTAACCCAGGTGAGAAAGTCGGTCTTTAGAAGCCGTAGTCCGCCCGCAAGAATTTCAGGAAGTGCCTCGCGAATGGCGCGCTCAGCCGGAAACTCGGGAAGATGAGGAGTGATTAGGATAGGAGAATCTTCCGCCCAATAAAAAGAATCCTCCAATTCCCTTGTCGCCATCCATAACCTCGACACATGAGATTCAATCAGTCCGGGCAGCCCGCATTCCAGGCGGCCCGTTTGAGGCCAATCAGCCTCATCTCAGCCGGAAACGATCCGAGGCGGTCCGCTGAACCATGAATTCCAGTATGAATTCGCCTGTACCGGTCGTTTTCGCAAAAACGGACCCCGTCTCTGTATTCTCTAGTCTGTTAAAAATACCATGAAGCTGTCGTGAGGTCAATCCGCAGAAATGCCCGGCAATAGTGTTTTCCCAATGGTTCGATCTCAACCGATTTATGTACCGCCTCATTCGGCTGGAGGCGTGCAACGGAATCTCAACCAATCGTGCCAGAGAACGACCATCCCTGCAGCCACCACCGCCGCTGTTTCCGACCGCAATGTGCCGCGGCCGAGGCTAACCGGCTCAAAGCCGGCGTTGATGGCTTTCTTGACCTCCGAGGCGACCAGACCTCCTTCAGGACCCGCAAGGATGATCACCTTTTGAGGCACACGGTCCTCAAGTGCCGCGAGAACAGGAGTGGCTTCTGGTCTTGTAGAAAGAAGCAACCGCAGCCTCGCCCTGCCTCTCCTCTTCAATGAACTGCTCGAAAGGCACGGGAACGTCAATTTCAGGCAAGACGCTTCGCCCCGACTGGGCCGATGCCGATGCCACGACAGTCTGCCACCGTTGCTTCCTTTCCGGAGGCCGTCGATTGGCCCGGAGACTGAGCACGGGAACAAAACCCGCGACGCCAAGCTCGGTCCCATGTCTCAGAATCTCCTGGACCGGGCCGGGCCGGACAGTTGAAAATCCCAGTATGATTTCTATCCCTTCCGGCTTTGCAGGCGATCCGCGCTCGATGATCATTCCCCGGACAGCACTCCGGTTGCAAGAGGTTAGTCGGATAAGGTAGTCCCGCGTACCGTCACAAATCTCCACCTCGTCTCCCGGTTTCAGTCGGAGTACCTTGTAAAGATAGCGCGCTTCCGGTGCGGAGAAGGCAACCCTGTCCGCCGAGAGATTTTCTGGCGAGATAAATATCCTTGGACACTGCACCATATCGACAAACCGCCGACCCTATGCGCTGGACCTTTACCGGCCGAACCTCGTTTTGAGATAAAGCTCGATTCGGTCCAGGCCGATGTTGATATTCTCAATAGAATTAGTATAAGAAAATCGGATAAAGCCTTCGGCATTGCCACCGAAATCAATCCCCGGCGCAACCCCGACCCTGGCGTCCTCAAGAATGTCAAAAGCAAACTTGTAGGAATCAGAAGAGAATCGCCTCGCGTCCGCAAGCACATAAAATGCCGCTGTGGGGTCAACCTCTATTCCGAAGCCAATTTTCTTGAGCCTCGAAATCATTGCTAGCCGCCGCTGATTAAAAATCTCCTTCATCTTACGTACGTGGTCTCCCGAGTTGGTGAGTGCCTCCAGCCCGGCCCATTGAACAAAATCCGCGGGGCTGATGAAAAAGTTTTGCGTCATTTTTTGGATGGGCCGGAGATGACTTGGAACAGCAATCAAATAACCCAGTCTCCAACCTGTCATCGCGTAGAGCTTCGAGAAGCCGTTCACGACGAACGCGTTCCCGGTAAATTCCAGGATCGAACGTTCCCGGCCCTCATATACGAGGCCGTGATATATCTCATCGGATATGATGGGTAGGCCCATCTCGGCAAGCCGTTTCATTCTGTCAGGTTCCATGACCGTCCCCGTCGGATTGGACGGCGAATTAATCAGGATCGCTCGTGTCTTGTCTGTGATGGCCTTCTCCACATCGTCGGGATTCATCTGAAAACCGTCCTCAGCAGCAGCAGGCACGAACACCGGCACCCCATCCAAAAACCTTATGAAATTTGGATAACAGGCGTAATGGGGGTCCGAGAGGATGATCTCGCTGCCGGCATCTAAGAGTGCGGAGAGGACGAGGAATATTGCGGGTGACGAGCCGGAGGTTATCACGACTTCACGGGGATCCACTTCGACGCCGTATGTCTGCAAATAGTGACGCGCTACGGCTCGTCGTAATTCTGGTATCCCAATGCTGGGCGTGTAGTGGGTTTTCCCTGCGCGCATGGCATCAAGGCCGGCTTGAATGATATTGTCCGCTGTATCGAAATCCGGCTCACCCACTTCAAGGTGAATAACGTCCGCACCATCATCGGTCATTTCCATAGCTCGCTCGAGTACATCCATGACGAGGAAAGGTGGGATCTGTTCGGATTTTTGCGAAATTGGAATTTTGTGCGACTCCATAAGAGTGACTCCGTCCGATGTTCAGAATGCAAACCTAAACTATTATAGTTAAAACCACGTTATGGCTTCAAACTTATTCATTGATTTTCTTGCCCTTTGCTGATAACATAGCGCAACTCTAAGAAAATTCTTTGCTTTCAAGGCATGGGTTTTGTTTATGCAAGGGTCAGCGACCCAAATCCAATTGAAAGGACCGCAGCGGTTTGGGCTGGGCGTCTGGCTGGCCCTCCTGATTGCTCTTGGGAGCGTCCTTTTCCCCTCGCAAGCTGCCTGCGAAACTCTAGGACTGAAAGACCCAAACGGCAACTTTGTCCCCAAGGTGACCGTCACGGTGGGGCATAAAGAGGTTGTGATAAAGAAAACCGATCCCCAAGCCTCGTTCACATCAATATCTCTAACGCTCAACCCGAAATACCACAAGCTGATTCAAAACGTCACACAACTCGAAATACAGTGGGTGAATGCCAACAATGAACCCGGGAAGCCGCTTCCCTTTGCGGGCTCACTTTACAACTCAACCACAATGGTTTTCCGAGCACCTATGACCAAATCCCTGAGCCTGAAGCTCCTGGACAAAACCAAAAAGAATCTGTTCGCGGGCAAGAGCGTTAGCGACCTGTTCACCATAAGTATTGGCGACCAGCAGTTGATCTCCTCCGAAGCGGTCGCTGAAAAAGAGCGGACCGTACCAGCTCGGGACCGGCCGCGACGTGTCAATCAATGTGGACAAAACTGTCATTGCATTCAACGAAAACAATTTCAAGAAGGGCGAAATTCTGAACGTGGACAACCGTTCCGGAAGCGATCAGGTAATCGGGGTAGAGCTTCCGGAGAAGGGCCTGCTCTACGATCAAGTGATAAGAAAGCCTGAGCAAACCAAGATCCCGCGGGAAAACTGGGACAAATTCACGCTGGCGTCTGATTCGGGCATTTTCATCGTGCTGATTCCCGAAGATGACCCTGCGCAACTGTCGCAACTGGACGGCAAAGAGATAGTCATCAAGGTGTTTCAGGGAAACAAGATCAAGGAAACCCGAAAGATACCTATCAAGACGTCCGCTGATCTCCGGGGTGCCGGGAAAAGCTCCGGCGTGCCTGGAGAGCCTGTGCAACCTGAGGAGCCCAGTCAGCAGAGCAAGCTTGAAGCTGAGTCCTCCCGGGCGGCGGAGCCGGTTGAAGCTTCCGCGCCTCCCGCGCGACGAGAGACAGCGAGCTCCGGGGAAACAGCCCAGGCGAATCGGCGTTTAGGGGGACTCTGGCTGTGGATTATCGAGATTTTCAACCTCGTCCTCTTGGCAGGACTTGCGGTCTACGCAATTTTCTTTATGCTGCCTAAAATCCAGGTTCTGGAGGACCGATTGGCTAAGAACGAGATGTTCATTCACGGGAGCCGGGAGGCCATTCGAGAAGAACTGGACCAAATTAAGGCGGAAATTCTGCGGCAGTGTCAGAAGGACCCCTCTCAAGAATGAACGCGTGACTACTCAACGGCCATTAACCATCTTCCGGCCGTCGAGTGCATTGCTCAACATTGAGCCCATGTGGAGGCGCGGGATTGTGGACAAGAAGGGAGCCCTCCAGCTACAATTCTGACATTCCTAACCTGGAATAATCCACCGTCGCCCTTAAATTTAGGAGGAGGTTGATGATCGGGATCCTACCGAAACGTTTTTTTCTTACGTCCGGCAGCGGGGAAGCTTCTACCGAACTCAACGCTTTTGATGCAGCGCTCCTCGATGCAAAGATAGGGGACACGAACCTCGTAAAGTTAAGCAGCATTCTTCCGCCGCGCGCACAGGAGATCGAGCCTTACGAATTGCCCAAGGGCTCGCTGGTGCCGCTCGCTTATGGAGACCGCACATCCTCGGAACCGGGAACGACCATTTCCGCGTCTGTAGCAGTTGGCATTCCGGTTGATCCATCGGACGCGGGCCTCATTATGGAATGCTCGCGCATCGGGGAGCCGGGCCCTTGCGAGGCTGCGGCACGCGAAATGGTTCGAGAGGGTATGGAAGTCATACGGCGCATCCGTATACGTGAAATCAAAAGTATCTCTGCAACCCTCACGGTTCGACGTGTGGGATCTGTCTTTGCTGCGGTGGTGTTATGTCCCTGAGAGAGTCAGAATGGTTCACAGAAATCTATGGTGAGGCAACGGCCTTTTCAGTTCGTTATTCCCGGAAGGTGCTTGATACGAACAGTGATTTTCAGAGGATCGAGATTTTTGACACTGACGTTCTTGGTCGAGTCCTGATACTGAACGGCTGCTTCATGGTGACGGAGAAGGATTCTTTCATTTATCATGAAATGCTTGTTCATCCGGCCATGGGGGTTTCTGTCTGAGCCGCGCAATGTACTTATTATCGGCGGTGGCGATGGGGGAGCGGTCACCGAGGTAGTGAAGTACCCCGAGGTGGAATCGGTGACGCTCTGCGAAATCGACCCCTTGGTCGTCGATTCGTGCCGAGAGTTCTTCCATGAAATATCGCAAGGGCTTTCTGACCCTCGGGCTCAAGTCGTTTGCGAGGACGGCGCGGCCTTTGTCAAGAAGTTTACCGAGGAATTCGATCTGGTTCTGGTGGATTCCACCGACCCGGTGGGTCCGGGTGTGGCGCTATTCGAAACCAGCTTCTACGAGTCAATAAAGAAAAGTCTGAAAAAGGGTGGAGCTGCTGTATTTCAGACGGAAAGCCCTCTTTTTATGGGAGATGTGTTTTCAAAAACGGTACGGGATTTAGGGCAAGTCTTTGGGTCTAACGTGGCCACGCCCTATTTAGCTACAATCCCCTCGTATCCGGGTGGTCTCTGGTCCTTTACATTCTGCTCTGAAAGCATTGACCCTGTAATGAAGGACCCACAAGGGTGGTCGCCGGAGTTAGGGCTCACTCTTCGGTACTACGACCCTCAGGTACATTCGGCAGCTTTTGCTTTGCCTGTTTTTGCCCGCAAGATGCTCGAGGACACGGCTGCTTGACTCTGCTCGAATTTTGGAAAGCTTCGGTAACAAGGAGCGCGTCACCGGATGCAAGTCAACACTTTTCTCGGCTGCTCCTCCAGGGAAATAGTAACTGGACGTCCCGCTATCCTCGGGTGCCCTTTGGACATGACATCCACATTCCGTGGCGGCACCGGTGCGGCCCCCGATGCCATTCGGGTCGCCTCGGACTCCATCGAAACTTACTCCCCCTTCCTTGATGCCGACCTTGAAAACCACCCCTTCAGCGACCTGGGGAATTGTCCCTTATCCGGCGAATCTTTGGAATCTTCCCTGGCACAGATAGAAAGATCTGTCTGTGACATCCTGCACCGGAACGGCCGGCCGTTGTGTCTCGGGGGAGAACACACAATCACACTAGCCGTGGTGCGAGCGGTTAACACAATCCACCCGGATGCGGCAATCATTCACTTGGACGCTCACTCCGACCTTAGAGACAGTTACGAGGGGAGCTACGTCAACCACGCAACAGTAATCCGTCGGGTAAGCGAAATCACAGGGCCGGACCGAATGATCCAACTCGGCATACGCTCGGGGACCGCGGAGGAGTTCTCCTGGATGCGCGAGCATGGAACATGGATGGAATGGGGACCGGGCCAGGAGAAAACGCTGCTGCGGAGAGTAGGCGGTCGCCCTGTTTACGTTACCCTGGACTTGGATGTGCTGGATCCTGCGTGTCTGCCAGCAACAGGTAATCCCGAGGCCGGCGGCTGGTTTTACCATGATATAGAGCGATTCTATCAGGTTTTGAGCCGGATGCATCTTGTCGGAGCGGACGTAGTCGAGCTGAACCCGGGGCTTGATCCTTCCGCAGTGGGAAGCATAACGACAGCTAAGATTGTCAGGGAAATGCTGCTAATTCTCGGCATGAATCGGTGAGCCCAAAAGCCGCATGAGGACTTGTCGGCTTTTAATCCGTTTTTACAATCGTACTTAAAGTTGACACACAGGAATTACGCTGATACACACAGCGTCATGCGTCGATTTTTCCCTCATTTCCGCATAGCTTGGCCCACGATCCTTTCCGGAACCGTTGTCTTCTCCCTTGTACTTGTCTGCGTAACTTGCTTATGCGCGTCAGGAGCACTCGCTGGAGATGAAACCGCCCAGAAGATTCAGGGACCGCGCGGAGGATGTCCAGATCTTATTGATTTAATTAAAAACTTGACGCCAGTTGTTGTGAACATCTCCATTGAGAGGCACATGCTCCAGAATAGCTCCACTGAGCCCCCTCCCCTCTTCCGGTCCAGGCCCGGCTATTTTGACGAACGCGGCAAGGGAAGAGACAGATTTCAAGCGGACAGCCTAGGCAGCGGATTCTTCTGTGATACCGCGGGGCACATCGTCACGAACGGTCATGTAGTGGAAGGAGCAAGTAAAATCCTGGTCACGCTTTCTACAGGCAGCGTTGAGTCGGCAAAAGTGGTCGCAGTGCATCCCAAAGTCGACTTGGCGCTTCTCAAGATCAACCCGCCATATGCTCTACAAAAAGCAAAGATAGGCGACTCTTCAAAAGTCCAAGTGGGAGAATGGGTCTTGGCTGTAGGAAACCCGTTTGGTCTCGGAAGAACCGTGACCGTGGGCATTGTGAGCGGCAAAGGGCGATTTATAGGCCTCGGACCTGACGATAACTTCATCCAGACCGACGCATCCATTAATCCGGGCAACTCCGGTGGCCCACTGTTCAACATGGGTGGGGAAGTAATAGGAGTCAATACGGCAATCATAGCATCGGGTAAGGGAATCGGCTTTTCCATACCAGTCAACTATGTGACGGAACTTATGCGATCTCCCATAAATGCTGAAAACATTTTTCGCGGGTGGCTTGGGATTTACGTCGAAGATGTAAGTGCGGAGCAGGCCCGGCAATTGGGGCTCGGTACTCCCCGCGGCACTTTTGTGGATGAAGTTCTAAATTCCACTCCCGCGTACAACGCCGGGCTGAGGAAAGGGGATCTTATTCTCGATGCAGACGGCAAGGCCATCCGGAACGGCCGTCACCTTTCACGTCTGGTCGCGGGCGCCAAGCCCGGTGATCTAATAAGGATGAAGGTCATGCGAGGAAAGCAGACCCACACGATAGATGTGATTATAGGCAAGTCTCCGGAATAGAATATCCTGATTCGCTCCTGATGATGCCGGCCAATTCTTGCACAGCCCTTTCGAGGTCATCGTTAATAATCTCATACTTGAACGTTCCGGCCTTTTTCATTTCCCGGGCCGCGTTGACCATCCTGGTCTCTATCGATCCCTCTGAATCAGTGCCTCTAAGACGGAGCCGTTGCTCTAAGACGGCCATGCTGGGAGCATTTATGAAGATCCCGACGGCACCGGGGATCTTCTTGAAAACTTCTTTTGCGCCTTCCACGTCAATATCCAGGATCATATGCTCCGCGGATGCCAGTGCCTCGTTTACAGCAGCGGTTGGGGTGCCGTGCAGGTTTCCGTGGACCTCTTTCCATTCCAGAAATTCCTCGCGTTTGATCATCATGAGGAATTGATCGTGACTGACAAAATAGTAGTGAACGCTTTCGGCTTCACCATTCCGAGGCGGCCTGCTGGTGCAAGAGACAGAATAGCGTATGCTCGGAAAGATCTGCCTGATTCTCGCTACCAGTGTGGATTTTCCCGCGCCTGACGGCGCTGATATGACGAAGAGAATACCTTTTCCCATGCCTTTTCTCTGTGCCTCTAACGGACCGGCCGTGTCGCTGAAGAGTGCCGCTTTAATGACATGGATTGGCATGGTAGGTCAATTGCAATTAAGCTATAATCAATCTATAAATACGCGGTCGGCCTGCCCGCGGCCTCCGCGACGCGGTTCCTCGGACCGCAAGAAATCAGTGTGCCTGGCTGAAGAAGGATCATGATGGTCAGAAAGAGCTTTTTCGCAGTTTTGCTAGTAATTAGCCTTGTTTCAATAGGTTACGGCGGTTTTTTTCGGAAGTTTCTCATTTTTGACAACCTTGAGAAATTCGATAAGCTGAAAGACGTCGGGATTACTATCAAGATCCCTGGATACGAGCAGAAAAAGGATGAATTCACCGTCCAATCCCAGTGGTTTACAGAGCCGGAAGTAGTCAATGCTACAACATTCGAAGGGATCGGCAAGTACAAGGACGGGCGTCTGATTTCCAACTATCCTGACTTGCGAATGCTCAAGGGCCGACGTCCCTGCCCTACCTGAATCTAGCAGGGGCCGCAGGTCTGCGGTCCAACGCCTCGATTCAACCCGGCGGACGATAAGATTTCGTCCGCGATGAACCATCCGGGAGTCTCGGTCGCAACTTTAGGGACCGGGGGGTTTGTTTGCGAACGGGGGCACTCATCCCCGCAGTTTCAAAAAAGGTTTCATAAAAGTGGAAAAAATCAGGTTGAAGGTTCAGTTAGGTCTTGCAGTCCTCTTCAACATAGGTCTGTTCCAATTGCACTACGTTTGTTTTCCTGTCCTGAACTGTCATTCGTGCCCGATCTCAATCTTTTCCTGCCCGATGGGTGTCATCGGCCAGTGCGTCTCACTGGGGATCATCCCGTTCAGCGTAATTGGCGGGATAGCCCTGGCAGGATTATTGGCGGGAAGGTTCTTGTGCGGCTGGGCCTGCCCCTTTGGGCTCGTGCAAGAACTTCTCTACAAGATCCCGTACGTCAAATTTCAGATCCCCGCTTGGACGAGATTCATTAAGTACGGGATCTTCGTGGGACTTCTTGTCCTTGTCCCCTACTTCCTCAGCCCCTCCTTCCCGCTCTATTTTTGCCGGCTTTGCCCTGTGGCCACAATAGAATCCGCGATCCCCTGGGCTGTAATCAACGGCACCACCGATGTCGTGACCCTTTCTGTTCGGTTGGCGATACTCTTTGCGCTAGTCATCTTGATCATGGGGCATCGTCGGTTCTTCTGCAAAGTTATCTGCCCCCTGGGTGCTTGCTTATCAGTTTTCAACCGTTTCGCTGCCCTCTTTCCGGAAAGGACCTCGGACTGCATCGATTGCGGGGCCTGTAACAAGGTGTGCCCCATGGAGACTACTCCGGACAAGAAGGATTTCGGCGTTTATGACGATCGAGCGGAAGAGTGTATATCCTGCCTTGAATGCCGCAAGAAATGCCCCACTGGGGCCATTCGAATATGGGGGTAACCTGGGACCGATCTCCTGCAGAAAATCCTTCCCTGTAACGGTTCTGGCAATAAGCTTTTAGAAGATGCGGCTTTTTGTGGTGCCACGGGTAAGCGAAGATCATCCGCGGCACCGAAGGTGCGGAGGCGTTTTCATATTTCATTGTGACGAACAAACGGGGGACAGGCCGGATGCGGGACTCCGCGGCAGGTCGTCAAACCCTCATAGATAGGTCGATAACGTGGCCGGACGGGTTGATCCAAACCATAAAGCTGGAAGGTTTTCTTTTCTTGGCTCTAGTCTTTATTTCATTCAGGCGGGCTGCAGGCAAGTCGACGGGGGCTGTTTTCAAGAACCTATTTAGGTCGCGCATATTCTTGAAGTATTGGATTGTCATAAGGCGATCTCCCTTTCCAAGAATTTTAGGCCGAGACACTCGGCAGGATGTCAATCAGGCAACCTTCAATATATAGCATGCCAATCCCCCCGAGGCAAGCGCAAAATCCATGCTCATGAAACCATTGGGTTATTCTTGTCAGATGTTGTCGGTGGGAGCCAAGGAATCTCGAACTTCCCCCCCGGTCCGAGTAAATGGAGGGCGCATTCCCGCGGAAAGCGGGGTTTCACCCCTCGCAATGACAGGGGGCGGAACGCCCCCCGCAGGTGAATGGTCACAGCCTCATCCGATACTTGCGCGGGGGAATGAAATCCTCATAGAATCCACGGTAGCATCGAATGGTCAAGCCGCCGCGAAACTCAGGCAGACACCATCGGCTCGCTTTTCGCCGGTGACTCCACCTGTTCGCCGCTCAGCCGCTTCGTGGTTGTTTCCAGTCTGGAAATTAGAGTCTCGATGAAAACCTGGTAAAACTTGAGTCTGAGATCCGGGCTTTCTCGTTCAAGTACTTTGAGGTCCAGCTTGAGCACTATGCAGGGTTCTCGGGCAATCACGTGCGCAGTCCGAGGAGTCTTCGTGAATGCTCCCATCTCTCCGAAACACGAACCTTTAGGCAAGTCAGCAATTTTCCTATTATTCTTGATGACACGCACGGTGCCGTGAAGGAGAACAAAAAATGTAGTGTCAATATCCCCCTCCCGCACAATTACCTGGCCAGGTGCGTAACGAATGAAGGTCCCGAACTGAGTGACCCCCTCTATCTCCAATCGGCTGAAGGGCCTGAAAAAATCGATGGCCTTGAGGAGGTATGCTTTTTTCGTCGCCTTGAGGTCCCTCACTGGGATTTGCATTCCTTTCATAGCCCGGTCGAGTTCCTCGGCGAATTCTCTCCCCGCTCTGTACCTGAGTTCAGGTTCCTTCTCCAAAACTCTCTGGATTACCTGATCCAGGCCCGCGGGCAATTTCGGATTGAAGCTCAAGAGGGATGGGGCAGGCGCGTACCGTATGTTATCCATAAGCTCGTAGAGCGTGCGCCCCTGAAACGGCCGCCTGCCGGCCAACAACTCGAAGAGAAACTATCCCCAGGGAGAAAAAGTCTGTCTCTTTAGTCAGATTAAGGCCCTTGGTCTGTTCCGGGGACATGTAGCTGGGCGTACCCATGACTTGGAATTCATTTGAGTGATCCGGCCGAGCCACCATGGCAATTCCGAAGTCCGTTATCTTGATCTTTCCATCTCGAGTGAACATAAGATTGGCCGGTTTGATATCCCGGTGGATAACATTGTTGGAATGGGCGAAATCCAAAGCGAGACAAACTCTCTTTACCAGATCCACGGCCTTGGGTGGTGGGAGCAGCACTTCTTCTTTGTTGTACCGAGGTGAGGTTCTCCCCCTCCAACAGTTCCATCGCCATGAAGCAATAATCTCCGTCGCGCCCTACGTCAAAGATCGTAACAATGTTGGGGTGAACCAAATTGCCGGCAATTCGCGCTTCTTCGAAAAACCTGTCAGTCACGAACTTGATGTCTTTCTGTTCGTAGACGAGATCGAAGCGGCGGGTTTTCAGCGCGACCATGCGTCCGATCATGGGGTCTCGCGCTCGGAAGACTTCTCCCATATTCCCACGGCCCAGGGTACTCAAAATCTCGTACCTACCTATGGTCCGGACGTTCAGGGACTCTCTTGCATTGTTGAGCAATGTTTCGTCGGATTGTTCCACGGCACCGGTTTTCATCAGGAGTGACTTCGGGTATTATTATAGCCGAAGTGCTCCCGGGAAAAAAGCTACAAACCCGATGGCTCCATATCAGGATGCTTAGAAGCGCCTAGCTCCTGACAGCCGCAATGCGGCTGCCGATGTGCGCTGAAGTACTTGGCCGACCGAATAGCGATCTTTCGTCTTTCATCCGGGATGCTTAAATGAAGAAGAGTTGAAACGTACGTTTTTTTCATGGGGTCATGCCATGTGTGAATCCAACGTGTACCTGATCAAGGACGGCAAAGAAGAATTAGTAATGGAAAGCGTCGACTTCGTGAAGCCGCAAGGCGACAGGGTAGTGCTCAAGAGCATTTTCGGGGAGCAGACCACGGTCCAAGCCCGACTTCGAGAAATGGACCTCACCGGCCACCGAATTGTTCTGGAAGCCCCGTGAGGCTGGCGAGTGCCGACACGGTTTTCAACCATGCCGGGTCTTTCCTTTCTGCTTGACACGCCTTCCGGAGCTTTGTTAAACGATAGACATTGCCGAATGGATATATCGTGTGATTTCCAAGGTGAAGAGGCTTGTAACAGATGTCATCCATGGAGGCGGTTATCGTCCTGAATGCAGGCTACGAGTTTATGGGACTGGTTTCATGGCAACGCGCCATGCTGCTCTTGTTTAACGGCAAGGTCGAGGTTGTAAAGGAATCCGACAGGATCGTTCGAACCGTGAGCCGAACGTTTCGGATTCCGTCGGTAATACGCCTCATCAAGTTCATAAGGCAGATCTACCGGCGCGAAGTCCCTTTTTCGCGGAAAAACATCCTTATCCGCGATGCCCATATGTGCCAATACTGCGGACGGGAGTTTTCTTCGGGCGATCTCACCATAGACCACATCGTTCCAAAGGTTCAGGCTGGAGCGAATGAATGGCTTAACGTGGTGGCCTGCTGCCGCACCTGCAACATCAGAAAAGGCGGCCGAACCCCGCGACAAGCAGGAATGCACCTCGTTCGCCAACCTTTCAAGCCTACCATTATGGAGTTCATAAACCTGTATCTGAGGCGACGATTCGGGGTGGAGCTATCGGAAATCCTCGATTTTTAACATACCAGGAGACTTCCCATTGACGGGGCTGCATCGAGAACCTCGGTAAGGAAACAGACTAACGAGGTATTCTAAATTTCAGTTAGCGTTCCGCGCTTCTCCAGGAGTCGGTTTTTAGTATTTATTTCAGGCAAATGCGGAGAACAGAACATTTGTTGCCAACCGCGAATTTTTTGATTGACACCCGCGCTTCTTGTGATATGAGGGGAACACTTCTCAACATACTTTTCCATCCCAGTGGAACACACGCAAAACGGCCATTTAGATGCCGTTTTCGTGTTTATTGAGCCTTGATCCAGTGCCCTCTCAGCACATGTTGCTTCTCGATCGTGCGGCCGGCATATATGGAACCGTATCCTTCTCGTGACCAGCCGCCAATATTCGCTATCCCATACCCGTCCTCCGCTTATGACTTAAATATCACTTCCCAATGTTTGTCAAGACTTTTTTGGCCAGTTTTATATAGTTGTGCATTTTTTCTAGAATGAATATTATCTAAACCTCATCTGCATCTTTAGATCTCTCGATGCCAACCTGGCATTCAGGGCATATAGGTTCGCTTGACTTCGCCGCAGGATCCTATGATAATGATGTTGTGCAGTGTACTAATTGATAACGACGGCCGCCGTTTCGCGCGGGAGATCTGCCTGAAACGACGCCAATTGCTGCAGCGAGGCGCATCTAATTTAAAGGCGCGTTGGTATGAGATAGTCAAAATTCTCGCTTCATTGAAATTGAAACCGGAAGAGGCCGCTGAAGATCGCGCAGCGCTTCTTTTTTTGCCTGTGGCCGTTATTTGAGGGAAAAAATTAGAACTCTGTCTATGGGTCTATTGAATCAATTAGAGACTATGGTGGAGATTATTCCTATAACTTCCAGAAATTTTCCCTCTAAAAGACACTAATTTTTCTTGACAAGAACCAAGTAGTGAGCAAAAAGACACCCATCGCTTTCATACCAGTTGGTAATTTAGGGGAATTTCTATGGTCCATGAGTCGTTTGGATTAAAGGGGGATGCGGTATTCGCGAGAGTCACGGGTGGGTTGTTCCCGGTATGTGGGACAGCCTCTCTCTTTGCGGTACTCTATAACAATCTTTATTGCGGGTGGCTGATCTATGTTATTCTGATCCTCTCGAATCTGTCTATTCTATTGATTCCGGCACCAAACCAGAGACTTCGGGAGTTTATAGCCTCCGCGAGGATCACTTCCTTGTGTCTGACATTTGCATTGTTAGCGCTGTCGGGGCTCGAGATCGTCTTCCCGTGGGTGCTTCCTGCCGACTATGTCCAAACTAGGGACTTGGCCAAAACCTTTATGAATGCACCCTTGAAAAATCGCCCGGTCGGTTCGGTTGTGTTCGACAATCCAGACCAGAAAATACTCGATACATCCAGCCGCCACACGAACCAGAGAAGCAAATTTAAGGTTTGGCACGCTCCGGGTAAGGAATTTACTTACTATGGCTACGATCCGAATTCGAGACTGAAATATGTGAACGCGTTTCATTGGAATTCCAGCGGTTACTTCGACCACGACTATGATCTACGAAAGACCCCGGGTGTCCATCGGATCGTGGTGGTAGGCGACTCGTACGTGGAGGCGGTCCAGGTCCCTCTCTCGCGGAGCTTTCACAAGCTATGGGAGGCTGCTCTCAATAATCCTTCGCATTCTGGATCGCGCCCGAGTTTCGAAGTGATCGCTCTGGGCAATTCCGGCACAGGACAGGTTGAGCACTATGACGTGTTGCGAAGTGAAGCTATGCGCTATGAGCCTGATACAGTTGTCGTAACACTGGGCAGCAGTGACTTCTGCCGTGATGACAAGGAACTGAAAGCGGAACTCATACTGATCGCCGGGGGGATCACTCCGAGCTTTCGCCACTTGGCCACTCACGGCTACTTCGCCCTCGCCTTTGCCTTGCGCCGTCTCAATGACCTTCGTAGGAACAGAATCGCCATATCGCCGGAATTGCTACAGTGGTCGGCAGAGGAGATCCCCAGGATAGAAACCGCGTGGTCGCGCACCTTGGAAAGAATCAAAGCCTCGAGAGACTTTTGTCATGCTCGCGGAATTACATTCTTGCTCGTGTAAGTCGGTTCGGAGCTTGAGGTGAGATACGCGCTGGACCCAGTGGGCACAATTTCGCAAATCAAGGCAATGGGGGGACCACATCAGGCGATTACTTGGGACATGAGCAAATCCCTTAAACGTGTGACCCGCTATTGCGACGAAAATGACATTCTCTTCATTTCACTGCTGGAGCCGCTAATAGGCGCCCAAAGGGACACAGGGCGACATGTCTTCGGAGACCATTACACCATGTTCGGACATGAAGTGGTTGCCCATGTCTTGGCCAGCGCGGTCACTTTTCGGGTGGATCCGTACACGGCTGAGAAGCCTACTTTCAAACAGTGCGTGGCGCCCGATTCATGGAGTGGTATTGCGGGCTCAGGAGGCTGGGCCAGACGAACCCACTCGTCAGCACAGGATTATCCCCTTCCGTCCTATCATGAATTCAACATGGAGTAGTTGCCGTGGTCCGGACGCAGGCGGAAACGCTCGCGGACTATGATCCCGTCCGGCAGATGCCTTGCCTCCGGACCTCGCGTCATGATACGGTTCGTCACTGCTGATCACTTTCGATCAACTTCCATCCTCAGGATATGCTCAATGCAAACCGGAGAGCGCGGGCGGCTGGCGCAGGCATGGCGACGCCTGAACACCAATACTGTAGGAACAGATAGGGTCCTGGTGGATCGGCCTTCAAAATGCGGCTTTTTACAGGGACATGGCCCCGCTCATTGCCGGACACGCGCGAGGTCGCACTCTGGATGTAGGCGCTGGGCGATTGGCCTGGCGGAGCCTGTTGATGCAGCATGTCGCGAGCTATTTCAGCGGAGATGCGATCAAAGAGCACACGGACCTGGACGTTGTGCTGGATGTGACTCACGGCCTGCCGTTTGCGGATGAATCCTTTGACACGGTCTTTTGTTGCTCTGTTCTGGAACACACGGCGGAACCGTGGGACGCACTCTCAGAAATGTATCGGGTCCTGGTTCCCGGTGGAATTGCCATTGTTTCTCTCCCCTTTGTGCTTCATCTGCACGATGAACCGTACGATTACTATCGTTTCACACGGTACGGTATCGAGCATCTTGCAGCGCGAGCCGGCTTTGAAGTGGCCCAAATGGTCGTCAACGGAGGGTTGTTTCACCTTTTCCTGAATCTCCCTTCGGTTGTGCTTTCGACGTTCTGGGAGACCGTCAGACTTGGCGCCTTGATCCGCCCCACTACCTTATTCTGGTTGGCCTTGGCAAGAAAACTGGACAGCATGTTCAATCTGAAAGAACCATTCGCTTCCAACTACATAGCCGTACTGAGGAAAAATGGTAGGATTGGGGTGGCGTCCAAACTTAGTGCACCGGCCGTCATTCCGGCAGACGCCGGAATCCATCCCGCGAAACGCGGGACTGGACCCCGGATCGGAGTCCGGGGTGACCCGCGTTTCGCGGGGTAGAGATCCCCCATGGCGTTCCAAATTAGGACACTATGAGGACTGGCTTGAAGTAGACGGTAAGGCGCTTTTGAAATGATGTACGCGGCCGTTCTCAACCCGCGCTCCTGAAACAATAACCCTGAACATCTGAAAGGGCAGGTCCGTGAACTTGCAAGTCATAGGCTTCGGGTCGCTGAATGTAGACGAGATCTGGGAAGTGAGCGGGGAATTTCTTGCTGCCCATGGCCTCCAGCCGGGGGAAGAATACGTTCGGGATGTGGGGTTGTATAACACTATCTATCCTGCGCTTGAGGCGGAAGGTACCCTCAGAGCGGCGGAGCCCGGTGGATCAGCGGCCAACATGATTGCTGCTCTATGCAAAATGGGATTTGCCACGGGATTCTACGGCGTAACGGGAAATGACGGGGGTGAACGTCCGCGCTCGAATCCCTCGGAAAGCCGGAATGTGTAAGGATAAGGAAGGTGGCGCTGCCGGCAGGCAGGTGCCTAGCCCTTATTGACAGAGCAGACCCAAGCAGAGACAGGGCCCTGGTGATCTTGCCCAATGCCAATGATCTGGCTGGATCTGAGGAGCCCGATTGCGACTATTTCCGTCAGGCCCAATGGGTGCACCTGACCTCTTTTGTCTCACAGAAAGCGCTGGAAGCCCAGATCAAGCTCGTTGAGCGCCTCCACGGCTCGACCCACGTTAGCTTCGATCCCGGAGCACTTTACGCTGCAAGAGGACTGAATCAGCTCCGGCCTATCCTTCAGCGGACAGATCTTCTGTTCATCACACAAGAAGAGTTGGAAACTCTGACTTCTTGCACCGCAATGCAGACGGCAGTCAATTTTCTATTTGAAATTGGTGTCGGGATGGTTATCGTGAAACTTGGCCCGGAAGGCATGATAGCCTTCACCGCGGAAGGTCGGTTCATCAGGCCGCGGTGATTCCGCGTGAAATTAGGGACCGGACCGGCGCGGGCGATGTTGCAGCCGCGGGCTTCCTCGCAGGGGCAATCGAGTCGGTCGGGCTTGAGGCCAGTCTAGAGTTGGCTGCAATCGTGGCGTCCAAGAGTATTGAAGGCTATGGCCGGAGCAGCTATCCGGACAAGGCATTTTTTGAAAAGTCCCTTTCGAGCCTTAAAAGCGCGCGCGTATAAGTGCCGAGCAATATGGGTGGCACCCCTTAGAAGGGAGAAACGCTATGGAAAGAAGCCCCCGAAGGATCTTTATCAGCGACTGCGAAGGCCCCATAACTAAGAACGACAATGCAGCCGAGCTGGCCGACGCGTTCATGCCGGGAGGAGATCGCTTTTTCGGCAAGATAAGTCTCTACGACGACTATCTGGCCGAGGTGATTCACAAGCCCAATTACAAGGCGGGCGACACTCTGCGACTGATACTCCCTTTTTTCAAGGCCTTCGGTCTTGATAACAGGAGCATGGTCAAGTTCTCTCGCCACAACATTCAGATGATTCCTCAGGCTGATTGCATGCTCAGGGATGTTCTGGACATAGTACCCGCGTACATAGTGAGCACCAGTTACTCGGCCTATATCATGGCCGTCTGCGATGCAGTCGGTTTTCCGTTTCCGAACACGTATTCCACCGCTGTGAATCTTGACCACTACACGCTCAACCCGGGTGAGAAAAAGGCCCTCAAAGAGATTCATACCCGCATACTGGATCTGCCCGATTTTACGATTCCTTCCGGGGCCGCATCGCCTAAAGACCTGTCAGATGCGGACCGAAAGACGGTCGAGCAACTTGACGAGATTTTCTGGACGATACTTCCGGAGATGGATATTTACAGGATCATTGAGGAAGTGAATCCTGTGGGCGGCAGAGAAAAGGCACGGGCTATCGAGAGAATCGCAGATATCGAACGCGCGGAATTGCGCGATGTCTTCTACGTGGGGGACAGCATAACCGATGTGGACGCGTTTCGCCTGATAAAAGCCGCTGGCGGCATGGCTCTCTCCTTCAACGGTAATGAATGGGCCGTGAAAGAAGCCTCCTTCGCGGTCACCTCGGGAACGGCTTTACCCATAGGCTGGCTGGCCATGCTGTTCGTGAACCAGGGGACCCGAGGCTTCAAAGACCTGACAATGAGCGAGATTACACCGGAAACCTCGGAACGAATTTCAACTCTGAGTTGCAAGGTGCGAAAGACTGTCCGCACGGAAAAGATCGGCAGCCTCGGGTAAAGGGAAGCCCCAAATCGCTCTCGGGAGAAAGGTGAGCGAAGCCTCTTCCTCACCCGTTCCCAAGTCCCGCGGGTTGCTGGTACGCTTAGAAAATGAAGGGGATGAAACGCCAGGAACGTCGGCGATAGTCTTCGTATTCGGGGTAATGCTCTACCAGCAATCGTTCTTCCTTTACTGCCTTGATCATGTAAAGAATTGTACAACCCAACCAGAAGGGGACTGCCCAGAGACTCCCGAAGTACAGCACATATCCGCCCAGGCTAGCGATAACCGCGGTGTACATAGGGTGACGCACCCTGGCGTACAGGCCGGAGGTAACGAGTGTCCCACTCCTCCTGGGGGCTGCAAATACGCGAAAATTCCTTCCCAGGGCCCTGAAGGTCAAGAAGCCAAGAAAAAGCCCGCCAAGCCCAAGGATTGCACCCACGATCCGCTGCAATTCAGAGACGTTCGTGGGATTGAGGGTTTGCTGCAGTGGAGCGACGATCAGCGTCAGCACGGCGAAGGTGATGTATCCGACCGATATTCCCTTGAAATCTTCACCCCTCCGGTGAGGGTCCCGATGGGGCCGGGTGAGGCTGAACGGGCCTGTTTCTTTCTGGCCGCGCTCCAACAAGAGTAGATAGAGGATCCCCCAGTTTAGATTGTAAACGGTCTTGAATCCCAATCTTCTCATCATTACCGCCACCGCAGGAGATCGATGGCCCGAAAAGCAGGTTACGAGCACCGGGCGATCTTTGGGAATGTTTTTAGCCGCTTCGATCACACCAGCGCCCCAGGGGTAATTCTCCGCGGCCTGGAGCCGGTTCCAGTGGAATTCGGGTTTTGTGCGAACATCCACGATCCACGTGTCTTCAGGTAGCCTGCCCAGGCTCCAGGGCTGCAAGGGCTTCGCGCCGGCGGCCACTGTCACAATCTCTCCGCCAACGATGAGATTGAGCAGCAGGAGCGATTTGCTCGCTCCCAGCTCCTCAAGGCCGTTCACGAGGTGCTCTTCGGCTACTCTTCGCATGATGAGGGCAGTCTGAAGCAGGTATATTACCAGTAGAACAGCCCATGTTGCCCACGCGGCCAAACTGCCCGTATAGATGCACAGGGCCGCGAGACCCAGCACGATCGAAGTCGTCAGAGGGTGGATGAGATGGGTCCCGTGAACTTGTGAGAATAGATGGCCGTCGTGGGAAATCGATGGAATAAAGATGAGGTACGACACAAGCCCGAACGTTGAAAAGATGAGCAGGAACCCGGCCGGAATAGCCGCTGCCAGGACAAGAATCACCTCATACGCGCTGAGGTCTTTTCCTGAGAACCCCGTGTCCACGCCGGTCACGACAAGAACAGCCAATGCTGCAACATACGGCATGGCGATGAGCAGAGGGCTCTCCTCAAACCACACTGACCATCGCGGAGAAGCAAATATTTTCACGGGAATCTAATTTGCCTCGCTTTCCTGAAGATACGGGGTAGTACGTCAAAAAAACCCTGCTCGTCAAGCCGAGAGCCGACTGTATCTACTTTCAGCACTGTAATACCCTGTGCCGAAACTCTTGAACAATTACGCCGTCCGGAAGCCAGATCGGCGGGACAGGCAGGATGCCCTGCCTGTCTCCCCAAATTTGCCCGTCCGCATCAAGTTATGCCGAGCTTAGAACATAACTCTTTCAATTACTATAAGTGGCCGCTGCCATTGAGGGCATGGCATTTTATCTAGTCCGCATTCTCCTCAGCTTTTTCAATAGTCGTTTTCTGGCAGCCATCGCCTTTCTCTTCTTCTTCACGCTAGGTTTTTCGTAGGCCCGCCGCTTTTTTGTTTCAGTGAGAACACCTGATTTCTGAACTTGTTTCTTGAATCGCCTCAATGCATTTTCAAATGGCTCGTCTTCCTTAACATAGATACCCGGCATTCAAAATTTCTCCTTTCTGAAGAGGTTTGACCCGGGGAAATAGGCGCATGGTCCTCATTGGGATGATCCCATCCGAGAACTGAAGAGCCCTCGTCCCCGTCTGCCCCAGTGGCAACTCCGACCCCGCGGAGCTGTGTATTTGTTTCCGCTAGTTGTTGAAAACCTCCCCTTAAAGGGGAGAGAAGCCTATGTGGCTGATTTTCGACTAGATATTCTTGGCTGGAAGTATCAGATCCCTTCTACAAGGCGTCTACTGACTTAATAGTCCTTGAACGAGACGCCCTTTAGAATATTTATGGGAGCAGCCTTCTCTCGCATCCAAAGAACGCCTGGGAGGGCAGCCCCATTTCATCAAACAAATGTAAAACATAGAGATTGCCGCGTCAATAGAAATTCAGTTGGGAAAGTAGGTTTTCAGTTACCCGCGGCTAAAGACTGTCATTGCGAGTCCCGCGTCGCGCGGGACGAAGCAATCATCTGCACTGCCGAAGCCGAGATTGGTGGTGGAACCGTCCCGCGCGGAACGCGGGATTGCCGGTCATCCCTAAAAAGACAGGCTGGAAGCCTGTTCCACCGATCACTCCTCGCAATGACACAGGATCAACGATTGCCCCGCGTAAATGACGGATTACTTCGGAAAAGCACTTTTCTTTCTCGTTGCGAGAGGCCGAGTGGACGCAGAGCGTCCCAGAAGACATTCCCAGGCTGGAGCCTGGGAACGAGGATGTTTAATGCGCGTTCCCAAGCCAGAGCCTGAGAAGGAGAACCCAGATCATCCGGACTGAGCAAGGCCAGTGAGGCGCTCCTGTACAGCCTTTTCTTGAAAATAGCTTGGCTCCCGGAGATAGTGGCTGATGGTTTCCCATTCCGTTTTTGCCATCACGCTTTCCAAGAGCGGAAGCCCCACGGTCCTGAACGGTATCAGGCTCAGCAGTTTAATCTGCTGTTTCTGGGCCGCTTCTTGGCCGCCCTGTTCACGGTCCAGCACCACAAGCACGGTCCGGCATTCAACGTTCCGGAGCCCTCTTTTTTGAACCTCGTACTTCACCTGCTCGAGGGCCAGGAGTTTGCTGTCGAACCGCGTCACCAAATCATCCACCAGCGCTATGTTGTCTCCGGAAGTAAGTTCCCCCTCAAGCATCGCATGTTCACCATAAGTGGTGATGACCTCCCTGAATTGCGCCAGGGACTTCACATTGTCCATCTTTCTCGTGAATCCCCCGGGTATGCCGCCGGCGAAGGACATTCCGGCAGCAATAGGAACTCCGGCCATGGCAATGCCGATCACCCTTGTGATCTCGGGCGCTTCTTCACGAATCATGCGGACCATGGCCTTGCAAACTTTGTCAAAAACCGACGGATAGGAGACTAAAGGCCGGGAGCTGGATGTACAGAGGGCTGTACAGGCCCGAAACCAGAGTCCAACCTTCGGGCCTGTCACGATAGAACGTCCGGATCATCCTGTTTTCGTATAGAAGCCCGAGGATTTCGAGGGCAGCTTCTTCTTTTTCTTCACTCCATGTCATTTAACATACCCCGTTGTCGGCACTGTCTGCGCCCATAGTTATAGCCCAGGGTTAAACCTTCAGCGAGGAAAAACGAACAAGACTTTTCAGAAGCCTTGTCGAAAGTTCACCCGACCCAATGCTTTCATACATGACGCCCTCGCATTGACTGCAACCAGTGCCTATTGTATTTTCAGAAGCCGAATGCATCCAACCGGCGGAACAGGAGCAGGGGCTAATTCAATGCTCAAAGGCAAGAATGTTCTAATCATCGGCGCTCGGGAAGGCGGATATGGGGCTGCAATTGCCAAAGCCGCGGTGGCAGCGGGAGCGCAAGTTTTCGGCACGTCACTCAATCCTGAAGACCCTCGTGAACAAACGTTCTTCGAGCAACTGCACACTACGCTCATAGATGTGCCTCTCAGGTACATCTCTGATCAGAGATGCCGAGTTTTTGACGACTTGGCGCTCATCGAGGGCCGGCTAAGGGATACGGGCGTTAACCGGCTCGACGCCATGATACACACCGTCGCGGGCGGGTTCCCGCGTCAGCCCTCGGTAATGAAAGCAGTGGGTGACATCCTCAAAGGGAAGCAAACCTTTTTTGACATGGCCACAGCCGTGAAGAGGAATGTCTATTATGTTAACGCCGATTCCTTTGCTGACACGGTAAACGGGCTTTCGAGTCTGACTGATGAAGATACCCAGTTCATGGCTTTGACTTACCGCGGGGATTTGCCTTACTTTATTTCTCACACCAAAAAGCACCTTGAAGACCTCGCCGTGCGCCTCGCGCGCCAGGGAAAACGCACTGTCATTGCAGCGCTTCCCGAAGCCTGGACCCAGTCGTCCCAGTTCTTCACCGGAATCGAGATCGCGGTTATTAATAACTATCTTCGAGACCTCCGGCAGGCATCGGTTATCTCAGAAGACCTTGCCCCGGCATACTCCAGGATGGAGCAGTCATTGGCCGGACTCCAGAACTGGGCGGGCCTGTTGGATGAATTGAAGCGATTTATTAAGGAGGAATGGAGTTCTGTTAGCGACTCCTCAGATCTGGGCCGGCTTTCCAAACTTGTCGAAAAACTTTTTGCTGCTTTGAGGAATGACAGAACGTTCTCGGTGCTCAGAGCGGCGGTGGAGATAATTTCCGACTTTGTACGGGAAGCTTGCGGTATCATTGTTGTGAGAGAATTCATCTCGGGCGGCCGTTATCAGCCCGGGGATGTGCGGCAGGTATACTACCGCGACCTCACCGGAGGCACATCTGTTGGAACCGCAAAACCCCGTGAGCCAAGGCCCCACAAGCCCGCCGTGAACCGCAAATGGGTGTGCTACGAAAAAGATGAGATAGAGCGTACGCTCGACATGTACGGGAAAAACTTCCTCTTTCTTGACCGTGTGGTAATGGAACAGAGCGATATTTATGACGGGTTCTGCGGATTCGCACGGTTTACCGTTCCGACCCCCGAGCAAAACCCCATACTCAAGGACCACTTCGTCGGCATGCCACTATTCGGGGGGCATCTACAGATGGAGGCGGTGGCCCAGTTCGCAGCATTCATGGTCTTGAAGCTCCTCAAGAACCAGAGGCTCATGCCTATACTTACGGGCACAGAGTTTCCTGATCTGAACACTATGGCGCCGCCGGGCGAGACGTTGACCATGATGGGAATTATCACGATTCCTGAAAAGAGGAATCTGGCGCTGGAAGCCTTCATCGAGAATCGATACGCACGGTCCAAAGGGGTAATTCGAGGCATGGTGCTAAACGAACGAGTAGTGAGGAAGATGATGGCATCCTTTAGCTCTGACCACACGGAGGAGTGACCACTGCGTGTGATGAACAACGCGGTTCAGTTCGAATATTCTCGGGGGAAGCCCTTGAATAAGTCGCCCGGGCAAACCTGCGGCGTTGTGAATTCTCTCAAATGGGATGTGGGCAGGTCCGCGTGCAGGCTGGCCGACCTGTCAGCCGTTCTCGAAGGGGCAGGACGGCGGCGGGTGCTGGTTTTGTGCCATAACAATCCAGATCCGGATTCCATAGCAAGCGCATACGGATTACAGTTTCTCTTGTCAAGAAAACTCGGGATTCGATCCGTAATAGGTTATGGCGGTGTTGTCACGCGAGCCGAAAACAGGGCGATGATCCACAGGTTGCGGATCAAGATGACCCAGTTGTCGCGTATCGACCGTTCCCGGTACTACGGCATAGCACTGGTCGACGCTCAGCCGGGCACGGGAAATAATTTGATGGATTTCAGAGCTGCGCCTCCTCTGATCGTGATAGATCATCATCCTTTGCGGAAGTCCTCTCTAAAAGCCGAATTTCACGACATCCGGCCAAAATACGGTGCCACATCGACCATAATTACGGAGTATCTCACGGCCGCGGGTCTGGTTCCAACGCGCTCACTGGCCAATGCCCTGATATACGGTATTAAAGCGGACACGAACTCTCTGGTTAGGGGAGCATCCAAGATAGATTTCAATGCATTCAACTATCTGTCACCTCTTACCAACCCTCGCGTGGTCGCTCAAATCGAACGGCCTTCGCTCTCTTCGCAGTACTTTGAGGACTACGAGCGAGGGCTGGCCCGGGCGACCGTTCACAGAGATATAGCTATCTCGTGTCTGGGAAGGATCCATTCCGAGGCTATCATCCCGGAATTAGCCGACCTGCTTCTGCGTCTCGAAGGGGTGCGTTGGTCCTTTTGCATAGGGGAACGCGACGACCTTCTGATTCTTTCCGTGAGATCTACGTCGAGATTACACAAGGCCGGCGCGGTCATTCGCAGGCTGGTGGGAAAGGCCGGATCAGCGGGAGGCCATAAAGAGATGGCCGGCGGCCAGGTTCCGGTTGCAGGATTGACGGAAGAGGAAAAAGGATGTCTGTCGCGGAGGTTGATAAAAAGATTCCTGAAGCTTCTTGACAGGGAATGCGTCCATCCCCGCGCGTTGGCCGAACCCCCACAACCGATGGAGCAATTGGCTGAGGCCGACGCTGACGGTTAGTTTGGCGTCTATATGTGTGCTTTAGCGTGACATTCTGGCACCAAGGTAATTCGAAAGGATCGGTAGGAGTAATCGGCCCGTCGCTACCTACCATATCATTCGTTCGCCAGTATAAAGACATTTCTGAAACACTGATCCTGATCATCCCATAGGCGTTAAGATAACAAGCTTCTCCTAAATCCTGAGCCCCGGAGGGGCTCTATGATAGTAGCCCGGCAATTCATTGCCGGGTAACCGATAAACAATGATCCAGATCTACGCCCTCGATGGGCGCCCGAAGGGTCAATCCTTCGGGCGCCCATCGAGGGCGTAGAGCGCTCTCTTGGCCGCTCATTCCCGGCGATAAATCGCCGGGCTACTATCGGAATGTCCCTCCGGGACAACCAGCTTGCCAGGAATCGATCAACCTTATTTTGGCGCCTAAACCCGTTCATCCCGCGTTTACGCAGAAACGCGGCGTTTCCCCTTCCTTGAAGAGCAATAAGTTGTCGGCCACAATTCGACCTATACCCTCGTAATTCTGCCTCGTCGCGCCGGCAACGTGAGGAGTGGCGAAGACATCCGCTCTGGACAGAAGCGGACTCGACGGATCGAGCGGCTCACGTGAGTAAACGTCCAATCCCGCGCCCGCGATTATTCTTTCATCGAGGGCTTGCAGCAAATCATGTTCGTTCAGGACCGGGCCCCTGGATATGTTGATGACGAACGCGGTCTTTTTCATCGACTGGAACAATTCTCTGTTGAATAGGCCCCTGGTTTCTTCGGTGAGAGTAATGGTGGAAATGACAAAGTCCGCCATAGACGCCATCTCTGATAGATCTGATAGGTCCGCCGTCTTTGTAACGCCTAAGGTCGCTTCCGTCGCGGGGTCGCGCATGCGACTGATCGCCTCAACCGTCATGCCGAGCGCTGTCAGCCTTCGCGCCAGGGCTTTCCCCACCCGTCCCAGCCCGACAATGAGCGCTGTGTTGCCAAAGAGGGCCTCACCCACAGGTGCACCCCAGAGACCTTGTTTAAAAGCCCTGAAGCATTCGTGTATGCGCCGTGCCAGACCCATCATGAGAAAGACCGCGTGCTCCGCAGTGGAATCGGCATTGGCTGTCGCATCTCCCGGCACGTTGCAGACGAGAATCCCTCGGGCTGTTGCCGCGGGAATATCGACGCCTTCCAGTCCCACACCCCACTGATGAATCAATCCAGCCCTCGTCCTTTGGATAATCTCAGGCTCCAGTAGATGCATAAGGGGAATGATCACGTCCACTGTCATTGCTTGTTCTTTGACCTGCTCGACCGGGCAAGCGAGGATCTCCTCGTCCGGGAGGAGCACCCTCAGCATTTGGGGCGCTCTGGGAAACGTTTCACCGCAAAAAAGAATTTTCATTGAGCATCCATCTACAAATATTTGTCTACATCAACGTGTGAGATGAGAAAGGGCTTTTTGTAGCATCCCTCTTTGCCAGGAATGCTCGCCACTTGCTCGAGGATGAGTTCCATACCCGGGGACTCCAGGCGCGATCGCAACTCCCGCAACAGCTTCTCCTTGGTCACGGAGGAAATCCCATCCCAGGGGACAATAAGGACTCTTAGTGTTTTCAAGTCTTCCTGTATGACTTGTGCCTCTTGTATTTCATCCATCTTGTAAAAGGCAAAATGCAGTATTAGCGGCGAAATCATATTCTTTTCCTGGGTCATACAAAGTCTATCTCTCTTCCTATAATATTCTCGATTGTGGGATGCCCTCTTCCGCAGGAACAATGTCCTTCTCCTTTGATGGCCAGATCACCGGTTTTGTATCGAATAAACGGCATGGCTGAGTTGTGAAGGCACGTCCCCACAATTTCCCAACACTCTTGTCCCCTGCTCACGGGCACCAATTCAACTATACCCATCTCCATCTGTACGTGATATCCCTGCGCACGCTCGCATTGGATCGCAGTTGCACAGCATTCTTCCTGACCGTACCAATCAACAATCTTGGACCTGAAAACGCGTTCTATTTTCTCACGAATGTGCGGATACTGATTTTCCGACGACGTCACTATGTATTTAGGTGGTGGTACGGATCGCCCCTTTCTCTCCATCCACTTGGCTAGGATGTACAGACATGAAGGCCATGCGTTTATGAAAGCGGGTTTGAATCTTTCAAGTTCATCCGCCATCATTTCGAGGCGCTGGTGATCCACATTGTGAAAGGAGAACCTGAGTTCCCTCGAGCCCGGCAAATACTGAGAAACCTTTGCCGGATCGGCCAAAGGAAGAGCTTTGAAGAGAGCCGTTCTATCCCCTCTCTTGTATCCAAGCCACAGGAGATGCCGAAGGACCATAGCCCTCTCTGTGGGCCTGGTGCTGTTGTCCATGCAAAATTCCAGGGCCGTGCCGGTGCTACCGCTGGTACGAGCAGGGTTTCTCCCTAAAGCCGCTATGTTGGTTGCAAGGAGATCCTTTTTTCTTTTTATGACGGTCTGTTTATCAATTGTCGGAAGCTTCTTCAGGTCATCTATGCTCTGAATGTCCTGCGGTTTCAGGTCGTGCTGCTGAAAGATCTCCTTATAATAAGGGACATTGGCGTAGCAGTGATGTATGAGACATTCCAGGCGCTCTTCCTGGTATCGGACCAGAGTTTTTTCGTCCCAGCGTTCGCTTTCCATAAGTAACCCAAGGGCTTGATTCCACGCCTTGCCATACCTGACAGAGGGAGGGAGCAAGTTGTAGAGGACTTGTCCCCATTTCACGAGCGGAACAGGTCCTTTCTTGATTAAGGTTTTCAAATAGGCTCTCATCAACCTCGCCCCTGCCTGGTGCCGGTGCGTTCCGAGACGTGTACTTTACAACAGAATTGTCAAAGGAGTCGAGACAGGATTGACCTTCCTTGGCTCAGTACATATATTACAAACCAAGGTAGAATAGAGAAAAACGAGAGTTTTGGAATTGGGAAGGGCCGAAATCATGAATGACGAAGATAAAACCAGAGCAGCGAATCTGCCGGATCCGAAAGAGATCGAGAAGGAGATAAACGAATTTCTGGCAAATAAATACGGCAACCGGATAAGGGTTATGGGCACGCAAATCGGTCCCTGGCCCGATCTGGAAGAAACGAGTGGGGGGGAGACGATCCAGCATGACAAAGAACCTTCCCATATCCGCTTCGATATGAAGCCCGCGGAACTTCACGACTACCTGGATCGTTTTGTCATTCGCCAGGATTCAGCGAAAGAAATTCTTTCAACCAAGATATGCACCCATTTCAACCGAATTCGCTACTTTCAGCAGAGAGGCGAAATTGAAGATCGCGAGGGAATCGGAAGGATCAAGAGTAATATGATCCTCATCGGCCCTACCGGCGTTGGAAAGACATATCTGATAAAACTGATCGCCAGAAAGATAGGAGTCCCCTTCGTGAAGGGTGATGCCACAAAGTTCAGTGAAACGGGCTATGTTGGCGGTGACGTAGAGGATCTTATCCGCGATCTGGTTCAGGAAGCGGACGGCGACATTGAAAAGGCTCGGTACGGGATCATATATATAGATGAAATCGATAAGATAGCCTCTTCGGGAAATATAATCGGGATTGATGTGTCCCGAACCGGGGTCCAGAGAAACCTTCTCAAACCGATGGAGGAAACTGAAGTAGATCTGAAGGTCGCCCATGATCCGGTATCTCTCATGGAGGCCGCTGCTCATTTCCAAAAGACAGGAAAGCGGCTGAAACGGACCATCAACACGCGAGACATCCTTTTTATCGTTTCAGGCGCATTTAACGGGCTGGACGAAATAGTCTCCAAACGAATGTCCCGAAAAGGGTTGGGCTTCGGCGCAAGCCTGAAAGTGAAGGAAAACAGGACCGACCTACTGCGTGAAGTAAAATCGGAGGACCTGATAGAGTACGGTTTTGAGTCGGAGTTTGTGGGACGCCTCCCTGTCATCGCCGTTCTGGACGATTTGGACGAGGAAGATCTGTACAAAATTTTGAAAAACAGATATTCCTCGGTCGTAACTGCGAAGAAACAGGACTTCAAGTCCTATGGGATTGACATCCGTTTCACAGACGGAGCCCTGGCGAAGGTGGCTGCGCTCGCACACATGGAGAAAACCGGGGCACGCGCGCTTATAAGTGTGATGGAGAAGGTCCTCGTCGGCTTTGAAAGGAAGCTCCCGTCAACCGATATCAATCGTTTGGCCGTCACCCAAGATTTGGTTGAGGACCCGAGGGAGTTTCTGGAGGGCTTTTTGGGGGACGATTCTCATCCTTCCAAATGTGACGTTTTCGATGAGGTGGACGCGGAGGAGAGGACCGAACTACGCGAGGAACTCGAAGCTAGATGCGCGGAGTTCGAAAAAGCGTGCGGCAAATCCGCTAATGGATGGGCGCTGGACATAATCGTGGATGCGTCCATGAAACAGGGACTCACCCCTGAGACTGTGTACAAGCGCTTTATTAAGGTGGAAAATGAGGTCCATGCCTTTGAGAAGGAGTTCGAAAGTCTCTACGGTCTAAGGATACGATTCTCCGAGGATGCTCTCCAAGAGTTGGTCGGGCTGGTGCTGAACGGTTCGGAAGAAGCTCTGATAGTGTGCCGAAAAATTTTCCAGAACTATCATCACGGCCTGAAGCTTGTGATGGAGCGAACCAGAGACCACGAATTCACCATACCCCGAGAAGCAATCCACAACCCCGAACGGTTTCTAAATGACATGATTCAGAAGACTTATCATCAGCAACAGGAACCCGGAGGGGGTTCATAGACATAGAATCGGCGATGTTAATCGAGGTAGGACCGCCAGTTGCCCGACGGCCCCCTCACGGATCCCGGCGTGCGATATTCTCGCACCGGGCTCTTCAGTGCTGCTCGCTGCCGCACGGGCAGAGGTGATCACAGGAGGCGAAGCTGAGCTGGGCCGTGCTGCTGGGTGATCCGAGGTCCCTCCACGCCAAAGAAATCCAGGAGAGCCTGGAACCCCGTCCAAGTATAGCTCTTACGTTGACTACGGCGATTGAGCCACTTGAACAGGATACGCTTGCTCCGGTAGAAGAACTGGCCGAGACTGGCTGAGTTGCCAATCACTCCATAGTAATTCCAGTACCCGCGGTATTTCGCACACAGGATGGAAAGAAGCTGACCCACCCGTAGAGAGCGGTTGCGCCTGATCCAGTCGGTCATATTGGCAAGGGAAGCGCGAAGCTTCTTCCGGGAGGTCCGCCGTTTGACGCCGAGGCGTCCCGTGCGGGTCCGCTCCCAATAGTACTCGAAGCCCAGAAAGTCGAATCGACCGCTTCCATTCAGATCAAACCGGCAGAAGCGGAGGATGCGAGTCTTATCCGGGGCCACTTCGAGCCCAAACTTGCCCAGCCGCTTACCGAGATCACGGTAAAAGGACTCGGCATCGGAGCGGTACTGGAAGGCGCAGACAAAATCGTCAGCAAAGCGGATGATCATGGCCTCCCCATGACATCGGGGTTTGATCCGCCGCGCAAACCAGAGGTCCAGCGCATAATGGAGGTAGATGTTGGCCAACACGGGAGACACTATGCCGCCTTGTGGGGTTCCCGTTACCGGGTGCACCACTTGGCCGTCCGTCTCCAGTATCCCCGCTCGAAGCCATTTACGGATGAGGCGGAGAAACGGTTTATCATCGATGCGCTCTTCGAGCATCTTGATCATCCATTGATGATCTATGGTATCGAAGAAGCCTCTGATATCCGCTTCCACAACCCAGCAATACTTTCCTATTAGAAGCGTCCGGGCAAGGTCCTGACTCGCAGCCTTGGGGCTGCGATTGGGACGATACCCATAGCTTGAGTCCAGGAAATCTTGCTCATAGATAGCTTCGAGGATTTTGGCTACTGCGACTTGCAACAGCTTGTCCTCAGTGGCCGGGATGCCCAGGGGACGCATTTTCCCATTAGGTTTGGGAATATAACACCTCCGCACCAACTTCGCTCGGTACCGCTGACCCTTGAGACGCTCGACGAGATCGCGAATATTGGACTCCAGCTCTTGCCGGTAATCCAGGACATCCACTCGATCTGCGCCCGGTGCTGCGTCCTTTCGCAAGAACTTGAAACACCAGGCCAGATTCGTCTCATTGAGTAGCCCGGACAGGTTGCGAAACCGATGCTCCTTGTGGGCCGCTGCCCGATTTGCTATTCCCCGCAGTGAGGTTTGCATGAGTTGTTCCGGCATGTCGTATCCAGCCCATGTTTCCTTTACGGGCTACGCAGCCCTGTCGCTCCCTTCCCCATGTGGTCGGCTCTCCCGCCTCGGAGTACTATGGAGCGATCTGACTCCCCGCGGCCCATCAAGTGGCCTTCTTTCGGGTTGGTCCACCCTACCCTCTTGTGAGGGAGACCATGGGGTCTCCCAGGTTCCTGACATCTCTCTTCCTGCGTGCCACGCTCTCTGACCCCGACAGGCCCTCCAGGATCTCACCGTTACGATCCCTTTGTGTTGGCTTCCGGAACGGTAACACCGTCGCCGCCTGCTTTATTGGCGTAACGAGGCTGAATCGCTTGGGGGAGTGCGGCCTCCCCTGCGGCCCACAGGATTCTCTGTGTACGCTTCGGATATTTCGTTCGGTAGTCGTTGACTTCCTCCTCCATATCCGCAACACTCGATACGGGTGGCTGGTTAGGCCTTACCCGACAGGGACTCTCACCCTGAAAGAGATGCCAAGCTTTGCCTGGCGCACTACCCATTGCCGACAGTTTTGTCCGATTGGAGGTACCCTTACACCGTCATTCCGGCGGAAGCCAATACGCGTTAAGTTAAGGGGGTTCTTGGTCATGGGTTTTCCACGAGTAACTGAAAGATTTGTCCATAGTTTGCCCTTTTGTTCCGTTTTTCGTATGTGCAATGTTTGAGGATCTGTTGAAGAATGAGCGGATAGTCACTTCCCGTCAACAATGCGGGCAGGATGCGTTGGCTAAAGAAGTCGGCCGCTTTAAGCAGGCTGAGGTGTTGTCCTGTCGTTTCATAGACGAAGGCGGCAAGCCGGGTGAAAAAGCTAGTCTGAAAGAGCGTGATATAAATAAGTCTCGCGTAGATGAGCAGTTGCACCTCCGTTGGGGTGGGATGATCAAATGCATGAATCTTAAAGTGGCTTTTCCAGGATTTGAAGATGATTTCGATGCGCCAACGCACCCCGTAGATCCGGGACACTGTCCTGGCATCCCAGGTCTTTTGGGGGACGTTGGTGAGAAAGATCTCCCATCCGAGAAGGGCCAAATGGGTTGGATCGGGATTGAGCCGTTTGTCTCCACTGTGGAGCAGTCTTCTCCTTCTTTGGGCGGCAATAGGCTCAGGGATCGGAATGGCCACTACCCTCACGGGGAGTCTTTCCTCGCTGCCGGCAAGGAGCCCTTCGTCAAGGGTTCCGTGTTTTTTCAGGTGCCCGAGCAGATCGAAGCGTTTGCCGGTGGGGTGGAAGAGAGCTATTTTATGGGAATAGCGACTCAGGTAGAAAGCTTTCTTCTCATCAATGGACCTGAAGACACCAAGGGAAGAGTAGCCCAGGTCGCGGATCACCAGATCTCCCTCCTGGATAATATCCAAGATGGAAGGAGAGGCGCATTGGTCGTTGCACCGGTAAGCAGTGAGTCTGAAATGAGACAAATGTCTCGGTGAGGGCATTGTAGGTGGTCTGAAGTTTGATTGACGCGCTGGTTTTACCCGACTGATTTTTGGCGCCCGGAAAAAACTTTGCAAGCTTTTGAGGAAGAGAAAGGTTTGTGCTGTCCTGCAACAAGACCCGACGGAAAGAAGCAAAGACCCCGTGACCGATCTCTTCTTTGAGCCGGGACATGGCCGAAACTGAGTTGAAAAGCGCTTCTCTTACAAAGTCAATGACATTGGGCTTCATCCGGAGGAAGACGGCCACCTTGCTGACAACGTTGTGGCTCAGGAGGCCCAAGATGATTGCAAACGCCCTCATGGAAAAACCTGGGCTGAGGGTCATAGCGACAAGAGCTTGGAGGAAGGTCCTGGGCTCGATCTTTCGGGGTCGTCGTTTCATAAAGCCTGATCTAAGGGCAATCTTCCCGATTTCCTCCGGATCCAATCCCAACCGGAAGGTCGACGGGAGGACAAAGGTTTTGTCTTTAGCCTGAAAATCCCTACCGAGGATTTTCATGTGCGGTTCCGACCGCTGTCGATGATGGTTGTTCATGAGATCTTCTCTCCTTTCCGAACTTTCTCTGAACTCTCCTCTTAATTTAAGAGAATTGGAAAGGTAGAGAAGCTCTCTTACTACGTGCCGTGTAAAAAATCTGCCAAGTTTTCCGGCTTAGGATCGCGAACAATACGCGTAGAGCCGACTAATCAGCAAGTTTTATTACGCGGCGCGGTTAACTTAACGGGATTGGCGGAAGCCGGAATCCAGTCCCGCCGCAGGCGGGATTTCAATCCCGCGGGACGTGGGACTTCCGGTCCCCGGCATTCGCCGGGGTGACGGGTGGTGAACAGGTCATTACTTTTGGCAAAAGCTATAACTGTTTGACTGCGCATTGGTACTAGTCGGTAGGAACAAAAAAGTCCGGCCCAGAGACCGGACTTGCCAAGCTCATCGCAGGGATCGTTTCGGGGGGGTTAGTCGCTGTAGCGGCTCTTGTTGCGTCCCTCAAACATGCTACGTTGTTGATTAGGCCCCACGGCGGTTGTAGGGGAAGCGAAAATCTCCTTGAGCGTTGACCATAAACCGCCTCCGCTTTCAGCCTGCTGTTGCTGCTGACCCTGCACGTGCAAAGGGGTACTTTGCCCCGGGGGGGCCTGATATGGAGTGATAGTGGGCTGACTCGGCATAGCGCCGGCCGCGGCCGGAGCGGGCCCTGCATATTGGAGCTGCCCGACGCCTTGAGGCGTAGGGGCCGGCTGGCCATACTGCTGCTGGGCCTGAGGCTGTTGTGGCTGCTGACCGGGGGCCATCTGGGGATACTGAAGGGCCTGCTGCTGACCCGGCGCTTGAGGTACTGCCCGTGCCTGGTAGCTTGTTTGAGCCGGTCTTCCGCTGTCGCCGGAGACTCCCATGAACTCGCAGTACCTCTGCTGCGCAGCCCGTAGGCCCTCATAGGCCTCGCCAACGGCCTTTTTGTGATACTCGGCCTGCAGGGCCTTCTGTTTCGCCTCTTGTTCCCTAACCCTTTGCTGGGCCATAGCAAACTGCTGCTGGGCCTGCGTCAACTCCTGGGTAGCAGCCTGTTGCTGGGCAGCCAGTTCAGCCGCCCGCTGCCGGGCCACAGCCCTCTCATAAGCCTTCTGCTGAGCAGCCTGCACTATCGGATCCGAACTCAAAGCCCCTTGCGCCTCTCCTGACTGAGGTTGCGCAGCCTGCTGCTGACTCTGCCCGTAGCCCTGCTGCTGATAAGAAGCATCCTGGCCAGCCGGATACGCTCCGGGTTGTTGCTGAGCTTGCTGCTGGGGATAGCCAGCTTGTTGCTGAGCGTAGCCTTGTTGTTGTTGATATGCCTGCAATTGCTGTTGATACGCTTGTTGCTGAGCATAAGCTTGCGGGTCCACTTGCTCGGTCTGAGGATATGGGCTCTGCTGGTAAGTAGCCTGCAGTTGGGCCTTCCCACTGCTTCGCTTGGCCTTCAGTCTCCGTTTCTTGCCCGCAGCAGGGACGCCTTGCTGCGCACCGGTGACAGCTTGGCCGGCCGCATCTGGCGCCTGATAGGTCTGGACTTGTGGAGCTTGATAGGCCGCACCCCCCTGGTTCGAGTAATATTCGGAAGGGTTGTAATATATGCTTGACTGTCCCGCTCCAGGCTGCGGCGAAGTCGCTTCACTGGACTGAGACGCAGGATAATAGCTGGTCACCGGGGAGGAACCCGGATAGTTGCCCGTTACCGAATAATACCCTCCCTCTTGCTGCATCCTGTCCAGGTAATTGTTCCAGTGACGGATAATAAACCGGCGGCTGGTTGGGATTGGGCCCTCCGGAAGGCGTTTCCACCAAGCTAGAACCATCATATCCAGCCGAATTGGTCCCACCTGGAGACCACTGCCCCAGCGCCGGGGCAACCATGAACATTAGCCCCAGGGACGCACCGATCAGGACTATCGATCTTCGTCGCATAGCGATTCTCCTTTGGAGAAGAGCAGTCCGCAGCACGCCGACTCGGTTGTGCCAAACAAGTCCTTATTGTTGCTCGAACTACCCACAGATACCACGATTCACATTATACTTTTTTTTGTAAGAAAATCAAGTTGAAAAAAGGGTTTACGCCTTTTGAACCGTCATTCATCTCAACTATATATGATCAGTTGTTGCCGCAATAGTTAAATAACTACATTTATTTAACTATTTTCAGCGTGTTTCTTGAGGATCTCGGTGGATCGGGAGGATCCGAGTCTTTTACCTTCTCGTTGAAAATCTTGTTCTTCACACGCACGGAATTGATCAAGAAGTACACACTACTATGGATCGTTCCCAATCCCGAGTCGGCGCAAACTCCGAGACTTTCTTCAAGTATTTCTCCTGAAGCTGAGCCAGTGATGCCTCGTCGAAATCCAGTACGCGATCAGCCAGCCCCAATAGTACTTCCTCAATCCCCACGTTTCCTCCTCAGGACTTCGGTACAGGGTAAGGCTTTTGAGAACTCAGGTCAAGGAAAAGGCCGCCTACCCCAACGCGCATTCAACGATATCCTATCATACAGCGGCCCGAATCCCCGCTTCAAGCGCCATGAGGTTCATGCTTCGCACCCGTTCTCTGGTTTCTCTGCTAAGGTGTGCGCGAACCTCTTCGACAGAGACCGGAAAGCCATCCAACGTAGCCGCGAAACCTAAGAGAACCACGTTCTCTAGCTGCACACGCCCGGCTTGTTTGGCCAGGCCGGCCGCATCGACGCGTTTGACCCCAAGGCTGTCCGGCAAGGCCGAATTTTCTACAATGACTCCTCCGCGTTTTAGATAATGGCTGTTGTTAGACGTTTCGGAAGGGTCCAGCGAAAGGAGAAACGCCGCATGACCGGCTCGAATCAGAGGTGAGAAAAAGCGCCCAATTCTCAGATGGCTGTTGACGGAACCGCCCCGTACCGCCATGCCGTGAGTCTCGGAGGAAACGACGTCTAATCCTTTGGCGGTGGCTATCTGGCCTATTTGACGCATCAGGAAGACAATCCCCTGTCCGCCTCGCCCGCAGAGAACAAGCTCAATCATGATCAATGACCTTCAAGCTCAATAGCCTGAGATGGGCAGATCTGCACACAGAAGCCGCACCCCGCGCATAGATCCGCGTCGATCCTCATCTTCTTGTCTTCCTTAACGAATTGAAACGCCGGGCATTCCAAATCCTTCACGCAGGTCATGCACAAATCGCAACTGTCTCCCACCTGGAACCTTGCAGAAGAAAGTTCCACGTTCGGCGCTCTGACACAGGGCCGTCGGGTGATGATCACTGAAACGCCCTTGTTTTCCTGAAAGGTAAAGTCTTTAGCCCTTTGCAGCGCTTCTTGCGTGCTCGCATGGTCATAGGGATCTACCACTTCCAGAAAGTCCACGCCGCATCCTCTAATGACCCTTTCGAGGCTGATCGCCACGCCGGGAGAGCCGTCTGCCAAGAAATCGTGAGCGGGAGTCGGTTGGCCTCCTGTCATGGCAGTAATGCTGTTATCCATGACCATGAGCACAAATGGGGCTCCTGTATGAACCGCGTTGATGAGGGCCGGAACGCCTGCATGATAAAAAGTGGAATCCCCGATGGTAGCCACAACCCTGGTCTCGCCGCCGGCGAGCGGGGTACGAGCCAGACCGGCGGCCATACCTATGGAAGCCCCCATACACAGGCACGTGTCCACTGCTCCCATGTTGATCCCCAGGGTATAGCATCCGATGTCACCCGTGAAGACCGCCTGATCGAAGACTTGCCTCATCGTGTAGAAAGAGGGCCGGTGGGGACATCCCGGACAGAGGGAGGGGCGCCGCGGCTTAATCTTGGGAAGTTGCACGGTGGTTGGCTGTTCACCGACCGCTTTCAGAATCATCTCCTCCACAATCTCAGGGGTAAGCTCACCCTGCGGTGGAACATGTCCGGAAAGTCTGCCCATGACCTTTCGTCGGTCCTGAATCTGCAACTCCAGCACAGGATATGTCTCTTCCACGACAAGTGTTGTGCGATACGTGTCCACGATCTCCTGCATGGCTTGGGCTTCGACGGGAAACGGCAGGTCCACTTTATAGACGGCCACGCTGCTAAGCCTATGATCAGAGGACACAATGTCCCTCACGTGGGACGAAACCGAACCCGATGTTATCAATGCCGTTGAATTGCCCGAACCCTGCGATATCAAGACCGGCCGGGCTTCAGGAACTTCAGTCCTTATCGTCTCGAGCTTCTCGTTCAGCCTCGCCGTGCAGAACGAGTCGGTAACGTGGTATGGCCGCCCATCTGGTCCAGTTCTTCTTGAACGGTCCGACGTCAGCGGGTGCGCGAGGAGCGCCCAGCGACACGTTTTGCCGGGCATGGCAAACTCTCAGGCAAGGTCGCAGCAAGACCGGCACCTGGTATTTTTCGGACAGGTCAAAGGCCCTGAGGGTCATCTTCAGGGCTTCCACCGGAGTGCCCGGATCCAGTACCGGCACTTTTGCGAACCAGCCGAAGAAGCGGCTGTCCTGCTCGGTTTGGCTGGAATGCGGTCCGGGATCGTCGGCCACGACCACCACCAGCCCGCCCCTAACCCCCAAGTAAGCAGCGCTCATGAACGGATCCGAGGCCACATTTAATCCGACCATCTTCATGGCCGCGACGGAACGTGCACCGGCGAGCGAAGCCCCATAGGCCACTTCAAAGGCGACCTTTTCGTTGATGGACCATTCCAGGTAAATGGGGTGGCCCAATTCCTTTTTCCAGCGCACAAGGGATTCGAGGACTTCAGACGAGGGAGTGCCGGGGTACGCTGCTGCAACAGTGCAGCCTGCCTCGATAATTCCACGCCCGATGGCTTCGTTCCCCATGAGGAACCTGACATCGTGGATATGCTGCTCAGCCATATCTATTTCTTATCTTAGCGGTCAGAAACTGTCAATCCGGGCCGATGCTTCCCGCGGCATAACTCAGCGACAATTTCCTTAACAAATTGTTCATGTCACGCGCCTTTCTGCCGGCTTGAGTGCCTTGAATTTTATCCGGAATTGAGTGCCTTGCGAACGCCTGACCTCCACTTCTCCTTTCAACTGCTTCACCAAAGTATTCACTAGACTCAGGCCGAGCGATTTCCCGTCATTGACGTCTACTGTTGGAGGCATGCCCACGCCGTCATCCGAAATTACGAATTCATAGTCATGATCGACTGATCCAAGAGAAACTGTGATCAAGCCTTTCGCGTCGGGAGGGAAAGCGTGTTTAAGGCAGTTGGATATGAGTTCGTTAGCGATCAACCCACATGGAATAGCGACATTGATCGCCATAGGCGCGGACATCACCTCTATCTTTAATGAAATCCGCGAACCGGTGATACCATACGAATAGAAGAGTTGGACCGTGAGACTGTTGATGTATGCTCTGAAATCAATGTCCGCCAAATTCTTCGATCGGTACAGCAATTCATGAATGAGCGCAATTGATTGCAGCCTGTTCTGGCTTTCGGCAAAAATCTGCCTCGATTCTTTGCCAGGAGCGCTTCTCGATTGGAGTCGCAGCAAGCTCGAAATCACCTGCAGATTATTCTTTACACGATGGTGAATCTCTCTCAGAAGCACCTCTTTCTCATTGAGAGATGCTTTGATTTGATCTTCCGCGTTCTTGCGCTCTGTGATGTCGGTAATGACGGCAAAGCTTCCGACGTATTTCCTGTGTGGGTCGTATAAAGACCGGGGGGACATTATGGTGGGAACTTTCCGGCCACCCTTACCTGTCCAGACAATCTCGTAGGACGAGCTTCGGCCGTCTTTAGGTTCGGCCATCCGTTCGCGGAGCAGCCTAACATTAGCTTCGTCGAGAAAATCCGTAACTGGCCGGCCGAGCAATTCCTCTCTCGAATACCCCCACAGTGCGCAGAGCCTTTCGTTGACGTATGTTATAATGCCGTCCTGGTCCTGAATCCCGAATCCTTCATTCATAGTGTCAACCAGACTTCTGTACAGCTTCTCGCTCTCTCGAACAGCCTCCTCCATCCGCTTGCGGTCGGTGATGTCTTCGCAGGTCACCAGTTCGTCACCGTTTTCCAACAGGACGAGCCTAAATTGGATCATCCGTTTCGAGCCGTCCTTGCGGACAACAGAAAATGTGCGCGTCCTGGCCTCTCCCGGCCCGAGACCGGCAATATCTTGAAGCCAAGCCGAAACGACTTCCTGCCTGTCCGCCGGATTTGGATAGGCCAGCTGGAACCATTTATTCAGATTGGGAATGTCATGCGAGTCATAACCGAAGACCTCTTTGAACTTGGGGTTTATGTATTCAACCTCCTCATTATTAGCAATTATTGCCATTGCAAAGGGGGCCTGTTCGGTAAAGTTCTGAAGCTTTTGCCGCTCCAGTTGGAGAGTCCGCTCGGCCTTCTTCTGGCCGGTGATGTCGTGGAACATGGCTTGCACTGCCGGCTTACCTTCGTACATGAACGGAATTGCCGTTACTTCCACATCCACAAGCTCGCCATCGAGACGGACAAACTTTTGGTCCGAATATATAATCGGTTTGCCCTCTTCGATGACCTGGCGGATATGCTCTATTGCCGCTTGCATGGAACTTTCGTGGACAAAGGCCAGCACGGGCTTGCCGATTATTTCAGATCGCTCTGTCGCCCCTAGCATCTTGGCAACCGCGTCGTTTATGAACACGGCAACTCCGTCGCTCGCTATGCCGATACCGTAAGGAGAATGTTCAACGAGATGTCGGAAGCGTTCTTCACTGTCTCGGAGCTTGCGGTTGGCCTGCTCGAAATCTTGCTTCAAATCTTCGAGTTCGGAGAGGCGGCGGCGCAGGTCAGCCAGTTCGCTTAAGAGTTCTTTTTTTGTTTTTTCTTCGTCCTTCATCTCGATTTCGCCCGCGAGACACTCGCTAGAACAAACGTCTATGGGGAATAAGATACCTGTTAGTTACGCGCTCGCTCGTGCTGTCATTTCTACTAACCATTTGTGCAGAGGCGTCATCTTCTTAAACTTCTCCAAGCAGTATTCCACTACCTCTGCTGAGTAAAACTCCGCAGGAATCTCATCTTCGGTCCATGCATACAGACCGTTGTGCAGCAGCATAGCCACATTTTCGTTACTTGCGTCATAGCCCCGAGGCGTCTTTTTATAGTGTGTGCCTCCGACTGAGTAGCCCTTTAGCTTAGAGATTTGTTTTGTAGCTTTGATGAGATCAGGCCCATGTTTCGGGTCCACAACCGAATCGCGGTAAGCTCCCAGCAGCAACGGCGAGAAGCAGTGTATGCCCGCGGCAAGGTATAAGGTCGGTGGCTCTAGATGAAAATAGTAGCCGGAGCACTCCATTTTCGCACGGGCGCCTTCCCAAAAGAAGATCCCCAAATGTGTCTTGTACGGGGTCTTGTCTTTGCTGAAGCGGATGTCGCGGTAAGGACGAAAGATCGACCGGTTCACGCGTGGATCTGCATTGATTTTCGGAGAAATCTTTGCCAGAGATCTTCCCATTTCTGAAACAAAATCGCGCGCTGGTCCCATGACATATTTTTCGAAATCATTCTTATGTGTGTCGAACCAGGCCTTGCTGTTATTTTGTGACAGCTCGATATAAAAATCGACGCATTGCTTGGAGAATCCTTTGAAATCAGAAATAACAGACATGGGCAGCAGTTCCTTTCCTGACATCTTTCACCTCTGCGTTCCCGGCGCATCCCGCGTCTCGCGGGACGGTGATCCCGCGGCAACGCGGGATTTCCTGCCGGTCGAACGCCTACCATTTCATTTTATTTTACTTCCCGGCTACCAGCCGGGCGTGTTCCTGCATCAGTCAGGAATCTTCTATCACTGTTAAGCCGCCTTGTTTGGCGATTCGCGCAGCCTCCGCATTGGTGATGCCCTTCTGCATCCAAAGCACCTTCGCGTGAATTGCCACGGCCTGCTCTGCGATCTCCGGCAAAAATTCGGGACGGCGGAACACGTCCACCACATCTACGGGTTCAGGTATGGACCGGAGATCCGGGTAGCTCTTTTCGCCCAGAACTTCGTCTGCACCAGGGTTCACAGGGATTATTCGGTACCCGTGCTTCTTTAAATAAGCGGCAACCATGTGGCTGTCTTTGCGGGAATCTGTTGAAATTCCTACGACGGCAATCGTGCGAGAATCTGTTAGTAATTGCCTCAATGTACTATCACCGACAGTCGAAGAAGTCATAATTCACCCCCTATATGTTTATTAAGAATAATACCATAGGCTATCGCCTCCGCCAAACGAGTCCCTCCCCTCCCCGTTTATTGTAAGAGCCGAGGGCTACTTGCTCAAATACTCACTGGATTGACTTTCTCTTCACGCGATCTCGCTACGAACCCATTGAAATGACTCGTCTAGGATTTCGTTGGGCTTGAATCGCGCTTTGTAGTTCATGGAGGGACAGTCGCTCACCCAAAAACCCAGGTAGTAATGTGGGATATTGTGCTTTGGGCAAAAGAGGATCTCTCGAATGGCAGAAAAAGTTCCTAAGCTCCTCGAAGAGGAGTCCGGGTCGTAAAAAGCGTACACGCTGGACAGCGACCTGGAGCAGATGTCAACGATTGCCACTGCCAGCAGCCGTCCCCGCAGCCGGTACTCGAATTCAAGTGTACAAACCGGAGATGCATAAAGAAAACCCCTCATGCCATCCTCAGAGTGATCCGGCCCGCAACCGTGTTGACTCGCCAAGTAGTCGGAATAGATTTTGAATTTGTCTTTGGTGAATCTGGGAGGGGCTATTTTCACGTCCAAGTCCGCGTTTTTTCGGAGGATCCGTCTGTGGGGCTTGGTAGGCCGGTACTCCCCTGCAAGCACCCTTATAGGGCGACACTGACAGCAGGCTTCGCACGCGGGTCTGTAAAAGTACAGGCCGGATCTGCGAAACCCATAGTTCATGAAATCGTGGTAAAGCTCCGGCGGAAATTCTACCGCCTTAAACACTTCCTCTCGGGCGGTGTTTCCAGGAAAATACGGACAAGGATGATTCTCTCCCCGCACGAGGAAATCCAAAGACACAAGCCCATACTGAGGGGAACTTACCAATCCTGTCTGCTCCCGACTCTGAACAAGGTGGGCAGTTTCGCTCATTGGTTAAGCCATTATAGTTTGCAAGGGTCTAGCATCTGAAAAGCTACATCTTTTTCAACAACTGATTTGCCGCTGTAAGCAACGGGTCCCAGACCGGAGAGAATGGCGGAGCATAGGCCATGTCGCATTGGAAAAATTCCTCCACGGTCATTCCCGCGTGTAATGCCACGGCCACCGCATCGACCCTGTGGGCGGCACCTTCTTTGCCTACGAGGTCCCCTCCGAGCAACTTTCCGCTCTTCTTGTCAGCCGTCAGATGGACGTAAATGTCCTGATTGCCTGGATGTTCATGTGCTCTGGAACGGCCCTTGATAACCTCGTCCACGACATCGAAACCTGCACGGTCGGCTTCGTCCGAACTCAGACCTGCATGTGCCACCTCCAGGTCCAGGACTTTGAACACCGCGCTGCCCGCAATGCCGGGCAACTCGACGTGCGGGCCTGTGACGTTGTCCGCCACAGCCCAGCCGCCTCTGTTGGCCCTCAAAGCAAGCGGTATCCAGACCCGTTGACCCGTTACGACGTGGAAAGCGTCCGCGCAGTCTCCCGCTGAAAAGATATCCGGGTCGGAGGTGCGCAAGGTTTTGTCCACAGCAATGGAGTTTTGTGGCCCCAGGTCGAGCCCGGCCTCGGAGGCAATTTCAGAATTGGGCAAAACACCCACTCCGATGAGCACCAGGTCCGCATCCAGACGAGCATCACCAAGACTCACTCTGAGCCGGTCGTCGAATTCTTCAATTCGGGAAAGGCCCATGCCCAGATGAAGTCGCACACCTTTATCTTCCAGTTCTTTCCTGACGACGTCACTCATCTCGTTCGGCAGCCACGGGAGCAGTCTCGGCAAAACGTCGCAAATCTCTACCTGAACCCTGCGCTCGTGAAACGCATCGGCCATCTCAAGGCCGATATATCCCGCGCCCACAATCAGGGCCGTCTCAACATGATGAACAGCCAGGAACCGTTTGATAATGCGCCCGTTATCCAATGATCTTAGGACCTTGACACCCGGCAAATCTTCCCCAGGTATATTGAGCATACGCGGGCGAGCACCGGTGGCAATTAGAAGCTTGTCGTAATTAACTTCGAAGGGCTGTCCATCCGAGGTTCGGCCCGACACGGTCTTGCGATCTCGATTGATCCGTTCGGCTCTATGTCCAAGCCGCAGATCGATTCCTTGTTTATCCCTGAAGACATGGGCCTGCCGGACAACCAGATCGTTCATGTCACGTTTCGGCTCCGCAAGGTTGTATGGCATGCCGCAGGCCGAATAGGATACGTCGGTCGTCTGCTCCAACACCACGACCTCGATGGAGGGTTCATTCCGTTTCGCCCTAGATGCGGCACTCATTCCTGCCCCGTCCCCACCGATGACCACAAATTTCATTGATAAGCCCCTTTCCAGAGGATTGGAGTCAACCAAATGCACTTGTTGCAGACGGCTTTGCGAATATTACGCCCTCCCTCACAAATTATTATAGACCGATGGGTGCAAATCCGACAGCTTAAATACCAACGGCCACAGGCAGAGAGCTACAACGAAAAACGAATGTCAGATTTAACGGGTAGGTTGGGCCGTGCCCGACGCGGCGGCGTCATTACTTCATCAATTCCTTGAGGGCCGTCTTGACAGCATACGGAAGGGACATGTCCGGGCTCGCGTCTTCCAACACCTTCTTGGCCACTGTTTCGGCCATGCGCTCTTTGTATCCGAGGTTTGTCAGGGAAGAGACGAGATCGTCCCGCAACGAAGACGGGCTGAGTTTACCTGAGACCGGATCTCCGAACGCCGGCATTTTGTAAATCTTTTCTTTCAGTTCAAGCACAATCCGTTCCGCGGACTTCTTCCCGATACCTGGTATGGATGTCAGCCGATGCAAATCACTTTCGAGCACCGCTCGTCGAAAACCGTCAGGCGATATACCGGAGAGAATGTTTAGAGAGATTCGCGGGCCTATACCTGCCACAGACAGAAGCATCTCAAAGAGCGCTTTTTCCTCTTGTGTCACAAAGCCGTACAATTCGAGGGCGTTTTCCCGAAGAGCAGTATAAATGTTCAGAAAAGCTTCCGCATCCTGGGGTAGAGCTTCCAAGGTTGACAATGAGACGGCTACCTCGTAGCCGACTCCGTGGACGTCCACAATGATCCTATTTAGTCCTTTAAAAGCGATTTTCCCGCGTAGAGAGGCGATCATGATACAACCCTATCAGGCAAAGATATATGAGAATGGTAAATGGCCATTGCCAGGGCGTCTGCCTGGTCTGGAGACTTAAGAGTCGGTAAAGCAAGAACTTTCTCGACCATGAACATCATTTGGACCTTTTCAGCCTCTCCCGTAACCGGTGAGCCCCTTCTTGATCTCCATGGGACTGTATTCGAAAATATCCATCGAGTGTGCCTCACCCAGAAGCAGGATGACGCCGCGGACTTGACTCAGCTTCATCAAGCTCTGGCTGTTGTTGGAATGAAACAAAGACTCCACGACCATGACCGAAGGCCGGAATTCCCTGACAATTTCATCCAGTTTCGTGTGGATTTCCCATATTCGCTTGGACTGGCCGCGAGGAAGGAACTCGTATGACGCCGCTCGCCACATGCGTTGGACGAACTCCGTTTTTCCTAATGATTCCGTAGCCCGTCGCTGTGCTTCCTGGATCCACTCCAATTATCAACATATTCCTGGTTTGTCCGCCCGCGGAGCCTTGTTGGTTCAAAACATTGCCGTGCATGGCATGATGGAATCCGCATGGAACCTTGTTGCTAAGGCTTGCGTATTCAGCCCCACGGATTAACGGTGATCTCTATACTATTGATTGGCTGTTCTTTCCAGGGTTTTGTTTTAGATTCGGTAATCTCTCGGTTACGTGTGGGCGAGAGATTGTCATTGCGAGCGCAGCGAAGCAGTCTCTGGCGCCGCCAAAGCGGAGATTGCTGGTGGGATCGGTATCTTGCCGGTCATCCTTAATAGACAGGCAGGATGCCTGTTCCACCGATCACGGAAACGCCGATTTCCCCCTGTAACTGAGTGGTTGGCCCTAGCACGGGCCCGGATCAAGGGCTTAGTATACCGGCAGTCCGCTGCCATACGGGCCAAGAGGCGCCTATCCCCCATCTCTTACCGTGTGGAAGCTTATTCTAAATTCGTAAATGGCTGCACAAGGTCAGGCAGAGATCCTCATCATCTCATCTTCGGAAATGTCGAAATTCGCGAACACCTTTTGCATGTCGTCGTTGTCGTCCAAAGCGTCCATCATTTTGAGCATCTGTTCAGCCTTCTTCCCCTCCAGCTTCACAGTGTTCTGGGGGATCATGCTGATCTCCGCCAACTCAACTTTCCAACCCTTGTCTTCGACCGCCTTGCGAACGGCCTCGAAATCCGTGGGCTCGGCTGTTATCTCAAATGCGTGGCCTTCGGGCTTTACGTCGTGTGCCCCCGCCTCCAGTGCGAGTTCCATGACTTCGTCCTCAGTAAGACCTTCAGCCAAAACAACCACGACCCCCTTCTTGTCGAACATCCACGAAACACAGCCGGATTCTCCAAGGTTGCCGTTGTCCTTGTCGAAGATATGGCGAACCTCTGCCACGGTCCTATTCCTATTGTCCGTGAGGACTTCCACCCGTACAGCGACTCCGCCGGGGCCATATCCTTCGTAGGTGACCTCTTCATAATTCACCCCTTCAATTTCGCCGGTGCCCCTTTTAATGGCTCTGTCAACATTCTCTTTGGGCATATTGGCCGCTCGCGCCACGTTGACCGCGGTTCTCGGCGCGGATTGCCGTCCGGGTCCCCTCCTCCCATGCGAGCAGCAATTGAGACCTCTTTAATGAGCTTGGAGAACATTTTCACGCTTGGCATCGGCGGCGCCCTTCTTGTGTTTTATGGTCATCCATTTACTGTGACCGGACATGGCCATTCCCTCCGAAATTTATGTCATTATTTTAATTATGTTACACTGATTTGCTCTAACACGGAAAACATGTTGACGGCCCTCACGACAATCCGTTCCACAAAAAAACTCAGGGCAGCCGCAAGGTCCCCGTTGATGTTCTTAATATATCTCTTTGTGATAGACAAGTTCTTGTGTCTCGGATTTTTAAGCATTCAGTTTCGGGAGGGACAGAAGTTCCCAAGCATGTCATTGCGAAGAGTGATCGGTGGGACAGGCTTCCAGCCTGTCTATTAGGGATGACCGGCAGGATGCCGGTCCCACCAGCAATGTAACAAGTCCCGCCACGTGAGATTGCTTCGTCGCTTCACTCCTCGCAATGACAATACTGACCGCACGTTTTAATACCGCTCATAGCAGAACGGTTACTCAGATTTGCGTAATGCGGCAAACTGCCACTCGGAGATAGGAGCCCCCAGCAGATATATTCAGCCTTCA
>CAWHDO010000040.1:0-46574 GCA_963828085.1 uncultured delta proteobacterium
GTAATGACCTGTTCACCACCCGTCACCCCGGCGAATCCCGCGTTCTCCGCGGGACAGGGTCCAGAAGTCCCGCGTCTCGCGGGATTGAAATCCCGCCTGCGGCGGGACTGAATTCCGGCTTCCGTCGGAATGACGGTGTCAGGCTACCTCCAATCCGACAAAACTTTTAGCGATGGGTATAACTTGTCGAGCCATTCTTGCGCCTGGGATGCAGGATGCTTACGTTTATTGCAAGATCTTAATCGAAGGACGGGTCATGGAATGACCCATAATTGATATGATTCGGAGGCTGAAATGAGCGAAAATGAGAGAATAGGTTCCAATATGGCAGAGTTTGAGGAGGGCGACTATGTGGAGGCCCCCGCAAATTTGCGTCAGTGCACTTGCGGGGAAGAACATCGTCTGCACATGGCACTCTCAGAAACCAGGGCTCGTCCGGTAGTCTTCACGCCTGATCATGCCGGCGTAAAAAACGCCCGCTGCGCGACGTTCGGGCGGTGCAGATAATAATCGGCTCGGCCCGCGGCGACACAAAACCCGGCAAGGAGTCATATTCCAAGGGGGGGACCTGATACAACCGCGGGCTTTCGAATTTCCGTCTCGGCACAGAGTGCCCAAGTCGGTCGTGATATGTTAACTGTATACACACTTTCCATCGGGCAATAGTTTCTCGCATTGGGGGCATAGGGGGGGTGATTGCATGACAGAGAGTGCGCTTGCTCTAGACGACAAAAAGACCATTCTCCTGGTAGACGATGACGATCTCGTACGGCACCTGGCAGAAAGAATTCTCAAACGTGCCGGATACGATGTTCTAACCGCAGCTAATGGAAAAGAGGCCGTGCAGGTATACAAGAGGGGGCAAGGCAATATTGCGCTGGTGATACTGGATCTTAACATGCCTGAGATGGGGGGAAAAGAATGTCTTGCGGAACTCATTAAGTTGGACCCCGGGGCGAGAGTGATAATTTCGACCGGTGCTTCGGCCGACGATGAGCTTAGGGAAGCGGTGATACCTTACGCAAAGGGTGTGGTAAGCAAGCCGTATGAAATCAAGCAGTTGATTCGAGTAGTTAGGCTCGCGTTAGAAGAGGGTTGAACGCCATCTGGGTATCCAAAACCTACCGTGAGCCTAAAAGCGATCACGCCTCGTCCAGCGCTTTACGAACCTGTCGGAGCAGTTCCCTAACCCCGAAAGGTTTGCTGACAAAACCCCGTGCCCCAAGGGCAAGCGGTTTGCCCGCAGCAGCATCCGGGGCGTAACCGCTTGCTACAAGGATTTTCACCCCGGGATCGATTTTGAGAAGCTCCTTGAGACATCCTTCGCCGCCCATCTTGGGCATGATCAGGTCGAGAATGACCAGGTCGATTTGTTTGCCCTTTTTCCTGTAAATGTCCAGAGCATCAATACCGTTGGCTGCCGTAAGAATGGTGTATCCTGCCTTGCTGAGAATCCGCTCTCCGAGGTCACGCACGAAGGCTTCATCGTCAACCAGGAGAATTGTTTCCGTTCCGAATGCGGGCATCACCTCGCTCGTCTCCACTCCGGGCTCCACAAGACTCTGAATCGCAGGGAGATAGACATTGAAAGTCGTGCCACGGCCAACTTCACTGTAACACCTTATGAAACCGCCATGCTGACTTACGATGCCGTACACCATCGCAAGCCCCAAACCGGTCCCCCTTCCCAGTTCTTTGGTTGTGTAGAACGGCTCAAATATGTGTTCAGCGGTCTCCTTGTCCATGCCATGGCCCGTGTCAGAAACGGTTAGTGACACGTAGTTCCCGGGGCTAGGCCCAACATGTACCGTGCAATATTCTTCATCGAGCGTGACGTTCTTTGTTTCGAGTATGAGCTTGCCCCCGTTCGGCATGGCATCACGGGCGTTGACAGCCAAATTCATCAGCACTTGTTCCATTTGAATCGGGTCCGCACTGATTTCTGCGAGATCATCGGATAGATTCATCCGGATGTCGATCATCTTGGGAATGGTCCGCTTCAGAAGCTTCTCCACCACCACTATCCGTCTGTTGAGGTTCAGGGGGATAGGCTTAGGCTCTACTTTTCGGCTGAACGTCAACAATCTCTGCACGAGTTCGGCGCCGTTCTTAGCTGCCTGAAGTATTTTCAAAAGATCCGCATAATCCGGATCGTCTTCTTCTTTTCCCGCCAGCAGCAATTCCGAAAACCCCAGGGTGACCTGAAGCAGGTTGTTAAAGTCGTGCGCAATGCCTCCCGCAAGTGTCCCGATGGCCTCCATCTTTTGCGCCTGGGCAAGTTGTGCGGAAAGTTGAATTTGCTCGGTTATATCACGCTTGACAGCTACAAAACTCATGATCGCCCCAGTTGCGTCGCGTACCGGCGAAATAGTGGCTTCTTCGTGATAGAGCGATCCATCCTTTTTTCTATTTATGAAGTGGCCTGTCCAAACGTCTCCGTGTTCGATTGTGTCCCAAAGATTCTTGTAGAAACTTTGATCGTGCTCGCCGCTCTGCAGCAGTCCCGGATTCTGACCAAGAACTTCCTCAGGCGTGTACCCCGTTATCCTCTCGAAGGCGGGATTCACGTATTGAATATCTCCTTTTGTATCAGTAATCACTATCGCTTCAGCCGCCTGTTCGATCGCTGTAGCCAAACGTCTTTGAACTTCCTCTGATCGCTTCGGTTTAGAGACATCCCTTACCCATACCTGCACACCCGGCTCACCCTTCACTGTCACTACTCTTGCGCTGATCTCTCCCTCGAACGATGACCCGTCCTTCCGTTGCAGCCTTACTTCATATTGCGAGATTACTTCTTCGCCTCGCATTCTCGTGCGGCGGCTCTCTCGCGAGTGATTTTGTGATAATCCGGATAGACTAGCCAGTGATCCAGACCTTCCAGTTCCCCCACAGCATAGCCCAGCATCTGGTGCAGACGTAGGCTTGCAAAGATGATCTTGAAGCCCTTTTGGACGAATACTCCGTCAAAACTCTCTTCCACAAGGGTGCGGTACGACTCTTCACTTTCTTTGAGTGCCTCCTGCATCCGTTTACGCTCTGTTTCATCAGTGAATACTGCAACAATATCTCCGGAAGGCAACCTATAAACGAAATTCTCCACCCATATTTGAATCCTTTCATCCTGATACTTGCTCACAGGATGGCGGGCAGGCTCTCCTGTCTGCCAGGTCTTTTGCAGTACCTCGCAGAGACCCAATTTTTTTGCCCCCGGAAAGACATCGGAAATCCGTTTCCCGATAACCTGGTCTCGTGACAATCCGCTCACAATCTCAGCCGCCCTGTTGAAATCAACGAAGACGAAGTCCTCGCCGTTGTCTACTGCCGCATATATCGCGATCCATTTTTCATATTTTCAAAAAGCGCTCTGTATCGCGGTTCATTGTCGGTTAACGCTTGTTCGGAATGCTTGCGTTCGCTTATGTCGAGATACGTCCCGGACATTCGCACCGCTCTCCCGTCCTTGTCCCATTCCACGACCTTGCCTCGAGGAAGGATCCATTTCCATTCACCTGATTTGGTCCTAACCCGGTATTCGTCTTCATAAAGATCGGTAAGCCCTGCCAGGTAGTTAGACACGTTTTCCAGAACTCTAGAGCTATCTTCAGGATCTAGAAGGCCCCTCCAAAAATCAAAGCTCGGCTCAATTTCATCGAGTGAATACCCTATAATCTCCGCGGAGCGCTGATTCACAGCGGCTTTGCCACTCTGAACATGCCAGTCATATAAGCCCAGGTCGGCTCCCCATAGGGCCAGTTCGAGCCTCTTCTCGCTTGCGCTGCGAGAATCCTCGGCCTGTTTTCTCTCTGTTATATCGGATATTGCCGCGATCTCTCCTTCGGCTGGATCAGAAGGATTCAGGGCCTTCGTTTTGATCAAACCATAGAACGTCGTACGTCCTTTCTCTGAAACTCTGCATCCGTCTCCGTCACCTCGCCTGTTGCGGACCTCTCGTAAAGCAATTCTCCTACCCGGTCATATTCCTCTTGGGACGGATAAACGATTCTGGAGCTTTGTCGTACACATTCACGATCATCCTCAAATCCGAACATCCTTAACCAGGCGTCGTTCACCCACTGGATCTCTCGCCCTTTGGTCAGACCTATCCCGACAGGAGAAGCGGACAATATGCTCTTCATCATCCGTTCACTACTTTGCAGACCCTCTTGCGCTCCCTTGCGCCCGCTAATATTGTCAAATACAGCAACAAAGTATTCTCGCTCCATGCTATACACGGAGATGGCGAACCAGATCCCCAGCGAATCCACGTATGTCTCAAACTTGTCCGGCTCGCCGGTCAAAGCCACCCGGCCATAAATCTCGATCAATTCCGGATTAGACTCTTTCACACCTGGTATTACCTCGGTCACCTTCTTCCCGACCACATTCCTTAAACCTGTCAATCTTTCGAATGCGTCGTTGACATCGAGATAGATAAAGTCTTGCGGCTTACCGTCTTCAAACAACATCTTGCAATAAGCAAGACCCTCAAGCATGTGCTCGAATAACGAGCGATAGCGTTCCTCGCTCTCTCGCAAAGCTTTCTCAGCCTTTTTCTCCGCCGTGATATCACTGACGATTGTTCGGTATCCCATCGTCTATCGGGGTTATAAAGAGGGAGACTTTGTAGCCTGCTATCGAACAAGGTGCTGTCCTCTCTCACCAAGACGATCTCGCAGGTCTGCTGGGTTCCGCTGTCAATGAGTCGCTGCCGGTGAAAATAATAGGTGTCCTGATCTTGTGGATTGACAAATGCAGAAAACCTCTTTCCGATAATGCTCGCCCTTTCAACGCCGAGGAGCGCTGTACAAATGAGATTGGCCTCTGTGATCAATCCATCCTCATTCACTGTCATGTAGCCGACAGGCGCAAAGTCATATAGGCCCACATACTTCTGCCTCAGTTCGTCCAGGTGCGCTTGAGCACGGCGTAATTCGTCATTCTGCATCTCCAGTTCGATCTTATGGACTTGCAACTCATGGACCAGACGGGCGATGTCTTCAAGGGAGAGTCTCGATATTGCTTCTAGCGTAGATAATTCCCCCTCAAGCAGTTTCTCGGCCTGTTTTCGGAGATTGGACAACGCACTTTGTTCGTTTTCCCTTATCATCTTCGAAGCGCCGCGGATTCATTCTCATCCCCGGTTCCAATCTGTTTGTCCTTGGGCATTGTAATCCCCCCGGCAACTCATGTTCGCCAAGACGGTTGAGGACGCGGAGTCAACCATAAGTCCGCCTTCGGATCTCCGATTGACACTGAAACAGTGCACAATGATTTCAATTTAAGATACCGAGTCCAAGCGTCGAAAGAAAGTTGCAAGCATGAATGAGGAAAAAGAATTCCAGTTGCCGGCTCAGTCTTCCCGCCGACACTTGCTGCCGTTTCATTGATCGCCGGTCTGCCCTGTGTTAGAATCGGGATCGTGACATAGGAAATTGCGGATCACATCAACCGACCGACAAGTGCGGACATCAAGGCCCGTGGCTGAATGTCCGAAGGAGAGAAACATGGGGACCGTGGTTCACACGTGCAGGAGCAGAATCGTAAGGGAAGAGGACCCACGAGAAAGGCCATTATTGAGGGATTCGCCGGAGAAGTTCGCTACGGAGTACATGGTGGCATCAAGAAATTCTACGGGATCGAACCTCGTGAAGAACACGCGGCCACACTTGATCACATCGTGACCGCCGTAGCTGCCTGAATGACCGGCACTCTGGCCAGGGTCCTGGCCGAAAAGCACATTGACACGCCACAGGAAAACTACTGGGTGGATGCGGAGGGGGACATCGAAAACGTGAACAACGTGCTGAAGATCACCAATATTAGAGTCAATTACCATCTAAAGGTGCCGACAGGCAAGGTTGAGGATGCGAAAGAGGCTCTCGCAACTTACCTCGTCCGCTGCCCCGCTGCTCAGAGCGTGATTGGCTGCATAGATATTCGGGATGACGCGATAATAGAGGAGTGGCCTGACGCGGGAAGTGGATGAAATACCGGCAAGTTGGGGTAGGGTAGACCATCAAAGTCCCCTTTTTCTTTGAGGGAGATTTTGAATTGGATTGTAGGGGCGACCCTTGTGGTTGCCCTTCAGGGTAGGCACAAGGCCCACCCCTACAGAAAAATCCCCCCTGCCCCCTTTAACAAAGCGGGCAACCCAGCGTGCGGGGCGCAAGCCGGCACGTGGGCACTACACTATGAAGCCGAGTTCACGCCTTCTTGATTACCCCTATCAGGAAGAGCAAGACTATAGCCCCTACCACAGCCATCACCAGCGAGCCGATCATCCCGTGCGCGGAGAGTCCGAGCAAACTAAAGAGAAGACCTCCAAGCAGGGCGCCCAACACCCCTACGACCAGGTTGACGAACGGGCCGAAGCCTCGCCCTTTGGTGATCATCCCCGCGAGCCAACCTGCAACGAGCCCGATCACCAGAAACCAAATAATGCTCATTTCAATTACCTCCTTTAAATGCTGTCTGCGCTCGAATCCTGGTCGTCCTCGGAATTCTGCTGGCCGCTGTAGTGACGTACCAGCTTCACCCCGTGACTGAGGGCCTTTTTGTTCAGATCCCCGGTCCCTTGCGGCACCCGGCTCAGGAGAGACCTTTCCAGCGAGTGTCTTGTGACGATCCCGGTCAATTCTGAGATCGCTCCAAGGGCCACGACATTCGCCACCATGATCTTCTTCAACTTATCCCGTGCTATTGCAGTAAAAGGGAAAGTAATGGCGCGGCTAGTAGGAGGGTGCGTGACGAGATCGCTGTCCACCAGGATCCACGCTGTAGGTCTCAGGTCCCAGCAGTAGGTGTCGCAAGCTTCCTGGTTGAGAGCCAGCAGCAGATCCACTTGAGTGCAGAGCGGGTAGTCGATGGGAGTATCACTGATGATTACCTCGGCCTTGCTGGTACCTCCGCGTGCCTCGGGGCCGTACGACTGGGCCATGGCCACTTCACGACCATCGAAGACCCCGGCGGCTTCGGCCAACACCAGGCCGGCCAATATCAGTCCCTGGCCCCCGGAACCTGCAAGGCGGACCTCTACACGTGAGAAAGGCAATGGAGGAAGCGCCTTGTGCCTCATATTTTTCCCTCCGCACGCCATTTAGCCGCAATCTCACATGTGTTCCGGTATGAATCTAGATACGTCGGGAGTTCTCGATCCACCAGGACACCAATGGGATAGCGCCCGACACGCTCTGATTCGCTCATCTTTTCCCAGCGCTCAATAGGCACACCAGACACTCTGAATTGCTTCATCATCTCCACGTTCGAGCCTAACCGGTTCTGCCGCCCGAAATTGGTGTAGCAGGGGGACAATACTTCTACAACGCTGAACCCTCGCTTGTTTACTGCCTGGACCAGGAGTTTGTCCATCCGGTCAACATGATAAACCGTGGTGCGGGCGACGAATACCGCGCCCGCGGTGGCGCACAGCGCACTGATGTCAAAGGCGGGTTCGATGGTTCCGAACCACGCGGTGGACGATTTGGCCCCTAATGGCGTGGTAGGGCTATACTGGCCGCCGGTCATGCCGTAGGTCTGATTGTTTACCACAATCGCAACAATGTCCACGTTACGGCGTGCAGCGTGGATCAGGTGGTTGCCGCCGATGGCCATGGCGTCGCCATCCCCCATGACTGTCACGATTGTAAGTTCGGGCTTTGCCAGCTTGATGCCGGTAGCAACCGTGAGTGCCCGGCCATGCGTGGTGTGGACGCTGCCCACGTCCACGTATACCGGCAATCTGCCTGCGCAGCCGATACCTGAAACCAGAACTGCCTGATCCTTGGTCAGGCCACTCTGTACGAACCCCCTGACAAGCGAACCCAACAATATTCCGAGGCCGCATCCGGGGCACCAGACATGCGGAAACTTCTTATCGTGGCGCAGCCAATCGTAGACCACGCTCCGGCTTACATGGGGATTCATTTGACCTGATTGTTCACCGCGGAGATCGCAGAGAACGCAGAGAAGTCTATTTTCTCTGCATTTCTCTCAGCTAGAGCACCGTGACAGTGAAGACATCCTGTCCTAACTGCATACCTCTTTTCCTTTTGCCGCGATCTTCAAGCGGTTTCTCCTCTCTGCGCTCTCCGCGGACTCTGCGGTGAATCTTGCCTGCCTGCGTAGCGATTTTCATTTCAATTCTCGCAAGCGATTCAGGATCTCCTCCGGAGTAATCATCGTTCCGTCGACTTTGTTCAGTCCCAGGACGCTGGTACGGCCGTCGTTGACCCGGAGGACCTCTCGCCTGATCTGCCCCAGGTTGAGCTCGGCAACCAGCGCGGCCCTCTTGTCCGTAAGCGCCTCCGAAACCGCCCGTCGAGGAAATGGCCACAGTGACACAAGCTGCAAAAGCCCTAGTTTGATGCCGCTCTCTCGACCCAGGCGAACCGCGGCCAGTGCTGCCCGAGCTACGGCTCCGTAGGCGATGATCACCAGTTCAGCATCCTCAAGCCGGAATTTCTTCACCATCTCCAGGTACGCGAATTGACGGCTGATCTTCGCGAACAGCCTCGTGTAAAACGGAGCGGCCTCGTCTTGTCTCCTGGTGGGGAATCCTCGCTCATCGTGAGTCAGACCGGTTACGTGGTAGCGGTAACCCTCTCCCAGATCCGCCAGCCGCGGAATAAGACTTCCGTCGGTCTTGTACGGCACGTACCACTCCGGCGGTACGGTAGGACGGCGACGATTGATAACCTCGGTTTCATCGGACACGGGCAAGACAACCTTTTCTCGCGTGTGTGCCACCATTTCGTCCGCGAGGAGAATTACCGGCGTCCGGAATCGCTCCGCGTGGTTGAACGCGGTTACAGCGACATCGAAACACTCAGCCACAGTAGCCGGACAGAGCACTATAGCCGGGTGGTCTCCATGAGTGCCCCAGCGCTGCCTGTTGAACGTCCCCTTGAGCCACGTTCGTGGGCATGCCGGTGGAAGGCCCAAGACGCATCACGTTCACTACCACCACCGGCACTTCTGCTATGCATGCATAACCAAGGTTTTCCTGCATGAGAGAGAATCCGGGACCACTCGTCGCGGTCATGGCCTTGCGGCCGGCCAGACTTGCGCCGATGCACGCGCCCAGCGACGCGATCTCATCCTCCATTTGGATGAAAACGTCCCCGCGAACGGGCAATTCGACGCTCATTAGCTCCATGATCTCACTGGACGGAGTTATGGGATATCCCGCGTAGAAGTTGCATCCTGCGGCCAGAGCTCCCTGAACCATAGCCTCATTTCCCTGGAGGAGGCGCGGATGGTTTCTTATTCATCGTCACTCTCCTCTTGCTCTGGCCTGGGAGCGAGGCGCTCCGGACTGTGGTCGGGGCTGACGGGCGAACCTTCAGTTCCGGGCGAGGGACCCGTGGATGCACGCCGCCCAACACTCGAAGGGGCCTCTTCTCCGACGGTAATCGCGAAATCCGGGGCACAACTTTTCGCAAAGGTGGCAGGAGATGCAGCCTTCCGGTCTGGCAACGTAAGGATAACCCCATTCGTCCGTTTCGAGGGTATGCTTCGGGCAGAATGCAACACAGTTGCCGCACCGTTTGCACCAAGCGGGATAAAAACTTATGTTGGAACCGGATTTTTTGGATTTAGCCGTCTTATCTTTTCTTGCGGACATGTTTCTCTTTTTCTCACAGTATCATAATGGTCACAAGCCCGCGCTTTCGCAATCGTTCAACATAATTGGTCACCGCGGAGTTCGCAGAGAACGCGAAGAATTCTGTTTTCTCTGCGAGCTTCGCCGCTCTGCGGTGAGTCATCACATCCCGAGGAATGCTTTCCGTATCTCATCTGATTGGAGCAGTTCCGCTGCCGGTCCCTCCCTGGTGATTCGGCCGGTTTGTATTATGTATGCTCGATCGGAGATTTCCAGGGCTTCCCGCACGTTTTGTTCCACGAGGAGGATGGTCAGACCCTGCTCTTTCAGCCTTCGCACCGTGTCCAGCACCTCATCGACAAGCACAGGGGCAAGGCCGAGAGACGGCTCATCCAGCATCAGGATCTTGGGGTTGCTCATCAACCCGCGGCCGATGGCCACCATCTGCTGTTCGCCTCCGGACATGGTTGCCGTAGGTTGCGTTCTGCGATGCTTGAGTGCCGGGAATAGGTTGTAGACAAATTCCAGGTTCGCTTGCTTTCGATCTTCATCGTCCAAAGTGTAAGCGCCCAGGAGGAGGTTCTCTTCCACGGAGAGGGGCTTGAACAGTTTTCGATCCTCAGGCACGTAGATAACTCCCATTCTCACAATAGCTTCCGTGTGTAAGCCCTGGATTTCTTTGCCTTCGAACGTTATCCGGCCGGCGTACGGCGGCTGGGCCGCCATGATGGCCTTCAGGAGAGTAGACTTTCCCGCTCCGTTCGCGCCCACTACAGAAACTGTCTCCTGTGGAAAAACATCGAGGCTAATGCTGTGAACCACCGGGACGCTTCCATAGCGGACTTTTACGTCTTCCAGCTTCAAGATTGGTGGAACTGTTGCGTTCAAGTCAGTCCTCCTGTTGGAGACCTCTCAAACAGTATTGACTCCGAACATTTTCCATAAACGTTTACCCCGGAGGTCGCAGAGAACGCAGAGAGATTCGTCTTCTCTTTGCTCTCCGACGGATTGTTCACTTGGCTTCGCTGATTTCATAGCTCATGGATTACTGTCAACTTTTATCGAGGCTCTCTTCGTCCCGGAGGGACGCCCAAAAGTAGCCACGGGTGTAACCCGTGGGAAGGTATAATTAAGACATCGGACCCTGAAGGGGTCCCCCATTCGGTTTCTTACGGAAGCATGTGACTTTTCGTCGAACTCAACGCCTGCTTCAATCAGAAGACTTCTCAATTCATCGGTAAATGATACTGTCGTATGGTGCTGTTCTTGGCCTTTGATATATTCGATTAGCCGCTCCTTGTCCTGCTTCGAATGGGTGAACGCGCCGTATCCAGCTTGCCAACCGGAAAAATCGGCAAAGATACCGTTAGCTTTGATCCAATGGGATGAGCTTACTTTGATCTCCTTCACAAAATCTGCCAGAGACCGGACGGGATGCAAATCCGTTAAGATGTGCACGTGGTCCAGGGTGCTGTTCACGCGGTACAGGCGGCTGTCTCTGGCGTGGATCATGCCCCAGATATATCGAAACATAGGTTCCCTCCCTGATGCGAGGAGTACCGGTTCTCTTCCCTTGGTAGAGAAAACGATGTGGTAGAAAATCTGTGTGTAAGTTGACATGACTACGCCGCTGTCGCACGATTGGTGGACCCCTCCAGGGTCCTCACTGCTGGTTATTCCAAATCCTTTCCGTGGGTTCACACCCACGGCTACTGTTGGATCGCCCCTCCGGGGCTCACAAAGGACAGGCCCTTTATTTTAGCGCCTATGCTCCTTGCTCCCCTTTTTCTAAAGGGGGAAACAGGGGGATTTTGCCCTGTACAGAGAATGCTCGAGAGAAACGAGATGGTCTTTCCCCGCTAATAAGCTCATATCACTCGACTCCCGTGGTTTTCGCTGCTCTGTGCTCTGCCACATAGCGCTCTCCCAGATATGCCTTGATCACCTCGGGCCGCTGGACTATTTCTGCAGGTTCTCCTTCGGCGATAAGCTGTCCACAATCCAGGACCAGCACTCGCTGGGATAGTTTCATGACCAGTTCCATGACGTGTTCGATCAAGAACACAGTGATCTTAACTCGCCGTGCACCCAGCGAATGACACTCATCATCTGATCGATTTCCGACGGATTTAGCCCCGCGGCAACTTCATCCAAGAGCAACAGCTCGGGATCGGTGGCAAGGGCCGCGGCCATCACCACCCGCTTCTGAGCAGCGACCGGCAAATTGGCCACTCGCTCACCTGACCAAAGCGGTAAGATTCATGTTCTCCAGAAGGCTTTCGGCTTTGGCTTTGGCCTTGAGACGGGAGCTTGTTTTCAGAAAGCTCCCCACCATGACATATTCCAAGACATTCAGGTCGCCGGTGGCCACATAAACCTGAAATGTTCGAGCCAACCCCAAGCGGGCCATTTCATATGGTTTGAAGCCGGTTACATCCTGGCCTCGAAAGAATATCTTGCCCGCAGTCGGGGCGTAAATCCCGAGCATGCAGTTGAACAGCGTCGATTTGCCCGCGCCGTTGGGCCCGATAAGGCCGAGCATCTCGCCTTCGGCCAACTGAAAGGAAATGTCCCAGTTGGCTCGCAACCCACCAAAAGTCATTTCCAAGCTTTGGACTTTGAGCAGAGGACATCAATCCTCCGGCCCGCTGCCGCAACCGGGTGATCATGCCCCAGATGCCCCGTGGTTCCAATGCAGCGATCAGCATGATGATGGTCGAATAGATAATCAGATCGAGCCCCACCAGACCGGCCGTGGCCCCGAACCAGGCCCCCAAGTAGTTCTTCATGGGTACCAGAATCGCCGCCCCGATGATCGGCCCAAATAGGCTCCCGGCTCCACCCAGCATGGCCATAAGCGCGATGAGGATGGAGAGATCCAGTCCCATGACGTCTTCAGGCTCGATATTGAAATTGTAACAGGCATGGAAAGATCCAACTGCGGCCACAAAGCGGTTGCGACGCATATGCCTGATCTTGGCCCAATGAGCGTCGATACCCGAGGCTGCGGGCGATGTCCTCATTGTCTTTGATGGAACGGAGTTGGATACCCGATGCGGCTGTGACGGAACCAATTCATGTAAAGAAGTCCGACAAAAAAGAAGGCCAGGATAATGTAGTAGTAGTAATAGTCCTGCCGGAACTGGAGGTAGAGAAAGTTCGGCATGTCCCTTTGATGGGGATCTTGCAGCCCCCTGGCCCCGCCTATGAACGACCAGGACTCGAACAAGTCTTTGAGGACCAAGGAAGTCGCTATGGTTGCGATGGCAAAGTAGTGACCTTTCAGCCGGAACAACGGATAACCTATGATGAAGCTCCAGCATACTGCCAGAGCCATGCCGATCGGGGAGAGACACCCAGAAAGGCACATCCCAGCGGATCATCATCACAGCCGTGGTGTAAGCCCCGATGCCGACATACTGAGCCTTGCCCAAATCCACCTGGCCGCCGTATCCGCCAATGGTGTTCCACCCCATGCCGTAAACGGAGAACATGAGAAACTGAATCATGGTGGCCATTGTAAAGCCGGAGTGAGGCAAGGCCGGGAAGACGAGCAGAAAAACCGCCGACCGCTCGGCCACCCATAGGTCGCTCCTTGGGAAATCCGAGAAATCAACAGCGCTTTTCAGTACTTCCAACCGAAGAGACCCCGTGGCTTGAAGACCATGATGAGAAAAAAGGCCAAGTACACGAAGGAATATTTGAACTGATGAACTGGACGCTCCCTTCAGGCATTCGATCCCCATGCAGTGGTCAGCGCGTCCCACATGGGGGCAACATTGATCAGAGTCCGACAATCAAGCCCGCAACAAGCCGCGCCCGGTACGGACCCGAAACCACCAAGGGCCACTGTCGTAAAGGCGATCATGGTGAACAACAGGCCAACGTTGGGGTCCACCGGCCAGAAATTGACAAGCAAGGCCCCGGCCACACCCACCGGTAGATCCTCCCAGACCCCACGCGAGGGCGTTCATTTTTCGGTGGGCACGCCCATGTACCGTGCGGCTTGAGCGTCCAAGGCGGTAGCAGTAAGGGCCTTGCCCATCTTGGTCCGATTCATCAACCACCATGTGCCGGCAAAGGCCACCAAGCGAGAGTCCTCCTGCTGCAAGCTTGGTAAGCTCAATGACGATGCCCGGACCGAATACAAATGACTTGCCCACAAGAATGCCCTGCTGCACGCTCGCGGGGATCAGCGCCCATGACCATCAGGGCCAAGTTGCGCAAGAAGAGCATCAACCCGAATGTCCCAAAGAGTTGTGCCACCACCGGCCCGCGCAAGAGAAAGCGCACCAGTCCGTAATAAGCCGCGAGCCCCAGCAGGAAACCGACGACCGCTGCCACCGGCAACCCGAACAGTGGGTCAACTTGCAGCCCCGTGGCAGTAAGCAAGCCGCAGTACATACCTATCATCAAAAATTCGCCGTGCGCGAAATTTACAATGTCCATGACGCCGAAAATGATGGTCAGGCCCAGGGCCACGAGACCGAAGACCATGCCCCATCATCAGTCCGGACACCAACGCTTTGGTAATTTGACTGAAAAAGTCTTCCATAGTTGCCTTAACCAATGCATTTCACAAATATGGCTCCAATGCGCAGTAGGGCTGGGGTCCCTGCCGGCCATTGGTTCCTCCCGCCGACCGGCAAGATGCCGGTCCTACTGGACTCAGGGTAGGGACGGCGTCCCAGACCTGTAGGGCGGCCCGTGGCCGCCGATTGCGTCGGGCACGGCCCGACCCTACCTGTTAGATCTGACTCTCATGCGTTGGTGCCGCTCTCTGTATAGAAAGCGGTCGCGGTTTGCGCCAAGGTCACCCTCCCCTAGCCCCTCCCGTCAAGGGAGGGGGATAAGGAAACCCTCTCCCTTGGCGGGAGAGGGCGGGGTGAGGGGGGATCATCACGGTTGCCATCACCACCCCTTGATGGGATAGATCATGTCGGCTGTGGACACGTCAAACGGATAGACGATTTCCCGAGTCATCTTGCCGTCTTTCCCTTTTTCTGATATTGCCCGATCATGCCCGTTCCCAGTTCATTCTGACCGATATCCGGGCCGCTTGTGGAGAACTTGATCCCTGTCCAGGGGACAATCAGTTCTATGCCGTCGATTTTGATTTCGTTGGCCGCCTTTTGTATTGCGTCCGGCTTGGTCGATCCGGCTTTTTCCAACACATAAACCCAGGCTTCTATAGCCGGTAAATGATCGGGCCGAAGCGCCGCTCGAGATCTCTGCCCGTTTTGGCCTTGTACATGTCGTTAACCTGTTTGGCCACTTTCTTGACTTCGCCTATCCTCGGGCTGAAGACTGTCCGGGTAAGATGCCTCAACATCGTCGCCAAGAGCGTCGAGATAAACTCGGGACTTTCAAACCCCGCATTCTGGCCCCAAATGAGCTTGGGTTTGGCCTTCTGGGCTTTGAGAGTCTTGATCATCAAGATAGCGTCCGCTCCGTATCCGGCAAAGAGCATCGTGCCGGGCTTGGGCGCCAGAAGGCTCTGAACTTCGGACGACAGATCAGGGGCTTTGGCCGCGTAGAGCAGATTGACTTGAGTGTCAAAGCCGTGGCCTTCCCCACCTCTTTGATCGCCTCGTCCACGCTGGAACCCCACTCGGTCTTCTCGCAAGCGGAAACAATGGGTAGGAGTTCTTTCTTGTCGAAAGCCTTGACGCCTTTTACCTTGCCCTGCGTAAGCCCCTCCAGAAACAGGAACAGGTCATTGGTAAAAGTGGTGTCGTGAGGCGTAGTGCGCCAGAAACCACTTGAGACCCTCTTTAGTCAGCGCCGGGCTCGTTGAGGAATCGTTGATCAGCGGGAATCCGTAGCGCTCCGCCACGGCTGCAACGGTCTTGGTCACCGCGGAGTGATAAGCACCCATGAGACCGACGACTTTGTCATCCTGAATAAGCTTCTTCGCCAGGTCCGCGCCTAGCTGCGGGTTACCCTGATGGTCCTGGATAATAAGCTTGATTTTGGCCCCTCCCAGAGACTTGATGCCGCCGTTCTTGGCCATTGCCATGTCAAGATCGGCCTTCACGTTGTTTGCGATTTCCACGGCGAGTTCTGCCCCGTCCCGAAGTTCTTTGACCTTCTGCGGCGGCACCGCCGGTCAAGCGGATAGAGCAACGCCTATCTTGATTTCCTCCGCGGCCAGGGCAGGGACGGCCAAAGCCAGGGCCACCAACAGGACGACGATAAATGGTTTGCGCGGCATGATAGTTCCTCCCTTTTCGTGACTTGAAAAGCAGCCTCTGACAGATCCCAACGATACGTTTTCACCGACTGTAGGCGACAAAACCGCAAAGTGTCAAGCTCATCTTCTACAATGAGCCTCAAAACGCCGTTTCATATCGCGGTGTTACCGGTACACAGGAGATTTGTGGCGCCGGAATCTCTCTCGATGGCTTAATCCCTGATGACCTCATCCACCGTGAGGTCGCTCACGAACATGTGGCCAGGCTTGTGAGTGATCATGAACGGAACCCGCGAAGCCCTGGCCACTGCCTGCGGTGTCACTCCGCAGGCCCAAAACAGGGGAACTTGCCCGGCCTCGGGTTGCAAAGGAAAACCGCCGTACTCAGGATAAGGCCTGGCAAGGTCGATCCCCAGGACGCTGGGATCCCCCACATAAACCGGCCCTCCGTGAGTCTTCCTGAACCTGGAGGTAAGCACCACTACCTCCGGGACTTTGTCTCCGGCAAAAGCGCGGGCCGTCACGACCAAGGGCCCTGTGAAACGCCCGGCGGGCTTACATGCGATATTGCTCATATAGATTCCGGGCTCCCGTCCTTCGTGATAGTGGGTCTGAGGAAACCCCGAACTGTCGAGCACTGCATCGAACGTGTAGGAACATCCTAAGAGAAACCCGACGAAATCCTCGCTCCAGAGATCAAGCAAATCGGTCCGTTCCTCCACGATTTTACCGTCCCGGAATACACGATAGGCGGGAAGGTCAGTTCGCAGGTCGGCGCCGGGAGCTATCTCCCTCAACACTGGATCGCCGGGTTCGGTTACTTCGAGAACCGGACAGGGCCTCGGGTTCCGGTTACAGAAAAGTAGGAAATCAAAAGCCAAGTCGCGTGGCAGAATTGCCAAGTTGGCCTGTACGTAGCCGGAACACTGGCCGGACGTCGAGTTTCGCCACTGGCCCTCCCGGCAAGCAGCGCGCAGAATTTTCGGGTCATCATAGCGACTTGCGGCTGTCAATGAATAACTCCTTGTGAAAAGAAAGGTGCTGTTGCGAACCGGAATGATGCGGCGATCTTGCCGTTTCGGGGCTCCTGGGGCCAGTGCCCTGGACTAGTCTGCATTAACCTGAAAAGGTCGCCATATCGTCGCGCACGCGACCCGCCAGAGGCAAAACCGTCGTCACGTTGCTGAAAAAGCCTGTTTTCCTCGATTCTTGAGCATACCTCCCGCACACCGGCCGGTCAAGGACAATCTTGACCGCGGCGTAGTCACTCAATTACTCGGGGCTAAAGACTGTCATTGCGAGTCCCGCGTCGCGCGGGACGAAGCAATCTTATGTGCGGTCAAACCTGAGATTCCTGGTGGGACCGTCCCCGCGGAACGCGGGACTGCCGGTCATCCCTAATAGACAGGCTGGAAGCCTGTCCTACCGATCACTCCTCGCAATTACACGGGATCAGCGATTGTCCCCGAGTAACCGAGGGCTTACACCGCGGCGTGACCAGCCGGTTATGGATAGATCGAGCCTTCTCCGGGAGAATACAAATCATTTGGGGGGTTGCCGAAAAAAAACGATTCCCTATGTTGCCCAATCCTTCGCTGCTGCTATAATTCAGCGCAACACGGGGTCGTGTCGCCTCTGATGACCGGCGACCCCATTTCTCATCGCACTGGAGATGACATGACAGCGATCAGCATCACCAAAGTTAGAGAATTCTTAGATGTCCTGGGGGCGACAGAAGAGCCTATGGGCATGCTCTATTCGAATGAGCAACCCACAGAAGGCATTTCGCCCAAGCCCGGCACGCTGCCGACTGTCGAAGCAGAAGCTGCCCAGCAGGTGGATTGGGTTTCAATAAATGCAAACTGGACCTGTGTGATCGGCGCAATTTGGCGCGCCCGAAAGAAGGGAACTGTCGCGTATTTTGATAGGGAACGTTTCGGTTGTCTGGGCGGCGCCTTCTACCTCGGCTTTTTGAAACAGCAGTTGGAGACGATCGCACATTATGTTTCAACAGGAATACCGGGCCGACTGGGGGGCGAACACTATCTTGAATCACCGGAGGTCACAAGAGATTTCTTCCACGCAATAGACCCTCGCCCGGCGCCGGCAAGGTTCTGTCTCTTCAAACCTATCAGCTTGTTCGGCGAAGACGAGAGCCCAGAGCTGGTCACCTTCTTTTCAAGGCCGGAGAGCGTCGCAGGGCTCAACCAGTTGGCAACCTTCGTGACCAATGATTTTGAAGCGGTCTATTCGCCCTTCGGCGCAGGGTGTTCAAACATCGTCACCTGGCCTCTCAGGTATCTGGCTCAAGGAAAGCTCAAGGCGGTTCTGGGCGGTTGGGACCCTTCAGATCGGAAATTCCTGAAGCCCGACGAGATAACCTTCACCGTCCCTTTCGAAATGTTCCTGCGGATGGTTGATCGATGGCCTGAATCCTTTCTCACCACCGCGACATGGGAAGCCGTCAGAAAGAAAGCAGCGCGCAGTCGCAAGACATGGGGAGAAGCTGAGGATTAAGGGCGATTGCAAGACTTAAGGGTTCTTTGAAGATTGACAGGGGAGGACCTCTTTGAAAAAAGTTGCACCCAGCAAGCCTTCAAATACTCTTCAGGTTTTGCAGCCGCTTGCACCACTAGGAGCCTGTCGCGTATCTTCAAACATTGGCGGAATCGTGCTACCTCGGAGGCTACGCCTACCGCTTCGGTGCGCCACCCAGGCTCCTAGGAGTCTGACATACTAAGTTTTTTCCTTGGCAGCCTCTGAGATATAGCGACACAACAGGCACCGCCGTGCCACGAATTCGGAAAAGCATTGCGTTACGCAACAGCCTCCTCGGCGCTTTATTGGCGGACGGGCTGATCGAGTTCTCGCATTTTGTGGTCAAATTCTTTCCAGAAGCGCTTGTTGCACTGTTCGATGCAGCGGGCAATGATAAGGTACCGGCCATAGCCGCTACCCATCCCCCCTCCTCCGCCTGCCTGCTGTTCCTCAACGTACGGAGGGATACCGTAAATGGATCGGCACCTTATTTCGCAGGTTTCCCGGTCGAAGCCTTCGTCGTGTCGGATCAACCCCGTGTCCGGACCTGGAGATGCATTTTGCAATGCTGCTGAAGACAAGTCGTCCCAGGAATTCACCGACGCCGGACACAAGAACCCGCAAAACAGCACGAATATTGTAACGCTTGCCACCTCCAAGGTTGAGCGCTTCATGCTGCACCTCTTGACTGTATTGTAACAGGAACAGACCGCCTCACGCCTTCTCTTGTGAGACGGTCGACAAATTCCACTTCTGCCGTACGACCCTGTCGCCGTTCAATGCCTGATGAGGAATTCTACGGTTTATTCTTCATGTTTTCCATCTTCCGGTCGAAATCTCGCCAGTACTGTCTATTGCACGCATCGATGCAGGAGGCAATCAAGTTATAACCTGGGGAATAGCCGCCGCCTCCCCAGCCCTGTTCTTCTACCTGCGGAAGAGGACTGACCCCGTAACGGTAACGACACGACTGTTCGCAACCCTCACGATCAAAGTTGCCAAACTCATCTTGTTGTACAAGACGCACGTCCGAACATAAGAAGATATTGCCAAGGAACGGGTTCACGAAGTTGATAGGCGATGCCGCAGAAGCCGGGGACAAGAAGCCGCTAAACAGCAACAAAAGCGCCGTGCCCATCACTGCTGTTCCTGTCGGTATCAATGGTAACCTTTGCATTGTGTTCTCTCCTCATTCTGAATTTAGCAGTTCCCACTCATTTCCATGTACACACAGATGCAGCCGGCAGGCTTTTGGTTCACACTGCGCACAAAAACATTGGTTTCACAATTTCAGAAGCGCCTCCAGCTCCACGCAGACTCTGTCCTGCTGTTGGTCCGTCAAGTGAGAATAGAGAGGCAGTGCCAGGGATTCGCGCGCGGTTGCCCAGGTGTTGAGAAGATCGCCTACGATACGATGCGGGCGGTCTCTGAAAGCGGTCTGAGCATGCACAGGAGGATGGAAGTATTTTTTGGCCTGTATGCCACTGGATTTCAACTTCCCGTACACAACGTCTCGGTCCAGTTTAGCCTCCTTTCCAATAAGGAGGGTGAAATAGTTGCCGCTGGAAGTCCGATCTTCCGGAAACTCCTGGACTCGACAGCCAGGGAGTTTGGCTAAACGTGCCCGATATCTTCCAATGTGCCTCAGGCGTGCGCGGATGAGATGATCTGCATCACGTAGGCCCAAAAGTCCCACTGCCCCGTGAAGTTCGCTCATCCTGGCCGAGAGACCGTTAAACACCATGCCCTCATCGGCCGGCCCTTTCCCGTAATCTCGCATGCTACGAATCTTTTCGGCCAACTTTCTGTCATTGGTGGTGAGCAGGCCGCCTTCAATTGCTGTCACCACCTTGGTGGGACTGAGAGAGAATACCTCACAAAGGCCAAAACCGCCTGTCGGCTTCCCGCGAAAGGTGGACCCCAAACCCTGCGCGGAATCAAACAAGAGTGGAATGCCGTATTTGGTCGATATTTCCTGCAGGCGGTCCATGTCCGGAGGTAAGCCGAATGTGTTCACAGGGCATATCGCGACCGTCCTCGGCCCTATTGCCTTCACGATCTCGTCAGGATCTACGGTCATTGTCCCCGGAAGGCAATCCACGTAGACCGGAATCAGTCGGTTCCAAACCACTGCCTCGACTGTCGCGGCAAAAGTGAATGACGGCAAAACGACCTCGGCCCCATCCGGAAAGTCCATAGCTGCGAAAGCCAGGATTAGACCTGACGTGCCAGCTCGAAACAGCCACGGCATGGTCCGTTCCCGTGAATCGACAGGCTTCCTCCTCAAATGTTGCGACGATCTGCGCTGAGGTCACAGCGCCGGCTTCACAAGACTGCCGGAACATATCCAGTACCTCGATCCATGTCCGGCAACGTGGGCCGAATCAGAGGAATTGGTTGTTCGTTACGATTGTCCATTAGTTAAGGTTTAGCACCGATCCTTTCCCAGTCCCATCGGAGGTTGGTTGCCTCTTACAAAAATTCCCGGCAAGAAGCACTTCCACGCAGAGAATACTCATTTCCAGATTCCTGGCAAGGCAAGAATAGCAGGATGTGGCGTATCCGTTCAATTACGCCCGGAGGCTGCAGAATAACATTGCACCGCGGAGTTCGCAGAGCGCCCAGAGAAGAGTGCAATTACCTGTTCCTCTGCGATCTCCGCGAACTCTGCGGTGGGAGACTTCCGGCCTTCCTGGGTGAAGGCCTCCGTTAACGAAGTGGCTACCGAAGATCAACCGCGGATCTTGACTAAATCCGTGCAGTATGTTCCAATCTTGACAGTCAGCTTCGTAGAGGGCCTTTGAAAAATACCGAAGGGACAGCATAATGGACGCTCGATACATTGAATTAGCCAATCGGATCGGCCTTGGTCAATCGGAAAGAATTGCAGGACTTTTTCAGATAATTGCCGACCCGGCTGAGGCCGATCTACTCTTAGCCTTGCCGGGAAACGCTCCGGCCATGGCAGAAAAGTTGGCACGTCCCGAAGACCAGATCGCGGGCATGCTGCACAACCTCTTCATAAAGGGCCTCGTATTCCCTTCCAAAAAGACCGATCCTCCCGCCTACAAGATGTGCAGGGACTTGGTGCAGTTCCACGACGCGTCCATACTTTGGCCTGACGCCCCCCGGGAGTTCTTGGATCTCTGGGCTGACTTCATGGATGTTGAATGGCTCGACGTGGCCAAAGTTTACAGCCAGATGGTTCCACGGCCGTTCACGAGGGTCATTCCTGTGGGCATTTCGATTCAGGCCAAGACCCACGTGCTGGCCTTTGAGGATGTGCAAGACATTATTGAGAACGCTCGTAACATTACTGTGACAAAGTGTACCTGCCGCTTGTCTTCCCGCAAATGCGACAAGAAACTGGAAGCATGCCTGCAGATCAACCGGGGAGCAGACTATAACCTATCACGTGGGACCGGCAAACAACTGACAAAGCAGGAAGCCCTGGATCTGATGCGGCAGTGCGAAGAAGACGGCCTCATCCATGTGGTCATAAACAAACAGGACGTGGACCAGTTCATCTGCAACTGCTGCCCATGTTGCTGCCAGACCATGCCGGGTCCTCATCAAGCACAACATAAGCGTCATTGAACCAAGCCGCTTCGCGGCTCAAGTTGATCCGGACCTGTGCCACTCGTGCGGGACCTGCCTGGACAGGTGCTACTTCGGCGCCATAACCCAAGAGGGGGACGAGACGGCGAAAATCAATGCCGACAAGTGCATGGGATGCGGCCTGTGCCAGGTCACCTGTCCTTCCGAAGCCCTTTCAATGACTGAGGTCCGCCCGCGAGACTTTGTCCCTGAAAAGCTCTTTGGATAGGATACATTCTGAAGAGGGAACGGATCGAAGACGGGATAAGGTCCCTACCTGCTGCCTTGGCAGGAGGATGTCAGGAAGAGGGTAAATCCCCACACTTCCTTTGGTAACCCCTATAATTTCCTCTCAATGTACTCCTTCAATGCGACAGCGTTATTGAACTTTTCGTTCTTGGCAGCGAAGAGTAGAGTCACCGTGCCCTTGCCGGCAATCTTGATGAGGTCGCTCAAGGCTTCGCGACGGGCGCCCAACTCTTCAAAGTAGCGGCGCTTGAACTCTTCCCATTTTTCCGGCTCGTGTCCAAACCACTTCCTGAGATCGTCACTCGGGGCAATTTCCTTGAACCAGCGGTCTATACGGGCATTTTCTTTCTTCATGCCGCGAGGCCACAGATGATCTACAAGGGCCCGGAAGCCGTCGTCCTTTTCCGGAGCCTCATAGATCCTTTTGACTCGAATTGGCATGCGTCCGCAGACCTCTCCCGAGAAAAATGCGCATTACTTCTTTTCAATCGGATACTTGGCCGCTTGCCATTCTCGCCAGCCGCCCTTAAGAGCATAAACCTTTGAATAGCCCTTGGCCACGAATTGTCCTGCCACACGGGCAGATGTGCCTTCGGACGGTCAGTTGCAATAAAGCAGGAGAGTCTTGCCCTTTGGATATTTGTCAGCCCACACGTTAACATTACTCGGATCTTCCCTGATGGCCCCCCGAATCTTCGAGTCGCTCCCATCCCAATCGGCAGCCTTGCGCACATCCAATATTACTAAATCCGGGTTGCCGAGCATGGCTTCGGCCTGTTCTTTTGTCATCCTGGGCACTTCCTCGCCGGCGGCGGCCGCAGCAGTGACGATCGTTGCCACACATGCCAATGCTATGCCCAGAATTACCAATGACGCTAAACGGATTGTCATGTCTCCTCCTCTTTCCGGAGATACTAATTGTTTCCCTCGGTAGTCTCTGCTGGCCCGTCACATTCGTCGAAACACTATTGGCACCTTGGGCACGCCCCCCGAACCAGAAGGTCGAATACACCGGCAACATTAATCAACAAGACAGTGTAAGTCCGTTGGAGTTTCCAGAAAATTTCGCAAGGTGTATTAAGGGTGAATCAGACAACTGACCCGCCACACGGTGGTGAAACGGAGGCTATGATGACTCACGCGGAGCAATTGGCTTCATTTGTCGCAAATACATCCTATGATGATATCTCCGCGAAGCCCGCCAGGACTTGAAAATCCGGGTGCTGGACGCGTTGGGCTGTGCAATAGGCGCTCTCGATGAGGACCCCGTGAAACTCGTCCGGGCTCAAGTCGACGATTTTGGGGGATCTCCCCTCTGTACCTTAATCGGCGGGCCAAAGACCGCCCCTGATCGCGCAGCACTGTTCAATAGTACGCTCGTTAGGTACCCTGGACTTTAACGACAGTTATCTTGCCAAGCACGAAACCTGCCACCCAAGTGACAACCTCGGATCAGTGCTGGCTGCCGCCGAATATGCGGGAAAGACAGGCCGAGAGTTCCTCACGGCGCTGGCCGTGGCATATCAGGTCCAATGCCGTCTCAGTGACGTTGCCCCGGTCCGCGGCAAAGGGTTTGACCACACCACACAAGGTTCGTACGCTGTGGCCGCGGGGGTGGCCAGAGCCCTGGGACTGGATGAGTTCAGGACCGCCAATGCAATCGCGATCGGCGGAACAGCCTTCAACGCCCTGCGAGTCACGCGGACTGGAACACTCTCGAACTGGAAAGGACTGGCTTATCCGAACACAGCCTTTGGCGTCACACATGCGGCCTTCCTGGCAATGCGGGGCATCTCTGGTCCCCTGGAGGTCTTTGAAGGAAACAAAGGGTTTATGGATGCCATCGCGGGCCGATTCGAGATCGATTGGTCCAGGGAAAACCTGGAACGGGTGAGACGGACGATTGTCAAGAAGTATAACGCTGAGATCCATTCCCAGTCCGCCATAGAAGGCATTTTGGAACTCAAGCGCGAGCACAAATTCACTGGGGCTGACGTGGAGCGGATCGAGATAGAGATCTTTGACGTGGCGTACAACATCATAGGCGGAGGAGAAGAAGGAGAAAAAAACGTTGTCCGCACCAAAGAGCAGGCTGACCACAGTCTGCATTACATGGTTGCGGCCGCGCTTCTGGACGACCGGGTGATGCCGGAACAATACCGGCCTGAACGTATTGAAAGCCCGGACATTCAGGCACTGCTACGAAAGATTGCGGTCAGTCCTGTAGACGACTACAGCCGACGCTTTCCCGATCAGGTCCCGTGCCGATTAACAGTTTTGCTCACGGACGGCTCCGAAATCGTCAAGGAGATGACTGAATACGAAGGGTTTCATACACGTCCCATGGTGTGGAAAACCGCGATCAGAAAACTTGAGTCGTTAGCTGGCGGGCACGGAGATCCAAATCTATTGGGCGAGATTATAGAAGCGGTTGCCAATCTTGAAGCTATTCAGGTTTCAGGACCTCACGCGATTGTTGGGAAGAATTAGCACGATATCACCGGGATAACTGTTAGGATTGCCGTCGAACACGGCGACTATTGAAGGGGAAAGACAATGAGTGCATCAGAAACGCCTACTGATCAACGTGCGTTTGATTTTCTGGCGATTAACGAGCGACAACCCAAGCCTCGAACACGAGGGATAACCGAGATCCGGGGCCCTTATTACACTCCCATGGGTAAGCGCTACTTAGCGGATATCTTGGAGACCATGGGCATTTACGTGGACTCTCTAAAGTTCGCGGGTGGCTCATTCAGCCTCATGCCTCGGAATATTGTCAAGGAACTTCTCGACCTTTGCCACGAGCATGATGTTCTGGTTTCCACGGGAGGTTTCATTGAACACGTGCTGACCCAAGGCCCTGACGCAGTCACTCGGTACATTCAGGAGTGCAAGGCTCTGGAGTTTGACATTATCGAGATTTCCAGCGGCTTTATCACTATCCCGATTGACGATTGGTTGCGTCTGGTAGAGAAGGTCCAAAAAGCCGGCCTCAAAGCCAAGCCTGAGGTCGGAATTCAGTTTGGGGCGGGTGGTGCCACTGCTGTCGCCGAACTGGAAGCCGAGGGGACGCGCGACGCCGAATGGGCGATCATGCAGGCCAAGCGCTTTGTGGAGGCCGGGGCGTACATGATCATGATCGAGTCAGAAGGGATAACTGAAAACGTGAACGTGTGGCGGACCGAAGTTGTGGCAAAGATCATAAATGCCCTGGGCTTGGAGAAGCCGATGTTTGAGGCAGCGGATCCGGAAGTGTTCGCCTGGTATATCAAAAACTATGGCCCTGAGGTTAACCTCTTTGTTGATCACAGCCAAATCGTGCAGCTCGAATGCATCCGATCAGGTTTGTGGGGGACAAAGAGTCTGTGGGGTCGCGTGCTGACGTACAAAGGATAAGAAACGATCCGCTGCGTTATTGCCGGCGCCTGGCAAGACTGGACTCTCCAGAGATAACTAGGAGCGCGGATCGCTTTTGTAGATGAAGTGAGAAACAGCCGGTGCGTTGTCACCGCTGTGCAGGGCTCTCACACGATCTTCGGCCGTTCGATCTGCCACCGTTACCGCGCATGTTGGCGCAAGTGTTCCACCCACGATTCCAGAAACAAAGGTTTCGATATACCGGGTTGGCTCTGCCAAGTCGCGGAACAAGCCCCATCGCCGGGCTCCATCCCGTTGCCGAATTCGGCCCAGAGCGTGCAACACGTTCACAAATTCATCAGCATTGGCATCATCTACATGATACTCGACTGTCACGAGCACTGGCCCCTGGTCAGGATCCGGTTCTACAGTTACAATCGGTTCGGGCCAATGTAATGACGGCCTCAAGTCGAGGTCTGCTCCCGATTGCAGAGGCCACTTTGCTCTCGCAACAAGCCCCACTGCCAAACCGATCGCGGCACATGTCAGTGCGAAAGAACTTCCGCCGTGCTCAGCCACCGCACCCCATAGGGCGCTGGCTACGGCCATCCCTCCCTGAAATGCCAGAGCATAAAAACCGAGGGCACGTGCTCGGACCCAAGACGGTGCTGCTGTTTGGGCCGCAATGGTCAGATTCGCCATGGTCGCCATCCAAGCGACCCCTCCCACCACCATCACGGGATAGAGTATACCGACGTTCCGAAGAAACGCTAGACCCAACATCACAAAGGCCAACCCAATTGTCCCGCTCTGCACCAGGGCATCGGTCGAGCCACTGCGCCTGAGTTTAGGCAAAATTGCTGCTCCCAGCAGAGCGCCAATGCCCACGCATCCAAGGAGACCTCCGAAGCCGCCGGAGCCGAGCCCAAGGTCGTGGCGTGCCACAACGGGCATCAGAGCCCATAGAGCGCTGCTACAAAGAATAAATGCCAGGCATCGGATTAGCACTGCACGAAGTTCCGGAGCCCGAAGCGTGTATCTTGTTCCCGTTCGGATAGCAGGGATCACATGTTCCGCGGGCAACGATCTCTCCCTAGCTGACCTGTTCCAACGGTAGACAACGGCGATCACGCCTATAAAAGACGCAGCGTTGAGAAGAAAAACAGCCGCCGGGCCTGCCATGGCAACAATAATGCCGCCCAGGGCCGGACCGACTGCTCGCGCGATATTGAAGGCGACGCCGTTCAAGGCTACGGCAGCCGGCAATTCCGGGCGAGGCACCAACTCTGGTATCACTGCCTGCCAGACAGGCATGTTCATTGCCGAGCCCAGGCCGAGTGCGAAAGTGAATGCAAGCAATGCCCACGGAGTAGTTGCGCCTATAAGCGTGAGGGCCGCTAAACCTGCGGCTGCAGCGCACATCCAAGCCTGGGTGAATAGGAGGATGCGGCGGCGGTCTACTATGTCGGCCAGAGCGCCTGCCGGCAAAACAACAAGGAATACCGGCAAACTTGTGGCCGTTTGCATAAGGGCCACCATGATCGGCGACGGCGTCAGAGAGGTCATCAGCCATACACCGCCCACATTTTGCATCCATGTGCCGACATTGGACACAATTGCAGCAGTCCACAGTGCGCGAAACACGTCCCGACGCAGCGGATCCCAGGCCGACCCGGCTGGCGAACTTCGATCAGCCATGACAGGCCTCCGTCAAACAAGAGGGCTCACCCACACCAATAGCCGGGCTTCCAGGGGCCACACGACGGCCAATGAGAGATAGGGTCAATTCAGATTCAGAGAGATCGTCTCGTCGTCCGAAGCCAACCGCAAGAACCCCGCTCGCTCTGGTTTCAAGTGCCGGAAATTTTCGACCTTCTTTCATCATGATAAACAATGTGACCATCGCGTTTCCCCGTCAGTTCTTCACGGTCAGGAAGGCCCTGAACAGTCGTCGCAATAGATGCATTTTTGTATTGTCCTCATCGGGCCCTGAAACGCCGGCGAAGCCTCGGGTGGAATTTGCACTCGGCTGGGCGTTTTGTGCCCACGACTTGGGAGTTGCCTTAATTGCTAATTGACCATTACAATTGAGCATTATGCCAATTGTCCTCAAAAACGAATATCCACTACCCTTGCCATTCATGCCACACCAAAACGCCGCCAATTTTCACCCTAATAATAACATGCCAATATTTCAGGTTGTTTCTTCGTTCATTACTCCGCCCCAAAGTTGGCACGGAACCTGCTTCAGGAACACGACAGACAATATGGGGAACTTGACCAAACACATCATATCCGGAAGGGAGGATTCCTTCAGAACCGGTTGCAGAACCCGGGTAATTGCACCCAACCGTGATCCGGGCGACTGTCCAATTATTGATCGGTTTGAGCTTGAAAATTCTGCTGCCTCACAGTCACGGCGAATTGCTAGTAATGGTGCCACAGAAGGAATTGATACTTGATACGCCGTGACGCAGACTTGTTAGTTTGGCTGGTTTTGCAACCGGTTCCGGAAGGACCACCCTGGGTTCCGATAACACACAAAAGCACTATTGCCGGTATGCATTCCTGATCAATTATGCAAGGAGGCTCGACGTGTCATTCGAACAGTTGGTCGACAATCTAATTGAAGCAGGCTGGCATGTATTGGACAGTGATTTTGACATGACTGCATTTACCCATTGGAGGAAGCAGGCACTTGATTGTATCGGCGCCCTTATGGGACCCGCACATGCTTACACGCACTACTTCAGGGACTTCGTGGATCAAGCGGAAAAAGCTAACCTCCTCACCGGCGCCGGCATTCTTGTCGCAACCAAGGAACAGATAGCCAAAGCTGAACGTCAATCGCCCCGCATTCCCTGAAGTCGGTGCGTGACGGGCGCAGATCCAGGGATAATCATCCGGGCTCTTGGTCTTAATTGACAGAAGGGCCCTTTATCCGAATTTCTAAGCCCTTATCAAACACTCCCGCTCTTATAGCCGCCGCCTTCACCCACTAGGAAACTACCGCCTCGTAGAGATGTCTCACTTATTAAATTTGGAACAAGGGGTGTCTCGGAAAAAGACACTAGCTGCGTGGTTTGCAGCACCCTTGTTCGCGGGCATGGCAATTGTGGCAGAAAGAGGGAGCCCCGCGAAACAAACCAAATCAGATAGTGTCAGCTATAGTTAGCTTTAGTTCTGGAGTGAATTATGGCTCGGTCGAGTGACTTCACATTTAAGGAATGTTCACGCACGAATTGCACGCATTCTCAACTGATGATCAGAGGGGACCAGCTTCAATGCCGATAAATCACTCCAACCCAGGGGACATCTTTCTGCGGGGCGTTCCATTTAGAAAGGTTCTTCTTAGCGCGTAGACCCGGGACGACACTGTGGCATTTCTACCGTTCCAGTTCTTACGGAAAATTCAGCAGACGAATTGAGTTTTGGGGACGGACCTGCGGGCGGGAGAGCAGCGCCCTTCTTTTCAGAGGCCCCTTGCCCCGGATATCCGTATGGAGAAGGAGTTAATCTCGGAGATTCGATTGAAGAAGGAGAAATGACTATGACCCAGCTTAGTTTCAGGAGACGTCTCATTCCGACTGTGACGTTGGCAATTGTTTTTTTCATTGGCGCCTTGGCTACGGCCGTGAATGCCCAGGCGCCGTCAGCATTGAAACAGCTCGACGACGCTTATGTTCAGGTCGCAGAAAAGGTGACTCCTGAAGTCGTAAACATCAGTTCAACAAAGAAAGGTGCGGCCTCCGCCATGGGCGAAGGCATGGAGCCGTTTTTCAAACAATTCCCGTTTCATGAGTTTTTTGGAGACCAATTTGGGAAGCAATTCAGGGAACAACAACCGCGACACCCCGGGGGCCGCATGCAGGTCGCAATGGGCTCGGGATTCATTGTCTCGCCTGATGGGATGATCCTGACCAATGCCCACGTAGTAAAGGATACGGATGAGATCAAGGTCAAACTCCCCGGTAAGCAAAGCTATACTGCCAAGGTGGTCGGAATCGATCCTGATAGCGATATTGCGGTTATCAAAATTCCTGCGAAGAATCTGCCGACTGTCAAATTCGGCAATTCCGCCAATTTACGAGTAGGGCAGATAGTTTTGGCCGTCGGCAATCCATTCGGTCTTAACGGCACCGTCACATCGGGTATCGTAAGTGCCACGGGCCGCACCAATGTGGGGATCATCGGTTATGAAGACTTTATACAGACGGATGCAGCCATTAATCCAGGCAACTCCGGAGGACCCCTCGTCAACATTCAAGGAGAAGTAATAGGGATTACCACTGCGATAGCGACTCGCAGCGGCGGGTATCAGGGGATAGGCTTCGCGATACCTTCCGACTCGGCCAAGATTGTCATGGATGAGTTGATTAAGCACGGTAAAGTTACCAGAGGGCTGCTAGGAGTGAATATCCAGGATCTTAACGAATCTCTGGCAAAATCTTTCGGTTTGCCGGATACCAATGGGGCGCTTGTTGCACAAGTCGTCGCCGGTAGCCCTGCTGAAAAGGCCGGGATCAAAGCCGGTGATGTTATTTTGAAGTTTAACGGGAACGTGATTACGGGTGCTTCACAATTAAAGAACGTCGTGGGGCAGCAAAAACCGGGAACCACGGTGAAATTGACCGTCTTCAGAGATAAGAAGAGCTTTGACGTGAGCGTGGCCGTGGCCGAACGCACGCCCCAAGCCCTTGCCGAAGCGCCTGGCGCCGCCGCTCCCGGAGCCGCGGCCTCAACCGACCTGGGAGTCACCCTCGAAAAGGTCCCTGCTACCGCAGCCGAAAAAATGGGCCTCAAGGAAGGGGTGGGGCTTGCGATTAAACAAGTAAACCCTGACAGCGTGGGAGGCAGAATGGGACTTCAGGAAGGCGACGTGATCCTGGAGATAGACGGCAAAGCCGCCTCCGATGTCTCAGCGTTTAACCAAGAGGTTACGGAGGCCAAGAAGAATAAGGTCATCCGCTTGAAGATTAAGAGAGGGTCTGCGACGATCTTCCTGGCAACGCAATTGGATTAGAGCATTACCCTGCCCTAATGGCGGTTTTGAGTTTAACCGAGGAACGCCGCTACTCTCGCGGGGCTTCCCCTGACTGACAAGATCCCCCTATAAGAAAGGGGGATCTTCTTTCACCCCCTCAGTTAAATGGGGATGAACGGGGGACTCGGCGGCACAGGCTTTCCCGCACGACGGTTGTCCACAAGATGCAGCGATGATGGAAATATCCTCCCAGACAATCCTGAGCGGGATTGTTCAATACGGATATATAGGGCTTTTTTGCTTGCTGATGTTCGGAATTGTTGGCGTGCCTTTTCCCGATGAGCTGATAATGACCTGCGCAGGATACCTCATATTCAAGGGGCACTTACAGGCGGGTCCAACCATTATTGCCGCATTCCTGGGCAGCGCATGCGGCATCAGCCTGAGCTACACCATTGGCAGAATAGTGGGAACCAGCCTCATCAACAGGTTCGGGTATCTGGTCCATGTCACTCCGGAGAGGCTGAAGGCTGTTAACGTATGGTTCCAGCGCTTCGGAAAATGGACCCTCGTGATCGGGTATTTCCTTACCGGTTTCAGACATCTCATCGCGATCGTGGCAGGCACGGTAAAGCTTCGGATTCCCGCGTTTGCTCTATTCGCCTACGCTGGGGCCTTGATCTGGTCTGTCACATTCATTTCACTCGGGTATTTTCTTGGAGAGCAGTGGAAGCACCTCGGGAGGCATGGTGAATCAATTGCCCTAATACTCACCGCACTCGTTTGTGTTGTAGGAGCGATCTATTTTTTGAAGCGAAGACGAGTTCAGCCGGCACCCGCGATAAGTGCGAATTCCTGTGTGAGAGGATCGACGGTAGCCTGTTCAACGTGAGAAAGGAGAAATGGTAATGAGCTATTACATTGTGAAAACTGTGGAATTTTCCTTTGACGAGGCAATTGTGCGCTTCACCGAAGCACTGAAGAAGGAGGGCTCTGGGACAATTGAGGTAGGACCGCCGGTTACCCGACGGCCCCCTCACGAATCCCGGCGTGCGGTATTCCCGCACCGGGCTCTTCAGGGCTGCTCGCTTCCGCATTGTGATGCTATTCCCCGCAGTGAGGTTGGCATGAGAAACCCCGGTTCAGCAGACCGGCTCATGTTTCCTTTGCGGGCTACGCAGCCCTGTCGCTCCCTTCCCCATGTGGTCGGTTCTCCCGCCTCGGAGGACGATGGAGCGATCTGACTCCCCATGATCCGCCAGGCGCCCTTCGTTTCTTGCGTCGGAACACCCTACCCTCTTATGAGGGAGACCATGGGGCCTCCCAGGTTCCTGGCATCTCTCTTCCTGCGTGCCACGCTCTCTGACCCCGGCAGGCCCTCCAGGATCTCACCAGTAACGATCCTCTTGTGTTGGCTTCCGGTTTGCTAACACCGTCGCCACCTGCTCTAATGACGTAACGAGGCTGAATCGCTTAAGGGAGTGCGGTCTCCCCTGCGGCCCACAGGATTCTCGTGTACGCTTCGGATATTTCGTTCGTTTGCCCTAAATTGCATCCTCCTAATATCCGCAACACTCGATACGGGTGGCTGGTTAGGCCTTACCCGACAGGGACTCTCACCCTGAAAGAGATGCCAAGCTTGGCCTGGCGCACTAGCCATTGCCAAAAGTAATGACCTGTTCACCACCCGTCACCCCGGCGAATCCGCGTTCTGCGCGGGACGGGGTCCAGAAGTCCCGCGTCTCGTGGGATTGAAATCCCGCCTGCGGCGGGACTGAATTCCGGCTTCCGTCGGAATGACGGTGTCAGGCTACGTCCAATCGGAGAAAACTTTTGGCAATGGGTATAATAACAACGCTCTGCGACCGGACGGTCGGCCGCTAGCCGCAGAGCTTAACTGATCGACAACGGTCAATTAATGGACCGTGATCTTCACAGCCTTCTTCCTGCAACTTTCACTCTTGGGGAGCTTCAGAGTAAGGACACCACCCTTGTAGCCGGCCTCCACTTTTGTCTGCCTGCACTTCACAAGGGAGAGGAATCGACCGTGAAAAGCTCCTGTACGACCGTTCGATCTGTGGAAATCGTCCCCCTTCTCTTCGTGCTCTGCCTTCTTTTCACCCTTGATCGTCAAAACATCGCCGGACAAATTCACGTCCAGATCTTTCTGTTCCATGCCCGGTATCTCTGCCGTCACCATGATGTCGTTTTCAGTCTCGACGATGTCAACGACGGGTGAGAACGCTCGGCCGAAGATGCCATGCGTTGACAGCGGCTCTTCGCCAAAGAACCTTTCCAGGAAGTCATCGAATTCAGGCCGGAAGAGCCACGGGGTTGTTATGGGGCGGTCTCCCGTTCTTTATGTCTCCACGGTATCAGATCAAACATGATTTGTACCTCCAGTATCTAAAGGTGTTGGAGTTCCTCCAAGACGGGCAAGGATTTACCTTTAGGGTTAACTCCCGTTGTTTATTTGGTCATGCTCACCCTGGTTGTCAAGCCCCACCCTCGGCCTTGCGTTGCGCAACATCTTGTCAGTAATTACATGATGTTTATCATATAATATCTTGATAATAAGGAATATATGATATATAAGATCCCCCGGTATGGACCTTCGTTGTCGGCTCCCCGAGCCGGTCTCACAGGAGATTTCCATGAAAAAGATGGCAGTGACTGCACTTTGTGTCCTCGCAATTGCAGTACTCCGTTTTAGCTGTATGCGGTCCGAAGCCGGGGAACTTGTCGGCATTGCCGGATGGGACCTCGGCGGCAGCCCGGCCGCGGTTTCGGCTGCTTCTGTTGGCGCCCGAACTCCTAGCAACGATCCTATTTTCTCCATAGTTGCATCATCAGATGTGACTATCCCGACGGCGTTGACCCAACCCGATGTAAATGGCTCCCACGTCCCATTCAAGGGCTCCGGTCGATTTGACCACCTGATTGCCGAGACTTCTGCGGAAGAGGCTATGGCGCCTCAAAAGAGCGACCTTTCGGATCGTTCGACCACACGCACCCGATGAACGGGATCGTTCGCCGGGCAAGCCGGATTCACCGCGGAGATCGCTGAGAACGAGGAGATAAGCTGATAGTTTACACAAGACCATATAGGCCATCGGGATACGCCGCCGATGCTAATTTATAAATGTCGCAGACACGAATTTACTATGCCTGAACTGAGGGAAATGCACGGAAGATGGAATCCTCTGCGTTCTCTGCGACCTCCGCGGTAAATAAAGACCAATGAACGACGGATTATTTCTCTACGATCTCCTTTTTGGGGTTGCTTGAAAGACTCCGTAAAGCTAATATTTGAGGATTATGAATAAGGGACGAATACTTATAGTTGACGATCAGGAAGAGATCCTTGATTCGCTCGGAGCAATTCTTGCCGATGAAGGCCACGAACTGATCAAGGCGCGGACGGCCAGGAAGCGCTGCACATCGTTCAGAGTGACTCTCCGGACGTGGTGTTCCTGGATATATGGATCCCCGGAATCGATGGCATGCAAACCCTGAAAGCCATCAAGAGGATCGACCCGCGATGCTCGGTGATCATGATGAGCGGCCACGGGACCATCGAAACCGCCGTAAAAGCAATCAAACTCGGGGCCACTGATTATCTGGAAAAGCCGCTCAATCTCGAAGATGTCCTGCATTTGGTCCAGAAGGCCATTACAGGACGTTCCGCGGCGAAGCGTTCGGACGAGGGGAACGGATCGAGCCCTGGAGAACTGATCGGGGCCTCTTCTAAAGCAGCCGGTCTGAGACGTGCGCTGGAGAACGCGGCCGCCGAAAGTGGGGCTGTATGGCTGACAGGTGAAAAGGGCACCGGCAAGGAATTTCTGGCCAGAAACATCCATTATTTGGAGGGCAAGGAGAGGCACAAGCTCGTCAAGGTTCGCTGCCCGGATCTCAAGGCCCAAAATATAGAAGATGTTCTCATTGGCAAGGGCACCGGGACCAATGGGCGGAGACCAGGGAAAATACTGCAAGCAGCAGCCGGCACCCTGCTACTGCTCAGAGTGGACCGTCTCGACATGAGCCTGAGAGGACCTCTCGCAAGGATTCTTCAAGATCATTTTCAGCCGGATGCCAAAGCCGGCTCCCCTGGCGCTTCTCGATTCCGGATCGTGTCAACCTCGACAATCGATCCGGAAACCCTGGTCCAGGAGCACGGTTTCCCGGCTGATCTCGCAGACCTGCTTGCCCAGCGGATCATCAGACTGCCTACTCTACGAGAACGCGCCGAAGACATCCCCCTGTATGTAAGTCACTTTCTCAAGGAAGCGACTGAGGAATTCGATAGGAAGATCGACGGAACGGATGACGAGGCTATGGAGCGCCTCCTGTCGTACTCGTGGCCGGGGAATGTCAAGGAGTTGAAGATCCTTATCGAACATGTGGTAATGACCGCACCCGGCCCCCGCATCACTGCCAACGATTTGCTGATACCCGGAGAGCATGAGACTCTTCCTGGTTCGGAAGGACTCCGCTCTCCGTTTCATATTACTGACGAGGAGCCCCGATCCGACTCGGTTCCTGACGCGCACGTGTGCAAAGAAAGCAAGTACCCAGGCGACTCCAATGTTGTCACCTCGTCCGGGGAGTCCGTTTCACCACCAGAAAACGCTCAGAGGCAGAGTCGTCATGTACGGCCAGGGACTCCATTCGGGCGTCAAGACAGGCTTGACCATTTCTCCGTTGCCCCCTTTCAGCGGCATCCTGTTCGGCCATATCACGTCCGGAGGGACCGTGTCGGCTCTCCTCAGCAATGTGGACTCCACAGGGTATTCTACTTGCCTTCAACGTAACGGTCTCCTTGCGCGCACGATCGAGCACCTTATGGCTGTCTTCCATGTATATGGCCTAACAAACGTGCTTGTGAAAATTTCCGGTGAAGTGCCGATAATGGACGGTTCGGCGCTCGAGTTCTGTAATCTTGTGGAGAGCGCGGAAATCATCACGCAGGAGGAGACGATAGAGGAAATCGTTATTACCGAGCCCATCGAATTGCCCATGCGGCATGGCAACGCCAAGAGTATGAGGGTTGAGCCTTCAGACTTCTTGGAGATCGACTATTTTCTAGATTTCCCTCCACCCGTGGGCCGGATGAACATGACTTACCGCTGCACCGGGCCGGAAGATTTCAAACAGGAGATAGCTCCGGCGCGGACCTTCGGATTTGTGAAGGACATGCGAATGATGGATGAAATGGGACTTGCAGGCGGCGGGAAGCTCTCCAATTTGGTGCTCCTGGACGAAGAAAAGGTAGTTAATCCGCCTCTCAGATTCCCTGACGAGTTCGTCCGCCACAAGGTCCTGGACGTCATAGGAGATTTTTACCTGCTGGGCAGGCCCTTCCGCGGCAAGATAATAGCGCGGCAAACGGGACATACCGAGAATATTGCCATGCTTAAATTGATTAACGAGAGAATGAAGATAGTCTGAAGGTGAACGAATCAGGCGCGAAATAGAACCTTTGGATATTATAGGAATTGCTACAATTTATATCCCATTTGCGGATAAGAGACCGTCACCCCGGACTCGTTCCTCGGGTAGCGCCGGCGTCCCTGCCGGCGGCGAATTAACGACCCCGCGTCCCGCGGGGAGGCCGGTCCTCCTCTGGATTCCCGCGTTTGCGAGAATGACGCTATAACCTGGTCCAAGGCGGTCAGAACCTTTGGCGTTTGGATTGTCTGTCTTGTTCCGCCACGGAACCCCAAAGGGGCAATTGAGGAAGATAGGGCAGAGGCGAACCCTCATTCAGCGGATCGAGAGAAACAATTTATTCTCTGAAAAGTTCATCCGCCTCTATCAGCCGGCTTCCCGGACATTACGCCCCTCATCCCCATAGGCGTTAAAATAAGTAGGCTCTGATGCAGTCCAATTCCCCCTCACCCTGCCCTCTCCCGCCAGGGGAGAGGGTTTTCAGACCCCCTCCCTCGACGGGAGGGGGAAGGGGGAGGGTGATAACAGCCTGTAATCATGGGGTCGTGCTCCGTATTTCAACGCCCAGGCTCCTCGTGCCTGGCCCGACCTCCGGGGCGCCGGTGCTTTTTTTGCGGATCAAGAAATATACGGAGACAGTAAATCGCAATGAGCGCGCAAGCTACGGCCGTCAGGAGATCGGTTGCTTCGAGTCGGAAGAATTGGCCGAGTTCGGCCGGAACATCTCCGAGCGTGTACATGAAATATAACAAATCCCAGGCTCTCCACATGGACCGTGCGGCCCAGGACGCGGCCAACACTGAAAAATAGAGATTCGCCCATCGTCGTCCCACCGGGCTCCGTTGAGACCAGAGAAAACCCCGGATCGCCTGCAGCACCATATAAGGTGAAAACAATTTGATCCACAGCGTAACGGCTGCGCCACTCAGCCCTATTCCGCCGCCAAACATCTCGCCTGCGAGAAAAGCCGGACCCATATTGAGGGGATCATTGTAAATCAGCAATATTACGACGGCAGCGGGAAACACGGCCAGCGACAGGACAAGTATCAGGATTTCACGTAAAATTATTCTGAACATGACGAGGCATTATATCACGCCTTGCATACACCGCATTTTTTTGTTTGGGGATCTACATCGGATTGTGTAACATTGCCGTTAGTAATCCTTCAATTGGACTAACCGTGCCCGATATTTCGCTCGTACCTGAGCTCAAGAGGAGCGTTTCATGGAGAAGATCTGGTTGAAGTCCTACCACCGCGCTGTTCCTGCCGAGATCGACTTCGAGAAGATCACGATGTCCGAAGCTCTCGCAAGATCGGCGGAAAGATTTCCCAACAACCCTGCCCTTCTGTTCCAGGGCACTTCCATATCATTCCAAAAACTGGACGACATGGTGTCCAGATTTGCGTCTGCGCTCGTGGGACTGGGGGCGAGGCCTGGCGACAAAGTGGCTCTACTCTTGCCGAACCTGGTTCAGATGGTTGTGGCAACTTACGGGACCCAGCGCGGGCGCTGTGGCAGTAATGAACAACCCCCTGTACACCGACCGGGAGTTGGAGCACCAGTATAATGACTCTGGCTCTACGTTCCTGGTTTGCCTGGACCTTCTGGTCCCAAGGATGATCAATTTGAGACAAAAGACCGGGATCAAGAAGATCATCTCGTGCCACATCCGTGATTACCTACCCTTTCCTCTCAAGCAGCTATTCCCGTTCGTCAAGAAGGGTATGCACCTGAAAACACCGACGGCCCCTGATGTATTCGAGTTCACGGATCTCATCAAAAAGTATGGGCCAATTGCCGATCCTCCCAAGCTGGAATGGGAGAATACTGCTGTCCTGCTTTATACGGGTGGAACCACAGGGGTCTCAAAAGGTGTGGAACTGACTCATGCAAATCTATCGTGTAACGTTCAGCAGTCTGCAGCATGGTTTCCGGATTTCGATCCGGGAGGCGAGATTGTGGTCGGCTGTTTACCATTTTTCCATTCCTTCGGAATGACCTCCGCGATGAATGTCGGTGTCTTTCAGGGATTCGCGGACGTCCTGATCCCCAAACCCGAACCTAAACCGATTCTGGAGGCGATTGACAAGTATAAGGCGACGTACATGCCCGCGGTGCCGACACTTTACAACGGGATGATCAATTTTCCCGAGCTCAAGAATTACAGCCTGAAATCGCTCAAAGGGTGTTTTTCCGGCGGAGCCCCGCTCCCCATGGATACCTTAAGGAATTTCGAGAAGCTCACGGGCGCCCAGATCTGTGAGGGGTACGGCCTGACTGAGACTTCCCCGGTAACACACATAAATCCGTACGGGGCAGTCACCAAGCCTGGCACAATAGGCATACCGGTGTCGAACACGGACGTGAAGCTCGTCGACGTGGACGACTACTACAAAGAGATCACCACTCCGGGGGAACCGGGGGAGCTTTGCCTCAAGGGTCCGCAGATTATGAAGGGGTACATAAATCGCCCGGACGAGACGGCAGTCACTTTAAGAGACGGCTGGCTCCTCACCGGTGACATTGCCATCGTTGACGAGGAAGGCTACTTCAGCATAGTTGACCGCAAGAAGGACATGATTATCTCGGGAGGCTTCAATATCTATCCGAGAGATGTGGATGAGGTTCTCTTCACGCATCCCAAGGTTCTGGAAGCCTGCGCGATCGGCGTTCCTGATGAGTATTCCGGAGAGCGCATCAAGGTGTACGTGGTGCTCAAAGAGGGGGAAACCGCAACACCCATCGAAATTATCGATTACTGCAAGGAAAACCTGGTCAAGTACAAGGTCCCCAAGTACGTGGAATTCGTGAAGGAGCTTCCAAAGAGCGCGGTGGGCAAAATCCTCCGAAAGGAACTCCGGATAATTGACCAGGCAAAGGCGCAAAATGGGGGTGGGAAATAGGAGTAAGGATTGTTTATCTCGTTCCGGTAGAGAGCCCTATCGGGGCGATTGATCGCATCTCCCGGCAATGAATTACCGGTCTACTATCAAACGTCCCTCTGGGACACCAGTAGCTGTAGGATGCGGTGAGCGAAGCGAACCGCATCGTTCGAGGTATTCCCGGTCAGTACGTGGCAGATTGAAGCCTCGACCGGTGCGGTTCCTACGCCACGGGCGTGGTCATCAGCACCCTACGCCAGCGAACTAGACTCAGGCGCATCGACATTGGGTGCCACGGACCTGGGCTTTGACAGGTCCGTGCTGACTCTTTATTAAGAAGATAAAAATCGCCGATCGATTCTCAACCCAAACACGCGTTGTCATGGCCCTCGCTAGTCGGCGAACAACCCTTTGAATCTGGACCCGTGGAATAAATTTCCGGTTGGAATGTGATTTCGGGCTAAAGTTGGGAGTGACCACCGAAGCTGAAAGAATGCACGGACCTGCCAAGGCCCAGGTCCGTGGCACCCAATCGATTCTCTACCGAACCATTGATAGTGATAGGTCCCTTATGTTGGCCAACCGCCCGTTTCAGGTCATTCCAGAATCGTTTTGAAGACCCCGTTGATCGTGATGGTTCTTGTAGTTTCGCTGAGAAATGGTAGCCATAAGTAGGCCAGCTCCTCTGCGCACTCAAATTCAATCTTGCCTTTGATCAAATCACCTTTACGGTAGACCTTCTTATCCAGAGTTAGCTTCTGCCTTGTGGTCGTCCATCTCACGCCCGCAGGAAGTCTAGTGCCCGTGCCCAGTAAGTACTTGGTCCAGTATTGACTCCGGAACACCCCATCTCGAATGATTATTCTCAAATTGTCATTGGTCGCTGGGTCACGGTCATGTATGAACAGTTCGATTGTATTAGCATCAACCAATTTCGCATCGCAGAAACGTATAAAGTGGTCGCCTTGGAAGGTAGTCAAACATCTGGCTCGTTTCTTTCAAACGATCCTTTTCCTCACATTCGGCTGAATAGCGTGGACAGATCCACTTCTCGGTATTGAAAAACGGATCAGACAATTGGGGATCGTAATTGACTGGAGACTGCATTTGGTCAGGCTGCCCCCAGGGGGGATCTTGCAATTCAGCGACTCTTTGACCGACGAGCAACAGGGCCAGGGCAGCAGCCAGAGCCACTGTCCAGCCAATTGTCCTCGCAACGAAATTCGTCATGGAGACTGGATTTGATCCAGTAGAGTGTTTTCTAGCAAGAGGTTGATCCATAGCCTCCTCCTGTCGAGCAGGCTCGTAGGATGCGGTAACCCCACGCTCCACGTGGGAACCGCATCGGTCGCTTTTCCGAAAGGGTGTATGTCACCTTTCCGCGACTGATGCGGTTCATTCCACGAGACGTGGAACTCACCACATCCTATGCGGGCTTCGGCATCTGGACCGTGGGTTGAAACCCACGGCTACCCACAGTCTGCCCCTGCGGGGCAACAGATTCCCTCGGCTTGCTTCTCATCCCCGCGTCCGGCGCCATGTACACACCCCTTTCACCCGACTGCTCGTTTCTTCTTGTTGTTGGCTCGACCGGACACCTTCTTCTTGGCGGGCGTGAGAATCCGGTGTTCAGGCCTGGGCTTCGCTTCCTCTCCCACGCGCGGCCCATTCGGGTCCACTGAAAATGGATGGTATCCCTTCTGATGCTTGAGCACTTCACGCAGATAGAGGCCGGTATATGAAGCTGGCGCCACTGCGATCTCCTCGGGAGATCCGGTGGCGATCACTCTTCCACCATCATCGCCCCCCTCGGGGCCAAGGTCGATTATATGGTCCGCTACCTTGATCACGTCCATGTTGTGCTCGATCACCACCACTGTGTTGCCTGCGTCCACCAGGCTCATGAGCACGTCCAGGAGCTTCCGCACATCGGCAAAATGCAGGCCGGTTGTCGGCTCGTCCAGGATGTATAAGGTCCTTCCGGTGCTGCGCTTGGAAAGCTCCTTGGAGAGCTTGATCCTCTGGGCCTCTCCTCCGGATAGGGTTGTTGCAGGCTGTCCCAGCTTGATATAACCGAGCCCGACTGCCTGAATGGTTTGGAGCTTGTTGGCAATCGATGGGATATTGCCCATGAACTCAGTACGCCTGGATCACGGTCATGTCCAGGACATCCGATATGTTTTTTCCCTTGTATTTGATGTCCAGGGTTTCGCGATTGTAGCGCTTCCCATGACACACATCGCACTTGACATACACATCCGGCAGGAAGTGCATCTCGATCTTGATGATCCCGTCGCCTCGACATGCCTCGCACCGGCCGCCCTTGACATTGAAGCTGTAACGGCCCGGTTTGTACCCTCGAACACGGGATTCGGGGATGTTTGCAAACAGGTCGCGAATAAAAGTGAAGACACCTGTATATGTCGCAGGGTTGGACCGCGGGGTCCGACCGATCGGGCTCTGATCTATGTCAATGACCTTGTCGATATAACGAGATGCCCTCAATCGCATCCACTTCCCCGCCCTCTCACGGCTACGATAGAGCCGCTGCGACAGAGCTCTGGTGCAAAACGTCCACCACCAGTGTACTTTTACCCGAACCGGAAACTCCGGTTACACAGGTGAACAATCCCAGAGGGATCGCAACATCAATGCTCTTGAGATTATTTGCCCTGAGCTCCTCGTATGACCAGCTTTTTCTTGCCGGGGGTGCGCCGCTGCCGCGGCACGGGGATGAACTCCTTGCCCGCAAGGTATTTGCCGGTGAGGGATGCCTCAGATTCGAGAATGTCATCGGGCTTGCCCTCAAAAGACAACCTCTCCACCCATCCGCCCCGCGCCGGGGCCCATGTCAATGACATGATCCGCACTCAGGATGGTTTCGGGGTCGTGCTCAACCACGAGCACTGAATTCCCCTGATCCCTGAGATTCACGAGCGTGGAGAGGAGGCGCTGGTTGTCCCTCTGGTGAAGCCCGATGCTCGGCTCATCGAGTATGTATAAAACCCCGACGAGAGAAGACCCGACCTGAGTGGCCAGCCTAATCCTCTGGGATTCGCCCCCGGAAAGCGTGGCCGAACGCCCTATCAAGAGTGAGATAGGCCAGACCGACTTTTTCCAGGAAGCCAAGACGGTCGCGTATCTCTTTGATCACTCGGCGGGCGATCTCCATTCTCCGGTCGTCCAGCGTGAGGTTCGCTGATAAATTCCGAGGCATCGTGGACCGAAAAAGCCGTCAGCGTATTGATCGGCATGTCCCCAATCAGCACGTACCGCGCTTCCTTTTTCAGCCGAGCGCCACCGCAGGCCGGACACGGGACCGTGCTCATGTAACGCCCTAATTCCTCATCAAAATCGTCTTTTTCCGATTCGTGATACTTGCGATCCAGGTTCGGAAGAGCCCCTTCGTATGTCTTTCGGAAGAAATGTCGCCGGCCATCCCTCTCATAATAGAAATCGATCTCTTCGTCTCCGGAGCCGTACAAAATAACGTTTCTGTATCTTTTGGGGAAGCTCACCGAACGCAGTGTCGATGTCAAAGTTGTAATGCTTTGCCAGCGCATCGATCATCTGAAAGTAAAAGATGGAATTGCGATGCGCCCAGGGAGCTATGGCTCCCCGTCTTAGTGAGAGACCGGGATTAGGAACAACAAGGTCCGGATCAAAGCGGATCTGAACCCCGAGGCCCCCGCACGATTCACATGCCCCGTAGGGATTGTTGAACGAGAAAAGCCTGGGAGAGATCTCCCCTAGAGATACCCCATGCTCAGGGCAGGCAAAATTCTCGCTGAAGAGATGAATACGTCCGCCTTCTTCTTCGACCAGGACAGTGCCCTGCCCCATGCGTGCGGCGGTTTCCATGGAATCTGCCAGGCGTTTTTCTATTCCGTGCTTGACCACGAGGCGATCCACCACCACCTCGATGGAGTGTTTCTTCTTCTTGTCCAGTCGGATCTCTTCGGAAAGATCCCGAAGTTCCCCGTCGATCTTTACCCGCACGAAACCTTCACGGGCCAGGTGCTGCAATTCCTTCTGGTACTCCCCTTTGCGGCCGCTCACAATCGGGGCCATTAGATGCACCCGCGCTCCCGAGGGCATTTCCATCACCTGGTCGACCATCTGCTGAATGGTCATCGAGCTTATGGGGCGACCGCATTCCCAGCAATGAGGGATCCCGACGCGGGCATAGAGCAGCCGCAGGTAATCATAAATCTCTGTAACCGTGCCGACAGTGGAACGTGGATTCTTGGAGGTGGTCTTCTGCTCTATACTAATGGCGGGCGAGAGGCCCTCGATAAGATCTACATCAGGCTTGTCCATCATTTCCAGGAACTGGCGCGGCGTACGCTGAAAGCGACTCTACGTAGCGACGTTGGCCTTCGGCATAGATCGTGTCAAAAGCCAATGTGGACTTACCGGACCCTGACAGGCCGGTAATGACGACCAGCTTGTCGCGGGGAATGCTGATATCGAGGTTCTTGAGGTTATGCTCCCGAGCACCTCGGATAATTATTTCTTTCGCTCCCACAGTCGACCCTGACCTCTAGTATAAGTTGCATTCCATAGGTTAATCGCGGCCGAGCGCTGGAGGAATACTTCACTTCCGAGGTGTGGGGCGGACTTTCCAGTCCGCCGATCCCAGAGAAGACATCGCAGACTGGAAAGTCTGCGCCACAACTCAAAAACTCAGGACACCTCCAGCCCTCCCGAACATCTTAGTCAATAGCGTGCTGGTCGGCCTCATGCGGTCGAAAACCGAGCCGCGCGTACCTGTCATCTACCTTAGACCATCTGACGGCGGACCAAAGTTCCGAAGAGGCCCCATATTCTCCGGTCCATCTCAAGGCCGGCAAACCAGCAGCTTACCAGCAAGAACCGCTCAAAGTAAAGGCGCGCACGGCACGGCGCGTAACCATTCGCTCGCGGGGGAAGGAAAGAATTCTGAGCCCTGAAAGGGCGTCTCAACAGTAGTCCCGCGGGACGCGGGATACAACCCGTGGAACACGGATACCCCCAAAACGTCCGACTTACCGACCCTGAAAGGGTCCACCGAACGCAACGCTTACCTATGGGACCTGGTAGGACCCTCTCAGGGTCCTGTTGGGCAGGTACTGCGCTTTTCCGTGGGTTCCATCCCGCGTCCCGCGGGACTACCGTTGGGTCGCCCCTTGTATGTTTACCCCAGGTACTAGTTCTTTTCCAGAACGTACCTCATACGATGGGGGGCTTGGTAGTTGATAGAGAGTACCCGGGACTTGTCCTAAAAGGCAGTTCCGAGTACAGGGGGGGTACACGCCTGTCTGGTTCCCGGCGGGGAACCAAGCAGAGGCACCGGTAGATCGTTCGCCCCTTGGCCCATAGAGGCAGTCCCGAAGCTGGATCGCCGGAAGCCTTGTGTAATAAGCCCGAACAGACGCTTGGACCCTTCTAGGAGTCCGCAATCACAAGGTAGGGATACTACACATGCCAAAGGAAACTTTTGTCGGCATAGATATTGCCAAAGATCAACTGGATGTGCACGTCCTGCCCAAGGCTGTGCATTTTACTTGTGAACATGATGCCAACGGCATCGCCTCTCTTCTTTCTCGCCTCCAGAAAGAGGATCCCACCGTGATCATCATGGAGGCCACGGGAGGCTATGAAATCACTCTGGCTGCAGAACTGAGCGTTGCCGGCTTACCTGTTGCCATCGTCAATCCCCGGCAAGTGCGGGACTTTGCCCGTGGCATCGGAAAGCTCGCAAAAACCGACGCCATCGACGCCTTTGTCCTCGCGCGGTTTGGTGAGACAAACAGGCCGGAACCGCAGCCCATTCCAACCGATCAGGAAAAACAGGTCAAGGAACTTGTGACACGACGACGACAACTAGTCGATCTGCGCGCGTCAGAGAAGAATCGCCGCCATTCAGCCCGCTCTCCACGGGTGCGACAAAGCATTGATACCGTCATAACCACTCTCGACAGAGAAATCGCAGAGGTTGACACAGACATAGATGACCTGATCAGAAATTCTCCGCTCTGGCGAGAGGAAGAAAAACTCTTGAAAACATTCAAAGGAGTCGGCCCAGTCGTCAGCAGAATAGTGCTGGCAAAACTCCCTGAACTCGGAAAGCTCGACCGCCAGGAAATAGCCTGCCTGGTCGGATTGGCTCCCCTCAACAAGGACAGCGGCAAAATGAGGGGAAAGCGCATGATCTCAGGCGGCCGCAAGGACGTACGTGACGCTCTGTACATGGCCGCACTCTCTGCCATAAAACACAACAAGATCATCAAGCCGTTCTACGAACGCCTCATGAAAGCCGGCAAACTATTTAAGGTGGCCATAACAGCATGTATGCGTAAGATCTTGATCATTCTCAATGCCATGGTCAAAACCAAAAGACCTTTTCAAATTCCAGAAGTTTTTGCTTGACATGAAACACAGACGCTTCGGGGCACCCCTTGTATGTTTACCCCCCAGGGTATTAGTTCTTTTCCAAACGTCCCTCATTAGATGGGGGGCTTGGTAGTTGATAAAGTACCCGGTACTTGTCCTAAAAGGCAGTTCCGAGTACAGGGGAGATACATCCCTGTCTGGTTCCCGGCGGGGAACCAAGCAGAGGCACCGGTAGATCGTTCGCCCCTTGGCCCATAGAGGCAGTCCAAACTGGATCGCCGGAAGCCTTGTGTAATAAGCCCGAACAGACGCTTGGACCCTTCTAGGAGTCCGCAATCACAAGGTAGGGATACTACACATGCCAAAGGAAACTTTTGTCGGCATAGATATTGCCAAAGATCAACTGGATGTGCACGTCCTGCCCCAGAGGCTGTGCATTTTACTTGTGAACATGATGCCAACGGCATCGCCTCTCTTCTTTCTCGCCTCCCAGAGAAAGAAATGGCACCGTGATCATCATGGAGGCCACGGGAGGCTATGAAATCACTCTGGCTGCAGGAAAACTCAGCGTTGCCGGCTTACCTGTTGCCATCGTCAATCCCCGGCAAGTGCGGGACTTTGCCCGTGGCATCGGAAAGCTCGCAAAAACCGACGCCATCGACGCCTTTGTCCTCACGCGGTTTGGTGAGACAAACAGCAGGAACCGCAGCCCATTCCAACCGATCAGGAAAAACAGGTCAAGGAACTTGTGACACGACGACGACAACTAGTCAATATCCGCACGTCAGAAAGAATCGCCGCCATTCAGCCCGCTCTCCACGGGTGCGACAAAAGCATTGATACCGTCATAACCACTCTCGACAGAGAAATCGCAGAGGTTGACGCGGACATAGATGACCTGATCAGAAACTCTCCGCTCTGGCGAGAGGAAGAAGAAGACTGAAAACATTCAAAGGAGTCGGCCCAGTCGTCAGCGGGATCGTTATCCGGCAAAAATTCCCCGAACTCGGAAAGCTCGACCGCCAGGAAATCGCCTGCCTGGTCGGATTGGCGCCCCTCAACAAGGATAGCGGCAAAATGAGGGGAAAGCGCATGATCTCAGGCGGCCGCAAGGACTGTACGCGACGCTCTGTACATGGCCGCACTTTCTGCCATAAAATACAACAAGGTCATCAAGCCGTTCGTACGAACGGCTCATGAAGGCCGGTAAACTGTTCAAGGTCGCCATGACAGCATGTATGCGTAAGATCCTGGTCATTCTCAACGCCATGGTCAAAACCAAAAGACCTTTTCAGATTCCAGAAGTTTTTGCTTGACATGAAACACAGACGCTTCGGGG
>CAWHDO010000041.1:0-110830 GCA_963828085.1 uncultured delta proteobacterium
GAAAGAAACAAATGCGAAGCCGCCGAAAAGGGGCTGGCAGTCCCGCTGACGAATCACCGCAGGATCTTCCCAAGCGCGTCAACAAGAGCCTCCATCGCATCCATCTTGGCGACTGTTATCCTGATGTAGTTCGGAAAACGGAAGCCGGTCATAGTTCGCACCATCAGCCCATGAGTCATGAGTTTGCGGTAGGCAAGTGTATCACTCATGGGAAGTTTAACCATCACGAAGTTGCCTTCTCCGGAAATGAAAGGCAACTTCAATCTTGTAAATTCTTCACTCAAGAATGCCTTCACTTCTCGAACCAGATGACGGGTGCGAATAACGTGGTCGTCTTCCGAAACAGCAGCCAGCGCGGCTTCCTGGGCCAGGACATTTACCGAGTACACGATGCACGTGCGCCGAATCGCGTCCACGACCGGCAATTGACCGGCCAGATATCCGATGCGCAGGCCAGCGAGGCCGTACATCTTGGAGAAGGTTCGGAACACGACCAGATTGGGATACTCCTCTATGAGGGACATGCCATCCGGATAGTCGTCCGCCTCGACGAACTCGCAGTAAGCCTCGTCTACCACGACGATGCGGCGTCCGTCTATTGCGTCCAGAAAGCGGCGGAGCTTTTCGCTGTTCCAATAAGTGCCCGTAGGGTTGTTGGGATTGCACAGGAAGAGAATCTTCGTCCGCTCGTCGATCTGGTCCAGCATTCCCTGTTCATCGAACCCGTAGTCCTTGAGCGGGACCAGCTTCGCCTCGAAACCTGAAAACTCGGCAACCCATTCGTAAACGGCAAAAGTCTTATCAGCCGTAATAATATTATCGCCTTGCTCGCAAAAGGCTTTAATGACGAAGGTTATGACTTCATTTGCGCCGTTGCCTACCAGAAACTGCTCGGGATTCTTGTTGAACTTCTCTGCCAGCTTGTGACGAAGATAGAACGCATCCCCGCTGGGGTACACCGCGGCCCTGGGTGGCGGAAAGCCCTGGAGGACCTCTTTAGCCGCGGGTGGGGGTCCCAGAGGATTTTCATTATTATTGAGACGGTACAGACGATGGCACCCGTAAAGCTTGATAAGTTCTGCGTCCGGTTTGCTGGGAACATAAGCTTCGAACCGCTTGATGTAATCAGGTAACAGCTTTTCCAGTGACAGCGTGCTCATCAGGCGTGGCCATCCGAATTGTACTGGAAAATAACCAGATCGCCTTTGCCCGCGTAGGGGAGGAGCAGGCGGGGTTCGAAGCCGAGCTTCAGAAGGGCCGGGGTGAAATGGCAGTGCCAGGATCTGCCCAAATCCATCTGAAAGAAGATGTTGGGGAGATCCTCTTTCAGAAGCGTTTGCAGATAAGCTGCCAGGGTCTCTTCCGCGTTGCGTCCCCACCAGATAGGGTGCAGGGTGACTCGGCCCGGGGCACGATCGAATTCCGCAGAGATGACGCAGAAAGGCGAAGCGGATTCCCCCTCTTCGGTTACCGGCTTGATTTCTCTTGCAAAAACCAGCCGTTGGTACTCCGCAGTCAGATATGCCTTGAGCGACGGGTGGGCCCAGACCGAAAGGCCCAAGTCCTCCCCCAGGTCTCGGTAGTACGCAACGGTTTCCAGCGCATGGCCATCCCTTTGACGAATGGTGAGAGTTCCCAGCGGCTCGAAATATGCGGTAGGCAGCTCCAAGGTGGGATAGCGACTGATTAGCCCGCCCGCGTGGCTCCTGGCAATCGCTCCAATGCAATGATCGGTCAAGACCTGGGCCATTTCCGATTCTGCCGGCTGATTGAAGACGTACGGGCCGTAGAATTCCACCAATTGAGTCCCTTCCCAGCGCCAAACGACTCCACCACCGATATGGCCGACCTTATCCGCTGCTATGCCAGCGTGCAGCTCGCCGCAGGCCATCATGTCTACGACCTTGCCCGGAAGGGCAAAGCTCATGGGGATTGTGTGATTGGGATAATTGCCGTTGACAAGGCGCACAAATATCTTGAGTTCTTCAGCATCGGGCTGCCTGACAATGAAATCCTGCAATGGCTTGGAATCGGGGACCGGCAAATCGGATAATGAAGGATAAGACTTCTCTTTTGTCAGAATAAGCCTAAGACCAGTCTCCTCCTGGAAGAACTGAAAGCGATCGACCATGCGTGAGGCGATCAAGAGTCCTGTCTCTTCTTGCCCGGCCTCGTCATCGAAGGACGCTGAAGCGGTTAGATTAAAGGCCCTCATATTGAAATCCCGAGCCTCGAAAACGAACTCCTGATCCACGTAGTACCCGCAAGATCGGCAGCGCATCTGGACATCTTTACCTGGCGCGGCCACCTGGCAGAGGTACGCAAAGATCTCTTCCGCAGCCAAGGTGAGGGCCAACGCTTCCGGCCCGCCCATGCCGAAGGCCCCGGCCCCTTTCTCCACAAAAGAGGTAGCCAACGGCAAGAAAGCCGGATCAGCCCTGAGGTTCAATGTGACTTCGGTTTTCTGCATCTCTCGCAAGGGCGGCTCCTGTTCAGGATTCGGGGGAATATTAGACGCGATTCATGTAACACTTCTGAAAGCCGGTGACAAGGTTGGACAGTCTAAAACGGTTACCTTAATTTATGCACGGACGGAATGCGCAGAGGGCGGACTGGTTGACTAATACGTCATTCCAACACACGCTGGAATTCAGAAGCGAATCCTGGCAGAAGGTCGTTTACCCTTTGCAACTGACCTACTCCCTCTTCGGGACGTCACGAATCACATTTCTCTGAGAGATCCAGCGTGCGAAGGCGCTCAAACATTAGCTATCGAAGCAATCTCTTTGTAACTCTTCTGACGAGCGAAGGCATATTTGCCGCAACTGCGGCTTGCAGATTCTGTTTTCAACAAAATTGCCTTGACGTCGTAGGCCCATCGGCGTATTATGAAGTAATCGGCCTACCCCTATATTGTGCAGAGGAGGTGTCTGCTATGCCGACATGTACTAAAAAGGATACTCATTGTCTTTGGATGAAACATCTTCCTACCCGAATCGCTGCGAGAGTAGCTGTCTTGGAGCCGAATGCGAGAATAATCTTGCTTGTCAACGGCGTCGAAATGGTTTGGCATCGAATGAATAACGGAAAGGATTTCCGGCCTACTTACGGGATCAAAGTTTCTGAAGAGTCAAAAGAGGGTTGGGAAAAAATTCCCCGCGGTGCAATAATCGAGATAGAGCTTCCCGACAACCTTACTCCGCCTGGGTCCACGAACCCGCCTCATACCAAGCGTCAAAATACCACGATCCCCAGCAATACTCTAGGCATCAAAAACCGAGTGCCCCGAAAATCAGCCAAAGCCCGTTTTGATGGTTATCTAATGGCTGACTATTCTGGGGCGTTTGATGGCATGCAGCAACGCCGAGCTATAAGGGTAGCCTACATAGAAGGGGCCGGAGAAACCAACGATATTGGATTCACGGTTTACGCGAGAACACACTTGTTTTTGAATTCGTCAATCGTCTTGAATCTGCGACCAAGCAGGGAACTCGTTTAATACTCGGACAGGACCACCAGTATTCGATTCCCATGCCTCTTGCCTCCGAGATTGGGATTGGCAGTCTGACTTGGCGTGACGCACTAAAGAGCCTTGTCACTGGCGCTTACGCCAAAAATGTGCCGGCTCTGGATCATCCAAAATTCTTCGCCAGACCCTTTAATGATTTACTGATATCTAACGGCAGGCCTCCTTATTTTTACTCCGCTACCAAGTCGAGGGAATACGGAATTCCGAGTCGCGATCCAAGGTCAGGTTGCCAGACCAAATGGCGCCTATGTGAGCAGTATCCGAGTATTTTTCGCACGGGCAGCCCCAAACCGTTTAACAGAGTTGGAGATAACGGCTCCGTTGGAGGGCAAACATGTGTAGGGTTGTCCAAAATTCTTGAGCTAATTGAAATATGCGACCAGAAGTGTATTCCCCTAAGGTGTTGGCCTTTTGACGGAACAGATATTACATCGGCCGATTATGAAGGGCATCACGTACTTATAGAACCGTATCCTAGTGCGGCAGGCGCATACCGTAAAACGCGATCAGATGTTGATGACGCCATCGCTGCCGCCCTAATGATTTCGCAATCAGATCTCAGCGGAACATTACCGAAAATGCTCGATCTGAGTTCCCTATCCGATGACGAAAACAGAAGAATCAAGTTCGAAGGGTGGATTGCAGGACACCTTCCTTTATTTCGTGTACCAAAATTCGAGTAAGATCGTACTGAAGGGCTCCGGTTTGGAATCCAATTGCTTCACGCACTTGTAGGAGGGCCGTTCACTTGACGTTATGCAATAATAATCTCAGACTAGGCTGTCAGGCGTCCTTTAAAGTGTCGGCGCGGATCAAGCACAACTTCTCAAAGCAGCATCTTCGTGCGGCGGAATATTTCGCTACTGAGGCGGCGCGGACCGAAGCGACTAACCGTGAGCCTTCGGAATTGGTTCGAACCATACACCGATCTCATGTGACGGCGGCCATTTTCTGTGCCGTCGCGTTTCTGGAGGCATCGATAAACGAACTCTACCTATCCGCCGTGGACATGGACTTGTCGGTGCTCCCATTATTTGACGAGCGTGTCTTTGACTTGTTCGCCAAAGTCTGGATCGAAGTGGAAATGAGACCTATGCTTTACAAGTACGAAAAGGCTTTCCTCCTTATTGACAAGACTCCCTTGGAACATAGCTACAACCCTTATAAGGACACTGAAAACCTGATCAAACTTCGTAACTGTCTCGTCCACTACAAGTCAGAGTGGGACGACGAACATGGCGTCCATCAGAAGCTCGAAAATCGTTTGAGAGGGAAATTTCCATTGAATCGCTATGCACCGCAGGGTAGTCTCTGGCTGCCACATCAGTGCCTCGGAGCGGGTTGCGCAGAATGGGCGGCAGCAACTGCGCGTGGGTTCTCCGATGCATTCTGTGATCGGTTGGGCATTCCGAGGCGTAGCTTCTGAAACCAAACAAACAGAGTGGCTCTCTTTGTCCTGGGGTGGGCTTCAAGTCTATCCTCTTGCAAAAATGGCGTGGTGAAAATGAATTCCTACCTGCGGTGGGGTGAGCTAATCACTCGCAGGTGTTTCGGCTCCTAGTCTTGCTCCCTCCACTGATCGTAATCATATTCAAATTCTCGATAGTAAGAACGCGGCTCAGAGGATTGTTTGTCGCACGATACCCACATAGGACCACGAATAGTTTGCACTATTCTTCTTGCCCTATATCCACCGGTGCCCCACCGGTCCCAAGGATTCGAATCTATGTCAACTCCTGGCGGCTTATCTGGAGCCGACTCTTCGTCCTCGCCCCAATCAAAATCGGGCGATGCAATGTTGCTTGGCATGCTGTCCATTTTTTCTTTCAGTTCTTGCCTGGCCTCTTCTTCGACGTCCCAGAGCCATCCTTGGGGATCCTTCTGTATTCTATCCCAGTCTTCTTCCTGCTCAAGATCTCGCTCTAGGTCATAGAGCATCTGAAGCCGAACAGCCCGGATTCTGGCCTCCTCGTCCTTTCTTATGTCCTCTTCAGCGTCACCCAATATCCAGTCCCAAAGAAGGACAACTCCCAAAATAATGACCCAAGGTGGCAACATGAATCACCTCCGATAGGGACAGGTAAATGTTTCATTAGACCGAGCATCATGATTCTTGTTCTCAAGGCTTACTCAAGCAGTAGAAGACGGCCCGGTTACACTGAAACGCATTGTGATTTGCGTCCAGAATCGCCCTCCCCTTACCCCTCCCGTGGAAGGAGCGGACTGAAAATCCGGCTCCCCTTGCGGGAGAGGAAATGGTGAGGGGTATCCTTGGAACGGTTCTCTATCCGCAATTTTGAACGCACGGATTGATAAACTCCCTAGTCTATAGGTGACGGCCGGTCTGCAATAGTTTTTCACAAATCCGTCGGTATGGTATTGTGGGCGTGTCGAATGGTCGGGCAAGTGGCGAACAGAATCGGTTCGCAGCTCAAAAGGAGGCATCCTATGGAAATGGCTCTGAATCAAAGCGACGGAAAGGTGACACGAGTTTCTCTTTCAGGGAAACTTGATGTGGCCGGAGAAGAAGCAATCGGGGACCAGTTCAGGCATCTTATAGATGCTCATAACACGCACTTTTTGATTGATATGAGCCAGGTGTCCTATCTCGCTTCGCTCGGCATACGGTTGCTTTTCGCCAGTGCAAAAGCTCTGGCCGTGGACGGGAAAAAGCTGGTCGTCCTTGACCCGCAACCGATGGTGGAGGAAACTCTGATGACTTCAGGCACAGCCAAGCTGGTGCCGATAGCTCACGGCGAAGATGAGGCCCTTGGGCTGTTGTAGAGGATGGGGCATAGTCAAGCTTCTTTATGACTCACCGCAGAGGGCGCGGAGGACGCAGAGAAAACTGAATGCTCCGCGGTCTCTGCGATCTCTGCGGTGAGGTATTGAAATTTTCCCCGGAGGGCTCTTCTGGGCGGACACAACCGCCAGCAATGCCCAAAGAAACCCATGAAACAGATCAACCTGTTAATGCGAAACAACTTTAAAGAGTTGGCGGCTCTGATGAATCAAGCAAGCACCTTCCTGGAGTCTGAATCTTTGCCGGAAGCCGCTGTTTATAAAGCCCACCTGGTGCTGGAGGAGGTCCTTACGAACATAATTAAATACGCGTTTGAAGACGCGGCCGAGCATGAAATAAGCGTGGTCCTGGCAGTCAATGATATTGATCTGATGATTCGCTTTGTGGACGATGGCCGCGAATTTGACCCGCTTGCTGTGCCCCTGCCGGTTATGAAGGAATCCATTCAGGAAATCACTGTCGGCGGTCTGGGCGTCCATCTTGTGCGAAACAGTGTCAACTCAATGGAATATCGCCGAGAACAAGCCAAGAATGTCCTGGAAACAAGAATCGGCCTGCGCACTTGAAGTACACTCTGAGCATTGGATACCAGTTCACTTTGAAACGGAACCAAAACCGGAAACGACCCGTAGGGCTCCGGTGGAATCCTACTATTTCTCTCGCTCCAGTTCCTTTGTTCGGCGATCAAACGTTTTCCAGAACTGCCGTTCGCACTCCTGAACACATATCCCATAAAGGCGACCACGTGCATTATCGCCGGCAGCGCCCCGCCCTCCGTACCGCTCCCTGCAATCCCTCTCGCAACTATCCCTGTCAAAGCTTTCTTCGTGAAGGTTAACGTTGCTGTACTGTGATGCCGCTCCGATTCCCGCGGGAAACTCCGCGGGCTGTGCTTCAAGGTAATACTCGAGTCCTGAGAAGACAATCAGGACCGCCGCTGCCGTCAGCAAGAGAATTGTCCGATTCATGGTTACACCCCCTATAGAAGTGTAGGTTCAAGAGACTTTTAATCCTGATATAGCTTGGAACGCAAGAACGAAAATGCCGGGTGCCCCCTTGTCCAGGAGGATCTCACGTCAGGCTCCGTGCGCGGCATGTCGAAACATCTTGTACGCCTCTGGGGAGACAGAGGTGAACCGGACAGTGACCTCCCAACCCTGACCAGTCTTGGCCGCAGATACAACCTTCGCATAGACCTCGTCAGGCACCAGCCTCCATGTCGGCGTCAAGAATTAACATTCTGATGTCCTCCCATTGGCTTATTGCAGAATCCAAGACCATCACTGCAGAGGTGAGGGAGAGATGAGTGATGCGGGCCGTTACCTGAGCCCCTTCGAGGACTTTTTGGTTCAGTCGATATATCTGAACATTGATTGGCCGTTCGAGAGGCACCGGCGTTTCGTCTCTATCCGGCAGATGTGCCTCGTAAGGGCCTTTGATGCCGCGAACGTCATACAGTGTTACCATCCCTGGAACGCCCTTCATCTCGACTTTTAAAACATTTCTGATGTCAAGGAATTGAGAAAGTTTTTCGTAGGTGGAACGACTTATCAGTACCTGGCCGCCAACCGTGTAAGATTCTATCCTGCCGGTGAAGTTCACCTGCGAGCCCACTGCGCCATATTTTGCTCGTTTCTCCGATCCGATGTTTCCCACAACAACAGAGCCGGTGTTCACTGCTACGCCCATATCGAGCCGTGGAAGCCCATCAGCTTCGTTGAGGGAATTAATCTCATCCATCGCCCCTTGCATCTTGAGAGCACAAGCCACAGCGCGGGCCGGGTGGTCGTCCAATGTTTCAGGCGCGCCGAAAAAGGCCAGAATCCCATCCCCTATGATCTCATCGATGGTTCCCTGGTAGTCGATCAGAATGTCCACCATCTTGCCGAGGTATCGGTTGAGAAACTCCAGGAACCTGCTGGGGCGGCATGCTCGACGTAAGCGCAGTGAAGCCTCTGAGGTCAGACATTATCATTGTTATTTCACGGCTCTCGCCTCCTATACGCAGTCCATCTTTCGATTCGAGAAGCCGAGTCACTACCTCGCGGGTCAAATAACGGCCGAAGGTGTCCCTTATCCTGTCCCTCTCTTTGAGTCCTTCGGCCATGCGCATAAACGATTGGGCGAGTCGCCCTACCTCGTCAGTGCTACGAATGTCTGACAGATCTATGTCCAGGTCGCCATGGGCGACTTTTCCCGTTGCTGCGGCCATACGGCGTAAGGGCTGAGCGATGGAGCGGGCCACCAGCCCGCTTACCACGAGCAGAAGAAACAGGCCCCCTGCCGCCAGCACAGTCCTCCGGTGCAGGCTGTTCATTTCAGCCAATAGCTCGCTCTTGGGAAATACTGCTCCCAGGGACCAGCCCGGCGAAGGAATTCGAGCATAGGCCAAGAAAGCTTCCTCGCCACTCAGGGCCGGTCCGACTTCCACTAAGCCGGATTCCTCCCTTTCCATGGCCAGGCCGATGGTGCGTAGCGCCGGGGCGTGCCGCTCCTCCGCGAGGCTGAACATGGACTCAGACATGATGAGGTCGGGGTTGGGGTGAGTAACAAAGGCGCCCGTGTCAGAAATGATGAAACAATACCCTGTGCGCCCCACATGCACGGAGGCCACCAGATTCGTGAGCCACTCGAGGGAAACATCGGCTGTGACGATCTCCTTTGACCTTGGAGGCAGGCTCTCAGCCTCCGCCTTCAAAAAACGGACGGGCATAGGTGGTCATGATTATGCCTCCGGCGCCTTCATCGAAGTAAGGATCCGTCCAAACCGGGGCCTTGAGGACATCGGGAAGGTGATACCAATCTTTGGTGAAATAGTCGTAGGAAGCTGATCCGAGCAGTTCGTATTGATCCCGGCCTTGCTCTTGTAGTAATATGGAGCGAACCAGCGCAGTCCCTTGTCGAAAGCATGCGGCTCAAAGGCCACAGCAGACCCGTATACTTCCCTGCTCCCCTCGACCATCCGACGAATAAGGCGCAGCAAGGTCTCTTTGTCGGGATTACTCGTTTCCAGGACCGCTGCCAAACCTTTGGGGACCTTCGCCGCGGCCCGGAATTCCTGTTCTATTCTCCGCGCAACGGACAAAGCAAGGTTGCGGGCACTACTTTCGGCTTCGTCAAGAATGATCCTGCGGGAATACGAGTAGCTGTAAGCAAGGGCCAGAGCGAAGACCAGTGAGGCGCCGCACAGCACTAGCACGGTTATTTTGAGACCGATGCTACTGCGCGGTTTGATCATTACTTCGGCCCCCGACAAGCGTCACGGAATTGTTGCAGTAGGTCGAGAGGTCGGATAAGCCGCGCGCAGACATCTGATGAAGAATTGTTCGATTGCGGCCCTGCTGCTTACCCTCTAACAACACCATATCCGCCATGTGGATCAAATCATCAGACCGTTTCAACGTCCGGGCAAACTCGGCTACGCCCAACGTACAAGTGACTCTGAATGACTTTGAGCCGATCTGGAAGGTCGTCTCTTCCAGTTTTCGCCGTATTCGTTCCATGCACTCGTAGGCGCCCGTCATACCCGTATGAGGAAAAACCATTAACAATTCATCTCCTCCGTAACGACCGGCAAAATCCGCCTGCCGCAGTTCGTGCCTCACGATTTCGCCTAATTGGGCAAGAACGCGATCTCCGGCTCGATGGCCGCATTCATCATTGATTCGCTTGAAATCATCTATGTCGCAAATGCTCAAACTGACCTGGACCCCGTAGCGATTTGCGCTTTTCAAGGCGGCATCCAACAGTTGCAGTACCTGGCCGCGATTGAACAGCTTGGTCAGTGGGTCGTACTTCGCTTGGCGCTGCAATTCTTCTTGCAGCCTTTTCTGGTCGGTCACGTCTCTCGCCACGAGCACACAACCCGTGGTGAGCCCTAGGGCATCGTGCGACGGGAAAACCGATTCCACATAAAAACCGCCCAACTTCGCTTCGTAATACTCGACTGAGTGTTCCCGGCCATCCGTCATCATTTTCGAATGGGGACAGAATGAGGGCGCCATCTCTCTCCCGTGAATGAGCCGGTAACAAGTCTGACCTACGGCGTCTTGAACCTTAACCCCCGCTCTCTCGGCCAAAGCTTTGTTGAGACGTCCTATCTTGAACTGGGAATCTATAAGCGCAATCAGGTCGGGCACCGTATCGAAAGTCGACCTCCCATTCCTTCTTTGCCCGGGCGATTGTGTTAAGAAGCAAGAGTTGCCGTTTTTCAAGCGTCAAGTCTTCAAGAAGAACAAGAATCGATCTCTGCTCGGCGAGCCTGATTGGTCTGAGATAGATCCGGGCCCATATAGATCTGTCAAAATGCAGCTCCAGTTCCCTTACTTTCGCCTTCCTCTTTTCGAGGATCTCTTCGATCAACGAGAACCCGCTAGAAGCTGCTTCCGGGCTGGGGAACATGGATGAAAAGTCCATCCCCTCCAGCTTTTCATAATTCTTGCTTATTCGGGCACAGGCGTCATTGCAAAAGGTTATGGTGTGTGACTTGTCTAAGAGCAGAGCAGGCATAGGGATAGCCCTGAGCAGCTTGCAAAATGCGGTGCTCCTCATTCCCGCGGCATTGAAACTGCCGGAGGTTGTCAACCCCTCGCCGAAAACTTTGTTGAGGTCGATGCTTTCAGTTGCTTCAGAGCCCACTTGAAGCCGTTGCGCCAACTCGTTCTCTCGGTCCCGGTTATCGAAGTTGGGCAGTTCTTTCAGGGCCATGGGCCATAAGTCCTTTTGGTCAAGGATTGCATCAATTCAGATCGCGGCAAATCACTTTCGCAAAAATGCGGACCAATCACGGGCCGGCCCTAACACTAGTGTGGTGTTGCTGTAATAGCGTTACGTGTCAACTCGGAGAAAATCTTCAAATAACTACCTGTTACGAGAACTGGATCGTAAAGTCATTGCTGCAACACAACACTAGGTGCTACCGCGCCAAAACGGCGCTCTAAGGGCACGTTCGATGTCCTCAAATAATCTACGCCCGCAACTATCAGGCTGCGTGCTCGGCCGCCTGGTTCGCTGAAAATCACTGCCAGCGTAGAATTCGCCGAAAAGCTAACAGAATCGGACTCACATGGCAAGGCAAAAGTCCGCATGGGGAATTGCATTGGTGGCTAAACGACCCCCTGTGTGACAGAATGAGGGTCGTTTTACTCATGCCGCAAGGCTCATTCCGGCATCAACCCACAAGCCGAAGAACATTCCGCCATCCGTTGCTTATCCAGGTTCGAGGCCCCCAGACACTCGTGACATAGGGTCCCAGATCGTGCGTCCTTCACGCCTGCCTCGCTTCCGCTCTCCATTATTGCTCTTCTTGAGCCACGAAATGCCAGAAATGCGAAAACGCCAAATGCCGCCACAGAGAAGATAATCGCTGAAAGGTAGCTGATTTCCATTTTTCCGCTCCTTCGAATGAATATGAACTTTCAGCCTATTAGATGCGTTGAGAAACAATTCGGTTCACACTCTTTTCCCCACGAAGGAACGGGGTTCAACGAAGGTACGGGGCTGGGGCTTGCAATGGTTCAGGGCATCGTCGATCAGCACGGTGGCCACATGACTTGCGAGAGTGAGCCCGGCAAAGGTTCCGCGTTCATTATCTATTTTCCGGCAGTAGATACGGCGATAAGCCAGAAGGACCCCTTTGAAAGTCCATTGCTGGCTGGCCGTGGCGAGACCATTCTCTTGGTCGATGATGAGGAATTTGTGCGAGACCTCGGCGAGCGCACTCTCAAACGAGCTAGATACAAGGTTGTAACTGCCGCCAATGGGAAAGAAGCGCTGGAGCTTTATGGCAAGATGCAAGGAAAGATCGAATTGGTGATTCTCGATCTTCTCATGCCTGAGATGGAAGGCAAGCAGTGCCTCCGCGAGCTAATTAAAATGCAGCCACAAGTTAAAAGGGTTGGTGGCAAGCGGGTATTCGGGTGACGCCTCGGTCGAGGAATCTCTTCGAGCCGGTGCAAAAGGGTTTGTGAGCAAGCCCTTCAGATTAACGGAACTGCTCCAGCGGGTGCGGAGGATCTTGGATGAAACGTGACTTCCATAATCGTCAAGGCAGTTCGCACATTGCCTTCCTCAGGTATCCCTTTCTTCAGAAAACGAGCACGGTAAGTCTTCCCGGACCGTGCACGCCTATTGTGAGGGTCAGACTCGATGTCCGCGGTTCTGCTGGGACCGGTTTCCAGAGTTATATTGGTTGGGGGAGAATCACCCAAGGTGGAGAAGAAATCGTCCAGAGTCTCGTAGATGGTTTCCGACGACACAATTGCCACGTGATGCGCAGGCAAAAGACCGGCCTGAATCGGCTTCCCTCCTTTGCTGGAACAAACCAGACTCCCTGTCTCTGCTATCGCGGCAGAGACCTCTTCCACGCTGACCGAAGCGGAAGCATAGTCTTGAGCTCGTTTATCGGGAGGCAACTGAACTGCCTTCTCCTTATCGGTGACGGCGGGACAAAAGATCGATTCGCTCTCAGCCAGGATTGGTCCCAGGACGCTGTTCATCTCGTCGTTGTTATTCACGCGAACAGGTTCCGCGGCCACTTTGGCAGCATTGGTGATGAAGAGATCAATGGTTTCTTCGCGTGTCATGAGAACCTCCGGCTGAATGTTGTTCCAACAGGTCGGGGCAGGCGGTCGAGAGCATCCTTTTGTCCCATCTTTGTTGCAAGCGGCCAAAAAAGGTGCGCAGCAGTCTGCCCCAGATGAAAAAGAAACGGAGATTTGACGACCTTGCCGAAGCCGGCCATGCCTGTTTGCTCGAGCTTCGGGGTAAGCCCTTCCTCGACCCTACGTTCGCGCAATCGGCGCAAAAGCCCGGGTAAAGGTACCTTTACCGGGCAAACGTCCCCGCAAGCACCACAAAGTGTGGTTGCGTCCAAAAGCGGATAGGCCCTATGCATTCCGTCCAGCAGAGTTGTCAACACGATTCCCATGGGGCCCGGATAGGTAGAGCCGTATGCATGGCCCCCAACCATACGGTACACGGGACAGGCGTTCAGGCAGGCCCCGCACCGAATGCACTTAAGCATTTCGCGGTATTCCCCGGTGACTATTTCGGATCTGCCGTTGTCCAGCAAAACAATGTGCATCTCCTTCGCCCCGGTGGATTCGCCAGGTTTTCTGGTCCCGGTAATCACAGACATGTAAGTGGTTAGAGCCTGCCCTGTCGCCGAGCGAGGAAGCAACCTGGTGAATTTGGGAAGATCCGCCAACGACGGAACCATCTTTTCGATGGACAGAATCGCGATATGGAGAGGCGGCAGCGTCGTACACATTCGCCGCGTTCCCCTCGTTTGTGAAGAGGACTATGCTCCCTGAGTCTGCCACAGCGAAGTTGGCGCCGGATATTCCCGCATTTGCGGAGAGAAACTCTTCCCTGAGAATATTCCTGGCGATTCGCGTCAGGACCGCGGGATCGTCCGAATATTCGCCTCCCAGTTTTTCGGCGAAAAGCTTTCCCACTTGTCTGCGGTCCTTGTGAATCGCAGGGACGATAATGTGAGAGGGCCCTTCCCCTGCAATCTGTATTATGTACTCACCAAGGTCTGTTTCAACCACGCCGATGCCCTGGCTTTCCAGGTAGTCGTTGAGGTGAATTTCTTCGCTGACCATGGATTTTGACTTCACTACCCGTCCGATGCCGTGGACTTTGAGTATCGAAGCTATACGCTCCCGCGCTTCCCGAGAATCCTTCGCCCTATGCACCTTGGCGCCGGCCCTGGTCGCATTTCTCTCGAACCGATCGACATACTCGGGCAGATTGTCGAGAACCTGCATACGCATGTCGGATGCCTGTTCGCGCCATTCCTCGAGAGGCATTCCTGACAAAGCGTCCGCCCTCTTGATCGTAAATGTGTCAGTGGCGTTGCGCATTGCGCCGCGCAGGGTGGTATTTCGCAAGGCCATGAGCGGCATTGGTCCGAAAAGGAATAACTTCCGTGGACGAACTCATCTCAGCCCCTCCGCCAGAACTGTGGCTATATGTTTAACCTGTACGTCACTGCCCCGTCGCCTGATGGCGTCGGCGATATTCATGAGACAACCGTGGTCGCAACCCGTGACTGTGTCAGCTCCTGTAGCAAGAATTGAGTCAAGCTTCTCGTCCGCGAGAGCCATTGAGACCTCGGGAAGCTTGGCCATGAAGACCCCTCCGAAACCGCAGCAACGGTCTGCGTGAGGGAGATGAACGAATTCCGAGCCTTTCAGCGACTGCAAGAGAAGCAACGGCTCTTCTCTGACGCCGAGTTCCCTGGTGAGCTGACAGGAGGCATGATAAGTGATCTTACCTTTTCCGGACAGATTGGCTTCGTGGACTTTCAGAACATTGACAAGGAACTGACTCAGCTCATAGGTTCGCCCTGCTATGGCCTCGGCCTTTTCACGCATCGGGCCGTCATTTTTGAATAATTCCGGATAATGATTCTTCACCATTGACGCGCATGAGCCTGACGGAATAATAATAGGATCGTTGCTCCCCTCGAACACTGAAATAAAATGCTCCGCCGCTTTCTTCGATTCGCGACTGTACCCGCCGCTGTCCGCCGGCTTGCCGCAGCAGGTCTGTCCTGCAGGGTATCCCACTTCAACGTTGAAGTGGCGGAGTAGCTTCAATGTAGCCTCCCCTGTTTCGGGAAACATCGTGTCGATAAGGCATGTGCCGAACAGTTGAACGCGCATCAACACCTCCGTGTGCAGGGGCAAACTTTCGGGGTCACTCTCATGCAGAATGCCGATATTGAACGGGAGACCAATATCATATCACGGGTGAGGTAAAGCCGTCACCCTTCGAGTCCGTGGCACGTTCCAGAGAAAGGCGGAGAATCTCACAAATGTGAGACACCGTCCATTTCCGGTCCCAGTTCTTACGGGCATACTCTAGCTGCATGAAGCACCCGGGATTGGAAGTGACAACCCTCTCGGCCCCGGTCTTGTCGATCGCGGCTACCTTGGCCTCAAGAATTTTCATGGATCGTTCGCGATGCGTAACATTATAGATGCCAGCAGATCCGCAGCATTGTCCTTCGTCGGGAATGTCTCTGAGCGTGAGCCCCGGTATCCGGCACAGCAGGTCCCGTTGAGGAGAAATCAGTTTTTGTCCGTGGCGGAGGTGGCATGGGTCATGGAAACAGACTACCCCGGGAATTGCGCCGAGCTTGATGTCATCGCCCATAGCGACCGAGAGGAACTCGGAGATGTCCCGCACCTTTGCCGAGAACGCAGAGGCTTTCTCGGCGACACGGTTCTGTTTGCCCAAAGTTTCACGGTACGCCTTCAGCTCCGAGCCGCAGGCCGCACAATCTGTAACAATGGCCTCCACCTTTTTTCCTTCGAAGAGATTTACATTGTGTTCAGCCATCTCGCGGTAAACTTCACGCTCGCCCTCGGCAATGTTCGGAGTGCCGCAACACTGCTGGTTTTTCGGAATGACGACGGTGTACCCGGCGCGAGTGAGAATGGCTATGGTGGCCCTACTCACCTCGGAGAATATGAGATTCATTGCGCAGCCCAAGAAAAAGCCGACTCGACCCTTCTCCTTGCCGACTGCGGGAATCTCTTCGGGAAGGGAGTGGCTCAACGGTTGACGAGGCAAAGGCGGAAGAAGCGATTCCATGAACTCCAGATCGGAGGAAATCAAGTTCAGAATCCGGGAATTCCTAACCAGCCATTGCAAGCCCGTATACTGGTACACCCTCATTGGAGCCATAAGACGCGAGAGCTTTTTCTGGTCGCGGATGGCATGCTTGAGGACAAACCGCTTTAACAAAGGCTGTGGCGTATTCTCTTCTATCCGATGTCGCGCTTCCAGGACCAGCTCGCCCACTTTGACTCCCGCGGGGCAGACTGATTGGCAATTCCGGCAATCAAGGCAATGGTACATGTGGCCTATGAATTCTTCCGAAGCCGTCAGTTGGCCGTCAATAACAGCTTTGATCATGGCCACGCGACCGCGAGGGGACTGAGTCTCGATCCCATCGGTACGATAGGTCGGGCACGTGGGGACGCACATCCCGCACCTCATGCATTGAAGGACGTCGCCGTAATCGTGGATGTCGAGAGTGCCAAAAGCCTTGGCAATCTTTTCGGAATCGGTATGCTTTCCCATGTGCGCTATTCCGCATTCTTCGGAAATATTTTTCCTGGATTGAGACGGCCTTCAGGATCGAAGGCCTGTTTTATCTTTTTCATTACTTCAATTGCCTTTGGGCCCACCATTTGAGGCAGGTACTTGGCTTTTGTGATTCCAGTGCCATGCTCGCCCGAGATTGTGCCGCCCAAACTGATGGCCTTCTTGAAAATCTCGTCGTAAGCTTCTTCCACCCGGTGGATTTCTGCAGTGTCCCGCTCGTCGGTCAGGCAAGTCGGGTGGAGATTGCCGTCTCCCGCGTGCCCGAATGTCCCGATTCTTATGGAATATTTCTTTGCGGCCTCTTGGATGGTGGCTATCATTTCCGGGATGGCCTGCCGCGGAACTGTTACGTCTTCAAGAATCGTGGTCGGCTTGACCCGTGCCAGAGCGGTCAGAGCATTCCGGCGAGCAGTGAATAGTTCCTCGGATTCTTTCAGGTCCTTGGCCACGCGCAGGGTCCGGGCTCGGTTGGCCCGGCAGGCTTCCTCGATGCCGGCCGCTTCTTCGCGAACAACCTCCGGGTGTCCGTCCGTTTCAATCAGAAGCAAGGCGGCCACATCGCGTGGCAGACCTATCATGACGTAATCTTCCACACAGTTGATTGTCACCGAATCCATCAGTTCCAACGTGGACGGAATTATCTTGCTCGAGATTATCGCGGAAACCGTGCGAGCCGCATCGATTACGTCATCGTAGAGAGCAAGGAAGGTTTTCTTGGTACGTGGCTTGGGAATGAGCTTTAACGTTATCTTTGAAAAAATGCCTATTGTTCCTTCGGATCCCGTCAGGAACTTGGTAAGGTTGTACCCGGCTACGTCCTTCACGCACTTGGTGCCGTAATGGACCTTTGCGCCGTCAATAAGATACGTGTCAAGTGCAAGCACGTAGTCTCCGGTGATGCCGTACTTCAGCCCGCGCAATCCTCCGGCGTTTTCCGCGACGTTCCCTCCGATGGTGCAAACCTTCATGCTACCCGGATCAGGCGGATAAAACAGGCCTTTGGCCTCGACCGCCGCGTGAAGGTCGGCAGTAATTACCCCCGGTTCTACGGTCACTGAAAGGTCATCCGTGTCGATCTCGATGATGCGGTTCATGGCCGTAGTGACGATGACAATGCCACCCTGGACCGGAACCGATCCCCCGCTCAGGCCGGTGCCGCTCCCTCGGGTGGTGACCGGCAGTCCCTCTTGGGCAGCAAATTCCAAAGTGCGCCGGATATCATCTTCGGAGATGACACGGACGACCGCGTCCGGTTTGTGAGAAATGAGGGGGGCAGAGTCGTAGGAGTAGCAAAGCAGTTCAGCCTCAGAGGAGAAGACTTTACTCTTGCCGACCAGTTCCTCCAGTTTCTGGACAAAGGGACTTTTCACGAGGGGAGGTCCTTTATATTGGTTGAATGGATACACCATATAATGACATGATTCTCTTGCAATTCAAGCGATTGGCGGAAACTCCGCCGGCTGGATTCTCGCGAGGGTTTTCGGCAGCGGATTCGGCCTCCCATCGACCCGCCGTCTATTCCGTCGCTGACCGTGAAAAGCAGACCCCACTAGGTTTCGTGCACAGAGGCCCTGCCATCCGTCTATGGGACTGGTCCTATCTTGCCGTATGAAGCGGCCTCCATGACTGCCACGTGCGCCTGCGAGGCCTCGTCAAGCGGCATTTCCCGCCCTATTACGGGGCGGAGCGTTCGGTTTTCCAGGCCAGCCACCAGCCCTGCATGAATGCGAGCCAATTCATGCTCCGAAGCATTGAACAGCAATATGCCCAGAATCGAAGCGTCGCGGGCCATCGCGTCGCGTGGGTCAATCTCAACAGTCCCACGGCTACCGATCACGACGACCCGGCCTCCCTGGTCGAGGATCTTGAGATCATTGCCGAGATTGACATTCGCCAGCATCTCCAGGATGACGTCCACCCCACGTCCGCGGTTCAGGCGTACGACTTCGTCAAAATGGTCAGGAGATTTGTGACTGACCGCATGATGGGCACCTTGCTCCAGGGCCAGATCCAGGCCCTTCTCCGTGCCACCCGTCGCGACGACCTTCAGTCCCGCGGCACGGGCCAATTGCACCGCGGCAATCCCTGCCCCGCCAGTGGCTCCGTGCACAAGGACAGTCTCGCCGGCCCTGGCAACCCGCGATTGAACAGAGCACGATACGCGATGCCGTACGGCACGCCCATTGCCGCGCCTTGCTGGTACGACACGTGTTCGGGCAGAGGATGAACCTGAGACTCACTGCATAGGGTCTGCTCAGCATAAGTCCCCGTGATCGCGCCGGCCGTATAGACTCGGTCACCGGTTATCACGCCACTGACCCCTTTGCCGACCGACGCCACGACACCGGCTGAGTCCATGCCCGGAGTATAGGGAAGCTCTGGCCCCTTGGCATATTGTCCCGATCTAATATATGTATCGACGGGATTAATGCCCGCAGCCTTCACAGTCACTAATACCTGTCCGGGACCCGGCTGAAGATCCGGGACGTCCTCCAGGGTCATGACTTCGGGACCGCCAAATTCGTGCACTCTAATTGCCTTCATGATTCTTTCCTCCGTGCTATATAATTTCAATTTATTTTAGAGTGCGTGGCGCTCTAAAGGGTCCCTGTAGCGGACCCAATAAAGTAGTAGTTCACCGCGGAGATCGCAGAGAACGCAGAGAAATTTCACTTTATTTGGATATCGGCTTCCCGCCTTTGACCGCTTAGGGCAAGCGTCTCCGTGGGGGAGCATTTTACGTAGGGCGTCCCGCGAGACGAGGGACTGCGCCCTTAGCAGCCGATCTGCGTATGCATGCGCTTAGCCAGTGCGCGGCAAGCACCGCCCCTACGGCCCATCGCCCAGCCGTGTGTGCGCCCTCTTAGTCGACCTAGTCAGGCACATTTTCTCTCCGCGCTCTCCGCGGTAAATCCTGCCCGAAAAAAGTGGAAAGAGGCGCAATCCAGGGGTAAGATTATGGCTTCCCCATAGTCCGCGTCCCAAGGAGATCCTTTTATGAAGAAACGGTCGAGTCTTGAAAGAAAGATGCTCTCCTATTTCGGATTGATTGCAGCCGCGTCACTTTTAATAACCGTCGAGTTCGTGTTGGCCATTCGAGCTGCCACACCACCGGTCACGGCCGGTCAATCCGCTTTCTTGGCAACCCAATCGTTGGAGACCGCGAGACGTGCAATGGAGTCCTTGCAGAACAAGGCGCTGCTTATGTTTGTGGTTCAGGCAGTGGTGACCCTCATCGTGCTCATCATGTTCATGAGAAGGATCACAAGCCCTTTGCAGCAGATGGTGGAAGAAGCCGAAAACATCTCCGAAGGAGACTTGAGCCGTACCATAAAAGTTCGTACCAGCGACGAGATCGGCCTGATCGGAGAGACCATAAACGGCTTGACGAGCAATATCCAGGAAATCGTTACCCTGGGACTGTCCACAGAGACAGCGGTGCGCTCTCCAATTGCGGTGCTTCGGCAACGGTTCGCAGGTGATCCGGAATCCACAGGGCAGCTTGATTACATAGAGGCACGACTTGATGGTTTCAAAGATGTGGCCCAGTGCTTCAAACTGTTACCGCCTCCTATGTCTGAAAGACCAAGGGAGCAGAAGTAATGCGAATTCGCAGTCAAAGCGGCAAGATTGGGGGAACCTTCTTTGTAAAGACGGTTCCCCCAATCCCCCTCCAACCACGCCTCTAGCGTGGTAACACTCGCCGGAATCGTCATTTCCCCGCAGGAGAAATGACGATTCCGGCAAATGCTAAAAATTCTTGAGGAGGGGTTCGGGGAGCCCACGTTTCGCGGGGTTACAAGAAGGTCCTCCCCGATTCTTCCCCGTTTTGAATCGAAGGTGTGTTTCAATGGGGAGGGTTGGCATTCTTGGGGTCTTCAAGAAGCCTCACAGAGAGGTTGGAAATAGGGGCTATATCAGCGTTTGCGCCTTCGGTGCTGCATTCCAGAATGTGGCCGCCGGCTTTCTTGTCCGCGGTGATAAAGTGGAAATGATATCCCGGAACATTGACTCCATCCATGTAGTTGGGGAATCGGAATCCCACCAGCGTCCCGCGGACGTTCTTCAACTCAAATTCGGTTTGGTTCTTCAGAGCGTCTTCTAGTCCCGGATATGGTTTTTCCTGCCGGGGCACGCTTCTTACCTTGATGTATTTGAATTCGCCGTCGATTCTTATGGCACATAGGCTATTCGTGGAGGGGAGGAGCATCCGGTCCAGAGTTTCTTGCAGTTCCTCCATGTTGCTGATCCGCGGCAAAGTGACGGTCTTGTCGGGCTTGAAGAAAGTCACCACTGCAAATGGGGTCTTCCCGTTCTCGGCGATGGGATAAACCTTGCCATCAGCCTTTATTTGGAAGAATTCGCCGTTCAGAGCCAGCATTTCCCCGTCCAGGCCGTTTACCGTCCCCAGGCCGAAGTCGCCGTGTTTCTTGAGTTCCGCGAAGTTTGTTTCCCCGTCGTATACACCCCGCTTCAAGGCGTGGAAGGTCGATACCTGGAAAATGGAATGGTCCGCGGACTCGGCATAAAGTTGGCCGCATGCGGCAATCACCACGAACAAAATCAAGGTAATGGGCAGAAGCCGTTTCATAGTTTTCCCTCACTCATTGAAAAGACCTCGAAAGGGATTAATAGCAGTTTGTCGTCAAATGAGGAAGGTTTTGGGCTGACTTTCGCGTAGGGAACCGCTCGCTATGGATAGGCGTCAGAATAATCATCTTGCATCAGGTGGAGAAACGGGTATCCTTCTGCCTGGAGGTCCATGATGGACAAAGATAAACTCTTGGAGCGCATCACAACCAATCCGGAGATCTTCGGTGGGAAGCCGATCATAAGAGGGCACCGCTTGGCTGTTGAGCACATTCTGGAATTGCTCGATGCCGGAGACACCGCCGAGGAGATCCTCGAAGGGTATGACTGGCTCGAACCGGAAGACATTGAAGCTAGTCTGCTGTTTGCAGGCAGACCAACCGATGAAGAAGGACACCAACCTTCAGTGTATGAAGCAGGGGTATGAAACTCCTGCTTGACAAGTGTGTACCGTCTCTTACCTACCAAGAAATCCTGAAAAGGGGCCATGATGTAGAGTGGGTGGGACATTGGCCCGAAGACCCTGGCGACCGTGAGATTCTCAGGATTGCACGTGAAGAAGGACGCATCCTGATAACACTGGACAAGGACTTCGGGGAACTGGCCGTCTCATCGGGCATGGCACACTGCGGCATAGTGCTTCTCAGGAAACTCCGGATCAGACATCAGGCGCCCAGGTGCCTGGAGGCGTTGGAACAATACCGTGAACAATTGCAGGGAGGGGCCATTGTGACGGTTGAACCCGGAAGGTCAAGGCTCCGTCCGCCCTCCAATCCGTGAACACTCGAGCCCGGAAATCACGGAGTTCCTATATGTTGCCGTGACCTACGAGAACCGTCCCGTGAAATTCGAAACAGAATGACGCCTGCAGATGCCGAAAGACCTGAACGAAAGGCCAATTCTCCGAAATCCTTATCAAAGGTCAAAAGAATCCGGTTCTCAGCCTCCGCACGAGACAAGACTCCCTCATCCGTGCTTCCCGGAGCCTCTGTCCATATCCACGCGACATCATGCCCCTCTTCTTGGAGAGCCTCTACTGCCCGGCGCGGGAAATTCTCATTGGCGAGCAACTTCATGGATCAGACCTGCAAGGGATAAACTCTCTCGGACTGGAGCACTTCACTGGCGTAAGCTAAGCAGGCTTTAATGTCCTCGCTGGTCAAGCCGGGGTAATTGTTCAAAATATCGTGCTCCGACCACCCTTCGGCGAGAAGCCCGATAATAAATTCCACCGCCAGGCGGGTCCCTTTTATCACCGGCTTGCCAACAAGGATTTCAGGGTCAATGATGATTCGTTGCTGCCAGGTCATTGGACTATCCTCACACTGATCGATGCCTCCACAGAAAGATAAGCGCTTTAGATTTTGAGATCAAGTCCCCGTAGTATGCGATGCCCCACGGAAACCGTCCCGCGAAACACGGGATTCGCATTCTTTTCGAGATGGATGGGCGTCGCTTCGTTCACGGCATCCTGCGCGGGCCAGTTAACCAGTAGCACACGATTTGGGGGGCCTCTTCTAAACTTAGAAAACTTTTCCTTCCAGTCTGATGATATGAATGCACAGCATTGCTCAATATTCCCTCCCAATCGTCTATTAGTTCAGACGCGGATTCTCGATGGGCAGGATCTATGTCCAGCATGCGACTAATTTGGGTATGTATGCTTGCGCCAAGCGACGTACTGAGAGGCTGCAAATTCTCGAGTTCGATATCGTCGAGCATATCTTTACACTTCTTCAAAGGATTACGGCCAGTGAACATCGTGGCAATTACCAGTCCCAATTGAAAGACATCGGACTTTGTAGTGATGTCTTCTTCCTGCCTTGCGTACCGCACCAAGTCTGGAGTGCGGTACCATCGAGGCATACCAGGGCCAATGCTTTGCTTGAAGATCTCATGCTCTGTTCCGCGCTCCCGATCTTCTATATTCAGCATTCTCATCAGGCCGAAGTCACCAAGCAGACAAGATCGGCCTCTAATAAATATGTTGGCAGGTTTGATATCTCGGTGAATCACGGGATTATCCAATTCGTTCAAGTACTTGAGGGCACATAGTAGCTGTAATGTGTAGATTAGACCCTCGGCAAGCGTGATGCCTCGCTTTAGAGTGTCCTCTAACGTGGTGGGCAAATAGTCGGCGACGACAAAAGGGTACTCTTTGGCGGGCCTTTCGGAGACATCACGATATGTCCCCTCATCATATATTTTCATTACAGCCGGATGATTGGCATCTAACAGGAACGCTGCCTCCTGTCTGAACTGCCTGAGTCGGTCTGAGTTATCAAGCGAAGTGAATACCTTGAGAGCAAACAACATCCCGTGAAACTGGCCACTCAGAGCAACAACGAGCCAAACAACACAATTTCCTCCGGCTCCAATCTTCTGAATTATTCTGTACTTATTTTGGCTATTGGAGCGAAGTTGGTACTGACACTGATTTCTAAGTGCGCAGCCATCGATTCATTGCCCCGTTGGTAATGGCCACGCATCGGTGGCGATACTCGCTAAGTCCTCTGCCCGGGCCCTTACATCGTACAGGATCACAAGACAGCCACTGGGCTGCTTCAGAGGTCAACGCTAATTTGGATTCCAAAATTAGCCCCTTTCGTTCCTCCATATCACGCGCTTGCTGCAAAGGAACCAGCAAATCTGGTTCAATAAGAATCCAGTTGGCGATGGAATTGAGCCACTCAGGGGCTGTTTCTCCAGCTGACTTCGGACGTAGGTGGATTCCCTGAAATTTGGAAATTGCGTCGAGGGCGCCGAATGGTAATAACGGCACGTTTCGCCGTCGCCTCAAAGCATTCTCAAGTTCGAACAAGATATAGACGATTCTTGTTGAATTCCTTTCGGAATAGGAAACGAAATCTACGTAAAACTCCTCGTTGGTGGGCAACAGTGCAAAAAGGCTCCCCAGGACAGAGGGGACATTGGCCAAGTAACCGTCAGCCACTGATTTTGAAACATCAGCACATCTAATTTCCAGCGCACCGGTTCTTCTCTTGCCGATGGTTTGGTATCTGATAGTCAGGACAACTAATCCTCGGAGCAGTTCGGCCAGATCGGCCTTGAATTTTGGAATGGCAGTGAACAAGACCATCCGAGTTTGCTTACTCCTTAAGACTTCCAAAACTTTCACATAATCACGAACCTCTTCGCCATAATCGTACCACAACTCTGAACTATGATCTTCAAGAGCACTGTAAGTGAATGCTCCTGTTGCTAAATTTGCGGCCAGGTCGACTGCATCTGCGGCTGCACTGAATTTTTGCCGGATGCTCGAGAAGAGCCGTCGCTTCTGTACACGGCCGAATCGAGATGTCCAATATAATCGCAAGAAATCGTCCGCGTTGGCAGCGTCAATAAACTCACTCAATTCGGCCCAGGAATTAGCTACCCTTGTGCGGTCATCGCCCCGGGTCAGGCCAAAGATGTGGTTCTTCACCAAATCAAGCGCTGAAAGTTCATTGCCTCTATAATTGAGAGACTCAAAAACGATATAAGCATCGTCTGGAGAAGCCAGCTTCAATGACACGACCCGGACATGTAGTTCCAGAAACGAAGCCAGCCTGAAAAGGCGATCAGCTTTTTGTTGAACATTGTCTCCCCCTTCTTCAGCTATACTGCGTATTGCGTCAAAGCAGTACCAAACAGCGTCAATTAAGAGATGATTCGAAGTGTTCCTGGCATATGCGGCACGCGCCTGTCTGATGTGTTGGTAGGACTTTCGGTCGACTATGAAACTGTTAAAAACCTCCTTGTTAGTTACGTTAAGGGTCATTCGCTGCGTACTGCTGCCCCCGAGTCGGCGAACTGCCAGGAAATCTGATTCGATTTGGTCTGCATCATCCGCAAAGCCGTTTTCGGATAGCCAAAACCGTATGGCGGAAAACAAAATACTTGTAGTAGCGAGGCGCTGTTGGCCATCAAGAATCTCCCAATTTGTGGCCTCGTCTCCGGTCGTCAACAGAACGAGCAGTCCGACAAAATAATCTGAATCACCTGCGTCCATGGCGTCGACAATGTCAGTGAGGAATAGAGCTACCTGCTCCCGAGTCCACGAAAAATCACGTTGATGTGCCGGGACTGTAAACCTTTTCAGGTGGGAAATAAGCTGTCCAATTCCGTATAGCTCCGCAGCCAGATAGGATGAACTCATTGATTGCCTCGTAGAGTACACCGATCAAAGGATAATTCTGTGAGAAATCAAAGATAATGCTAACCCAACGTTTCTTGCAACATGTTTTGCGGCTTAATCCATGCCATCACGCCGATATTTAAGAAAGAAACATAGTCCGGCCTGCTCACTTCCCCTTCTCTTTCAACGCGGCCAAAATCTTCTCCGGAGTGATGGGTAAGTCCTTTATTCTCACCCCCACCGCGTCGTAGATGGCATTCGCGATGGCAGGAGCGCTGGGGACACACGCGGGCTCGCCGATACCCTTTGCGCCGAACGGGCCCGTGGGCTCTATGGGCTCTATGATGATCGCATCAATGGGGATCTTGTCTTTGGCTGTGAGAATCTTGTAGTCGAGCAGGTTCGCGTTCATTACCCGGCCGTGGTTCACCTGCATCTCTTCGGTCAGGCCGTAACCCGCGCCCATAATCGTCGCGCCGTAGATCTGTCCCTTTACCAGCATGGGATTGATGGCCCGGCCCACATCGTGAGCCGCGACGTAATTCTCAATAGTCACCTGGCCTGTTTCCGTGTCTATTTCCACTTCCACACCATGAGCGCCGAACGTGTAACAGCACGACAGGTTCCCCTTCCCTTCCCGATCGAGCATCTCATTGGGCGGATCGTAAAAGGCCTCGGAAACCACCATCTCCCCTTTTCCGGTCCCCACCATGTGAGCTTTGCGGAGTATCCGCGCCGCGGGCATTCGAAAATGCTCATTGTCCGGGTCGCTCTTGAGGAAAACCATGCTTTTTTGAAGGTCAAGGTTATAAGGATAAGATAGAATGCTGTAATCCAATTCCGGTGGCTTGAAATCAGGGTTCCTGCGGGCCGTCTTCTGGAATTCCTGCTCTATAAGCGTCTGCATCCACCTGGCGGCCAGCTCAAGAACCTTCGATCTTCAAATCCTGCCCTGCTAGCAGTATAGCGTGGCCGGAAATGAACGCGTGGCGGCTGGCGTGAGTCCCTACATCCCACGGGCATACCTCAGTGTCGCCAAGAAAGATAGACACGTCCTCAGGCCGGAAGCCGGTGGCCTCCGCGACCATCTGCCTAATAATAGTTTCCGACCCCTGCCCCTGATCCGTGCCACCTGTTATCACCGAAAGCTTGGCCTCATCATCCACCTTGAGGATTATCCCCTGCGCGTCCGACAAATAGACTCGTGCTCCTCCTCCCACATGCACAAAGGAAGCAACCCCTACCCCGCGGCCGTTCTTCTTGCCGTGTTTTGCGGGCCAGTCCAGTCTCTGCTTGACCTCATCGAGGCACTCTTTCATGGGGCAGGTGGTTATTTTCAAGCCCATGGGAGAGGTTTCGTAGGGCACATTGGTGTTGATGGCTCGAAACTCCATCTGGTCAATCCCCGCTTCTTCGGCCAATTGATCCATGGATTGCTCAACCACGTAGGTGGCCTGCGGGTTGCCGTAACCTCTCATGGCCTGCGCATAAATATTATTGGTATACACACAGGTTGCCTGGAAATACACATTTGGTACGCGATAAAGCGATGAAATCGGTATCATCATAACAGACGGCGTCGTGGCACCCCATGAGGTGTAAGCCCCATTATCGAGGATCATGTCAACCTTCCTGAAGGTCAACCGGCCGTCCTTGTCGCAGCCTTGCTCCACCGTGGCGATGGCCGGCTGCCTGGGCGGGCTCGCGACGAACTCCTCATTCCGAGTGAACACGATCTTCACCGGGCATTTGGTCTCCCAGGCCAAAAGCGCAAGGATAAACTCGTATATGTCCGTGTCCAGCTTGCTCCCGAAACTTCCCCCAACATAGGGGGTCAATATTCGAGTGCTCCCCTTTATCCCTATATTCCTCAGGAACATGTCAAGACGGTCTTTGCCGCCGAATGGCACATTGGTGACGCTTCTAAAAATCAAATTGTTGTTCACATCGAACTCGGCAATGCCGCCGCTGGTCCCCATGCAGGCCTGGTGGACCCACTGGGTCGAGAACGTGTCCTTGACCACAAAGGCCGATTCTTCCCGCGCCTTCTCCACATCTCCGGCAACCAACTTCCAGGGCAACGGCAGAATGTTGCTGCGCCGCGGCTTGCCCCTGGCATCGAATTCATGCACAAGTGGCGCGTCCTTTTTCATGGCCTCAATGGGATCAAAGACCGCGGGAAGGTCTTCATACTCAACTTTGATGAGATTGATAGCCTCCTCCGCAATGTCCTCGTCAATCGCGGCCACCGCGGCCACCTCATCTCTGAACTGGCGGACCTTGTCCCTTTTCAGAGGCGTTTGATCGCCCAGGAAGCCCACCCGCACATCCGGAGTATTCAAGCCGGTCAAGACTGCCCTCACGCCGTGCAATTGCTCAGCCTTGGAAGTATCTATACTCTTGATACGCGCATGAGGCCGCGTGCTGTATAGAATCTTCCCATACAACATCCGAGGCAGCCGAATATCGGTTATGTACGCAGCCCTCCCCGTGACCTTGTCGCGATCCATCCGCGGATATGACTTCCCTACAAATAACTCTCCCATTTCCTACTCCCTGCCTGAAGGCGGCTCGAAAAGGTAGGAGTTTTGCTCCCTTACAACCGGACAGCCAAATATTGCTCTGAGTCCCGGCTTGTGCGGGGTTAAACGTCCCGTCAAAGCGGTAAGGTCGGGGCGGCCTTTCTTGTGAAAGGGTATTCCTCGAAATCGCTTGCAAGATATTTTAAGCCCTTGCCGGAATTCGCATTTCGCTTCAGAGAAATGAGGATTCCGGCAAAATGTTAAAAGTTTCTTGGAGGGGGTTTGGGGGGAACCTTCTTTACAAAGAAGGTTCCCCCAACATCTTACCTCTTCGACATCATGTCTGCTGCGAGCATGACGGACTCGACTATTTGGACGTAGCCGGTGCACCGGCACATATTTCCTGCGATTGCGTGTCTGATTTCGTCTTCCGTAGGGTTGAGGTTGTTGTCCAGCAGAGCTTTTGCGGACATGATCATGCCGGGTGTGCAGAAGCCGCATTGAACACCGGCTTTTTCGAGAAATGCCTGCTGTATGGGATGCAATTCATTGTTCTTGCCGATCAACCCTTCGATGGTAAGAACTTCCTTTCCTTCGGCTTCCAATGCGGGATATATGCAACTATTGACCGGCGCGCCGTTAACCAGGACTGTGCACGCGCCGCATTCGCCTTCACCGCATCCTTGCTTCACGCCCATAAGCTCCAACTCTTCTCGCAGGACTCGCAACAGAGGCCAATGAGGTTGGGACTCGACTTCCACTGTGTGTCCGTTCACAATGAACCTTACGGTCTCCTTCATTACTTGCCTTCTCCCTTCGCTCTCCGCTGACAAATCAGGCCGGTGCGCTTGACCAGCACGCGAATCATGTCTCGCCGGTACCATTCGGAGCCCCGGATGGTCGTCCTGGGGCTTGCTTCGGATACGGCAATCTCCCCGGCCTCAGCCAGGACCTGCTCGTCAATTGATTTCCCTTCGAGGAACGCTTCGGCTTGCTTGGCTCTCATGGGAGTGGGAGCAGCCACACCAAGCGCTATTCGCGCCTTTGTACAAGTGGTCAAGTCATCACTAAAGGAAAGCAGCACTGCTACCCCCAGAATGGGCAGGTCCATAGCCTTGCGCCGAGTATGTTTCTTGTAAGCCATACCTGTTCCTGGGAGCGGTTGGGGAATGGAGAATTCCGTGACGATCTCCCCTGGTTGCAGGATCGTCCTACCGGGGCCTTTGAAAAAGGTCTCTATCGGGATGACTCTTTCACCGCCGGACGAGGCGATCTTGACTTGGGCCTCGAGGACCAACATGGGCGGGGCAGTATCCGCAGAAGGGGCTGCGTTGCAGAGGTTGCCTCCTATGGTGGCTGAATTCCTCACCTGAACGGAACCCAGACCACTTACTGCGTCCGAAATCACAGGGAACCACTTCAGGATCTCCGGAGAAAGCTCCAATGATCTGTGAGTCGTGGCGCTCCCGATGCGCAAGCTCCCGTCGTAGTCGATGAAGTTCAATTCCGGCACGTTTCTCAGGGAGATGAGGTAATCAGGGGACAAGAGTCTTTTCTTCCACTGAATCATCAAATCTGTTCCGCCCGCGATCACCTTTGCCTTGTCGCCGTGCGAGTTCAGGAGATCCAGGGCTTCTGCCAGAGATGCGGGTTTGAGATATTGGAAAGTTCTCACGACAGGGTCCTCCGGTAGTGACCATTGTGATTGGACTGAACGCGGAAGTTATGTTTGAGCCCAACTCATACCATGTTCGCTGACCTTTTCCAAACAGATCTGTTTGCCAGAAGCAACCAATGAACCCTTGTATTCAATCTCGCAGGGTAGAGATTGTCATTACGAGCGGCGCGAAGCAATCTCCGTTCGTTGGACAGGCATCCTGCCCGTCATTCGTCACCCCGGCCTCCGATCTGGGCGGTAGCGCCGGCGTCCCTGCCGGCGGTGACTCAACGACCGGCACGGAGGCCGGTCCTACTGTGGATTCCCGCGTACGCGAATCCGCGTTAAGTTAAGCGCGCCGCGTAATAAAACTTGCTGATTAGTCGGCTCTACGCGTATTGTTCGCGATCCTAAGCCGGAAAACTTGGCAGATTTTTTACGCGGCGCGTAGTAAGAGAGCTTCTCTACCTTTCCAATTCTCTTAAATTAAGAGGAGAGTTCAGAGAAAGTTCGGAAAGGAGAGAAGATCTCATGAACAACCATCATCGACAGCGGTCGGAACCGCACATGAAAATCCTCGGTAGGGATTTTCAGGCTAAAGACAAAACCTTTGTCCTCCCGTCGACCTTCCGGTTGGGATTGGATCCGGAGGAAATCGGGAAGATTGCCCTTAGATCAGGCTTTATGAAACGACGACCCCGAAAGATCGAGCCCAGGACCTTCCTCCAAGCTCTTGTCGCTATGACCCTCAGCCCAGGTTTTTCCATGAGGGCGTTTGCAATCATCTTGGGCCTCCTGAGCCACAACGTTGTCAGCAAGGTGGCCGTCTTCCTCCGGATGAAGCCCAATGTCATTGACTTTGTAAGAGAAGCGCTTTTCAACTCAGTTTCGGCCATGTCCCGGCTCAAAGAAGAGATCGGTCACGGGGTCTTTGCTTCTTTCCGTCGGGTCTTGTTGCAGGACAGCACAAACCTTTCTCTTCCTCAAAAGCTTGCAAAGTTTTTTCCGGGCGCCAAAAATCAGTCGGGTAAAACCAGCGCGTCAATCAAACTTCAGACCACCTACAATGCCCTCACCGAGACATTTGTCTCATTTCAGCTCACTGCTTACCGGTGCAACGACCAATGCGCCTCTCCTTCCATCTTGGATATTATCCAGGAGGGAGATCTGGTGATCCGCGACCTGGGCTACTCTTCCCTTGGTGTCTTCAGGTCCATTGATGAGAAGAAAGCTTTCTACCTGAGTCGCTATTCCCATAAAATAGCTCTCTTCCACCCCACCGGCAAACGCTTCGATCTGCTCGGGCACCTGAAAAAACACGGAACCCTTGACGAAGGGCTCCTTGCCGGCAGCGAGGAAAGACTCCCCGTGAGGGTAGTGGCCATTCCGATCCCTGAGCCTATTGCCGCCCAAAGAAGGAGAAGACTGCTCCACAGTGGAGACAAACGGCTCAATCCCGATCCAACCCATTTGGCCCTTCTCGGATGGGAGATCTTTCTCACCAACGTCCCCCAAAAGACCTGGGATGCCAGGACAGTGTCCCGGATCTACGGGGTGCGTTGGCGCATCGAAATCATCTTCAAATCCTGGAAAAGCCACTTTAAGATTCATGCATTTGATCATCCCACCCCAACGGAGGTGCAACTGCTCATCTACGCGAGACTTATTTATATCACGCTCTTTCAGACTAGCTTTTTCACCCGGCTTGCCGCCTTCGTCTATGAAACGACAGGACAACACCTCAGCCTGCTTAAAGCGGCCGACTTCTTTAGCCAACGCATCCTGCCCGCATTGTTGACGGGAAGTGACTATCCGCTCATTCTTCAACAGATCCTCAAACATTGCACATACGAAAAACGGAACAAAAGGGCAAACTATGGACAAATCTTTCAGTTACTCGTGGAAAACCCATGACCAAGAACCCCCTTAACTTAACGCGTATTCGCGTTCGCCGGAATGACAACAGGCAGGATGTCCGTCCTACCAAATAAGAAATTGTTTTCCCGCGGAACGCGGGATTTCACTTCTCGCAATGACGGGTGCGGCGCACTGCCCGGCATGGCTGATGGCTTACCATTCACCACTGACACTCCCTGATTGCCACCGGGGTAAGCCTTTTTCCTCCACCAGCAGCCGAACGGAAACACCCCGGGCATAATCCAATAAAAAGCCTGAAGATAATTCTCAGACCTTCTAATATTATAAGACTAAGTCTCTTAATGTAGTTTCGAGTTTGACAAGTTGCGTGCAGATGTGTATTTTGAGTGAGTTCATTTTTATTGAAATTCAATTCAGTCGTCCGGAATGTTGTTGTTCCGGCGTGTATTAGGGTCCGGCAGAGGGTATAGGGGTTAGGGTCGGACTCTTTTTTATTGTACGCTGCAATTGCATTTCTGCTGTCCATACAAACACTGCTCACACATTGTTACAAGAAAACCTTGACATTTCGCTTATCTCTATGATATCCTAACACAACCTACCAGCCGTTAGGCTGGTTCTGGTAGAAAACCCGGCGCTCCTTCCTGACCCCGCTCCGGGTTTTCATTTTTTGAGGCTGTTCCTGTACCACTCGACACTCTGTTCCAACCCGGCTTGCAAGTTGTGAAGGGCCTTGAACGCGAGCATCTCCTCAGCACGGGAAGTGTCCGCGGATGAGTGCATTACGTCGCCGGCCCGCGGCGGCTCAAACTTAGCTTCGACACATGTATTCAAAAGACTTTGCAGGGTTCCGAGCAGAGTGAGCAAGTTAACCTTGTCCCCTCGGCCTATATTGTAAGCCTCGCCGCACGCGTCCGGAAGAGCATCCAACGCAAGAAAATTCGCCTGCGCCACATCCCTGACAAAGGTGAAGTCGCGACTTTGTTGGCCCGTTCCGTAAATCACCGGCTGGTTGCCGGACAGAAGCGCGGTTATGAAGCGGGGAATTACCGCTGCATATTGTGATTCGGGGTCCTGTCTGGGACCGTAGACATTGAAATAGCGAAGTCCAATAGTCTCGAAGCCATATAGTTTCTTGAACAGCCGTCCGTACTCTTCATTGTTCTTCTTCGTCAGAGCATAGGGCGAGAGTGGGAAGCCCTCTGCTCCCTCCTGTTTCGGCAACATTTGACTGTCCCCATACACTGAAGAGGAGGACGCATAAACCACTCGCGGAACCTGATTCTTGCGAGCAGCCAAGAAAACGTTCAGAGTTCCGTCCGCATTGACGGATTGCGTGGTCGCCGGATCTTCCACGGAGCGGGGAACACTTCCCAACGCGGCCTGATGAAAGATTCCGTCAACACCTGCGGACGCCCTATCCACAGCCGCAAAGTCCCGAATGTCACCCTCTATAAGCTCAAAGTCCCGATGGACTTGCCAAGCCCCGCTGCCCAGATTTCGAAGATTCTCCCTTTTGCCCGTACTGAAGTTGTCCAGGACGCGGACCGCATCGCCCCGCTCCAGCAGTCCCGCTGCTATATGGCTTCCGATGAAGCCGGCTCCGCCTGTAACCAATATCAGCCTACCGCTATTCTTTGAAGTCATGCGTGTTCTTTACCCCATTTTGCACGGCTGGTACCGATGTGCGGTCACACACGTAACAAAGGCAAGATCGGGAGACCCGGAGCCTGCGGTACGTCTTTGAACGCAAACTGGTGTGGTTCCCTCGAGGGGACGCAAAGAGGGTAGCGATTTTTGGATGAAAATCAAATGCTAATTTGAGGGCAGACGTAATACCTCGGTTACGGGCGGCAAGCGCTGATCCTGTGTCATGGCGGGTAACGAAATCCCGATTCTCGCGGGGAAGCAACCGCAGCTTCGGCGCGGCAATCGTCATACCGGCGTACGCCGGAATCCAGTCTGGACCCCGGATCAAGTCCGGGGTGACGGTGTCATTGCTTCGCTGCGCTCGCAATGACAATCTTTAGCCACGGGTAACCCAAAGCGGACAACCAGCAGCAACCAAGACTTGACTAACGAAATCATTGCGTATGAAATGCACAATTGAAATAGGGTAAGCGGGGGCGTGGAAAAATCGCACGGATTGTGTAGCAAGGGAAGTTCTTGCCCCCGCATACCACTTCTAGTAGGCGCCTTCGGCCACGCCTTTTTTTATCACCTTCTTGTCGATTTTGCCGACGCTGGTCTTGGGAATCTGTTCCACCATGACAAAGGCGTCGGGAATTCCCCATTTGGAAATCTGGCCGTCAGCGACGAACTTCTGCATGAAGTCGCGAAGTTCCTCAGCGGTTATCGCGGTGACGAACTCAGCCTTGGGCACAACCATGGCCAGGGGCCTTTCACCCCATTTGTCGTCCGGCACGCCTATCACCGCAACCTCGGAAACCGCCTGATGCTGGCTGATAAGGCTCTCCAAATGAAGGGACGAAATCCATTCTCCGCCGGTTTTGATAACATCCTTAAGACGATCGGTAATCTGGACGTATCCGGCCTGATCCATGCAGGCTATGTCGCCGGTATGGAGCCATCCTCCCTCCCACAATTCCTCCGATCGCTGAGGATCTTTAAAGTATCCCTGAGTGAGCCACGGGGTGCGCACCACAATTTCGCCGGGAGATTTGCCATCTCTTGGCAATGGCTCGCCTGTGGAAACATCGGCGATCTTCAGGTTGACCAGAGGAATCGGCATGCCGGTCTTCGTTCGGATGTCAAGTTGACGCGCCGCCTCCCAGTTCATCATGTCGGGTTTGAGATTGGCCAGGGTCAGAACAGGGCAGGTCTCGGACATACCGTAACCGGCATAGACGTCGATTCCTCGCTCCATCGCAGCCTCGGCCAACCCTCTGGGAAGCGCGGATCCGCCTATGACCACCTTCCAGCCTCGGAGGTCTGCGTCCTTCGCGGCTGGGCTGGACAGGATCATGTGAAGAATCGTCGGCACACAGTGTGAGAAGGTTACCTTCTCGGTGGTGAGGAGTTTGAGAAGCATCGCGGGCTGGTACCTGCCCGGATATACGTGTTTTGCGCCCAACATGGTCGCGACAAAAGGAAACCCCCAGGCGTGCACATGGAACATCGGCGTAATCGGCATGTACACATCTCCGGATTGAAACCTGCCTGGAGCCGTGTAACCGGCCACAGCGACAGCGCAACCCAGGGTGTGCAGCACCAATTGGCGGTGGCTGTAGTAGACCCCTTTGGGATCGCCTGTAGTACCGGTTGTATAAAAGGTTGAAGCCTGGGTATCTTCGTCAAACTCGGGAAAGTTGAAGGAATCGGAAGCTTGGGCCAGCATCTCTTCGTAATCGGCCGCGATGGACAATGAGGTTGTCGGCTTTTCGGCACCTTCCCTCAGCAGTATATATTTCTTCACAGTGGTCAGTTGGCTGGAGATGCTCTCCAATATCGGCAAGAAATCTTCATGGACGAGAACGAAGTCATCCTCGGCATGATTCATCGTGTAGAGGATCTGGTCAGGAGAGAGGCGAATGTTAACGGTGTGAAGAACAGCCCCCATCATGGGTACGGCAAAGAAACACTCCAGGTAACGATGGGAATCCCAGTCCAGGACCGCAACGGTCGCGCCCGGTCGGACTCCCAGAGAGTCCAGCCCGGCAGCCAGCCGATTGATCCTGCTGTAAAGGTCCCGGTACGTGAAGCGCAACTGGTCGCGATACACAATCTCCTGATCAGGCAGCGTAAAGAACAGGCGTATGAAGCAACTGTTTGATGAGTAGGGGATAAGAATAGGCGGACGCAGTTTTGTCTATTTTTCGGATTTGTTTATCCATCACTCGAACCTCCTCCCGGGACCTGATTGAACTTGGTACGGTCTTGCTTTAGCACACAAAACGCTCTGATGTGAAGTCGCGCATACCACGTCCCCAGGTTTCCCGTTCGGGATATGGACAGCAGTAGCAAGTCTCGTGCCGTAAGAGTCACGAAGATAAGATTTGCAACGGCCTGATATTTCCATTAAACTTCCGTCTCACCTCTGGACTGCACAAACCTGATCGTCAGAATCCTTTACAGTATGTAAAGAACCGGGACCTAAATGTCGCGTGGAGGTCCTGATTTCAACCGCCGTAAAGCATGAGGGTTGCGGAGAGGGACCCGATAGACAACAGAGTAGAAAGGACGATGGCAGCGGTCGCCAGATCCACGTCGCTATTGAGTTGCGCAGACAAAATGTAGTTAGCGGGGGACGTGGGCAGGGCAAAATATATCATGGCAACCTTGAACGGCACTTCCGAAACCGCAAAGAGCTTCAAGCAAAAGTACCCGGCAACCGGCAGGATCGCCAGTTTGAATATGGCGGCCGCGGCAGCGTATTTGAGGTGCCCCTTGAGTTTGGCCGGTGTAAGTGATCCCCCGATAGAAACCAGGGCGAGGGGCAAGGCAAGGAGGGACACCAATCCCAAGGTGTTGTCCACAAAGACGGGAAAGGGGGTATTCAGCTTCGAGGTCCAGGATGCCCAACATGCAGGCCACAATCAGAGGGTTCAACAAGGTGGCCTTTGCCAGCAGAACCGCCTTGCGCGGCCAGGCGTAACTTTCACCGGAAAACCATATCAGTGTGGAGACAGCCAAGACGTTTATGAAAGGGATAACAAAGCCTATCAATACTCCTAACTGTCTGAGGCCCTCTTCGCCCAGGGCCGCAAGCATAACTGCCATGCCGATGTACGTGCTGAACCGAAAGCACCCCTGAGAAAATGAGCCGACCGCATAATTCGGCATCCTCACGAGCTTGACAAATATCAGGCTGGCCAGGGATACGATGAATACAGCGCAAAGCACTGCAAATATGAGGCGCGTTTCTAACGTCGCTGTACCGGCGGGCTTCCCGATCTTCCAAAAGAGCAGGGCAGGAAAAAATATGTAGTAAATCAGCTTGTCCGACACTTTGATGAACGTGTCGTCGATGAATTGGAAACGCCTCAGAAGGTGTCCCAAGGCAATAACAGCGAATATGGGGACCACACTGTTGAGTATTAATATCATTCGACCAGAGGTACGGCTGTGTCAGTTGGGTCTATTCGTATATTTTTTCGTCGACAGCGTCAAAGCCTAGTGAGTCCGATTCATGGTCGCGTGCAAGGCGGTGTTCCCTTTTCCCCAGGTATTCCTTGTACCACTCGTTCGCTACGATTGCCGCCATCACCTCATTTGTGCCGGTCCAAATCGAGGCCAACCGGAGGTCGCGACATATCCGCTCAATCGGGTAAACATTGGTGTAACCAATTCCCCCCATAACCTGCATCGAGTTATTGGCAACCTTTTGACATGCCTCGGTCACAAACTTTTTGGTTTGGGATACCATGCGTCTGACAAGGTTCGGAGCGGCTCCAGAATCAACCGCTCGTGCAGTGGCGTAAGCCATCGCTCGTGACGCATCAAGCAGCATGGCGGCCTCGGCCACTTGAAAACTGACACCCTGAAACTGGTTGATGGTCTGGCCAAACGCCTTCCGACGGGTGGTGTAACCCGTAGCAATTTCCAGCGCGGGCCGAGCCGCTCCGATGGTCATTGCGGCAGTGCCGAGACGTTCAGGAATCATCATCGTGTTAAACACAGCGTAAGCTCCGTGGATCTGACCCACGATGTTTTCCCTGGGGACCTTGACATCATTGAAGACTATTCGAGCTGCGCCTCCGCCGCGGCAACCCATGAGGCCGTAAACATATCTGGTGTCCAGACCGGTGCTCCGGTCCACAATAAAGCAGGTCAATGCCTTGTGAGGCTCCGCATCCGCGGCGGTACCAGCGTACACCAGGAAAAAATCCGCACCATCCGCTCCAACTATGAATCGTTTCTGCCCGTTCAACAGAAAGTAATCGCCTTTATCGACCGCTGAACTCGTAGTGCCGAAGAAATCAGAGCCCCCCGAGGTTCTGTGAGACACTCGGCCGCGAACAGTTCGCCTTTGAGCAGCGGCTTGACGTACTTTTCTTTTTGTTCGTCGGTACCGTGAAGCATGATAGCGTCGCATACAAGTTCGGCCCCGATGCCGAAAACACACGAGAAGATGTAACCAAGGGTCCCGACTTCCTCCATCACCATGCATGTGGTGACCCAGTCCATGTCGCGACCACCCCACCTCTTCGGGTACCGGCATCCGAACAGGTTGCGCCGTCCGGCTTCCTGCAAGAATTCCTTTGGGAACCGAATTTGATCGGCATCCATGTCCAGGATCATTTTCCGGGGAACCCATCTCACAAGGTCCCGGACTTCGTCCCTTATTTTGCGCTGCTCTTCAGTAAGTAGGAAATCAAACATGGGGATCCCTTTCAGGAGCATTAATAAACCTGGCTCCGAGGTTGACCAAGTATCATTATCACGAGTCGGGCTGTTCCGAGGTCCATCTTGGGAGCTTAAAAATGAAGCTTGCGCCTTTTCCCTCCTCGGACTCAACCCATATTCGGCCGCCGTGACTTTCTACGATTTTCTTCGCTATGGAGAGTCCAAGTCCGGTGCCCCCCTGGATTCCGGATCTTGACACACGGAAAAATCGGTCGAAGATCTTGTCCAGGTATTGAGCCGGTATGCCGACACCGTTATCCGTAACTCTCGTAACAACAAAATCCTGATCATTGAGCACTTGAATTCGGATCATGGGATGGTCTTTCTCTCCCATGTGTCGCACCGAATTTATCACAAGATTATCCAATACTTGCTGAATACGGTGTCTGTCGCCCCTCACGGCTGGCGCGGATGCGATCTCCACTTCTAAGTTTACTCCTTTTTCCTCGATCATTTGCCGGTGTTGCCGGACGCACCTCGTTCACCACCTCCACAAGCCGAACCTCTGCTCGTTCAGGCTCCGTGTGCTCTGACACCAATCCGTCCAGAAGATCCTTCAGAAACCTCTCCACGCTTTCGCTTGTGAGGCTGAGTTGGTTCAGGATTTGCTCCTGCCTGTCGCTCGCGGGGTTCTTAGCCGTAATCCCTTTTAGAAGGCGGACGAGGCCTCCGATCGTGATCACAGGCGATTTCAAATCGTGTGCCACCATTTGGATCAGCGATTCCAGTTCGTCGTTTCTTTGCCGTGCTTCGGTGGTTCGTTGTTCGAGCGCCGACTCAGCTTCTTTGCGGCGAGTGATGTCGCGGATCATCCCGGTGAAGAATGTTCCCTCTCTCGTTCCCCAAGTCGAAAGGGAAAGTTCGAGTGGAAACTCAATTCCTCCTTTGGTCAGACCTTGTAATTCCACCGTCTTACCGATGATCTTACGTTCACCCGTGGCCAAGTACCTGCGCACTCCTGTGCGATGCGCTTCACGAAGCGATTCGGGAATGAGCATGACTACGGATCGACCGATTACTTCTTCTTCCGAGTATCCGAAGATTGTTTCTGCGCCTTTGTTCCAGAAAATGATCTTGTCTTCACTATTGATCGACACTATGGCGTCTATGGCCGATTGAGCCAGAGATCGGAACCTCATTTCCGAGTCTCGGAGCGCCTCTTCGATGGACTTACGACGTTCCTCGAATGCTTCAAGGTCAACATTTCGACGTTCCAATTCCCTAATTCTATTAATTAATTGCCGTTTTGTATTGACGTCGTTCATGCCTTTCGCTCCGGGGAAAGCCGGGATTCTTTCGTCCACGCTCAAAGCCGAGGGGGGCTCACATCTGTTCTATTCTTTTCTCGACAGGGGCCCAGGCCGGACCTAGCAGAACCTCACTCTAAAGACTTGCAGGCCCGAGGTCAAGGCGCTGAAATCCAGAGGCCGGCGTAAGTGCAATCCTCGATGACGAGGAGCCGCCAGTCGCCGGAATTCCTCAAGGACCTATGTCATGGAATTTCAAACACCCGCGGATGAACACGTGGCTGTTTCCGACGTTTGACGACTTGGAATGACGATTGGTTGTGTCCTGAGCACCTAAAATTGAGTTTATATTTGCCTGTTGTTGAGGTATGATTTCTCGGTGGCTCTGTCCTTACGCTATTTCACCGGCTACGGCTGAGATCCATGCCCGGCCGGCTATTCGTCGTGAGGTCCTCCGTGGGCGAAAAAGTTACCTGTTGAGCGAATGCTGGCCGAACTGATGGCCTGCGATCTGTACGATGGCAAGACGCTCGAGCGGCTGGCTTTGCTTGTTAACCCCTTCCAAGAGACGACTGATATCAGCCGGAAGGAAAGGAAGTTCATTGAAAAGACCTTTGCCAAGCGCGTCAAAGAAATAAACAGTCAAGGCCAAATAAGTTTTCATGCGTTGGCACGGGCGCATGGCGCTTCCCCGGGGACGGCGGTTACTTGCCACATCGACAAATTCCTGGGCTATGGGAATATGGGTCCGGTTTTTGCCGCAACTGTCGAAAAGAAGCCATTCGCGGTCAAGATCTATTCCGTTCCACAGATTCAAGACATGGTCCGAATTCACGGCCCGCTCGGCCTCGGCGGGATGCTTCAGGATCTGGCCCATGAAGACAGCCCGACATTTCTGAGCAAATTGGGCCAGAAAGTTTTGGCTAGAAAGCCCTCCGGGATTTATGCGCGCTCCAAGAAGATCGTCAAGATTCATAACGTGGGGCAGGAGGGTGAATATATATATCTTCTGATGGATCTACTGGCCGTGGATACCCTAAACAGGGTGGATCCGGCCGAGTTGGGCGGGAATCTCCTGGACCTTGTTTCATGGGCGGCTGATTGCACCCTGGGGTTGTGCCAGCTCCATGTCGAAGAGCGCCGACTGCACTTGAATATCAGGCCCGAAGCTTTTGTCAGAAGAGAAGTTCGAGGAGGAGAACGGCTACCGCGGTTCACATTCTTTCATTTTCCTCAAAAATATTGCCGGCCAGAAGCGTCGCCAAGCCTGCACACTGAATTCGTAATGGTGGACCACTTCGATACCTCGTTGGATGTCAGGCACCGAGACCCTGCGGGGCTTGGCACTGTGGGTAGCTGGTTGTTTATCCCACCTGAAGTAATCATGCAATTGTTGAAGTCCCTAAAGGCCGACCATTCGCGTTATGTCGTGGAGGAGGCTGCCGTCGAGCAACAGCGCTCGATTAATCTCAGGAGATCTCAGATGGATGACATTTGGGCCCTTGGTTTGACCCTCTATCAATTTCTTTCAGGGGGCCGGCTTCCGTTCGGGGATCCAAAAAGTCTCTCAGAAATGATTAATTCCATACTGTTGCTGAAGTTCGATTTTTCACAAATCCCTGAGGATTTCAGACCTCTTATAGAAGCCATGCTCACGAAAGATGTCACCCAGAGGTTCCACCGCGTGTTTGAAGGCTGCCCGGACAACGTCAAAGTCAGAAAAGTGATGGCAGAAGCGATATTGTATAAGCTGGAAGTCCTCTCGCTCGGTTGCAACGCCTGAATTGTCACGAGGAAAGAGCGGCGGAGAACGGAACACACGATCGCAGTGTCTGGAGTCAATTCGGCAGGCACGCGTTATCGGAGAGCGTGGATACATGAACTCTGCAAACGGAGACCCTACTGAGGCTGTAATTGTCGAAGGATTTGCCTCCACGGAATTGAGGGTCGCGGAGTGCGCACTTGTAATGTCCCGAGATGAGAGGGCAATCGGGCTGCTGGAAGATCTGTTAGAAAGGAATGACTCCCGTGTGATTGCCTGCACGGACGTCGACCAGGCCACGGATCTTTATCATCTGGAAAGGCCCGCATTGGTAATAGCAGACGTCGGCGCCTGCGGCAGGCGGTGTCGGGAATTCATACAGGATGTAAAGGGAACGGACGATTCGGTACCGGTGATCCTCCTGGCTACCGAAACAGAACTGGAAGCCGCTATTGAGGGGGTCGAAGAAGGGGCTTATGACTACATTGAAAAACCCATACGGGTAAAAGTTTTGATGCTCGCCATCCGCAGGGCGTTGCAATACAGAGGCTTCGTGCGCTTCAAAGAAGCTGTACAAGCGTATGCTGGAGGAAGAGGTTGAAGAGAAAACTCTTGAAGTGTCCCGGCGGAAGGATTTTCTCAAAGGCATCCTGGACAGCTCGACCTTTGTGTCTGTAGTGCTCACCGACTTGGATCAGAATATTCTCTTCTGGAACACAGGCGCACAGAACATATTCGGTTATACATCGGAGGAAATGATCGGCAAAAAGATAACAGCACTTTATCCGCAGGATTCAACGACCAAGGACACGGTGGAACACTTGCAGCAACTGCTCCGGACCAAGACGGGGACGGTTCATGGAAAGATGCGGCAAGTGGCCAAGGATGGTCGTGTGCTGACTATTTCCCTCGCAATCTCGCCGATGCTGGACGATGAAGGAGAGGTTCGAGGCATCCTCGGAGTGGGGCAGGACGTCAGCGAACAGGTCCGGCTCAACGAGGAGTTGTTGGAGTCCCTGCACCTGATCAAGCAGACTCAGGACGCATCCATCTTTTCCCTGGCAAAACTCGCAGAGTCCCGAGACGAAGAAACCGGGTTGCACCTCAGCAGGATTCAGGATTATTGCCGAGTTTTCTGCGCCGGCTTGTGCCGGCAAGACAAATACCGCGAGGTGATGACATCGAACTTTGTTGACGATCTTATCCGGTCTTCGGTTCTTCATGACATTGGCAAGGTGGCGCTCCCTGATTCCATACTGCTTTGCCCGGACAGGTTTAGCGCGGAAGAGTACGAGATCATGAAGCGCCACCCAATCTTCGGGGGCCAAGCCCTTGAGGATGCGGTGAAGAAACTCGGCGCGGAAAGTTTTCTCTCGATGGGACGGGATATTGCCTATTTTCACCACGAGCATTGGGACGGAAAAGGGTATCCATTCGGACGCAGGGGTGAGGAAATACCCTTGTCGGCCCGCATAGTGGCGATTGTAGACGTGTACGACGCCCTGACTACGCGAAGGCGCTACAAAAGGGCGTTTAGCCACGGAGAAGCTTGTGCGATCATAATTGACGGGAAAGGGAAACAGTTTGATCCGGGACTTGTTGACGTCTTTCTGGACGTATCGAACGAGTTCCACAACATAAGGAATAGCTTTTCCAGCGACGATCTGAAGGACTGAAATTTCGCGGTGACGGTTAGGGGGAGGCTGAAAATCCGTCACAAGTTTCAAAGGCCCTTGTCAAGGGGATTCCGGATAGAATACGTTTCCTGCTGGGTGACTGCTAGGCCCTCGGGGATCTTGTGTGGCCGCTCCTACCCGTTCATGGTGGGGCGGGCGTCCGTGCCGCTCACGTTTCAAACTCGGTACAATGTTTTCTGGGCGAACGTCCACAGAAAACAGATTTCTCGGCGATCTCTGCGATCTTCGTGGAGAACGTTCACTTTATAAGGTATTACTTGACGTTTTGCACGTTAGATTCTAAAATCGGCTAAATGATTCGTTTAATCAAAAGCTGCGCATCTGTCGGCCGTCTCCCCTCGAACGGCAACCGCCGGAGTACACTCATACGTTTGACAGTTCTGTGCGTGTCCGTGCTCTTCCTAGCGACGATAATGCCGGCCAAAAGCTTGGGCCTCACGGTCACGACAGGGCCTATGCAGGAATACCTGTTTGTGGAGGGGAAAAAGCATTACGACGCAGGCCAATTGAACCGTGCAGCCGAAGTGTGGACCAACATATTTCCTGACACGCTGTACGGCCCGATAACTGTACCTTCTTTTGGCCAGAGGCAAGCAACAGGCGGGAGACGATCGGGCCGCTGAGGCGCTGCTCCATGAGTGCCTGAAAAGGCACTCGAACAGTGTCTATTGCGATTCAGCACGACGCACGCTTGCCGACGTCCTTTTCCGGCAAGGAAAATCCGAAGCAAAGCCGTTGCTGTTGTATCTGATCGCGAAAGCTTCGGACAGAGACAAATCTGCTCTCACGCTCAAGCTGGCTGAACTGGAGCGGCGTCTTGGCAATCATTCTGAAGCCGCGGCCCACTTTCGAACACTCTTTCTCAATTATCCGGCATCTGTGGAAGGACTCAAAGCTGCCGATGAGCTGGCGTCTATGGTGTTCCTACACAAGATCCCGCCGCTGACTTTATCTGAAAGTGAGCAACTCGCTCGTGCGGATCGCCTTTTCACCAAAGGTCGGTTTGACCTAGCGGCCAATGTCTATGAGTCCCTGCTGAAAACAAAACAGTCCGACAAGGGGTTGATGCTCAAGCTGGCCCAATGTCGCTTCAAGGAGCGCCAAAACCAAAAGGCGATAACTATTTTGAAAGACGCTCTTAAGGGAGAAATCTCGGAGCATGATCGTATGGAGGCCCTTTACCTCCAGAGCCTCGTTTATTGGAGGCTGGATCGCGCAAAAGACTTCGAATTCTGCTGCAACAGAATCCTCGAGAAAGGCCCTCTGAAACTCAAAAGGAAAGTGCTCTACAACATTGCGGCCTACAATTTTGAGAAACGAAAATTCGACGAAGCAGAAACCTACTTCAAGAAGCTCGTTAACACCGGCCCTGATCCTTCGGTCAGAGCGAACGCAAAGTGGAAGATAGCCTGGATCAAGTATTGGAGTCAGAGGTACGGGGAGGCCGCTGAAGCCTTTCGCGAGATGCGGAACGTCTCGTCGGGCGGCAGAATGGATAATGCGTCAAAGTATTGGCAGGCTCGATGCTTGCTTAACAGCAACCGTTCCCGGGAGGCCGGACCTCTCCTCAATGAGATCGTAAAGAATACCCCTCTTGATTATTACGGGACGGAAGCGGCTCGCTTGCTCAAGACTATTCGGCGGGCCGCAGACACAAACAACAAGTCTCTGCATCCGTTTCCCCAGGTGACGCTGACATCTGATGAGATAGCCAATCCGTTGGTATCAGTCGCCACCAAGCTGGTGGAAAAAAGGCTGGGCGAGTTTGCCCTTCTCAACCTGGATGCCCTTCCCAGGTCGATGAAGTCTTCGCCGGCCATAGCGTTCTTGACGGCAAAGGCGGCCTACACATCGGGACAATATCGCGAGGCCCAGGACATACTGGCCGCAGCTTTCGGCCCTTTAGCGGAAAATCCGCCCGAAGGCGCGCCGGCTGAATTCGTGGAAATGGCCTTTCCTCGCATCTATTTTACCGAAACCACCCGCGCAGCGGAGAAGAACTCCGTTGATCCCCACCTGGTCTGGGCGGTCATCCGTCAGGAGAGTCGGTACGATCCATCTGCGGTATCGCCCGCGGGCGCCCTTGGACTGATGCAGGTCACACCGGCCACCGCGGGGATTACAAGAAAGGGAGGCAAAATACCCTCCAGAGCGCTGGAAGAGGTTCTCAACCCTCAACAGAATTTGACCCTCGGTATAAAGATCCTTGCCAAAAACTTAACAATTTTCAATGGAAAGCTGGTACCGGCGATTGCCTCGTCCAACGCGGACATTAAGAAGGTACGTGAGTGGATCCAAAAATATGAAAAGATGAAGCAGGACGAATTCGTTGAAAACATTCCCTATCTGGAGACACGCCTTTATGTGAAAAAGGTCTTGGCCGGTTACAGGGCCTATAGCCGGCTTCATGCGAAGAAGGATTTGGCAGGTGTCCGGTAGGCTCTGGGGGACCTCCGTTTGGTGAAGAGCGCCCCCCGATTCTGTCCGATTTGAAACCATACTGGCAGCAACCGCTGTATCGCCGCAATCACAAGGGACCCTGGATGACCGATTTTCCGACAGATGGGAACGGCGAAATCTTTGACGTTTCCCCGTACTTGAAGCTCGTGATCGATAAGGATGGCAGATGGTTCCAGAACGGGAGCTGAGATCATTCATCCGGAGATATACCGCCTGTTCACCGGCATGCTGGAGAAGACGGCCGACGGCGCATACAGAGTTAGATTCGGCGGTGAAGTGTGCCGTGTTGAAGTCGAAGACGCCCCGTTTGTGGTTAAATTCGTGGACGAAGAGGCTGAGGGCCGAATAGTAATCCAATTGAACGATGGCTCCCGGGAGCCTCTTGATCCGGAGAGCTTTTGGATTGGCGGCGCGAATGTTCCGTATTGCAAGGTTAAAGGAGGAGAATTTCACGCGCGCTTCTCAAGGCCGGCCTACTACCAAGTGGCACGCTACATAATCTCCGGCGAGGACGAGAATGCCTTTTTTCTGCTGATCGATGGGAAGCGGACGGAGATTAAAGGGCAAGAAGAATTGGAATAGGACCTTGTTGACCTATATGGCATTGGTTACCAGGCTTACACTCAGTAGGGCCGGCATCTTGCCGGTCGATCATTCATTCTCCCTTGGCCGGCAAGATGCCGGCCCTACTTCGCAAATGGTGCCATTCCTGAACAACGCGGTAACAGGTTCAGCGTGGCGCAAATCCGGCACCGTATTCGATGCGATCCCTAGCCCCGTAGGGGCTGACCAACGGTAGCCACGGGTGGAACCCGTGGAGGACCGACATATTAACCCAAACCACCGACCCTGGAGGGGTCGACCAAAGATGGGCGTTGGATTGCAGGATTGGGCGACCCCTTCGGGGTCAGGACAGTTTTCGTGAGAGCCTTCTTACCGTGGGTTACCATCCCGCGTCTCGCGGGACTACTGTTGGGCCGCGCCGTACGGGGCTACGACGGTTCCTGGGAATACGCTACCGTATTCAGGAAAAGGCGCACTAAGGTGAATCCACTATCAGCGTCACAGGCCCGTCATTGACAAGATGGACTTGCATCATGGCCCCGAACACGCCCTCCTGGACCGGGACCTTCAATTGTGTCACCGCGTCGACAAAGCTCCGATAGACGGTCACCGCTTCATCAGGTGGAGCTGAACCGGTGTATGAGGGTCGTTTCCCTTTACGGCAGTCTCCGTAAAGGGTGAACTGCGAAACCACAAGCATTTCTCCCGCGACCTGTTCCAGGCTCAGGTTCATCTTTCCCGCGTCATCCGAGAAAATCCTCAGGCCGACGAGCTTCTCGGCCATCCAACGGACCTGCTCCGGGCCGTCGCCATGAGCAGCAGCGAGAAGCACGAGCATTCCTCGGCCTATCTCGGCCACTACGCGGTCGTCAATAGAGACACTTGCCCCGGACACCCTTTGAACCACCGCTCTCATACGTGCTTCTTTCTCATCCTCCGTAATGCCTCGGTTTCTAGGCAGTGACAGACTGTCATTGCGAGCGGAGCGAAGCAATCTCCTGGACCACCCAAGCTGAGATTGCTGGTGGGACCGGCATCTTGCCGGTCATCCCTAATAGACAGGCTGGAAGCCTGTCCCACCGATCACTCCTCGCAATGACATTAATTCATGGACTTCCGTGACTGACTCAATGGTTATCATCTTCCCTGATCAAGGAACTTTCTCCAGAGCAGGATAAACGCGGGAACAAAGTCTTCAGGAGACTTATCCATGAGTTCGGTCACACGTTCACGGCTCATGAACGCGCCCCACTGGATCTCTTCCGGATTGGGAACGGGCTCACACTTGGTCGTCACTTCGAACAGGACCACATGCTCGTTGTCGGTCTTCTCCGACGCAGGCACTCGCAGGATTTCTTTGACTTCGGCTTTGATTCCAAGCTCCTCCTGTAGTTCACGGATTGCTGTTTCTTCGTATGTTTCGCCTGGATCGACGTGGCCCGCGGCAGAAGAATCCAGCTTCCCCGGGTGTCGGTCTTTGGAGCGAGACCGCCGCTGGATGTACATCTGGCCTGCCGGATTGAAAACAAACAAATGCACCGCTCTGTGGAGAAACCCCTGGCGATGGATTTCCGCACGGGTAGCCGTACCGATCACTTTGTCATTAGAATCAACAATTTCAAGGATTTCGTTGTCTGTAGAATGCATGGCCTCCTCGTCCCAGGGGAAAACGGTTAATTCTGCTAACATGTCTTCTCGATTTTTAGCATACTATACGCCGGTTTCGTCCCCTGTTCATGAAAGACGAGCCGAAGCGAGGACAGGATACCATAGCAAAATGTCGATTTCACCGCGGAGAGCGCAGAGAACGCTGAGAAAACCCCAATTAGCTGTCCCTCCGCGTTCTCTGCGCTCTCCGCGGTGAATGATCTCCAATAAGGAACACCAGTAATGACTCACGATCCGCCAAGCCGGCAGCTCGACGAACTTAAGACCATGTTATTCCCCTACATAGTGCTTGGGCCGCTTTTGTCGGCTCTTTTCGCGAATCAAATCGATAATATATTCGTAGCCTGCTTATTGTTTGTCGGCATGGTGGGATCAGCCTTTTTCGGGTTCAAGAAGCGCTATGAAATGATCGAAAAATCTGTCCGGGAGCAGGAAGCAAAGCTTGTGGAATTAACGGGGCGGGTGAATGCTGAAGAGGATTGACCACAATTTTTTTACTAAAGTACTAACCCATCAGTCACGCCAGCCGTATGATCGTCACCCCGGACTCCGATCCGGGGTCCAGTCCCGCTTTTCGCGGGATGGATTCCGGTGTTCACCGGAATGACGCGGCAGAAGACACGGATACACCTTGTAGCCAGAAGATCGACATCCTGCTCTCCGCAGTAGCTATGTGGGTGAATTGCCCACCGCCATGACTCGCACCTTTTCCGAGTCCGGATGAATGCGCATAATCCATTAAGGGTGAACTCAAACCAGGTGAGACTCGGAAATGATCTCTTTTATGAATAGATGGCTATGCAAAAACAGGATTACTAGCAGATGTGAATCCATCCCGGGCGATCCGTCCGTATGTTTGCGTTTCAGGTGCCCTCACTTACAGGATGCAGAGAACGGGCCGGACAATGTGTCTAGGTTTCAATGTCTTCAACATCTGGAGGGGGACCGGTGTTATCCCAAATGGGATAATATTCGGGATTTCCTAGGAAAAGAGGATAAAGTGCTGAAGCCGAGCAGCCCCTTGAAACGGAATCGGCCAAAATTCTCTTTGTGGAAGGCAGTCCTGTCGTTGTTCTCATTGTAGTCAAGTGCTCAGCCCACGTAGGATGTGATTAGCGAAACGAACTGAATCATGTTCGGCCGCTGCAATGCTACTCAGGATCGGCGCCAGTCAATCCGAATTGAGACAGGATGTCGCGGGCCGTTGTCACCGCTTGATCTAATCCTGAACGGCATTTGCTAATGAGGATCTCATTGTCCATGGGCTGCTCATTCTCACGTGCATTTATACTCTGACTTTTGTCACTCTGCTCACCTGAAGCAGCGTCGCCATTAGTTTTAGACTGCCCTTGTGATTCCGTAAAATTGGTTTGTATAAGGCCGGGCAGAGCCGGCACCAATTGCTTGTCTTTAATCAAGTAGGCGTTTACCCTCACCCTATAAGTCATCTGATCAGGTTCTTCGCCGTTTCCGGATAGGATTAGCTCCACCAAATCTTTGGTGCCATCGCCATCAAGGTCCCTAAAAAACCAGTGCACGTCTTCATCATGGCAAGATCGCCCAGTCAATGCTCTGCCGCAGTCACTAGATTCAGATGCTCGTGAGTGAAGGACAACAGGGTGCCATTCGTCAAAATACAGAAGAGTGTTGGAGCCGGAAGTTCCACCCGCGCCCGAAAATGATCCCGATATCACGACTCCAGTAATCCGGCCGTCGTCGAGGCTAATCAGTTCAGTAACCCTATCGCCCCCACTTATAAGGCGGGGATCAATTTGCCGGGCCTCCTGACGATCCGGCCTTACGAGCAGAATTCCAGCCCCACAACAGTGGCCCCGGGTAGGGAACCAGACGGATGCCACGAAAGCTTGCTCACTGTTTTTTAGCCGAATGGGCTTAACTTCTTTGATGTCCAACTTCTCATCCGGGCTTTCCCTGCTATCAGGCTTCCACCATTTCTTGATCTGGGAATAGCTTGGTGTTGGGTAATCCGCGCCGACTGCAAAGCAGGGCACTGCAATGAAGGCCAAGAGAATGATCAACCTGGTTATCATGACACCCCTCCGGAAAGGAAAAGCATCCAGTGCGCCAAGCAGCGATGCGGTGACCAACGGGAGCCGCATCATTCGGATGTGGGTCCGCCGAGCCGCGCTTCGGTGAATTCCTGCCAGCGACTGTACCTGAGAAAAAATATCATGAAGAACGCCAGGGATATTCCCGCAAAGATATACATGTCTATGATATTTCCAGCGAGAAGGAACAATACGAACCCGAGAATCCCAACCATGGCACACGCTCCGAAAACTATGACTGAGTAGGTGATCAGCGCGGGTATGGGATTCGCAAGCTTCTCGGGCGAAAGATTGGCGACAGCAGAACTCTTTGCCGCCACTAAGGGGACCAGAATACCCAGTGCCAGCAAGCCATACTTGACGTAATTGTATGCTTGGTCGTCCGCAGAAAACGTAATCCCTTTCCACGGGGTCGGGAGGTTCCTCAGCAGTTCCGCAACTATGACATAGACCAAGACTGATCCCATCATGGCCATGCCGATTACTACCGCTGTCTTGTAAGCGTTCCTAAGTTTTTCGTTCCCGGCTTCCATCTTTCGTGTACCCCCCGTGCTCGATGCGTGTTTCTTGAAATATCCGGAATTATGCGGCGGTCTTGGCCTCTAGTCAACCATGATCTTTCCGGCCCTTCCTCACGTACAGCCCGGTAGCCCGCATAGGAGGTGGTAAGCGAAACGAACCCCATCGCTTGCGGAAGATCTCGAACGATACTGTTCCCGTTGGTCACCGCATCGCTACTCGCTTGGTAGGCGACAGATAGTATGTGTGGTGATATTGGTGTATTGGAATTCGTGAGAATTGAAAAAGTGGTAACCTCTTGGGAGAGCGGCACTTGAATGAAGCAGGAAAACAGGGTATAAGAATGAGTTTGGGACATGAGAATCATTGCGGGTCGTTTCAAAGGACTGCGGCTACCATCACCTCGAACGCAGAGCGTGCGGCCAACCACCGACCGTGTGCGTGAGGCATTGTTCAGCTCGCTAGGCTCGGCTGTGGAAGGTGCCCGCGTGCTGGATCTCTTCGCGGGAACCGGAGCATTCGGCTTCGAGGCCCTCAGCCGAGGCGCGACGTCCGTGGCATTCGTGGACGACGATCGGCAACTAACGCACACCCTGATCGAGACCTGTGATGTATTGGAGATTGCGGATCAGGTCCGAATTCTGAGCGTGTCGGCCGACCAGGCTGTTAGACAGCTTGCAGACTCTGAGGAAAGGTTCGCAATTGTCTTTCTCGATCCGCCATACGGAACGGAATGGGTCCCAAAAATAGTCTGTAACCCTGTTTTTGTGAATCTATTTGCACCTGACGGCCTTTTGATCATCGAGAGAGAAGAAAAAGCTTCGGAACTGGCAATCCCCGCAGGGTTCGCCAAAGAGTTCAGCCGAAAATACGGTGACACCCTTGTGGAGATATTTCGTTATGAAGGAGCAGATCTTTCACTCTCTTCATTAAAGTAGGGAAACGAGGGCATGGGAGAAAAAGTTGCTGTTTATCCGGGAACGTTTGACCCGTTTCATAACGGACATCTGGAGATAATCCGCCGCGTGCTCGGCACCTTTGACCGCTTGATCGTGGCGCTCGGCCTAAACCCCGAAAAAGAGACTATATTCACACTTGAGGAGCGCCTGGACATGATCCAGCGCAGCGTGGACGGCGATCCCAGGATACAATGCGATGCCTTCGAGGGCCTTCTCGTGCGATATGCTGAAAGGAAGCATGCCACAGCGATTGTCCGGGGACTCAGGGCGGTTTCCGATTTTGAATATGAGTTTCAGCTTGCTCTCATGAACCGTAAACTCAGCCGCAACATCGAAACTTTCTTTCTCATGACAGCACACCGTTATCTGTACGTGAGTTCGAGAATTATCAAGGCGACACTAGTGGCCGGAGGATCGCCGAAAGGCCTGGTTCCCCCCTACGTTTCTGAAGTCTTGCGAAAGAAGTTTCCGGCAATGGAAGACGGCGACGACCAATTGGACTCCGCACCGGGTGAGAAATATGAAGACGATACTGTCTGATAGAGCCGCTCAATTGAAGCCTTCCGCCACTTTGGCCATATCCGCGAAGGAGAAGGAACTCAAGAGCCAAGGCGTGGATGTGGTGGGTTTTGGTGCAGGTGAGCCGGATTTCCCCACTCCTTTACATATCAGAGAAGCGGCCAAGCGATCTCTGGACCGTGGGGAGACGTTTCTATACTCCCGTGGGCGGGATTGTTGAGATGAAGAAAGCAGTGGTCCACCGGTTTGCCGAAGACTACGGCCTGGAATACAAGCCTGAACAGATCATGATTTCCTGCGGAGCCAAGCACAGTTTGTACAACATCTTTCAGGCAATGGTTCAACCAGGAGATGAGGTGCTGGTCTTTGCGCCTTACTGGGTTTCCTATCCTGAGATGATAGCGCTTGCCGGAGGCACTCCGGTGATTGTTCCAACCAGAGAAGAGAACAGGTTCGTGCCTGAACCGCAGGAGGTGGAATCTCGCATAACCCCAGCGACCAAGGCAATTCTGATCAATTCCCCGTCCAATCCTACGGGAGTAATTTATCCCGAGCATGTCTTGGAAAAGCTGGCGGCACTCGCGGATAAATACGATCTGTTTGTCATTTCGGACGAGATCTACAACAAGCTCGTATACGACGGTCATACTTCCAGCCCGTTTGCAAAATTGCCGGGCATGAAGGATCGCACCATCTTGGTGAACGGCGTGTCCAAGACCTACGCCATGACGGGTCTGCGCATCGGCTATCTGGCGTGTACCAGGACCGACCTGGTGAAAGCAGCTACCGATATCCAGAGCCAGTCCACCTCCAACCCCAATAACACTGCACAGGCCGCGGCGGTGGAGGCCCTGATCGGACCACAGGATGAAGTCAAGAGAATGAGGGAAATCTTCGAACGACGCCGAAACCTGATGGTAAGCGAAATAGGGAAAATTCCTCAGATCTCCCTCGTCAGGCCCGACGGAGCATTTTACACGTTTGTGAACACCTCTAAACTTTGCGGCAAAAAGGGCATGGCAAATTCGACCGACATCGCACGTTACCTGCTGGAGCGTCATCACGTGGCCTGTGTGCCTGGAGGACCATTCGGATCTGATGATCATATTCGACTCTCCTTTGCAACGAGCGAAGAGATGATTCTCAAAGGGTTGGCGCGCGATTCGTGCCGCGTGTGCCGAGTTGACATGAAAGACAGCCGCCCCCTCATTCTGCTGACCAACGACGATGGCATTCATGCCGAGGGGCTCCGCAAGCTGAAAACCGCGGCAGCGAAGCTGGGCCAAGTCCGCATTGTGGCTCCGGAGAATGAGCAGAGCGCAGTCGGCCATTCAATAACCTTGTATGATCCCATCAAAGCCCACGAAGTGACCAAGGACGGCAAGTTCTATGGCTATGGCATAGGCGGAACGCCTGCTGATTCAGTCAAACTCGCAGTCTATTCCCTCTTGCGCCGGCCGCCCGATCTGGTAATCTCAGGAATAAACAACGGCGCTAATCTGGGAATAAACGTCCTTTATTCCGGAACGGTTTCGGCGGCCACAGAGGCGGCCATACTTGGTTTTCCGGCCATGGCGGTTTCACTGGCTCAAAAGAAGGACCCGCCCTACGAATGGGCCCTACCCCACATCGAACGGCTCGGCGCGTGGATCCTGAAATGTGGATTACCGCGAGGTGTGGCTTTGAATGTTAACATACCGGCCCTCCCGCCTGACCAGGTACGGGGATTCAAATTGACCCGGCAGGGGCTCTCGAAGTTTCGTGAATCTTTCGAGCAGCGCGAAGATCCTAGAGGAAATCGTTATTACTGGCTTGCGGGAGAAGCTACCGCGGCCGAGACCGACGATGGAGTGGACGTCACAGCGGTGAAACAGGGATATGTTGCGGTAACTCCCCTCTTCTACGACCTCACAGCGCACTCTTATACGGAAGAATTGACATGTTCTCTGAAGAAGCTCTGAGCAACGGTGCGAGCGACACCGAAATAAAAGAAATAGAAGCAATTCTCGGCCATTCTTTTAGCGATCCATCCCATTTGCTGAACGCGTTGACCCGCCGAAGCTTCTGGCACGAAAACAGGGAAACCTGCAGGGAGCACAATGAACGCCTGGAGTTCCTTGGCGATGCTGTTCTCGGCCTGGTCATCGTGGACATCCTGTACCTGCGAATTCCCCGACGACGAAGAGGGAGAAGCTCCAGAAGAAAAGGGCCAGCCTTGTGAATCGCGGAGCGCTTGCCCAGCTAATGAGGCACTTAAACCTGGCTCATTTCCTTAGGATGGGCAGGGGTGACGAGTTGTCAGGATGCCGGGAGCGAGATTCAATCCTGGCGGACACCCTGGAGGCATTGGTCGCGGCCGTTTACCTTGATGCGGGCTTCGCCCATGCTGAGAAGATGATAGAAAAGCATTTCTATCCGCTTATAGAAAAGTGCTCCACCCGGGAGGGAATAGACGACTTTAAGAGTCTCTTGCAGGAAAGAGTTCAAGCAGACCTGGGTGTTACCCCCACCTACGAAGTTGTGGATCAATGGGGTGAGGAGCATCGTAAGACATTCTCTGTTGCCGTATACCTGGGAACGGAGGTCGCCGGCCTCGGGACAGGGAGAAATAAGAGAGAAGCCGCACAGAAAGCTGCACGTGAAGCCTTCCTGAAACTAAGTTCAGAATATACGGAGAAAGTCCTCTAAGTTTTGAGTATCACAGGTATTGTGCCGTTTGTAGAGTAGGACCGGCATCCTGCCGGTCAGCCGGAAGAGCGAATGACCGGCAAGATGCCGGTCCTACTGAGTGTAGCCACAGCAGGTGTAGTCAGGCAATTGTGACCTCTCCAGCGGCCATCGGCGCGAATACGTCACCGAACTTGCGAAACAGATTGCTAAGCATGCCCTCTTCTCTGACTGTCGAACCCTGCGTTGCTACCACTTCCTGTGCATGCTCGGACGGCCTGCGATGGCCTAGGCTAATCAAGGGAACTCTCATTAAGCGGTACAATCGGTTTCTCGCCGACGTGAGGTTGGGCAACGGCCACGTGGTGACCGCACACTGCCCTAACTCGGGCAGTATGATGGGATGCTCCGAGCCAGGCAGGCCAGTCTATATCTCTCGCAGTAAGAATCCGAAAAGACGCCTCCCGTACACATGGGAACTGATCGAAATGCCGTCTTCGCTGGTGGGCGTTAACACCCTTGTCCCGAACAAGCTGGTCAAGCGGGCCTTAATTGAAGGCATAATAGAGGCCCTTGCAGGATACGAGACAGGACGCAGCGAGGTAAAGTGCAGTCCGCACTCGCGACTGGACCTGGCCCTGGAGAACTCCGACGGCAGCCGCTGCTTCATAGAAGTCAAGAACTGCACTCTGGTGGAGGATGGAATAGCATATTTTCCGGACGCAGTGACCGACCGGGGGCTTAAACACCTTGTGGAACTTCAAGAACAGGTGCGACTGGGTAATCGAGGAGTGATTTTCTTCCTAATTCAACGCATGGATGCGTCTATCTTCAGACCCGCAGACCGTATTGACCCGGCCTACGGCCGTGAGCTACGAAAGGCCGAGATCAACGGAGTTGAAGCAATCGCTTATGACGTGCATATCACACCCGAACGAATAACATTGAATAGACGCATCCCGTATGAATTCTGAGACCTCCCTCGTCTGCTTCGGGCTCTGATAGTCTTTCATCATCACCTCCGCAGAATTGAATGTTTGTGTGTTCTGTGAGGTTTCATGCTACTCCCCAACACGCGAACCCTTCGGCCCTCACGCCGACAAAGTCCGCAGTTTATACTGATGCGCTGTCGAACAGGTTTACCACCCCGATAGCGGGACGGATCACCGATGGCGACCCGATTGAACTCGTGGCACCATGCAAAAGCTGCCTCCTCTTTCCGATCCGGGGACTCACATCAGGCGAACCACTGCTCCACTTGAGCCAAAAGCATATCTGACCCTGCCCATCAGTTCCACAGGCGGATTCCGTCCCTCAATAGGACAAACGCAAGAATCAACAGTAATCCGCCAAGAATGCGCATCACGTACGCGTAACCCTTTCCGGTGAGGAACCGCCTCGAATTGGCTGCCACAACTGCCAAGAACATTTTCGCTCCTATCAGGCAAGTGTAAAAACCTACCAGGAATCCAGCTGCCACAAAAGGACCTTGGGTCCACGCCGCAACCACATTTGGCGCTCCGATGGTCACCCAAAACAAATACGGGCCAGGGTTGAAGAGATTTGCAACTGTCCCCTTGCCTAAGGATCGCGGTTCGGTTGCCTTGATATCCATACCAACTTTGCTGGTTTTGAAGCTCAAGTAGGCCAAATATATCAAAAATATGCTGCCAACAATCGAAATCAATCCCAAAACCGACTGAAAATCCTGTAGTCGTGACATAGCGAAGACAGACACAATGATAATGGGCAAATCGGTAATGAATGGCGCCAGCGCAACTTTCAGTCCTTCTTTTGCTCCGTGTTGCAGAGCCTGAGAAATAACAAGGGTTGTAAGTGGTCCTGGGGTGAACCCAGAGGATAATCCCAAAATGATTCCGGTTGTCAGAAAAAAATCCATTTCTGTTTTCTTATCTTCTCCGCATGGAAATCTGCCTTGGCAGTGGATATCCCCATAATTTCCTTAGCTTACTTAGGAAATCATTCTACCATACTGAGCAGGCGACATCGAGCCGATAATCTCTCGGCTCTCACGAACTCCGAGACAATCTAAAATCGGTTTCTATTGACGGATTGCTCTCGCGCCGGATATCCTGAAACAAATAATACCAGTGTCTCAAGGGGGCTATTGTTTGGGAAAGGCGATGGATTCACAACTAATTTTTTTAAAACGAAAGGAATGATGAGATGGAAAACGAATTAAGCAGACGCGAAGTTATTACAGGTGTAGGAGCTGCCGCGACGGTCGGGTTCCTGTCGCACTTCCTGGCTTCGGAAGGCTTGGCCGCAGAAACCAAAAGAGGGGGGAGCGCCGCCATTTATCCACAAGCTGCCTCCACTTCCGTATTCGGAAGACACGCTCGAACCCGTCATAGACAAAGAGACTGTGAAAATACATCACGACATGCATTTCGCGGGCTACATAAAGGGGCTCAATACAACGCTCGAAAAACTGGAAAAGGCCCGAACAGAAGGGAATTTTGAGGCTATCAAGGCTCTGAGCCGTGACCTCGCCTTTAATGGTTCGGGGGTTGTGCTCCACTGGATATATTTCAACACAATCGGCCCCAAAGCGGGCGGAGCCCCAACCGGCCAGTTGGCGGATGCCATTAAGAAGGATTTCGGCTCCTTTGAGACCTTCTGGAAACAATTTGCAGCCGCCTCAAAGGATGTTGAGGCATCAGGATGGGGAATTCTCGCATGGGAGCCCTTCAGCAAGCATTTAGTCGTGATGCAGGCGGAGAAGCACCAGAATTTAACCAGTTGGGGAGCCATGCCGCTCATGGTGTGCGACGTGTGGGAACACGCCTACTATCTGAAATATCACAATCGGCGCGCTGAATACGTGGACAATTTTGCCAAGATCGTAGACTGGAAGAAGATTGAGGCGAACTTCAATAAATACGTTGTGGATTATATGAAAAAAGTGGGCTCCTGAGCGACTCGGTAGTGAGTCGACCCGTGCTTCAATAAATAATGCGCTGCAACATAGCCGTTGTATGCATTGTCACCCGCTAGTGATCTGCCTCAGGAATGGTTTGGCACAGGTAGGGCGGCCCATGGCTTCCAGTGGACACAAAGATTGGCGGGTACGGCCCGCCCTACCCGCCGGACCCGACCGTACGAAGGATGACGCCGATGGATAAAATTGTCGAGACAATAGCCACGTTGGCGTGCGGAATATTTGCCGGCGCTGCCGTGTATGTCAGCTTTGTGGAGCACCCCGCCAGGATGGAGTGCGGAACAGAGTTGGCTGCAACGGAGTTTGGCCCCAGTTACCGCAGAGCATCTGTGATGCAAGCATCTCTGGCTGCCATCGGCTTCATAGCAGCGACCGCGGCCTGGTTGATGGGTGCCGGTCCTCTCTGGCTGGTGGGCGGCATCCTTCTCGGTTCCGTGATCCCGTTCACTTTGATCGTCATCATGCCGACTAATAGGGAATTGCAGCGCCCTGACCTGGACAAGGAATCAGAACTCACGCGCCATCTTCTTGAAAAGTGGGGCCGATTGCATGCCATCAGGACATTGTTGAGCTTGGTTGCCTTTGTGATATTCTTGGCGCTCTAACCAGCTAATCGCGAGGTCTGCAAAGGCTAGCGGCAGGATGACTGGAACCCTTTGAAGACCTCAAAAGATGAACTTCTCTTCAGGCCTTCTTTCGGGAACGTATTCGTGCGGAATTCTTTCTTCGTTCCAGGCTTGTGAAACGTACAGGTTGCAGTAACAGCTTCCGTACGCCGCAACGTCCGGCTCTCTGTATATGCAGGGACAAATTATGTCCTTATCGTGCTCACGGTTGTTGGCCGCCAACCGGCAAGGGCAACACATGTACCCGTACCGCTCTTTATTGATAAGAAGGCCTTCCAGAAGGTGCAAATACCTTCTCCTTGTCCTTATTAAAAAAATAGCCTTTCGGCTCCTGGACTTTCCGCAGTATCTCGTAGAGTTGTTCCACTTCCATCATAAACCGAGGGCCTCCTTGATTTGATCTTCCCTGTATCCGACGATTACCCTCTCTCCAATCACAATTGTGGGGAACGAGCACCTGGAAGTCAGTCTTTTCACTTCTTCGAAAATTGCAGCCACGTGCTCTTTCGGGGCCTTGTCTACATCGGTACAGTCGAATTTCACTCCGCAATCGTTCAAGAATTGCTTGGTGCAGTTGCAATGAGGGCAAGTACTGAGCGCGTAGAGCTTCACTGACCTTTCCATTTCCGTTCCTTTTCCGGATCGTCGCCGGCAAAGTTTCTGTTTATCATACTAGTAGCAGGTTTCGCTACCAGTCAAGTTGTAGGGCCATCATCATCTGATGCGTTTCACGATTGTGGATTCAAACAGGTGACTTACGGGACACTTCGCCCTTTTAATTACTAGGAGTGAAGTCCCGCGTTCCGCGGGAAAGCAATCTCATCAGTTGCACCGACGTCTAGCCTGTCTGTGAGATGACCGGCATCTGACTAGTTCTCTCCAAGTACCGGCAAGATGCCGGTGCTACTGCTGCATTGCGCAGAGGAGGCGCCGAGGACAGGGGGACACATCCGTGCCAACAGTGCCATCCCATTTATCATCGGAAGAGTTCACCGATATCCGCGATACTTTCAAATACCCAATCAGGAGCGTAGGGATATTTGGCGATGTCGGAACGAGAGGTTGCGCCAGTGAGCACCAGGGCCGAAGGCATGCCGGCGTTCCTGGCGAAAAGAATGTCCGTCTCCATGCGGTCTCCGACCACCAGACAGGATGACGCTGGGAGTTTCAGAGTCTCGAGTGCCAGCAGTGCCATATCCGGAGACGGTTTGCCGAACACACGATCAGGAGGGTGCCCCGCCGCTGTGACGATTGCTGCTACAATGCTCCCGGCCCCCGGATGAAAGCCCCCTGGAACCGGAAACGTGGCATCAAGGTTGCTGGCCCACAAAATGGCTCCATTCTGAATGGCAACGTGAGCCCTTTTGAGTTTTTCGTAGGTGAAGCCGATGTCCAAGGCGACCACTACTATATCCACGCTGGCTGAATCGTCGGAAATTATCCCGCCTGCCTCTTCAATTGCTTGAATGAGGCCGGTCTCGCCAACGACCATGAACCGCTGTCCCCGGTAATCTCGTTGAAGTGTGTGGACCAGAGCCGAGGCTGAATTAACAACCTGCTGTTCTGAAACGGGGATTCCAAGCTTCCTGAGCTTCAGCGCCAAATCTGAGGCCGCCAGCCTGGCATTGTTCGACAAGAACAGCCATTGGACGCCTCTTTCAGAAAGTTCCTTGTATATAGCTTCCACACCAGCTATTAACACGTCTCCCCTGTTCACCGTGCCGTCAAGATCCGCCAAAATGGCTTTGTAGCGAATATTAGTCATCGGGGTTTCGTCACTTGCGGCTCATCATGGGGAATTGAGATTGTACGGGTCTGGCTTGCCGGTGCCGAAGGATTGTCCGAGGCGTCCTGTTTAGTGATAGCCAGTCCCAGGTTGTACCGTGCATTGTCGTACGCAGGATTCAGCTTCAGGGCTCGATTGAGGTCTTCGATCGCCGCTTTGTTATTGCCCGTTTTGTAATTGAAGAATCCACGATTGTTCAACACCCGAGCGTCCCGGGGACTGACAGACGCCGCCTTGTCAAAATCCTCCCTAGCCTTAGCCAAATTTCCTGAATTCAAATAGATTATGCCCCTCAGACTAAGAGCTCGCGCGGCATCCGGTCTTGCCCGCAGCAGTGAATCGAGGTCGGCCAATGCCAATTGCGTTTCATCCTTGTAAAGAAGTGCTACGGCCCTGTCGTACATGATGCTCGGATCGCCCGGCAGACATTCCAGCGCCCGAGTAAAATCCGCGACCGCGGCGTCGTAAAGCCTCCGCTGGATCAGCGTCAGCCCCCGCAGAGCAAAGATTTCGCCATCCGCGGGATCCAGATCGGCCGCGGCTGTGAGGTCGATAGCAGCCCTCACGGGTTCGCCAAGTTCCGTGAACGTGCGGGCCCTCTCCTTGTACGCTTCCACGAGTGTCGGATCAAGTTCTATGGCGCGGTTAAGGTTCTCCAGCGCATGGTCCGGATCTTGATTACGGGCCAGTACCTACTCCCATGTACAGGTATGCCGGAGCGTGAAGCGGCCGCTTTGTGCGTGCCCGCTTGAGAATCTGTTCGGCCTTATGATAGGCTTTGAGGAGGATGTGGGCTCGCGCCTCCAGCACCAGCGCCTCTACATCATCAGGATGCGTTGCTCCGTAGGCCGTCAGCGCGGACTAGAGCCTTTTGAGCCTGATCCATCTTAAAAAACACCGGCACTTTCTCTTTTATGACTCGATCGTCTCCGGGTGTAAGAGATTCAACACGCGCATAGTCGGCGAGGGCCGCGGGATATTCCTTGAGTTTTACATGTATTCGCGCACGGGTGATAAATACATCAGGGTCCTTGGGCGCCAGCCTGCTCAAAGCATTCATGTCTTCAAGGGATTTTCTCGGCTTCCCCTCTCGAAGCAAGACCCTCGCTCTCATGTCCAGCGCACTGATGGATTCGGAGTCATAGTCCAGCGCCCTGGTGTACTCGTCTTCTGCTTTGGATAGAAAACCCTCTTTCTCATAGATCATCCCCTTGAGCACGTAAGCACGTGCCGTCGCCGGCGCGGTCAAAAAGACCGTTTCAAGCACGCGGACAGCCTCGTCCAATTGATCGATCAGAATGAGGCAATGGGCCTTTTCAAGCGAAACCTCAAGGGCTTTACACGCGAGTGAGCCAAAGAAGCATCGAGGTCCTCAATGGCCCGAAAGCAATCGTTCATCGTCTTGTATGCCATAGCCCGCTCAAAAAACAGTGCTGCGAGGGTGTCCCCCTTGAGGGAAGAATCTTTCAGGGCCTGATCCAAAAGTTCGATCCGTTTGGCCGGATTTTTTTCGTCCCGAGCCTGCTTGAGCAAATTGGCTGCGGTCTGATCGGCGATGGACAGGGATGCAGCCGCGGCCTCCAGAAGAATCAAGATACAAACTATCAGAGTTGTAGTGAGACGACTTGAGACTTGCACCACGCACCATCCCCTAACCCATCCCGTGCAAGGGGGGAGAAACGAATTCATTCTCTGTCCTGGCGGGAGAGTGAAGGCCGAGGGGAATCTTCACAGCGTTCATTTTCTCGCTAGACGCAGTACGTAGCCACACGTCCGTCATTTTTGGAAACGGGTGAAGAAAGCTAACTCGGGTCAACCGGGGAGCCTCGTTTTCAATTCTTTGACAAGTGTTTCGAGGATTTGGTCAAACTGTCGCTGCATCCGTATAAGATTTTCTCTCATCTCCATAATTACTTCAACACCGGCAAGATTTACTTCCAGATCGTTCACCAGATTGTCGATTATGCGGATCCTTTCAACCTGATCCGGTGGGAAAACTCTCTCCCGAGTCGATTCTTCTTGCACCGGGTGAACCAGATCCTCTGCTTCCAGAGCGTCGAGGAATCTCTCGTCAAGCTCAAAGATCTCTATGATTTGCTGTCTGTAATAGTAGTTTCGCGCCATCACTCGTTCCAGTTCACATTCTGAGATCTTTTCACAGCCGAATATCTCTACGGATATCCTCCCGGTAGAAGCGATCCAGCGTGGCGGCAGCCTCCATAGCTTCAGCATCGCTCGTCGAGGGAACCTGCACCCTCACTGTTACGAACATGTCACCCGGCGCCTTGGTTTTCAGGTTAGGCACTCCTTTTCCCTTCAGCCGCAACCGCTGGCCGGATTTGGTGCCGCGAGGAATCTTCAACTGTACCGGTCCACTCGGAGTGGGCACAGACACTTCCGCCCCATGCATCGCCTCACTCACGGTCACCGGGACGTCAATACTCAGGGAGTCCCCCTCACGCTTGAAGACCGGATGTGGGCGCACTCGTGTGATTATATAAAGATCACCGGGCGGTCCTCCTCCCCGGCCGGGTTCCCCTTTGCCTGCAAGGCGGATGCGTGAACCGTCATTTACGCCTGCGGGAATGTTCACGTCAATGGTTTCGGAAGCTGCAACCGCGCCGGCTCCCCCGCATTCCGGACACCGTTCTCCCGTGCGTCCGCTCCCGCCACACTCGGGGCAAGCCTGACTGAAGTTGAACGGTCCCTGGGCGACCCGGGTCTGCCCTGTTCCTTTACAAGTCTTGCACACTGAGTCCTTGCCCGGAACGAACCCTGTTCCTCCGCATTTTGTGCACGTCTGTTGCTTCTGGAGAGTGATCCGGGTTGTAGCCCCCTTAATTGCCGTGATGAAATCAATTTCCAGGCTGGACTCGATGTCCTGTCCCTTCATTGGACCGCGAGCAGTAGACGGACCGGCCCCACCCCCGAACAAATCGCTAAAGATATCTTCGAATCCTGAATACTTAAATGATCCCTGATCCGCAGAGAAATCCCCGTAAGACCCTTGAGCCCCGGCCTGCCTCCCGAACCCACCAGCCTGTTGCCACTTGCGGTACTGCCGCGCTTGCTCGGGATCAAAGCCGGCCCGCAAACCCTCATATCCGAATTCGTCGTAAATCTTTCGCTTTTCCGTATCCGAGAGAACTTCGTTGGCCTCGGAAATGGCCTTGAACTTATCTTCAGCGTCTTTATTCCCTGGATTGACGTCCGGGTGAAACTTTCGAGCGAGTTTCCGATAAGCCTTCTTGATTTCGTCGGTGGTCGCGTCCTTCTTCACGCCTAGAACAGCGTATAGATCCTTATCGGGCATGCAGGAATCTCCCTTCACCCGACAGATAACCGGAAATCTTCTCGCGACCGGTATTCATTCTTTCATTCACTCCGACGGATCGCATCAATTCGCTCTTGAATAATTAATTACTCTCGGACGGTTGTCAAGCGCATGGTCGCTCGACGGACCGCGCATAGTCAGGTTGGCTGAAGCGGATTCTCCCATCAAATTAGTACATCATGCGCGGCACTTTCCTTGACAATATCGCTCAAGATATGTAATGCTGGAAATCCAGCCAATTAATCCCAAACCATGAACCCCGGCGACAGAGCCTGACTAACTATTCCGGCGTTGCCGGGTTTCGTTTGTACGAAAATCGACGTTCTTTTCGCGTCCCGCCGATGTGCCATCATGAATGCGGAATTATCCAAAACTTGTTGAGAAATCGGATCTTCAAGCTTAGGATGCATGTTCGACCCGTGTCCTCCACCGGTGGCGCGAGTGCGTGCGGAACTTCAATTCTGTTGGACTGGAACCAAAGGAAATGATTACAGACTCTCATGTCCATCTATTGCCCCGCAAAGTTCAGGAGGATCGTGCCCCTTTCTGCAGGAGCGATCTGGCTTTCGGATCCATATATTCATCAGGAAAAGCCAAAGTGGTCTCGGAGGGCGACATTATCCGGTATCTCGACGATTCCGGAATTGACAGAGCGATCGTGTTCGGCTTTCCGTGGGAAGAGCACGATCTTGTCAGCCGGAACAATGACGAGATCTGGGAATTTCATCAGCGCCACCCCCGCAGGATTGTACCGTTTGCAGTTTTGTCCACCAAAGGAGGAGATGAGGCCTACAGGGAGGCAGCTCGAACCCTCAACGGAGGATTTGGCGGAATCGGCGAACTTGCCATGTATCATGGCGGCTGGAGTCTGTCCGACTTCGAGGCTCTGGATCCCAGTCTTAAACTGGCGAAAAGAGCAAATGTGCCGGTGATGATTCACGTGAACGAACCGGTGGGGCATCCTTATCCAGGCAAAATTCCTGTGGATTTTCGAGGATTGCTCCACATCATAGAGGCCAATCCAGAGGTGGATTTCATCCTGTCACATTTCGGAGGGGGCGTATTCATTTACGGACTCATGCCGGAAATTTCGGGCATCCTGTCCCGCACGTTCCTGGACACGGCCGCGTCTCCATTTCTTTATGATTACAGGATATTCGAGATCGCGGTCCGCATCATGGGCCCGGAGAAAATCATCTTCGGGAGCGATTACCCCCTCCTCCCGTTGGCTCGCTACCTCAAAGAGCTGGACAAGGCCGGAGTGGACGGAACGGTTCGCGAAGGCATTCTCGGCGGGAACATTCAACGGCTGCTCGACAAGAATGGATGATTCTGACTCATGCTCCACTCATTACAATGGTGACCTCGGCCCGGACGCATTCCTCATCATTGGCGTAAAGGGAGCACTCAACCGTGCGGCTAGTGCGTCCCTTTTTCACTATTTTGGCCCGTAGAGTTATCTCAGTGTCCAGAGGGGTGGGTTCCAAAAACTCGACGTTCATTGCGCGGGTCCAGCCGGTGGGAAGATCGGATTGACTTTCCATATCCACTCCCCGGTTACGACACTCCAGTGCAAAAACAGTCCACGCAGAGTGACAATCAATCAGAGTAAAGCAATCCCCCCGTTCAGATACCCCGGATAGGAACAGTGATGCTCTTGAGGCTGCCATCGGCTCACGGCCTCGTCCCCCTCAAGAAAGCTCTTGATTTTCAGGCCGCTCGCATTGTCCGCGCCGCATCCATAGCAGTGCCGTATAGGTGCTTCGGGATGGAGGCGATCCTGTAAGGGGCTGGTCTCACCCATGATTTCTCACCTGTGCCTGCTCAATTACGCGGAGGGATCGCCGGTCCTGTGTCATCGCGAGCATTGATCGGTAGGACAGGCTTCCAGTCTGTCAATTAGGGCTGACCGGCAAGATGCCGGTCCCACCAGCAATCTCAGCTTCGGCCGTGCGGGAGATTGCTTCGCTCCGCTCGCAATGCCAATCTTTCGTCATTCGCGATTGAACGATTACTTTCCCTTCGCGGCAGACAAAGCTATTTCTTTTCCGCGAAGTATCCCGGCGCCTCGTGGGGGAAGATCGCGTGAATTAGGATTTCCTCATCCGTCAGACCCGGGAACTTCTCTTCCAGCTCGGGCCACATCGGCGGAATGAGTTCCGCGGGCCGCACGGTTATGGGCTTTTCACCCTTCAGCACTCTGTCCTGCAACTCCTTATTTACTGGAGCCGGGGTTTCCCCGTACATCCCCTTCAGGAGGTTGGCGGTATGGTTCGCGATGATCTTGTACCGTCCCAAGAGAACGTTAAAGGTGGCCTGGGATACGACGATCTGAGAAGTGGGTGTTACGAGTGGTATGTAGCCCAGATCCGCCCGAACCCGCGGAATCTCCTCGATGATCTCATCCAGCCTATTCAGTGCGTTCTGGAGCTTGAGCTGGCTGGCGAGATTAGACATGACCCCGCCGGGAATCTGCGTCACGAGCATCCGGCAGTCAACTCCACTGTACGGCGCCTCGAAATCGCTGTACAGCGCCCTGACTGCTTTGGCTTCTTCCGCGGCTATCGTAAGTTTTGCCAGGTCGCAGCCGGTGTCATAACCGAAACGGCCCAAAGCGTAAACCAGTGACTCTGTGCACGGATGGCCGGTGCCCCCCGCAAACGGACTAAGAACGGAGTCGAGCATATCGCATCCGGCTTCCACCGCCTTCAGGGCGGACATCATGCCTAAACCGCAACTGTCGTGGGTGTGGAGATGAATGGGAACATTCACTGCCTTCTTGAGGCTTGTGACAAGCTCAAAGGTGGTGTGCGGATCAATAAGGCCGGCCATGTCCTTGATACAGATCTGATCCACTCCCTTGTCTTCCAGTTGCCTCGCTTTGGATACGAACTTCTCGATAGTATGCACGGGGCTGATAGTATAGCAAACCGATCCTTCAGCTATTTTCCCCGTTTCCTTGATCGCCTTGATTACTGCCTCGTGGTTCCTCATATCGTCTAATGCGTCGAAGATCCTGAAGACATCTATGCCGTTTCGAGCAGAGGCATGAACGAACTTGTTCACTACATCGTCTGGAAAATTGGTATACGCGACCAGGTTCTGCCCCCGGATGAGCATCATGGTCTTGACACCCGGCATGGCTTCTTTGAGCCTGCGAGATCTATCCCATGGATCCTCCCTGAGGAAGCGGACGCATACGTCAAAAGTGGCGCCACCCCACGTTTCCGCCCCATAGATCCCCGTGTCCGCAAGCTTGCCGGCCACTTTGAGCAAGTCGTCGAGCTTGATACGAGTGGCCACTTTGCTTTGGGAGCCGTCCCTCAACGTGATGTCGAAGATCTTTACCTGTTTCGCGCCATTGGATTCCATTCAAACCTCCAGCTTTTTCGGTGCTTCGTTACGAGTTCCGCAGCTTAGAAACGGGTGCAGAACCGCCCGGGAATTTGAACGCATTCCACGGGAAACCTTATTGCAAAAACCCCGCGTTCCGCGGGGCCAGGTGTCGCTTTTCAAAGAAATCACGGATCTTTCACCTCCATCCCGCAGCTCGCCCTCTGTTGCCTCAGAGAATATATCACAATAGTGCCCATATCCGCACACCTGGAATTAATCTGTCACACAAAGTTACCGGTTTTCCCCAGTGAATTGCGGGAATGCCACAACGTCAAAAAGTGGCAAACCTGAGAAGTCTGATTCCTAATTTCGGTCACGTATCCTGATCGGTCGGGTACTCGTGGTCGGACACCTTTGCCGGTAGGACCGGCCCCGTGCCGGTCATTGGTCCGCAGCCGGCAGAGACGTCGGCCCTACCGATCCGGTGGAGGCGACGTTGCGTAACCGAACTTGGAAACAAAGCACTTAGAAAACGGCATTCGTACTATCTCAAAGAAGCTTCGCCGCCCGACGGCAGCGGGAAAAGTTTGGCAATCAGGTCTCGGGCCTCTCCTCTAGTGGTTATCCTTCCGTCCAACCCGGCGTCGCGTGAAGGCTGCCAAAATGGAAGTGAAAAGGCGCCCCGGCTGGTATCCCATTGCAATCAGGTCCGATCCTCTCAAGATAGGCTCAATGTTCCTGAGGGTAGTGATATACTCCGACACGGCCATTCTCGTCTCTTCTCTGTGACTCTTAGCCATCATGAAGAGCAGACCTTCCAGGGGCAGCTTCCGGAGACATGTCACTATTTGGCTTGGCCGCTTCACCAGGTCTCTTGCAAACAGTGCCAGGGCTTGCCTGACTTCAATCCGCTCGCTCAGGAGATCTTTCGCGTGAGATTCTACGAGAGAGAATCTTTTCATTATGTCGAAGAACTCTTCATCAGTGAGCGTATCAGTCAGTGCAAAAAAATAGACAATCCATGCATCGAGCTTGTCCTTCAAGAACAAGTATTTCCACCACGCGAGGTACTGTCGCCGCCGCCTCGACAAGTTCTCTCGCCTTGGAATTGAAGTCCAGTGCAGGGTGTAATGCCTGTGGGATGCCGTGCACGGACATGAGAGTCAAAGAAGGAACCGGATTTTTTTCGTTGAGCATGTGAATCAATTCGTTCAGAAGTCGTCTTCCTTCCACCTTGTCGAAAACCTTCATTCTGAGAGCTGCCTTTATTAACGTGAGGGTGTGTTTACCAATAGAGAAGCCGAACCGGCTGCTAAAGCGTAACGCGCGGAGAATCCTAGTGGGATCTTCAACAAAAGCGAGATTGTGAAGCACCCGGATAACTTTCTCCTTGATGTCCCGAGCGCCCCCGAAGAAGTCAATCACCTGCCCCAACGTCCGAGGATTCAAGGCCACGGCCAGGGTGTTCATCGTAAAGTCTCGACGATACAAGTCCCTCTTTATGGAACTGGTCTCCACAGTGGGGAGCGCACCGGGTCTGGCGTAATATTCGTGACGCGCTGTGGCAACGTCGATCTTGAATCCATCTGGAAAAAGAAGAACCGCTGTCCCGAACTTGTCATGGCCTCGCACGCGGCAGCCCTGACACTCTTTCGCCAGTTCGCGTGGAAACGGAATTCCTTCTCCTTCTATGACCAGATCGATGTCCAGATTGTAGTTTCGCAAAAGGAGGTCCCTCACTGCGCCTCCGACCAGATACACAGTTTCTCTTCGCCCGGCAGCCACCTCTCCTGCGCGCCGCAGAATGCCCGTCACGCGATCTGGGAACCGTTCCTCCATTAACCTACGCACGCTCTTCGTACACATGCGGCCTATTGGGAATTCCTCCGGACCGGTGGAATCACTCCGGCGAGGAAGTTTCAAATGCTCCAGGAGATCGCTTCGGCTGATTACGCCGACAACCCTGCCCTCCCGGATCACCGGAACCAGCCGATGTCGACCATCCAACGTTATGCGAAGGACTTTCTCAATCGATTCATCGGGGGTAACAAAGACCACGCCAGGATTCATATATTCGTAGACAAGTTCTCGCTCCAATCCGTGATGGAGGGCCTTTTCAACTGCGTTTCGGTGTAGAATGCCGAGAATCGAACCGTCACGCACGACAGGGAGCGAGCTGATCTGGTAGCGGCTCAAGAATTGGGCTGCTTCTCGGATCGTCTCGTTCGGCCCAATGGTAATGACCGGTCGGCTCATGATTTCTCCGGCCTTTTGTTTCGGCCGCACTTTTTCGTGAAGCAGCGCGATCACTTTGTCACGCGCTTCGTAGAGGGATGCGTCTCTGATCGTAGCGCTCGCAGCCGTAGGATGCCCCCCGCCGCCTAACTCAGCGGCGATTTCCCCCGCGTTGACCTCTTCTATACTGCTCCGAGCGATCAGGTGAACCCTGTCTTCCATCCGCACGATGGCAAATATTGCATCGAGGCTTTCCATGTCTTTATATTTGTGAACTAGAATAGCAAGATCTCCAACATACCCCTCTACGCCGGCGGTTGTCACAACGACCTCGATCCCTCCGAGATTCACCACTTCCGACTCTTCGATGAGCTGGTGAAGGACTTCGATCTTATCCCGGCTCAACTCGCTGGTCATCATGTTTGAAATGATGTTCAGATTTGCTCCTTTGGCCAGCAGCCATCCCGCAGCCTCCAGATCATCCGCGGTCGTGGACGAAAAACTGAACGAGCCGGTATCTTCGTAAATTCCCAGCGCAAGGACTGTGGCTTCCTCTGCGTTAAGCTCGATCCCGCGGTTCCTAATTTCCTGAATCAGCAGTGTTACCGTGGCTCCAACCTCGCGAACGATTTCCACCTTCCCCTTGACGTCGTCGTCAGAATCAGGATGATGGTCATACACGTGAATCTCAACGCTTCCCGAATCAGCCAGCGCTGCGAATCTTCCTATCCTGCTCTTTTGCCGAGTATCAACCAGAATTAGGCGGTCGACATTGCTCAGGTCGATGTCTTTCGCCCGTTCTATGGAGAGAATGTACAGCGTTGAATCTATGAAGAAGTCGCGAAGGTTCTTTTCTTGTGAGCCCGGAAAAGCCACAAGCGCTTCGGGATAGAGCTTCTTGGCCGCGACCATCGAGGCGAAGGCATCAAAATCTGCATTGAGGTGTGTGGTGATAATCTCCATCTATATCCGCAACCGTTCATCTGACATGTGGCGCCCGGCACCGAGGCCGGTCCTACCGGGCTCGGTGCCGGCGTCCCTGCCGGCCACGGTTGAAACCGGGTCAACCGCTTTCGCTCTGAACACTTACCCCTGTTCTTTAGAGTCGGCTACTGGGAATCGAGATTCATACCAGTTCGCAATAACACATACAATATCTTGATATCAACGACCGAGCGTAATATAATCGCCGTCCATGTCGAACGTGCTCCAGGTTCCGAACAGCTACCGCCGAAGCCGGCCGCGTGGTTGCGGTGCTGCAATTCTCGCAGTTATTTTGGCCGTCCTGTTCGCATGGGGGCCAGTCGCGGCGGAGTTCAACTCAAGCGGTTGGAAAAGGTTTAGAAATATCCAAGTCCCTACAGATCTAGCCGAAGGACAGGCAGGCATTGTTTTGGAACCCGCTATCATCGATAAATGCCGACCTGATGCGGGAGACCTCCGGATAGTAGACTCGAACGGCATTCCGGCCTTGGTTGCGATCACGGACCCGGCCGCGGACGATGAAGTTCGGCCTTTTCCGGCGCAGATATTTCGCGTGGCCAGAACCGCGGGCAAGTGGACAGAGATCGCTATTGACAAGACGGGCAAGATTCTGACCGGCGGGATTGTTATCGGGAGCCGCTCGAAGGATTTCGTCCGAAAGGTTGAAATAAGAGGTTCCGACAATGTCCGCGATGCGTACGTGATCCGGATGGACGGGCTGATTGCGGATCTTGGGGGGACAATTCCCTTGAGCAGCCTCAAACTGATCCATCCTCTCAATAATTTTCAGTACCATCTATCTGCGCATCCTGGACGGAGATCAGCCTCCCTTAAAGATAGATTCTATCCAATGTTGTCCACCCGATCCGGAGGCCCCACTGGCAAGGCACCTCGACGTGCGCATTCTCGAAAATCGTCCGGATGCAGCGTCGGGTTCAACGAGGATCGTTGCGGACCTGGGTGAAAAACGGCTTCCTCTCACGCATGTCGCCTTCACCACCCCGACCAAAGAGTTCGTAAAAAGAATTCGAGTGCACGGCGCATCATCGGCCAGCCCGGACACCTGGACAAAAATCTGTGAAGGAACTGTCTTTCGACTCCGCAAAGAAGAGGCGTTGAACGAGTCCTTGAAAGTGCGCATCAACCACCAGTCGTTCCGCTACATTCTCATAGAACTCTACGGCGGCCGGTCTCCAGTCGCAGTGCAAAAAATCGAGGCCACCGGAACCGTGCGGTTGGCCCTGTTCGAGTACCGCCGAGGTCTTGACTACAAGCTCTTCTACGATAATCCATCAGCGGAACCTATCAAGGCGAGCCCAGCCGGAACTCTCTCTAATCTCGGTCGGATCGTCTCAGTTTCTTCCGATATCACGCTGGGAAAAGAACAAAAGAATGTGGTTGTGCCAGTTCCGAAGTTGGAGCCACGGGTAGAAACAATAACTGCGCCAACTTTTTGGAGGGTTGCTGGTGTGGCTACGTTGGCGATCGGCCTTTTGCTGATGTTCAGCCTCATGCTAAGAGCCCGTTCATTGAGAAGATCAGTCAGAGGCAGAAACTCGCGAATTGTTAACACAAGATTTTAGAACCATTAGGCATATTGTGAGTTTTCTACGACGAAATTGTTTATGTTGCTCCGCTCGGGAGCCACAAAGGGACTATTGAAAGCGGCCAGGCGATTCACCGGTTTCTACGAGACCGGCATTCCCCAAACAAGGCGCACGCGAATCGTGCTTCTGCGCAGCAAGATAAATGATCGGTCCTCGAAGAGGATTCAAGATATCTCTTCCCGAAGGTTAAATGTCATTCGAGTGCCTCCGATAGTAATCTCGTCCCCGTCCTGAAGTTGTAGCTGTGTAGTCACTACCTTTCCGTTGACTTCCGGCTTCTTCAGCCCTTCTGCGTATGCGAGGAAAAAGCCGTTCGGCCTTTTATTGATCAAGGCTGCGGTCTTCCCCACCAGGAGCCCGGAGCACTTGACGTCTGAATCGTTTGATTTGCCGAGTGTGGTGAGTCGCTTGCTGAGATCGATGATCTGTGGAGTGCCCCCCGATATGATAGTGATCGATCCGTAGAGCTCTATTTTCTTGGGTTTTTCCGGAAGCTGGTCCTGTGGGAGCCCTCTTTCCGCTGCCTGCTTTGCCAGCAACTCCTGCTGGGCTTGGGTATCAAGAATGACAGTATCGCGAAAAGAACGGCCCGCCATTTTATCGTCTTCAGGCGCCCCTGCCCTTGATGGCTGTTCCTCCTCCGGTCGAAGGTCAACGAATTCCAAGGTATGCTTACCGATGATAATAGAGTCGCCGTCAAAAATTCTTTCCCGCATGATCTTCTTTTGATTGAGGAAGGTGCCGTTTAGGGACTCGAGATCTACCAGAATGTAGTAACTCGGCTCTTCCTCCTCGATTTTGCGCGTGATGGCCCGATACCGCCATGTTGTCAATGACGACGTCGTTATTTCGCGTCTGCCGAAGGTGACAGGAGTTGTATCGAATGTATACTCCTCGAGGAACAGTATCCTGAAACTTCAGGATAAGCTTAAACATCGAAATCCTCCAGCGGATCTTGCTTTTTAACTGTCACGCTTTCCCCTTTGGAATATTGCCAGGGCCTTGGCAAGAAGCAACCGCAGCCTCGACTCCCGGGCCGGCTGAGGTTGCTCGGAAAACAGCGCCAGAGCCAGCGTGGTATTATCGGGACCACCCCTCCGATTCACTTCGTCTATCAGGCGGTCCAGGGTCTCTGGGCCGGGATTGTCCCTGAGAACCTCCCGTAGGATTTCCGGGTCGCTCATCACTGCGGTGAGTCCATCGGTGCAGAGGAAAAACATATCGCCTGGGAATACTGTTAATTCATCCATGTGTACGGGATCCGGGGATTCACGCCAATCACGGAAGAGAGAATGTGTCGTAATTGTGAATCCTGAACCTCGTCACGAGTCATGATACCGCGCTCTACCTGATCTTCCGCAAGCGTATGGTCCTTGGAAATCTGCTCCATCAAGCCGGCACGGATAAGGTAATTCTGCTATCGCCCACGTTTATCAACGAAACCGTGAAATCGTGTATGGCGATGCCCGCCAAAGTGCTACCCATGCCTACAAGGTCAGGCTTTTCCAGCGACTGTTCCAAAATCACCTTGTTGGCCACGAACGTGGCCTGCCTGAGCAGGTTCGTGTGAAAGGTGAAACGGGGGTCGAAGCTGTCGAAAATATCGGAGCGGTCGGCAGAACCGTCACGGTGATCCTTGTAATAAGATGAAATGGTGTCCATTGCCAGACGAGAAGCGACTTCCCCTGCTTGATGGCCGCCCATTCCATCCAGGACAAGTATGAGTTCGTGGTCAGGATCAACATAATGACAGTCCTCATTCATGCTACGCTGTCTTCCAACATCTGTTTTGGCCCAGACTTCAACGATCACATGGCCTCCCGGTACCCACGAACATTGCCCGTATGAATCTGACCTCCATTCCCTGCCTTGTGGACATTCGCATCTTAACTCGCTGCAGCCGCATGACTTGCTGAAAATCTATCTGATTTCAACGATAAAATCAAGAATTATCCGTGAAATTCCCAGTATAGGGGTTCCACCAGGACAACGGCTTCCCGTGCTAATCGCCGGCTTTTAGCTTGGCAAGGCATTGAACACTGGAAAAGGTTGCATTCGCGAGGCAAAGGAATTATGGACGTTTCACGGAATGCTCCGTGCGATCGGTCAACTGTGGCTTCGGCGGAGCAGGCGCGCAGTGTGTTGATTTCTCTCATAAATAGATGATATAAGCTCAGGGTCTCAGGAGGGCTTTGGAGGCCATGAAAATGAATTTAAGACACAGAACAACGCGCACCATAGGGTTCTATGTGATGATTATCTTCTTGGGCGTTTCTTGGCTCGCGGCCACAGGGTGCCAGGAAGTAGACACCCTCAAGCGAGAACTCTTGAAGAAAGCTCAAGGCAAGATCCTCAAGCAGAAAAGTCCTTTCACTCCGAGAGACGGCATGACCATAAGGGGTTGTTCGCTCTACCAGACGGCAAATCCCAATTCCGAGGTGACGGTCAAGTTACCTGCGGAAACGCCCGTCCATCTGGTGGACAAGGTGGGCGAATACTATCGCACACGCACACGCCGACGGAAGGGAAGGCTATCTTGATCAGAAGGTGGTGGGCGGCCAAGAAATCATTCTTAAGACCCAAGAGCTAAGACGCTCCATTGAGGGAATGCCTCCGCAGGCTGAGGGAGTCATCCATACCAAGGCCAACTTTCGGCTGGAACCCGGCCGTCAATACGAGGTCATTGAGATCCTTCCTCCCGGCAAGAAGTTTGAGGTTTACGATCGGGTGGTTTCCGTCCGTCGACCGAGATCGGCCGCCGAAAAGATTGCCACGAGAGGCAAGTCCGGCAATCAGAGCGTGTCTCTGGAGGACGCAGCTTCAGGCGACGAGACATCGGACGACCAGGTCAAAAAGGATGTTTGGTACAAGGTAAAGATCGAGGATGGCAGGGTCGGTTATGTGTATACGCATAATATGAGACTTACCCCTCCGGATGACATCGCCCGGATCGTTCCTTTCATGCGCATGGTCGGTTGGAGAACGGTAAACAGTACGGACGATCCGGATCAAGGGGCCAAGAATAACTACATCGTCGCTTATGCTCCCATAGGAAAGGACCCCGGCTGCGACTACACGAGACTCTATTACATGAATTGGTCCACAAAGCTAAAAAGACGCTCGCCAGGCTGGCAACTAGCCATTAACGGAGTCCTGCCGATTACCAATTACCAGTTTGAGGGAAAACCAGGCTTTAGTGTGCGTTACCTCCATCCCTCAAAGAAGGACAAATTGGTTCTGGCCAGTTTCGTGGTAGTAAAAGGGAATATTCGGAAGGTCGGCGAAGAAGAAATACCCAACACCGCTCAAATCCATTAGCCGGCAGTTGACCTATAATGAGCGGGGCTGAATGTGTAGTGGCGAGCCGCGATGCTTCCCAAGAGACAGGTGCTCGGGTCTTCCCGTAAACTTGTTCAAGAATTCCGGCCGGGAAAAATCGTCCTTTTCGGCTCTTACACTTGTGGTACTGGAACGGCGGATTCCTATGTAGACTACTCATGATCTCTGAATGAATATCGGTTTAAAGTCTGCGGTAATGAGCTACTAAATTGTTTTCGACTGTTTATCGGCTGATCGGCTCGCCCGTTGGTCGAGTCAACGGGTAGTCGGTAAGGGGAACAAATCCAAAGGCCGTGGTCAGCAGACTTTGAGGAAAAGCGGTCAGCAGACGATTGTACGCTCTCGCACTGCTGTTATAACTTCGTCTCATGACAGCAATTTGCTCGGAAATCCTCGCGACCTTCTTCCAGTGCGTCACAAACGGAGGATACTGATCGAGTCCCGGCTTAGACTCTGCAATTTGCTGGATCTGCTCCAGTTGCCTTTCCATGTTGTCCACCCATTCCACAATAGTTCCGGGATTTTTTGATCGACCAGCAATTGATCCGGCCTCCAAGAGGCGCTCGGCAGGTTTCGCATAAATCGGTTCAAAGCCTCTTACAGCCTGTACAAGGCCGGGCAGCTCCGCATTACGATCCTTGACCGCTCTCAGAAATCCTTCCCATTCCACGCGTGCCTCGGATCTCACCTCTTGGAGCGTCGGGCGCAGAGTTAGAAAAGAAGCCAGGACAATAACGAGAAATGCCATCAGAAAACAAGAGCCGAGTTCTACGATTCGCGACAGGGTCATTTACAATTCCGGATCCGTGTCACTTTGCGGAGAGGGGCAATCGCTACAAAGACCGGTTGGATATAGCGTGGAACATCAGGATGAGTCGATTGCAACTCGGAGCGCAGCAGTCGTTCGCCCGGTCAGCGGTTTACCCCTCTGAGACACGGCCGGCAGGGACGCCCGCCTTCCGTCCTCTGAGATGTTCTAGTCGGCCTGTTGACTTTTGTCAAACCAGCCGTTTTAATAAAGGTATGGTTCCTGATTCTTGACGCGCGAGGAGAGACCATGATGATGGAAAGACTCGACCGCCGCGAGTTCCTGAAAAGCGGATTGGTCACTACCGCCGCGGCTCTCACAGCCGGTGCCGTAGGCAATATACTCAGCCCTGTGAAGTCGTTCGCTTCAGAAATGCCCGACCTGGTCGTATCTCATGGCCTGGACCCCGCGGCCATCACCCGCGCTGCGGTGGATGCGCTTGGAGGAATCAACCGTTTTGTGAAACCCGGGAACAAGGTTGTTATCAAACCGAACATGAGCTTTGCCAGTGGGCCCGAAAGAGCCTCCAATACCCACCCGGCAATTGTAAGTGAGGTGGCTCGCATGTGTGCGGAGGCCGGCGCTTCGCGGATTGCAGTTCTCGACCACGTATTGAACGAACCACGGGCTTGTCTCAAGCTTTCGAAGATACCGGAGGCTTGCCTAAGCGTCCCCAACACCACTGTCAGCACCATTGAAGCGAAGAGGTTATACCACGAAGTCCGGGTCCCTCAAGGGCGGCACGTCAAAACCATGGAAGTCGTCTCAGATGTTTTGGATGCCGACGTCCTGATCGCCATACCGAAAGGGAAGTCTCATTCCTCTTCGGGAGTGAGTCTTTCCATGAAAGGAATGATGGGTCTCATCAAGGACCGCATCTCATTCCATTCACGGCACAATTTGCATGAAGCCATCGTCGACATGGTGACCGTATTGAAACCCCACCTGGTAGTGATTGACGGGACCCACATTCTGAGCAGTGGCGGACCTGGAGGACCCGGCCTTGTGATCCCCTTGAATCTCGTAGTCGCGTCAACAGACATGGTTGCGGCAGACGCCCAAATGGTTGCGCTGGGCACCTGGTACGGAAAGAAGTTCGAGCCCGGTCAAGTGCGACACATTCGTCTTGCCGCCGAGCGCGGTCTGGGGCGCATGGACATTGACAAATTGAAGGTAAAGAACATCAAATCGTGATATCATTTCAAAAAATCACTCAAACCGTTACGCTGTTTCTTTTTTTGGCGCTGTTGCTATTAGCCGCTTATCCCTACTATGATGGATTGGCTGCGGATTTTTTTCTGCGGCTCGATCCTCTCATCAGTCTTGGAACGATTTTAGCGACGAGGTCTTTCGCGGCTTATCTTCTACCCGGGCTCATGGTGTTGGTTGTGGCGGCCTTAGCAGGGAGGCTGTTCTGCGGCCATATCTGCCCTATGGGAACGACGCTGGACCTACTGCAGATCCCACTGGGTCCGAGAAGGAAGCCATCAGCTAAGAACAATACCTACGAAGCTACACAGCGGTTCCGCTCATGGAAGTATCTCACTCTGGGCTTGGTTCTCGCCTCTGCACTGGGCGGAGTTTCCATCCTGTTCATCGGTTCCCCCCTCTCACTGGCAACCCGGTTCTATGGGCTGGTGGCACATCCACTCCTATTGCTGGCAGGCGATTCAGGGCTTGATTTTGGAGCGGCCTTACTGCCCGGTTGGCTCTCGTCCGATCTGACCTATGTTCAGATTGGCGGGAGAGCCTTTGCGACCAACGTGTTCGTGGCGCTGCTCTTCCTAGGGATAGCGGCCTTGGCGCACTCTCAGCCTCGTTTCTGGTGCAGACATCTGTGCCCCGCCGGCGCCCTGATGGGGCTGTTTTCGAGACGGCCTCTGCTGAGGCGCAATGTTAATGACTCCTGTTCCCATTGCGGGCAATGCATTCGGAAATGCCCAACAGGCGCCATATCCGAGAATCCGGCGAAGACGGTTTACTCGGAGTGCATTGTTTGCCTGGAATGCGTCACGATCTGTCCGGAAGCGGCCGTCTCTTTTTCCACGGCCAGGGATGAGCCGGCCTCATCGCTACCCCCCGATCTCACAAGACGCGGTATCGTACTGGCGGTGGGATCAGGGCTTCTCTCGGCAGGTCTTTTGCACACGGGCATCCAACAACCTGCGCCGCGGGGAAAGAAAGGGGATTAATCGATCCTGAGTTGATTCGGCCTCCTGCCGCGCTCCCCGAAGCAGACTTTCTGACCCGGTGCGTCCGCTGTGGTGAATGCATGAAAGCATGCGCCACCAATACCCTCCAACCGGTCTGGCTCAAGGCAGGGCTGGAAGGGATTTTCAGCCCGGTCATGGTCCCCCGCCTTGCGGCATGCGCGGTGAATTGTAATGTGTGCGGCCAGGTTTGTCCCACAGGGGCTATTCGTGATGTTTCCCTCATCGAGAAGAAGCATGCCAAGGTGGGTACAGCTTGGATTGCTCGACAAAACTGCCTTGTTTGGGAACAGGACAGGAAATGCCTTGTTTGCGATGAAGTGTGCCCTTACAACGCGATATCCTTTCAGCCGGTTCCAGGACTCCGGAACGCCGCTCCGGTAGTCGTAGAAAACAAATGCAGCGGCTGCGGCTTGTGCGAAAACAAGTGTCCGGTGCAAGGTGCATCGGCCATTCGGGTGAATATCATTGGAGAAATTAGACTGGCTTCGGGTTCTTACATAGAAAAGGCCGCCGAGTACGGACTATCCTTCAAAACTAAAGAGACAGCGCAGGATCGTCTGGCTCCAGGGACATTCGATGCACCCGGCACATTCGTCGAACCCGCTCCGTATTCAGAGTCCTCCAGTGGTACACAGGAAGAATTGCCACCCGGATTCACTCCCAAGTGAGCCCTGACATGACCCCATTAATCTGGTATGATCCGTTCCAGCAGAGGGACACCTTGTCGAGTCCACGGCTCAATGGTAGAAACGATCTATCGAGGATCCGAGATAGCTAGAAACGGGACAGGCATGCGCAATTCCCATATCGGCAAAGAAGACCTGATCCGCATGTGGCAAGAAGCGGAACACTATGAAGCCCAAGGGTTGTACCGATCATGCTATTCTCGTCTACGAAAACATCCTCACAGGGGAACCGGAAAACCGAAAAGCCCGAGCCAAAATAGTCCACGTTCAGTTCTTGAAGAAGATGGAAGAGACCACTGCGTCCAGGGGCTCCGCGTCCGACGACATTTCGCCCCGTCTCGCACTGGACTTGGGCGTGGCGTACTTGGGCATGAGCCTCTACGAAGAAGCCCTGGAAGAATTCAGGAAAGGCCTGGCAGCGTCGCCCGCATTCCATGCCGATCTATTCCGTTATTCGGCCACGTGTCTCGTCAGGCTGGAGAAGGTTGATGAGATACGGCAATTGTGGAGCAAAATGCTGGTGGACCGAACTCTCACGTTGGGGGAAAAGGGGGGCATAATTTCTGACATTATCAGCGCTTGCACCGAGCAAGGACTCTCGACGCTGGCCCACAACCTGCTTGCAAAACTGTCGGATGAACAAAAGCAGTTCATCGAAAACTACGACCAGATCCTGGACGCCCTTTCCTCGGCCGGTACTGTTCGCGATTTCGAGGTCCTAGTGGAGGATCCTGAAACCGGCGAGATCTACAGCGAGCCTGTCTCGGCAGAATCTGCCGACCGCGAAGAAGCGGAGGAGCCTCACGCACCTACCGCACCTGGACCGGAATATGCGGCAGGCATTCCCCTGGAAACCCTTGTGAGCTATTCACTTGATAACAAGAATTGGCGAAATGGGAGGTCGTCTCGCGTTTCCTACGGATGGATACTGCTGGAATTGCCCGACAGGGTGGATTCCGACGCCTCGCTGGCACTTCAGATTCATTTGCCGTTTCAGGAAGGTAAAGAACCTGTCTGGGTGATATCAAGGGTATACGAAACGACCGCTGGGGGACAGGATGACCAAAGGAGCTTGGTGAAGGCGCAGTTCGTATCGTTTCTACCTGGCGGAGAGGTCACACTTAAGACGTTCATTGATGAGGCATTACGGAATCCATCCAAGCTAGAGCAGGCCGAGGCCTTCAGTACCAGCGTGTTCGCGGAGTTGGAACTGGACGCCATCCGTTCGATGGAAACGGATCTTCTACCCGAACTTGCGAAGGAGACCGCACATCTTTCCACTGAAGATCAGGCTTACAGAGACGCGGCGGTTACACTAACCGAACAGCAATCGCCACCCAGGATAAGATTTGCCTGCGAATGTGGGCACTTGCACGTGCTGCCGACTCGTTACGTCGGACGCAAGGGGAAGTGCGGAAACTGCGGGACGGTTGTGACGGTCCCCGATGCTGACACGAGACCGGATCCCCTTGCGGAGCAGCTAATCGGGCAAACGGTTGGAGGATGTCGGCTCTTCTACAAAATAGGTGGAGGCGGCATGGGCGGTGTGTTCAAGGGACGCCACATAGCATTGGATATCCCCGTAGCCGTCAAAGTCCTACACGCGCATCTTGCTGATAAAGACCCGATCTTTGTCAAGCGTTTCATACGGGAGGCGCGGTCTGCGGCCAAACTGCAACATCCGAACATCGTCGGCGTCATGAATGTGGGCCTGGAGGATGGGCATCATTACCTTGTGATGCCCTACGTGGACGGCGGCAATGCAGCTTCCACGCTTGCGAGAATTGGACGATTTCCCGTGGACAAGGTCTTACAAATAGCCTTTGAAGTCACCCGGGCCTTGAGCGTTGCCGAAGAACACCACATCATGCACCGTGATATCAAGCCGGCCAACATCCTCTTCACCAAGAAGGGAGAAGCGACACTTGCCGACCTGGGTCTGGCCAAGAATTATCTGGATTCTCAAGACACCGGCATAACTCAGACCGGGATCGTGTGCGGCACTCCATTATATTTTTCACCAGAACAGGCCAAAGGTGCACGAAATCTTGACATACGGTCAGACATCTACTCGCTGGGCATAACCTTATACCATTTGCTGAACGGTTCCCCACCATTTCACGGCGAATCGGCCTATGTCATCTTTCAGAAACACGTCCACGAGCCGTTGCCGCCATTCAAACCAATGGTATCCGCTCGTGCCTGACCCAGTGTTCAAATTGCTTCAGAAAATGACCGCAAAGAATCGTGAGGACAGGTTCGCCAACACGCAGAAGCTTCTCGAAGCGCTGGAAAAACTACAAGATGATCTGCGCACCGCGGGCAAGTCACCCAAGAAGGGTCTATTGGAGAGACTGGGCATAAGGTGGTCGAGATGAAACGCCGCACGGTGTTCTTCTTACCTACTTAGTTCGGAAATACCTATTCACCTAAGAAATATCGTGGGGCGTCTCAGTATATCCATCCTTCCAATCATTAGCATTAGGGCGCCTTCTCACTCCATCAGCTGCCATTCACCTGGGGTACTAAGGAACAATAGCTTGATAAAATCGTTGAGAATTTTGCGGTCTTTCTCAGGAAGATCGATTATCTCGAACCCGGCTATCGAGTATTCTAGCGTCTTCCCCTTTATCTCAACCCATTTGCACTCAGCTATAGTCAGCAGAGGAGGAGCTTTTACTAACATATCCACGGGAATCTGAAATGTCTTGGCTTGGCCGACACTCGCGTTTACTCCAGCCACTCTGAGCCCACTTTCCGAGATGTCCCTCAACACGCCGATAGCTGAATCCCCGATGTCATACACGGGTACGTACACGTCCAAGTCGGCCTGGGGGTACTTTCGCTCTTTAAGGTGATCAGTTCTCTCCCTGTACAATGATGAAGTCTGGTACAGTTCGGAGTGACTGATAGCGTTGGACTTTAGGAGCCTCCGGAAAATAGACCAAAGGCTCCTAGTCGATATCTTGTATTTTATCTGCAATTGCCAGTCTGCCATCCCAGATCGGAGATCATTGACAACCTCTTTCCCGTTGATTTGTCTCTTCCTCTCCATTGTCCGCCCTATGAGCCGCTAAAATATTCGAAACCCGCGAGGTGGGCACCTCTGTCCTCACGGTTAGCTTAAGCGGATTTCATCCGGTTCATGGCTTTTTAGGCCCGACTAACGACCAGGCCGGCCAGCCCATCAAGCAGCACTCTATTAGACAAATGATCTAAATTGTCCATACCAGGCGGTCCCGCGCGGATTCTTCATGACAGACCACAGCCCCATAAAGGCAGCGCTTGGGCCAAGCCCGCAGCGAGCGAGATGACTACCAGTGAAGATCCGTCCAGTATGTCCCTGATCCTTGCGGCCAGCGCGTCTACCGTAAAGGGCTTTGCCAAGAACTCGACGTCTGGGTCCAAAACTCCTTGGTGGACGACAAAATCCTCCGTGTATCCGGACACGTACAGGACCTTCATTTCGGGTCGCGCTTCTGCAAGCCGATTGTAAAGACTCCTTCCATCCATTTCAGGTAACACCACGTCGGTCAACAGCAAGTGTATGGGTCCCTCATAGGTTCGGCTTATTGCCAGCGCGTGGTCCGGATCGTGTGCAGACATCGTGGAATAACCAAGCGTTTCCAGTACCTCAGTCGCCAGGTCCCTCACTATCTCTTCATCCTCCACCACCAGCACCGTTTCTTTGCCTAGGGGTTGGGTTCCCATGAACTCGGCATCGGCAATAGTCTCAGGGTATTCGTCGACACGGGGCAAATAAACCCTGAAGGTCGTGCCTCGGCCTACCTCGCTGCTTACACCCACGTGACCCCGATGTTGTTTCACGATGCCATAAACGGTGGCCAGTCCGAGACCCGTCCCGACCCCTTTTACCTTGGTAGTGAAAAATGGATCAAAAATCAGAGTCATCGTTTCGGACGCGATGCCTTGCCCGCTGTCGCTGACGGCGAACATGACGTATGACCCGGCTTCAACGTCAGGATGGTTTTTGGCATAATCGCCATCCAACAGAACATTCCCGGTCTCAATTGTGATTTTACCGCCTTTCGGCATTGCATCACGTGCGTTGACCACGAGGTTGATTAGTATTTGCTCGATCTGTCCCGGATCCGCCCTCACGAATCCCAGGGGGCAAGAATTCACTGTGACCAGACTCGATGTCTCCGCCTATGAGGCTTTTCAACATCACTTCCTTTTCTACGATCACTTGATCGATGCTCAAGACCTTAACTTCCAGGACCTGCTTGCTGCTGAACGCCAGCAATTGCCGCGTTAGTCCAGCTGCTCGCTCTGCCGCATTAGCGATGTGGACAAGCTTCTCATGCCGCGCCTCTTCGTGCAGCCCATCCTGGAGGAGTATGCTGGAATACCCCAGAATTGCCGTAAGGAGATTGTTGAAGTCGTGGGCTATTCCTCCCGCCAATCTGCCTATGGCCTCCATCTTGGCAGCCTGCTGGATCTGTCCTTCGAGTCGCTTGTGTTCTGTCATATCACGGAAAACGCCGCGCAACCCCGCTGGTCGCCCGTTTGAGTCCTTTATCAGGGCTATCGAGGCAGAAAGCTGCCTTTTGGTCCCGTCCTTCCTCAAAACTGCAAGGTCAAACGCGGAGTTAGAAATGCCGGTTTTATAGACCTCGCTGCATGCTCCATGCATTCGCTCCGCGTTAGCCTCATCCATGAGCCGGCGATAGCTCATACCCAGCAACTCCTCGCGGGAATATCCGATCAGTTCGCAAAGAGAATCATTGATAAGCGTGAGGTTTCCGGCGAGATCCACCTGGTAGTAGCCATCTGCTATGGTTTCCAAAATGTTTCGATATGTTGCCTCACTCTTTCGGATCTCTTCCGCTCGCTCCTCCACCCGCCGTTCCAGATCTCGAGTCAATTTTTCCTTAACATGAATTTCTTTCTTTTCGCTTGTCAGATCTTCGATAAGAGCAAGTATGAATCTCTCTCTCGTAATCCTGACCGATCGGAAAGTCATCCGGGCCCATATCCTGGCGTCCTCTATTTGAAGGACCGCCTGAGCCACTCTGGTCTTTCTCGTAGAAAACACTTCCTCCAGGAGCGACTGCACCCCCCCGGACACGCCGGATCCTGGGAACAGCCCCGAAAAAGGACCACCTAGTATTTTCTGATATGTAGGGCTGATCTTTGCGCACGCCTGGTTCGCCTGAAGGACACAGCAGGAAGCGTCAATCAATAATGCAGGGATGGGCAGAGCTTGAAGAAGTTTGCCGAACGTGGTGGTCCAAATTTCACTCCCGACATCAAAGCTTCCTGTTGCCGAGATGTTCGCTGTGAACAGTGCTGCGAGATCAATTGTTTCCGTAACTTGCTGCTCTACTGAGAGTGCGGTAGACAACTCCGGCCGATCACAGTAGCCAGGCATCGGGAATTCGTCGCGGTCTGGAGACATGCCTTGCCACTGACCTCTCTCTTCTATCCTTGAACTCTCTCGAGAGGTTCTTCCCCGCGTTTGATCTGATCGTTTTCTCTTTTTGTCTCGATCTTCCATGCAGCCCCCCTGTTGGCGACGACGGCCCTCAAATCGGGAAAGCCCTGAGAACCAGATCATTGGGCAAAAAAAGAAGGACTATCAAGTATTAAAAGGCTCGCCTCCACTAATTCGCCTGCTCGTGCCGTTGAGTAATAGGTCGGTTTTCTTTGGCCGGCCTGGAGCACTCAAGCCATCACAGCCCACATCATTCTCCTCGGTCGCTGGCGGCCTCCCCTACAGCTTCGTCAACGTCCAACACCGAGGTGAGGAAACGCCACGATCCCGTCTCCAACCACACTCCTCGAGTTTCTCTTCATCAAATGTGATGCCCCGTCAGATAACAATAGTCCAGACATCACCCCCCAACGCATGAGAGGCCAATTCTCTTGCTTCAGGATTCCCCCTAAGTCCTCCGGTTTTCCAGGTGTCCCGTCTGAGCGTAACGCTTTTCGACGGGGTTGTCAATTCTGTGTTTTGAACCGTATTTTCGCGTTACAACAAAAGCATCAAAGTGCCATCTTGAACCCCCGGACATGAGCGCCTGTCTGTCAAGCTCAATGATTCCACTTAAGGGGACTTGTGGCCGCGCACCATATCGGATTTTCAACTAATCCTAAGTCTTGACTTATATGGTAATATGCTGTAAAATAACATTAATTTATGTCGAGACTAGGACGTGTATTACGGAGGATTCCCCATGTTCCGGCTTTGCCGACGCTTCACCCACTTGCTGATCGTATTGGCATTTGTTGGCTGGATAGCCTATCCCGGATGGTACAACGTGTGGTACTCCACCTGGCCTGAAAACTACGCCTATCCGGCAGGTACCGTCGGACCTCACGATCCCCATTGGGGCTTCTGGTTCTGGTAATCGAGGTGGCACTGCCCGGTTGCCCGGCAACGCGGAAGCCCGTGTCCGTCACTTTCCGCGAAGCAACCCCTTTTCGTAGAAATACTGAAATACAACGAACTGGTCTATACCCGTCAACTCAACTACCTTGAAGATGGTGACCGACTGCCTCGCCATCTTCAATTCATTGATGACACGGGTAATCCTGCCGTAAACTTCGTTCCCCTCGTTGATGTCCATCGTATCTTCGCCTCGCAGTCCTGGGCCATTTGTCACGTGCAACAGCATGTTCAATCAGTTGCGACACAATCGTGAAAGTTGGTCCTGTCGCGCCCATCAACTGAGGAATTCTTCCACTGATTTCAACGCCTCGTCAAGATCCGCAACCTGGGGTCCTCCTGCCTGGGCCATGTCGGGTCTGCCGCCACCGGTTCCACCCAGAACCGCGGCCGCCTTCTTCACGATATTGCCTGCATGAAACCGATTGGTGAGGTCACGAGTCACAAGGGCTATGAGAAGTGCCTTGCCGTCAGCCTTCGCGCCCAGGAGTGCGATGCCCGACACTAGTCTGTCTTTCACCCTATCCGCATATTCTCTGAGGTCTTTGGGGTTCGATACATCCTCGACCAATCGAGTCAACAGCCGCACACCCTTGACCTCGCGCACTCCCTCAAGAATATCAGTGGCATGGCTCCCTGCCAGCTTCTTCTTGAGGACTTCGACCTCACGCTCCTTACTCTTCTTCTCTTCGATCAGTCTCTCGAGCTTGTGCACCAATTCGCCCCGGAAGCTCTTGAGACGCACAGAGAGACCTTTTATCTCTTCTTCCAAAGACCAGACGTAATCGAGAGCCCCTTTGCCCGTTACCGCCTCTATTCTACGCACCCCGGCAGCGATGCCGCCCTCGCTGACGATTTTGAACAGGCCTATGTCCCCGGTCCGCTTCGTGTGAGTTCCGCCACAAAGCTCTTTGCTGAAGCCACCCATGGACACCATGCGAACACTGTCGCCGTACTTTTCACCGAAGAGGGCAATAGCGCCCTCTTTCATCGCCTCTTCGATGGGCATGGTCCTTGAGGCCACTTCGAGATTCTCCTGGATCTTATCGTTGACCAGATCTTCAACTCTGCTCAGTTCCTCCGCAGTGAGAGGCGAAAAATGGGTGAAGTCGAAACGGAGCCTCTGAGCTTCCACCAGAGAACCGCTCTGTTTTACGTGATCCCCCAACACCTCGCGAAGCGCCCACTGGAGGATGTGGGTTGCGGAATGGTTCGCCATGATGGAACGTCGGAGGCCCCGCTGGACCTTGAGATTCACTTTATCACCCACACGAAAGATCCCTTGCTTCACCAAGCCCCGGTGCAGGATAACATCCGGAAAAGGCTTTACCGTGTCCTCCACTTCGATTTCATCTCCGTTACGGCTTATGATGCCGTGATCCCCCACCTGGCCGCCGGACTCGCCATAGAAGGGCGTCCGGTCCGTGATCAGTTCCACTCGCTCCCCCGGCTTCGCTTCAGGAACTTGCTCTCCATCTTTGATCACGGCCTTAATTACGCCCGAGTCTTCCAAAGTTTCGTAACCCGTAAAGGCAGTGTGGATGCCCTCGTCGAGGATCTTTTTCAGAGCGTCGGCATCGCTTGCCTGGCCTCCTTCCCAGGATTGCCGCGCCATCTTCCTTTGACGGCCCATCTCCCGGTCGAATCCCACCTGATCCATCATCAGGCCGGATTCTTTTGCCAGATCGGCTGTCAGGTCGGGCGGAAAACCAAAGGTGTCGTAGAGTCGAAAAGCCACTTCACCCGGCAAAGTGTTTCCGCCCTGCTTCCGAATGTGCGCTGCTTCCTCCTCGAACAGAACCAGGCCGCGGGCCAACGTCTCCAGAAAGCGCTCTTCCTCGCTCTTTATGACCTTTTCGACCAAGGCTGCGTGAGCCAGCAATTCAGGGTACGCTTCGCCCATGTGCCTGGTAACCATTCGGGCTGAATCGTAGAAAAAAGGCTCGTTGAGCCCGATGTATTTGCCATATCGTAAGGCCCTCCTCAGAATCCGACGCAACACATACCCTCGGCCTTCGTTGGATGGAAGAATCCCGTCGGCAATAAGAAAGGCGGCAGCGCGGCTATGATCCGCAATCACACGAATGGCGATTGAGTCCAGGTCCTTGCCCCGGCACTCTTTGCCGGAAAGTTCCTCAACTCTTTGAATTATAGGGCGAAAGAGGTCAGACTCCCAATTGCTGTGAACGCCCTGGACCACAGCAGCGAGACGTTCCAAACCGAGGCCCGTATCTATGGATGGCCTGGGAAGCGGGGTCATTTTCCCGCTCTCGTCTCTGTCTGTACTGCATGAACACTAGGTTCCAAAGTTCCAGAAAGCGGTCGCAGTCGCAACCGGGAGCGCAATCTGGCCCACCGCAGCCGAATTCTTCTCCCATGTCGATGTGAATTTCAGAACAGGGGCCGCACGGACCTGTGTCTCCCATGCTCCAGAAGTTGTCCTTCTCGCCCAGACCGAGTGATGGGGTTGCTGCGTGGGCCCAGGACCTTGCGCCAGATCTCGAACGCTTCATCGTCATCCTTGTAGATGGTGACATGAAGCAGGTTCTTGGGCAGGCTCACTGCCTTGGTTAAGAATTCCCATCCAAAAGCAATCGCATCTTCCTTGAAATAGTCACCGAAAGAGAAGTTTCCCAGCATCTCGAAAAAGGTGTGATGCCTCGCGGTGTGCCCCACGTTCTCCAAATCGTTGTGCTTTCCGCTGACTCTGAGGCATTTCTGCGCAGTAGCGGCGCGACTGTAGAGGCGCTTCTCCGCTCCCGTGAATACGCCCTTGAACTGGACCATTCCCGCGTTGGTGAAGAGAAGAGTCGCGTCCCCTGTGGGAATCAGCGACGAACTCGCCAGACGTGTATGGTTCCTTTCCTCAAAGTACTTGAGGAACATCTCGCGCAGTTCTGCACCCGTCATATCGCCTCCGGTTCGTTTCAGTCCGTGGGAGACTCATTCCGCGGTCTGGCGGAACCTACTACAAAGATATGCATCGTTTTCTTTGCCCGAAAGAACGGTAAAGATTACCACGTTACCGGACTTCCTTGCAAGAAATGCGTATCCGGATCAAGTGACGCGCCAGCTAGGAGGCTGTTGCGCAACCCCACGTTCCGCGGGACTTTCCCGAATTCGTGCCCCGATGGTGCCTGTTCCCTCGGCATATCTCCAGGGCTGCCGAGGAAAAAACTTAGTATGTAAGACTCCTAGAGCCGGGTGGCGTGCCGAAGCGATGGGCTTAGTGCTTTGTTTCGCCAGTTCGGTCACGCACCGTCGCCTCTATCGGATCAGTAGGACCGGCCTCCGGAAACTGTTGCAAAATTCTTTGAACGACCAAGATCGTAGCACGAATACCCTCACCCTCGGTCCCTCTCCCAGAGGGCGAGGGAAGTGCAAAACCGGTTTAGACATGCTCCCTTGTATGTTGGAGAGGGCTGGGGTGAAGGTGCCGGAATAGCTGCCACCCTCAATCGTGGCAATAGGGGGACATTATGTCGAGTTTTGCAACAGCTTCTCCCTGCCGGCTGCGGACCAATGACCCCGTCGACACGGGGAGGCCGGTCCTACCGATAAATTCCTTCGGCTACGGTGGTCCGGCAGATCAGAATACGTGATCGTATTTATGAAACGTTGTACTAAGGTCTTGGGCGTATGATCCCGGCCAGTTTCCCCAAAATCCTCACCTTAGCCCGATCCGAGCCGTTGAAGACTAAAGGCCGATAAGCGTCATTAGCGGAAAGCAGTTCAAGGCCGTCATTGTTCCGGCGAAGAATCTTGAGGGTAGCTTCAGCCTCCACTCCTTCCACAAGGACCGCGACGATTTCGCCGTTTTCCGCGTCATTTTGCGGGCGAATGATTGCGAAGTCTCCATCGCGGATCTGCGCGGTCTATCATTGAATCACCCCGAACCCAGAGAGCAAAGACCTTTTCAGATCCGAAAAGTCTCGGGTCCACAGGGAGATCGTTTCTGCTGTTCTCTTCCGCCAGGATAGGAGTGCCTGCGGCAATCCGACCGACCAAGGGAAGAGAAACATGCGACGAGCGGCCAATCAATTTCCAGGCCCTCTTCTTGCCAGGTGTTCTGGTGAGGCGTCCTTGCAATTCCAGTGCTCGCAGGTGTTTGATCAGGCTCCCCGCGGACGAAAGCCCCAAGGCTTTGCAAATCTCCCGTACCGCTGGAGGAAAACCTTCACGGGCTTGAAAATTGTCAATGAACCGGAGAATCTCGTTTTGTCGAGTAGTAGTTCCCATACCCACAATATAGGGAACATTTGTTCTCTTTGCAAGAAAAAAGATACTGAAGAGGCAATTCGAGTCAGATTCCGATTTCGCGGATTGTAACCCCAATTAGGTATGGTGTCCCTGGATTTATGGTGTCAGGCGGCACTTTCTTTATCGATTGGAATCATCTTTGTGAAAGCCCGGGTAAAGATTTTTGGCACATTCCGGGCAAATACTGTGGCTAAACTCCGCCTCCGAGTGCTGACGTATGTACTCCTCAACCTGTCGCCAATAGCCTTGGTCGTCACGTATCTTCTTGCACGAGGCGCAGATTGGCAAGAAGCCGCTTAGCCTCTTAACCTGCGCCAACGCTTCTGTGAGGTCATGCGTGCGCTCGGCTATTCTAGTTTCCAGTCTGCTCTCGAGAGTTCTGAAGTTCGTCCAGCGCCCGATTTCTCTCTTTCAGCACGGCCGCCAAAATCGTGGCTGTGACTGAAATCACGACGAGGTAGCTCTGCAGCAGCAAGAGCGATTCATTTACCGAGCCCCGAAAGAACGGTCCCAATCCCTGAACTGTTCCCGAAATGGCCATCGCGGAGCAGATCAGACAAGCGGCCGTTGCGCCTCTTCGCCCCGCAAGAAAGGTAGCAGATACAACTAGGGGCAAGGTCAGGAAGGCAAGTGGATAGTCGCTGACTCCTGTGGCGCTAACGAAAGGCCCCCAGAATGCGAGGATGCCGGCGAGGATGAGAAAGGCGAATACCAGCCCCGTCTTAGTCCATATCGCACGATCAAGCCTCCACTCACCGGAATTGGTCCAAATTATTAGAAAGGGAGCAACGATAAGGGCTCCCATCACATCACCAAGCCACCAGGTTCCCCAGAGATATTCAAATGATTTCCATGGGGCGACGCCTCCCAAGCAGAGGCTGCTCACTCCCACCGTTGCGCTGACGGCGGTCGCTGCCCCTCCGGCAAGGATGCAGAAGCGGATGACGTCTTGCGTTTTGGAAAACAGATCGTCGGCTGCGATCCATCGGCGGACCAACCAGACTGCCGTCACTGCTTCCAGGAGCGCAGCCGCAGCCTCACCCATCACCACCGAGGTTCCCACCCCCGTCTGTAAGAGCCCAAGAAATGAGCCAACAGCCACGCCTGGCCAGAGGCTCACCCCGAATCGCATCAAAACCGCAATGGCAAACCCCGTAGCAGGCCATACCGGTGAAACATTTCCGTGGGCAATGCCCATTACGAGCCCTAGCCTCACGGCAAGATACTGAGCGACCGCTACTCCGACACAACAACCGATCCACGCAAAACTATACGGCTTTTTCATGTGTCTTTTTGCAGTTGTTTGCACAAGCTCATCGATTGTGCCTCAATCAGATATGGCGTCCCGGTAACTGGTCCTCAAACAAACATTAGCAAGAAAAGATCAAAAATTCACCTGATTCAGACCTTTGAGCCCAAGGATAGATCTGGCTTCATCCGGGGTTGCGGGCTCAACGCCAAGTTCCTTGCCAATCCGAATGATCTTGGCTACCTGTTCCGCACTGCTCTTGGCCAGCACGCCCCTTTCAAGGTACAGGCTATCCTCCAAGCCGACTCGGGCATTCCCACCCATAAGAATGGACGTCGTGCACATACGGATCTGATCTTTCCCCGCAGCACACACGGAAAACTGAAAATCGCCGATCTGCTTCCGTGCGGTCTCCACGAGAAATACGAAATTTTCAACAGTGGCCGGGATTCCGCCGAGTATCCCCATAACGAACTGTAAGTAAACCGGTCTCTTGGCTATGCCGTTGTTGATCAAGTAGGCTAAATTGTTAATCATACCTACGTCATAAATCTCGAATTCCGGTTTGGTGTTATTTGCATCCATTAGGCCGAGAAATTCACGCATTGTACGAAACGTATTGGGAAATATGAAATCCTCAGTCCCATCAAGATAGGCTTTCTCCCAATCGAAATCCCATTTCTCCACCTTTGATGCAACATGGAAGAGGGCAAAATTTAATGAACCTGCGTTAAGCGAAGCAAGCTCGGGCTTGAGACTGGCCACCACAGATCCCCTTTTCTCGACGGATTCGCCTAGCCCGCCTCCTGTTGTACAACACAAGATGATGTCGCTCCTCTTCTTAACTTCCGTGGCAATGTGTCTGAAGACCGTCTGGTCGGCGGTGGGACGCCCGTTCAATGGATCCCGTACGTGTATGTGGGCCACCGCGGCCCCTGCCTCGGCGCTCGCAATGCATTCGTCGATTATCTGCTCCGGAGTTAGAGGCAGGTGGGGAGACATGCTGGGCGTGTGGATGGCCCCGGTAATCGCGGCGGTCACTATCAGTTTTCCCATCGTGTTACTCCTGTATAGGCATTTCTGAAGTCATCATTCACCGCGGAGATCGCAGGGAACGCTGAGCGAAAAAACCGTTTGCACATCGCCGCATAAGCCGCACAAGTGCGCGAGCTTGTCAGCTTTGGCAACACTCAATGGGGCCGGCATCTTGTCGGTCGACGGAAAGACCCAATGACCGGCAAGATGCCGGCCCTACCTGCAAACAGCACCATTTTCGTGAATCATTGCACTCAGCTTAGCTCCTCCTCGACAAGAGCCACGGGCCTAACCCATCCTGCACTAGCGCCCTTGATCTTTACGGGGAAGCAGCAGACTTTAAATCCGCTGGACCTCCCTATCGCAGCCAAATTAGCCATTTTTTCCATGTGGCAATATCCCGTCTCGATGCCTGCGAAATGGGCTTCCCAAATCACTTGGGGATCCTTTTTCTCTTGAAACTCTTTGGCAAGATAGGGCAGCGGCCTGTCCCAACTCCACGCGTCTATTCCCACGACCTTGACGCCCTTCCCTGTCAAGTAAAGCGTACTTTCCCGGTCCATTCCAGCGCCTTTCACCAGATATTCCGGTGTACCCCAAAAAGCGTCCGCGCCGGTTTGAACAAGCACAATATCAAACGGTTTGATTTCGTAATCGATTCTCTTGAGTTCCTTTTCCACGTCGTGAGTCGTGATCCGCTCTCCATCAGCTTTATGTCGGAAATCGAGCAGCACGCCGTCGCTGAAGCACCATTCGATGGGAACTTGGTCGATGGTGATAGCGGGCTTACCTTTGTCCATTGTCGGATGGTAATGGTACGGAGCGTCCAAATGTGTCCCACTGTGAGTCGTTAAATGCACAAACTCCAGAGACCATCCGAGTGAATCGGGGAGTTGGTCGACGGAAAGACCCGGGAAAAAATCCTTCATTTGTTGGGCGCCTTCGGAATGCCCAACGTAATCAATTTTGGGAATCATCATCGGCGGATCGCTGGGTAGCCCAGCCTCGATTGCGATGCTCAGGTCAACCATCCGAGTCGAGACCGTTTTCATTGCAGCCCGCCCTTTTCATGTCAGACGTTGACGGTCACCAGAAGAGTGGCGATAGAACTCTTGGATAAAATCGTCAACCATCTCTTCTAAATTGAAAGCAATATCCCAACCCCAGTCCTTCCGCGCCTTTTCGTCACTGATCTGCATCTGTCCTATCTCTTTCAACAAGACCATTACCTGAGGATCCGGAGCAAAGGAGAGTTTTGCCCGAGGAACCCTGGCTATCACGGCATCCAGCAATTGTTGAGCCGTGTACGGAGGAGCTATGCCCGCCAGATTGTAGACTCCCGTTGTGATCCTCGCTTTGTCGGCATCAGCTAAGAGCAGAAGCGCTCGGGCAGCATCCTTGAAATAGATTGCCGGCACCTTCGTCTCAGGCTCCACGGGCAGTGCATAGCCGTGGCCTCTCAGAGGCTCTTCTATTGCCCAACAATTATAGCTGGACATGTGGACCGCAGTTGAAAACGGCCCCACTACAGAGGGCAACCGGACGCCTCTGAAATCCAAGTCAAAGCGGCGAGAATAAAATCGGCCCATGAGCTCGCCAAATACTTTACATGAGCCATACATCGTCCTAGGCCGCGAGCAAGCGGTTTCGGTAATCTCGCCTGCCGGTAAGTCTTCGGAATAGACTGCGATACTACTGGAGAATATTAATTTGCCCACCTTGAACAGTCTCGCCGCCTCCAGAACGTTGTAAGTTCCAACGGCGTTTACATTGAAGGCTGCCCAGGGGTTTTCTTCTGAAGGCAAAGAGAGCATTCCGGCCAAGTGAAGTATGCGATCCACCTTCCGTCCATCAAGTGCGTTGAGCACTTCCGGCAGATTTGCAACTGAACCTTTCACATAATCGAAGCGGTCTTTGTGTTCCGCGAGCGGGTATCTCAATTGCGAGACGTCCATAATAATGGGCCGCTCACCTCGATCAATGAGCAATCTGGCCAGTTCGGCGCCTACAAATCCAGTCCCGCCCGTGATGAGGGTGGTCATTATCGGCCTCTCCACGTATATCGACTGCCAACTTTTTGTCCGATCTGTGGGAATCACTCCGTCACCCCGGGATTTGATCCGGGGTCCAGACTCTAGATTCCTGCTTTCGCAGGAATGACGGCAAAAACGCTCTTTACGGTGCGCCTTTTGGGATTCTCTAGCTCGGATAGCCAATAGGACATTATTTTTGGCAACCGCTGACAGTCGTCAACATCGGGGTAAGAAGCAAGGGCCTGGCAAAGGACTAAAACCCGCCAGGCCTCTTTGCTTTACTTGCCTTTCATTTTAGTGCAACCGGTCTGGTCGCAGGGCACTTCTACGTCTTTGGCCGGCATGGCGGTCGCCGGGCCGACAAACGCATGCTTGTAGAATTCAGATTTTGGAACTATCTCCGCCATCCAGATCGGCACCTGAGCCTGATGATCACACGCCCTCATTACCCATTCCCCGGCGGGACCGTTGTAAACCAGCCCTTCCCAAGCCTTGATGACAGCGTCCACGTCGTCCTTGCCTGCCTTCTTGACCGCTTCCGCCCAAAACATGGCTGCCATGTATCCCTTTCCTCTAAGCCAACTTGGGTAATGGCCTTGATCCTTGAAGAATTCGGCCACGAACTTCTTATTGGCCTCAGTGGGAATTGTAAGCATGTAAACTTCACTGGCCATGCTGCCGACCACCGCATCATCATTGGCCACTGCAGCGATCGCGGTCTCATCATTGAGATAATAACAAGCAAACTTGGTCTTGAGCCCTAATTGATTTGCCTGTTTGAGCAGCAAACTAAGATCGTTTCCCCAATTGGACGTAAAAATGATGTCTGGGCCGGCAGCGAGTAGCTGACTTGCGTAAGGCGCAAAATCCTTCTCACCCAGTGGATGGTAGAGTTCCGCAACAATTTGGGCCGATGGGTTGAGTTCCTTCAGCTTCTTTATGAAGGCTGCCGTGGCCTCCTTACCGAAGGAATAGTCCTGAGCTATTGTGCAGACTTTCTTGAATCCCTTGTCGGCAACCCATTTGGCTAGTGCAAAGGAGTGAGTATCGGTGTTGCAAGCCGTGCGAAAAAAATTTCGGCTGCACTTGTCACCGGTCAGGCTCGCGGCGTCCATTCCGTAGCTGAAGAAAAGTGCGTTGTTTTTTTCCGCCAACACGGACATTGCAGCGCCTACGCTCGAACCTGTGCCACCACAAAAATACTTGACGTTGTCTTTTAGGATTAGATTGGTAGCTTTACGAGTTGCCACGTCAGGTTTGACTTCAGAGTCAACTCGAATCACCTCAACCTTTTTACCCAGTAGTCCGCCCTGTTCGTTGATTTTCTTTGCCCCGTACTCTACCCCCTCCAGGTACCGTTCTCCTATGTCTTTGAAGTTACCTGATAATGGTTCCACAACGGCCAGTTTGATCGTGTCCGCTGCATTTGCGGGGAGCATCCAAACCAGGGCGACGAGAACCGCTAAGAACATCCTGACATTCTTGCTAATCATCGAGGTGCGTCCTCCTTTGAATTGGTTGGGAATTGAACTGTTAGACCTCTAGGTATCTCCTTCTGACTTCTTCTGCTTCTTCGAGAGCTTTCCTGTCGCCCTCGAAAACTATTTTGCCCTTGGACATTATGTAGAAGCGGGTTGCAACCTCAATGGCCGCCTTGAGGTTCTGTTCCACCAAAAGAATCGTTACCCCGGACCGTTGGATACCGGCCAGCATTTTCATGACAGCCTTCACCAACAAGGGCGCCAGACCTTCTGTAGGTTCGTCCACCAAGATTAGGCAGCGGGTTTCCCATCAAGGTTCTGGCTACGCTCAGCATCTGCTGCTCCCCACCTGAAAGGTGGCCTCCCATGTGCTGACGTCGTTGTTGGAGGCTAGGGAATGCCCGATATGCCCGATCTGGTTCCCAAGTCTCCTCGTCTGCCTGCTTCCCGCCAGCCGGGAGTTTCATACCAATCAAGAGATTCTCGTGGACCGTGAGGCTTGGCAGAATTCTCCTGTCTTCAGGGACTATTCCAACTCCCATGCGAGCGATCTGATATGGGAGGAGCCCTGTCAGTTCGCTGCCGTCAAGAAGGACCCTCCCTTTTGCAGGCCGCACCATCCCCATAATGCTCTTGAGCGTGGTGGTTTTTCCAACTCCATTGCGCCCTAGTAGGCAAACCGTTTCCCCTCGGTCAAGGTGAAGGTCGACGCCTTGAAGAATGTGGCTCTTGCCGTAGTAACTGTGAAGATCCCGGACTTCCAACAACATTTCTATTCGTTCCCCAGGTAGGCGTCCTTAACCCGCTGATCATCCCGGACTGCTTGCGGCTTGTCCGAAACCAACACTAAGCCGTTTTGTAGCACCGTAATCTTGTCCGCCAGAGAAAAGACCACATCCATGTCGTGTTCGATGATTATCAGTGATTTGCCGGTGGCTACGCGTTTTATCGAGCTCGACGGCTTCAGCGGTTTCTTCCCCAGTCATCCCCGCGGTCGGCTCATCCAGCAGGACCAGATCGGGATTGGTGGACAGGGCCATTGCGATTTCCAGAGCTCGTTGCTGACCGTAGGAGCTCCCTCGCCGGGACCGAAGCAAAATCCGTCAAGCCCACCTGCTGCAGATCTTGCCGGGTTTCTTCATCAATGCCGGGCAATCCGCCCGGTTTCTTGAAGAAGCTGTAGCGAAGTCCGAATCGAGATCGCACTCCAGATCGAACGTTTTCGAAAACATCCAGTCCGAAGAAGGCATTGTTTATCTGAAAGGAGCGTGACAGGCCCAGACGATTACGTTTGTGAGGAGTATAGCGTGTAATGTCTTTACCCTGGAACGTTACGGTTCCTCCACTCGGCTGATATTTGCCGCTGATCACGTTGAAAAGGGTAGTCTTACCCGCGCCGTTGGGGCCTATTACTGCATGTTTTTCCCCGTTTGCCACTGACAGATCTATTCCTCTGAGCACAACCAGCCTCTGAGAAATTTTTTGACACATCCCGCAGTTCCAGGACGCTCACAAACTACCTCTCAGCCGTGTTGGACTTCGGCTCCCAGCGGGCTCGCCATCGGGCGAGGGCATCTTCCATTAGTTTTGAAAGACCGCCAGGTACAAAGAGAAACCATGAGAATGAAAATGAGTCCCATGAAAAGCTGCCATCTGTCGGTAACATCGCTTAAAAAGTTCTGCAAATAGATATAGACGAATGCGCCCAAGATTGGACCGGAAAACGATCCGCTGCCTCCTACAAAGGTGATCAATAGCACAGTTGTGGTCATAGCGATGGAAATGGCATCCACAGACACAAAGCTGAAAAAGAGCGCATAGAATGAACCGGCTAACCCGGCCAGACCGCCAGTTACCGTGAAAAGCATGAGCCGTGTAACCCTGGTCGAGAAGCCCAGGAATTTCATGCGCTCTTCGTTTTCCCGCATCAAGACGACGGTCTTGCCCATAGCCGTCCTGGTAAAGAACCAACTGCAGAGAATCGCAGCGCCCACCACCACCAAGGTTACGAAATAGAAAACCACGACATCCGAAGTGTTGAGCGTGAACAGAGCGAAGTCGATACGGGGCCGTGCCACGCTCAGACCATCGTCGCCACGGGTGATGAAGGTGAACTTAATCGCCATCGCATAGAAAAGCGCATTGAATGCTAGGGTGAGCAGAGCATAAGATGCGCCTTTCTGCCGCAGGAGCAGACAGCCCAGCAGAAACCCCACCAAGGTGGCCCCGGCTGTGCCCAGGAATACGGCAGAAAAAAAACCCAGGCCGGAAATATGATTCAATGCTACGGCCGTCGTGTAAGCACCAAATCCAAAGAACATGGCATGGCCGAATGACAGGAGGTTCGCGTATCCCAGCAGAAGATTATAGGAAACGCCATAGAGAGCGAATATGATTACCTCGGTGAGAAGGCTAACGTGGAACTTGCCGAATGCAAAGGGCATGAGAACGAAGAGAGAACAAGAGCAGGCCCCGGCTTACCACTAAATTCATGGTGACTGCCTCCCGAAAAGGCCGGAAGGTCTCACCACGAGGACGACTGCCATCAACAGGTATATTAGGGCCAGTGAGAACTTCGGAATAAGCAGCACTCCGAAGGATTGAAGCTCACCTATGATCAGCGAAGCCAAAACCGCGCCACCAAGACTCCCGAGACCTCCGACTACAATCACCACGAAAGCATCGACCAGGATTGCATCGCCCATGCCGGGAAATGTTGTAAGGAGCGGTCCCGCAATAACGCCGGCAAAAGCGGATAGGGCCGCTCCAAAGCCAAATATCGCCATAAAGAGGACCGGCACGTTGATGCCGAGTGCCCCAACTATGTCGCTATCGTCCACAGCCCCGCGGATTATGATGCCGACCCGAGTCTTGTAAAGCGCCAGAGCCATCAAAACGCCGACCAGTATGGACGCCGAGAAAACAAAAAGACGATAAACCGGATATGTTACTCCGAATAGATCCACTGATTGAGCCAAGAATCCGGTAATGGGCACTGCCAGCGGTCGAGTGCCCCAGATCCACTTCACCAATTCGGACAGGACGTAAGCCAAACCGAAGGTGAGCAGCAGTTCGTGCACATGGCCTAAAACATGAACCCGCCTGAGCAGAAATCGTTCAACCAGGGCACCGATAAAAAAGAGCAGTGCCGGGGCCGCAACCAATGACAGCCAAAAATTGTTGGTGGCCCGGAGCAACGTCCAGGAGAAATAGGCCCCCAGCATGTAAAAAGTGGCATGGGCAAAATTCAAGACGTTCATCATTCCAAAAACGAGGGTGAGACCCGAAGAAACCAGAAACAAGAGTCCGGCATAGGTCAAGCCGTGTAAAAAGAAGATCAAAGTCGATTTCATGATTTTCCTTGTCCCTCCAGACCACACCGTGAACGCCGAACTTATCCTCCTGAAACCAGTTGAGCGATTCTAAGCAGAAATCGATCACGCTCCCTGATGACTTGTTCCAACTTCTCTTTCGGCCACTCATGGAATCCTCGGCCGGTCTTTGCCCCGAGATCGCCTCGCTCAACCTTCTCTGTCAATACAGCCAAAGGCTTAACAGCGTTTTCGAGGTGAGGAAAGAGGTCCTCGTGCACCTCCAGTGACAGGTCCAGGCCGGCCAAATCTGAAGTTTCCAACGGGCCTATAAACGGCATCCGAAGGCCGAAGCCGGATTTCACTACTTCGTCAATCGCTTCCGGGGTCGCTATGCCCTGCTGCACCAGAGACATGGCCTCTCTCCACAAGGCATGCTGCATCCGATTTCCCAAGAATCCGGGGACATCCCGCAGGACCTTTACCGGTCGTTTACCTATCAGTTTCATCAATTGGTACGCGGACTCGAACACAGTCTCAGACGTGAAGCGCGATCTGATTACTTCCACACAGGGAACAATATGCGGCGGATTCCAGAAGTGCGTTCCGACGAGTCGTTCTTTTCTTCCCAGCGGTTCGGCAATCAGGCTGATACTGATTGCGGACGTATTGGAGCAAAGAATCGCCTCCGGCCTGTACGTAGCCTTCTAATTCCGCAAATATCTTTTGCTTCAGGGGCAGATTTTCACTGACCGCCTCAACAACAACCTCCGCATCCGAGGTGGCTTCTTCGAGGTCCGGGCAGAGTCGCACCAGCGACAAGGTGCGGTCCACATCGTCCGGCGTTGCCAAGCCCAAGTCCAGAAAGGCGCTGAAATTAGCTCTAATCCTGTCCGGGGCTGCTTCCAGGACTTGCCTGTTGCTGTCGAACAGGAGCACGGAAAAACTATTTGCTGCAAACACCTGGGCAATCGCGTGACCCATGAGCCCAGCGCCCACTATTCCTACCTTCGCCTGCTCCGATACTTTCAATGGTTCCACGACTCTAACTCTCGCTGAAAATGACCATAAGACATTTCACCGGCTTCGATCCTTCCGCGAAGCCGAAATGAGGTGTGGCCGCGTCGAAATAGACGCAGTCTCCTTCTTCAACTAGGAATTCCTTGCCTCCGTATACGAACCGCATTGTCCCTTCCAGAGTCATGAGCATCTCCTGACCTTTGTGCTGAAAAACTGCCCTCCGTCTTGGCTTTACTGGAAGGGTCAAGACATAGGGGTCCATGTGCCGACGTGGGAATTTGTGTGCTAGAGGCTCATACGAGTAGCCGAACGCTGTGCCGTCACGAGCCATGGTTTTACGTTCGGATTTTTTTACGAGGGTGATGGTGGTCTTGTTTTCCTCGGAGGAAAAGATGGCAGAGATGTTTACTCCAAGGGCCTTTGCCAGCATGAGAAGCGTTGAGACGGGAGGGGCCTTTTTTGAATTCTCAACTTTTGAAAGATAGCCTTTTGTGAACCCTGCTGTGTTGGCAACATCCTGAAGATTGAGACCGCGTTCCAGTCTCAACTCTTTTATCTTTCGACCTATTTCTGCCTCGTCAAGCATCAAAAGATCCTTGAGCAGCGCAGTGTCAGCCGCAGGCTTGGAACTCGGAACCTTTCAGCCTGCACGCGAGCTATTGTCATATTAGCTCGGGACATATGCGTCCTGTGTTTTCTTAGCTTTTCGGACGTGCTGTTTGCTGCCAGTAAACTCGTTACAGGTCCTATTTTTTGGCAGAATGCCTAAGCCTTGAACTCAAAAAGTGGGAAAGAATCAGTTTGGGTTTCCTGATAAGAAACTACGTACGCCTTGCATGAAACTTTGTCAAGCAATTTTTCTAGTAGCCTGCATATATCAATTGCCAAGAATAATGTCCGATACTAAGCAGCGCTCAGCGGCTGCATGTATCTTGCTCTAGGGATGGCCACGCTGCTAGAAAATCCCAAAGACATTCTTGCGGTTCTTGACGGCATCCTTCAGTCGCTTGCTCGCTCCAGGGGACAAGCCCGCGACCGGGCAGCGGCCCAAACACCCCCGAAATAGCAAGACCGCCGCATAATACCGCCATTACTTATTTCCCGTCCTTGCCGGGTGAGACGCAACTTCACTGGCTCTCCGATTGCTGTGCCGCAGGGTGCAGGTAAATGTCTCGTTGCGGCACAGCGAAGACTATCCCGGCTCTGTTGAATTCTGCAAGAATCGCGCGATTGACCTCGTGGAGCGCCCTTCCCTTCTGCTTGGATTCGTGGATCCAGCACAGGAGGTCGAAGTCGAGTCCCGATTCTCCGAATGCCCGGAATCGCACCTTCGGACTTGGTTCATCGGTTACCAGTGGATTTTCCCGAGCCACCTTCAAGAGAAGTGCTTCCACCTGGTCCATGTCGGAACTGTACGACACGGAGACTCTTGTCATTACCCGGAACTTCGGGTCAGGAGCGCTTTCGTTCACAATTTTCGAATTGGCCATGATAGCGTTGGGAACCGAAATGAGGATATCATCCCTGGTGATGATTTTGGTGCTCCTCAGTCCGATGTGCACAACCTCTCCGCGCTCACCGGAATTCAACACTATGTAATCGCCTGTCCTGAAGGGTCTATCGAGAAAGACATTAATGCCGCCGAAGAAGTTGGCCAAGGTGTCCTTGGCGGCCAGGGCGGCAACGATTCCCGCGATACCGGCGGATGCGAGAAACGGCGTAAGATCGATGCGCCAGACAGAGAGGACCGCGAGCACCCCCATGATGCAGATAAGTGCCATGCCGACGTTCTCCGGTGAGACGGAAAACCTCAGCGCCGTGAGGATGCGAAAGCGTGAGCCGTTCGCAGATTAGATAAGAATCCGACCCAGAGCGATGGCCCACATGATCGCCAGGCCCGTCTTGGCCACTCCGGCTACCGCAAAATCGGCTATTGGCGAAGGCATAAGCCACTGGATTTCCAGAAGGAGGCCGAGTAGGACGACGGTTACCCACAGCGGTCGACTGACGATTTGGAAGAGCCGTCCCTGTATCCCCTGTCCGGACCACCGGCAAACGGCCTGTACCGCTCGATTTCCCATGAAGCGGACCACCCAGGCCGCAGCAATCGTTCCCAATGCAATGACCAGAGCGCCAGTGACAAATCCTTCCGCCATAGTAATTCCCATGCGGGCCAGCAATTGGTTGATGATTTCCATCTGCACCTCGTGTGGGTGGCACTCCGGCAGGTCCGGTGTATCCTCCGAACCGAAACCGCAAAGAGAAAATGCACGGCTGAGAACTATCACATCGACTCAGGCCGCGGAAGCACTCTCGCAGGAAACGGCCTGGCGCTCAACCCAGATCGAATGTTGTCACGCCAACAATTCGATAAAGGGCTACGTCAAGTCATCCGCTTTAAGTATTTGGAGTATTCTCACGAAGTTGACCGGGGTCTCATTGCAACGAAAAGGAAAAGGTCGCCCCGACGGGGAGTCTATTTCCAGTCTGAGAACCTTTTTTGTCGGCGATGCATCTGTAGGCTAAAGGGCTAAATTAAGGAATGGGCCAAATTGGTAAAAGTCTCAGGCCGAGTGACATTTGGAGCCATCTAGTAGTTCGGAGAAGGGGAAATTGCAACAATTTCAAGTAACGCAAGAGAAACACTATATGGACACTAGTGGTTAGGCGCTTGGCCCCTGATCTCGTCCAAGATAGTGAAGGGCTTCATTCTGAAAATCTATCCTGGGTGTGCCGCACGGCCTCTGCTCGACCCATAAGGACCGGATCAACGCAGATCTGCTCGCGTTCATTGGGGCTTAAGCAAGCTAACGCAAAGGAGACTGAGATGAGGGATACGTACAAGGCTGTTGAAGTAACGGCGCCGGACACTTTTCGTGTTGCAGAGAAGCCCCTCCTGAAGCCTGGAGTCGGGCAGGTCCGCATGCGAGTTGAGGCGTGCGGCGTTTGTCATACCGACGTTGTGACTGTGCAGGGCCTCTTGCCGGGCATTATATATCCGCGCGTCCCTGGGCATGAGGTGATCGGAAAAATCGACGCGGTGGGCGACGGTGTTGCCAGCTGGAAAATTGGTCAGCGGGTCGGGGTCGGTTACTTTGGAGGCCCTTGCTTCCGCTGCCAACCCTGCCGCCGCGGTGATTTTGTCAACTGCGAGAACCAAAGTGTAACAGGATTCTCGTATGACGGCGGGTATGCCGAAGTTATGATCGCGAGCGAGCATGGACTCGCCGCCATTCCCGATGAACTCGCGTCAGCCGAAGGCGCACCTCTATTATGCGCCGGCGTAACCACCTACAACGCACTGCGCAATTCTCCGGCCCGGCCAGGAGACTTGGTTGCGGTCCAAGGCGTCGGCGGGCTCGGTCACCTCGGCATTCAGTTCGCCTGCGGGATGGGATTTCGCGTCGCGGCCATCGGACGCGGTAAGGACAAGAGACCGCTTGCAGAGAGACTGGGTGCGAACCACTATATTGACAGCCGGACTGAAGACGCGGCAGCTGCTTTAGAGGCACTGGGTGGAGCAAAAGTCATCCTCGCTACTGCCGCAAACAACAAAGCCATGGGGCCCCTAGTCGGTGGCCTGACTCCCCGGGGCAGGATGGTCGTCGTCGGAATAGGCTTCGATGGTGCGATTGAAGTTTCACCCGCGCAACTCGTATTCGGCTCGCGATCGATTGAGGGAGCGAAGACCGGCTCAGCGATTGACACCGAGGACGCGTCTGTCGTTCAGTGTCCTCAAAAACGTTCGTCCGATGATCGAAACCGTTCCGCTCGTGAATGCGGCCGACGCCTACGCCCGCATGATGCGGGGCGAGGCCCGCTTCCGTATGGTGCTGACCACGGGCCAATGAATGACCGCGATTGGTGAGACCCGGGTGACTTGAGGGTCGATGGCAGATGAAGCCAGGTGGGAGCGAAATACTTGGTAGTTCAAAGAAGGGAACCATGGAGACGAATAGTTCAATTCAGTTTGCTACTACTCCACGGCTTCTTCACGATCTCCATAACGACTTCCTCAGCGAAGGGGGCAAGGGGGTTTCCGTCGAGACGTGCTTGACCATTCAAACAGGAGGACCAATGACAAGCAAACCAAAACATAACACCAAAGAGGATCAGATGGGAGCTCTAAACCGGGAATTCAAGCCCCTGACTTTGCCCTTTCGACCACGCCCGATCAAAAAGTATCTCTCTCCGAATTTCGCGGACAGCCCGTAGTCCTGGTCTTCTATCCGGCCGATTGGAGCCCCGTTTGCAGTGACCAGTTGGCGCTCTATAACGAGTTGAAGCCCGAATTCTCCGAGTTTGGAGCGCAAATCATCGGCATCTCAGTCGACGGCGTCTGGTGCCACCTCGCCTTCAGCAAAGACCGCAAATTGCACATTCCGCTCCTGGCGGATTTTGAGCCCAAAGGCGCAGTGGCCCGTCAGTACGGCGTCTACCGGGAGAAAGACGGAGAATCGGAGCGGGCTTTGTTTGTGATCGATGCCGAGGGCGTCATTCGCTGGAGTTACGTCTCGCCGGTGGGCATCAATCCGGGCGCCGACGGCATTTTGAAAGCTCTCGAATCGATGGCCAAAGGCGAAAAAACAGTCCGCGTCCCAGACTAGTTCGATGTCCAAGTAAGGAGGTATCATGGACAAATCCGCCACGCTCACCCAGCCCGTTTCAGCGCATGACCACGCTGAAGGACCCGCCGACGCGCCTTTGACTTTAGTGGAATACGGCGATTATCAATGCCCTTACTGCGGAGCCGCCTATCCCGTCGTGAAGCGCTTGCAGAAGACGTTGGGGAAGAAGCTGCGATTTGTGTTCAGGAACTTCCCTCTGACCCAGGCGCACCCCTATGCCCTGATCGCGGCCGAAGCGGCGGAAGCCGCGGCGCTTCAGGGTAAGTTTTGGGAGATGCACGATCTGCTTTTTGAACAGCAGACCTTGCTCAAGCCGGACATCATTCCCTTGTGGGCTAAAAGGATCGGGTTGAATGTCGACCAATTCGGGAACGATATCAAGCAAGGCGTTGTTGAAAAGCGTATTAAGGAAGACCGCCAGAGCGGCATCCGCAGCGGCGTTAATGGCACGCCCACCTTTTTTATCAACGGAACACGCTACGACGGCTCGCCGGATTATGATTCGATGCTGGCGGCCTTAGAGTCCGAATTGGCGGTCCGCTCCGTCTAAATATACCAGCGGAAAAAGGTGAATCGTGATGGTGGATAAACACTATACCCCAATTTCACTGTGAAGAGTTCAGAAGAAAGGAGGATTATCTCAACGATTTGGTGATGAGTTTGAATAAGCCTCCATTATACGGAGGGCGATCCACACGGCCATAACTTAACAAATGAACACTAAGAAAGGAGAAAACTATGCCAAACTATCACAAACTTTACACACCGCAAGACTCCGCCGTTGTATTCATTGACATGCAGCCTCAGATGACTTTCGGCGTGGCGAATATAGACCGCGCCACCCTCATTAACAACGTGACGCTCCTGGCCAAAGTGGCCAAGGAATACAAAGTGCCTTCTGTGCTCACCGCCGTAGAGACGGAATCGTTCAGCGGCTATGTCTGGCCTCAGTTGCTCGACGTGTTTCCTGGCCAGGAAGTCGTCGAGCGCAGTTCCATGAACTCGTGGGACGACCCCGGCTTCCGAAAGGCCATTGAAGCGACGGGCCGGAAGAACATCCTCATGACCGGGCTGTGGACAGAAGTCTGTGTGACCTGGCCGACCATCGAAATGCTCGGCGCGGGCTACACCATTTACGTCGTTGAAGATTGTTGTGGTGCGACTTCACCTGCTGCGCATGAGGCCGCTCTTTCGCGCATGGTGCAAGCGGGGGCGGTGCGATTAACGACCATTGGGGCACTGCTTGAATGGCAGCGTGATTGGGCGAATAGGGAACATTATGATGCCCTCATGGGGCTACTCAAGCAGCAGGCCGGCGCATATGGCAGCGGCGTCGAATACGCCTACACGATGGTTCACAAGGCGCCCCAATCGGCCAAGAAGCCTCAGGTTGTGCCGAAGAAGGCGCATTAAGGACTAACAGGAACCACGCGGTACTCAGAGCTGATAGCGCTTCTATGGAATAGCCTATACACGGCCAAGGGGATGCGTGCGGCCTTCTAATGCATCAAAGCCTTTTCAGAGGAGGTGGACTTATCATGAGCCAAACAAACCCAAATAGAATCGTTGCAGATTCGATCATTATCAAGGGGAGGATTGCGACCATTGACGAGAAACGGTCGTTTGCTCAGGCTGTTGCAATAAAAGGTGGACGCTTCATCGCTGTCGGCAGCGATCAGGAAATCATGGCCTATAAGGGAGAAAAGACGAAAGTCATTGACGCAGGCGGGCGGACTGTCATCCCCGGCCTCAACGATTCTCATCTCCACACCATTCGCGGCGGCCTGAACTACAACATGGAACTCCGGTGGGACGGAGTTCCGTCCCTTGCGGATGCCCTTCGGATGCTTCGCGAGCAGGCTCAGCGCACACCCCCTCCCCAGTGGGTACGCGTCGTGGGCGGATGGACAGAGTTCCAATTTGCAGAGCGCCGTATGCCGACGCTCGACGAAATTAATGAGGTGGCACCCGAAACCCCTGTCTTTGTCCTTCATCTCTATGACCGCGCATTTCTGAATGGAGCTGCCCTTCGCGCTGTGGGCTACACCAAAGACACTCCGGATCCGCCTGCCGGTGAAATTCAACGCGATGGGAAAGGCAATCCGACAGGGTTGATCGTCGCCAAACCCAACGCTTATATTCTCTATGCAACGCTTGCCAAAGGGCCAAAGCTCTCTTACGAAGATCAAATGAATTCTTCGCGCCAGTTCATGCGCGAATTGAACCGTCTCGGACTTACGAGCGTCATTGATGCGGGCGGCGGCTTTCAGAACTATCCCGAGGATTATGGAGTCATAACCGATCTGGCGAAACAGGGTTTAATCACGACGCGCATTGCATACAATCTCTTCACGCAGCGCCCAAAACTGGAATTTGATGATTTTTCGAAGTGGATCAAAATGGTGAAACCCGGCCAGGGGGATGGTTTCTTTCGCATGAATGGAGCAGGGGAGATGCTCGTCTTCTCGGCCGCCGACTTCGAGGACTTTCTCGAACCACGCCCCGACCTTGTCCCCACGCTGGAGGCTGAGCTGAAGAAAGTTGTTTTCGTTGCTTGCAGAGAACCGGTGGCCGTTCCGCATTCATGCCACTTATGACGAATCGATCGCCCGTTTTCTCAATATCTTCGAGGAGGTTAACCGGGAGGTGCCTTTCAAAGATATGCGATGGTTCTTTGACCATGCGGAGACCATTTCTCCGCGCAACCTTGAGCGGGTGCGGGCCTTAGGCGGCGGCATTGCCGTTCAGGACCGGATGGCATTCCAGGGGGAATACTTTATCAACCGTTACGGCGCCAGGGCGGCTGAGCAGTCGCCCCCCATTACCCAAATGCTGAAAATGGGCATTCCGGTAGGAGCAGGAACCGATGCAACCCGGGTATCGAGTTTTAACCCGTGGGTTTCACTCTACTGGTTGGTGAGCGGTAAGACAGTCGGCGGAACTCCTCTGTATGCTCAGACAAATCGTCTCGATCGAATGGAGGCCCTACGACTCTACACACTTGGAAGCGCGTGGTTCTCCAACGAGGAAAAGGAAAAGGGCTCGATTGAAAAAGGGAAGCTAGCGGACCTTGTCGTACTCTCCGACGACTACTTTTCTGTGGCGGAAGAGCAGATAAAACGCATCGAATCCGTGTTGACTATGGTTGACGGCAAAGTCGTTTACGGCGCGGGTGATTTTAGCAATTTAGCTCCACCTCCCCTACCAGCAAGTCCTGATTGGTCGCCGGCTAAAACATACGGCGGTTATTACCATTCCGCCTCTTTGGGTTCGAGTACCTCATCCCATTCGTATACACACGAGGGTCATGGGCACCCGTTTGTATTAAGTGCCTCGGGAGAACTATGGCGATTAGGGTGTGATTGCTTCGTCTTCTAACCATGGGATAGGAGTCATCGAAGATGTGCAGGATAAACGGTCGCACAACCTTTTCTAAATTGCTTCGTATATCTTTTTTGATCGTTGTTACCCTCCTCGTTTTTCGGACAGATCCCTGCGGTGCCGAAGGACAGGCCTTGCCCTCGCCTCCCCCATACCAGCAGCTTAGATACGAGGAAGATTACAGCTATTTGCGCGACCCAACCCGTCGCACCGATCTATGGGATATCATCAAATACATTCCATTCAACAGTGAGGGCGACTGGTACCTCTCGGTGGGAGGCGAAGCACGCGAGCGATACGAGTATTTCGACAATTATAACTGGGGACAGGGGCCTCAAACTAAAAACGGCTATCTGCTTCAACGGTACATGCTGCATACCGATCTTCACCTCGGTCCGAACTTGCGTTTCTTCGGCCAGCTTAAGAGTGGACTGGAAGACTGGAGGAACGGGGGGCCTCGCCCGCCGGACGAAGATAAGCTTGATGTGCACCAGGCCTTCGCCGATGTGTCAGCAGAGGTTCGGCAGTATCGGATCATTCAATCCTACGCGCCGGGCGTCAAGAAATGAGCTATGGGTCGTCCCGTCTTGTTTCGTTCCGGGAGGGACCAAATGTACGTCAGAGTTTTGATGGTCTGCGATTGACTTTAGATGCCCATGCCTGGCGTGTGGATGGTTTTGTCACCAGGCCCGTTGAAACCAATAAGGGTATCTTCGATGACAAGCCTGATCCCAAACGCCTATTCTGGGGGTTTTACGGAGTAGCGCCGATTCCGATTCTTCCCGGGGGGAACGTCGATCTCTATTTCTTCGGTCTTAATCGGAACCATGCACAATTCAATCAAGGGACTGCCAATGAGCAGAGACAATCCCTGGGGACAAGGCTGTGGGGCCAGATGCAGTCGTTGGACTACAACTTTGAATTTGTCTTTCAGTGGGGTAAATTTGGAAGAGGCGATATCCGGGCCTGGACGGCCGCCTCCGACACCGGGTACACTTTCAAAACCTGCCCTTTCGGCCGCGGATCGGTCTAAAGGCGGACATTGCAAGTGGGGACCGGGACCCCAAGGACCGGGACCTCCAGACTTTCAACGCGCTCTTTCCAAAAGGAGCGTACTTTAATGAAACGGACCTGATAGGCCCTGCAAATTTTGCCGACCTCCACCCGTCTCTTCTCCTTCATCTCATGGAACGGTTATCGCTCGATGTCGACTGGGATTTCTTCTGGCGCCAGAGCCTGGACGATGGAATCTATGGGGTCGCGGTCAACCTTGTCCGGTCAGGACTGGCAAGCCGCGCTCGCTACATCGGCAGCGCCCTCTCATCAGAAGCCGAGTGGCGCGTTGACCGCCATATCACGCTTACGGGCGCCTACACCCACTTCTTTGCCGGTCCCTTCCTTCGGGAGAGCGGACGCGGGAAGGACGTAAACTATTTTTCGATGTGGGGAACATATAAATTCTAATACGAAAGTCGAGGATGGCGGATAATCAACCGCATGAGGATGGAGATGAATGATGAGCAATCATGAACCCGTGACCATTGCCGTCACACGCGTCGTTAAGCCTGGTTGCGAGGAAGAGTTTGAGCGGGCGCTTCACGATTTTGTACAGGCTTCGCTCCACCTTCCTGGCCAACTTGGCGTCCACATTCTACGCCCACCCCCGGGATCAGGTTCGCGTGAATACGGCATCCTGCGACGGTTCGAAAATCCGGAAGCCCGCGATGAGTTTTACCGCTCGCCGCTCTTTGAAGAATGGAAGCAAAAGGTCGCCGAACTGGTCGAAGGCGAACCGCGTTACGAACACCTGAGTGGATTGGAAACCTGGTTCACGCTGCCGGGAGAACGGGCCATTGTGCCCCCGCCCCGCTGGAAGATGGCCCTCGTGACGCTTCTCGCAGTTTACCCCTTCAGCATGGTATTGGGCATAACTGTCGGAAATTGGATCAGCGGCTGGCCAATGATTCTAAGCTCGCTTATTTTCAACGCTTGCATAGTCACCGGGCTCACTTGGTTTTTGATGCCGCTGCTGACGCGACTCTTCAAGTCCTGGCTTTATCCGGACACTGTGAGGTAACAGTCTTCCTGAGGGAATCGGATATTTGAAGAGTGATTATTCAAATTCATTTGCAGAGGAGGTTACGTATGAAGGGGAATGAGAAGATCATCGAGCATTTGAACATGCGCCTGGCCGAGGAATTGACCACAATCAACCAGTACATGGTCCATGCGGAGATGTGCGAAAACTGGAAATACAAGAAGCTGGACGAGACGATCCAGAAGCGGGCCATCGCTGAGATGAGGCACGCGGAGAAGCTGATCTCCCGCATCCTCTTTCTTGAGGGGACTCCCGTCGTGAGCAACCTGTTACAGATCCGCATCGGCCCCGAAGTGCCAAAGATGCACGAGTATGACCACGGCGCCGAAGAGGTGGCCATCCGGGGGTACAACGCGACCATTCGGATGGCGGTTGAGGCGGGGGACAACAACACCAAAGTGCTCCTTGAGTCGATCCTGAAGGAGGAAGAGGACCACATTGACTGGATCGAAGGCCAACTCGACCAGATCAAGCAGATGGGGTTACAGACCTATCTGGCGGAGCAGATCTACTAAGCGCAGGTCACTGCATCATTTTGCATGGATCAGGATTGACGCAGGCGCTGTCCGATGATGGGTCTACGCTTATCGTGCACGGCGACGATGACCAGATCGTGCCAATTGGCGCCTCGGCCATGCTTTCGTCCAAGATCGTCAAGGGCGCCACGCTCAAGGTCTACCCGCACGGCATGTGCACAACGCATAAGGATCAGGTCAACGAGGATCTGCTGGCGTTCATCAAGGGGTAGGTATCCGATGCGCCCATTAAATTAGAAAGGAGATCATCATGGCTGAAATATCAGGTTTGAAAGCAGCGAACGTCGTTCTCGTCCACGGCGGCTTCGTGGACGGCTCTGGCTGGGAAGGTGTTTATAAGATCCTGAAGAAGGACGGCTACACGGTCAGCGTGGTTCAGAATCCGACGATCATCTCTCGCTGACGATGTCGCCGCAACCAAGCGCATTGTTGCCGTCCAGAATGGCCCAGTGGTTCTCGTCGGCCACTCCTACGGCGGAGCAGTGATCACGGAAGCCGGCAACGATCCAAAGGTAGCGGGGCTTGTCTACATCACCGCCTTTGCCCTGGATAAAGGCGAGTCGGTATCCTCGCTTATCAAGGATCCGCCGCCGGGCGCGCCGGTGCCTCCGATACTGCCGCCGCAGGACGGCTATCTGCTCCTCGACAAAGCGAAGTTCCCCGCCTCGTTCGCAGGTGATGTGGACAAGGAAAGGGCCACCTTCATGGCAGATTCCCAAGTCCCATGGGGCCTGGACGCGCTCAACGGCACGATCAGCGAGCCGGCTTGGAAGACCAAACCGAGCTGGTACCTGGTTGCCACCGATGACAAGATGATCCCACCGGAGGCTCAGCGCTTCATGGCCAAGCGCGCGGGTTCTACTGTCGTCGAGGTCGCGGGCAGTCACGCGATCTACGTGTCGCAACCGAACGCGGTGGCCGCCTTCATCGAAAAGGCCGCCAGGGGGAAGTGAAAGAACAGAAATAAAGGTGCGCGATATGGCACGAATAGGATCAGCGTATTTAGATACCAACAATACGTTTCCCAAATTGGAGTTCCAATTGGTTTCAGGAGAAAAGCTGAAGCTTCCTGAAGGAATGGGCCGGGGATACGGTGTAGTCTTAATCTATCGTGGTGAATGGTGAGCTTTCTGCAATCAGCAGTTAGCTGACTTCCAAGGATCATATCGGGAACTCAAATCTGAACAGATTAAACTCATTGCAGCATCGGTCGACTCGATTGAGGACGCTAGAAAAATGATTGATAGACATGGGATCACCTTTCCTGTCGGTTACGGCCTGATCGCAGAGGAAATATCGAAAATCACCGGGGCTTATTATGATAATGAAGAAAACTATCTTCATGCCACGGGCTTTCTGCTGCGTCCGGACAAGACCATCCTTATCGCCTGTTATAGTTCGGGGGCAATAGGACGTCTAGTAGCAAAAGATGTGTTGGCGCTTGTAGGATATTTTAAAGGTGGTGGACGAGGTGGACCAAAAGGATAGCGGCTTGCCCTAAAGGGACGATTTCAATGTATTCCTCATGTCCAGACACCCCGATCGAGTCGTGGTATGCCGAGGCGGTGGCCGAGTTCATGCACCAGGGGATGCACGGCCGGATGGGGTACACTGGAACCCTTTGGGAAATTCGGCGAGCTCGTCGACTGAATTAAACCAGCAAAGGAGAATGCAATGACCAGTAAAAGCCGTCCTTATGAGCCTCTCACTTCCGAAAATGCAGCGCTCATCCTA
>CAWHDO010000042.1:0-236743 GCA_963828085.1 uncultured delta proteobacterium
CGTCGAGCGTCTCAAGGGTCAGCGGTACCGAGCGAAGTTGGTGCGGAGACGTTATATTCCCAAACCGAATGGGAAAATGCGTCCCCTGGGCATCCCGGCCACTGAGGACAAGCTGTTGCAAGTCGCAGTAGCCAAAATCCTCGAAGCTATCTATGAGCAAGATTTCCTGGACTCAAGCTATGGGTATCGTCCCAATCGCAGCCCCAAGGCTGCGAGTCAGGACCTTGCCCGGACGCTTCTAATAGGAAAGTATTGCTGGGTTGTGGAAGCGGATATCAGAGGCTTCTTCGATACCATAGATCATCAATGGATGATCAAGATGCTCGAAGAGCGCATCGATGATAAACCGTTTCTCCGCCTCATCCGTAAATGGCTTCGAGCGGGGATACTGGAGACGGACGGCCAAGTGGTGCACCCGGTAACGGGAACTCCGCAAGGCGGCATAGTGTCTCCCGTGTTGGCCAACATCTACCTCCATTATGCGCTGGACCTCTGGTTTGCGCGGCGGATCAAACCCCGATGTCATGGGGAGGCCATGATCATCCGCTTTGCTGACGATTTTGTCTGCGCCTTCCAGTACCGCTCCGATGCCGAGTCCTTCTACCGTGATCTCGGTAAGCGGCTGGGCAAGTTTGGGCTCGAAGTGGCCCCGGATAAGACTCGCATCCTCCGCTTCTGCCGGTTTGATCTGAATGGAAGCGGTCGATTCGACTTTCTGGGCTTCGAGTACCATTGGGAGCGGACCCGCACGGGACGCCTCGGCGTCAAACGGCGGACCTCCCGGAAGAAGCTTCGCGCTTCCCTTGCCAATATGACCGACTGGATCAGGCGCAACCGCTCTCTACGGGTGGGTCAGCTTCTTTCCATCCTGTGTGCGAAATACCGCGGGTACTGGAATTACTATGGAGTGATTGGCAACTCAGCCAGTCTCGGCCAGTTCTTCTACCGGAGCAAGCGTATCCTGTTCAAGTGGCTCAATCGCCGTAGTCAACGTAAGAGCTATACTTGGACGGGGTTCCAGGCTCTCCTGGATTTCTTTGGCGTGGAGGGACCTCGGATCACCCAGCAGCACGGCCCAGCTCAGCTTCGCCTCATGTGATCACCTCTGCCCGTGCGGCAGCGAGCAGCACTGAAGAGCCCGGTGCGAGAATATCGCACGCCGGGATCCGTGAGGGGGCCGTCGGGCAACTGGCGGTCCTACCTCGATTAATTCGGAAGCCATAATCAAGCTCTTGCAGAGATATGGTTTTAAGATAGGCCGACGAGAGGGAGCGCCCCGGCGTCGCATGCCTGAAGACACTTTCGGGACTCACTTTAAGCTAAATAAATGACCAAGTTCATGGCCATCGTGGAATATGACGGGACCACTTACCACGGCTGGCAGCTACAAAAAGACCTTCCCACGATTCAGGGCCGTATCGAAATTGCATTGGAGCGGATCCTGGGGACCCCTACGTGTGTTCACGGTTCCGGCCGTACCGACGCGGGTGTGCATGCGGTGGGTCAGGTCGCCCATTTTGTAGCAACTTGGTCGCGGTCTGCGGAAGATCTGAAAAGAGGTTGCAATGCTCTGTTGCCGCCGGATATCACTGTTCGTAGGCTTGAACTAGTTCCTGATGAGTTTCATGCGAGACATTCGGCTCATTCCAAAACCTACGTGTATAAAATACTGAACCTGTCTCTCCGTTCCCCGTTGAATCGGCTCTATTCCTGGCATATTCCGTGACCAGTTGGACGTTTCATCAATGGATCAGGCGGCTGAATACCTGGTGGGGAACCACGACTTTGCAGCCTTCGGATCAGCCACTGACGGCACGTCTTCGACGATCCGCCGCGTGTTGGAGACAGGATGGCGCACAGATAAAACTCTGGGCTTACTGTGCTTCACTATTCGCGGGACAGGGTTCCTCAGGTACATGGTCCGATCAATTGTGGGCACGCTTGCGCGGGTCGGCAGCGGGAAAATCAGCACTCTCGAATTCGATGCTATTCTAAGGTCTTGCGACCGCTCTCGCTCGGGTCCTGCGGCTCCACCCCACGGCCTGTACCTGCAATCTGTGAGCTATGAAAGGGATACTTACGACGCTCAGACTTCTTGAGGACCCTTATCAATCTGACGGATGACTCCTGCTTTTGGTACGTTTTACTCAGACCTTTCCAAAACTTTCGCGGTCGCATAGTCGAGGAGAAATATATATGTCGGAACCTGCATATCTTCAGACTCTGAAGGAAGGCACTTTTTCAAAAAAGGTCGATCAGGCGCGAGATCTGTTGCGCGATTGTTGCGTCTGCCCTCGAAATTGCCGGGTCAACAGGCTGGAAGGTGAGATGGGCTTCTGCAGCGTGGGGGCTCTCGCTATGGTATCATCCGCCAATCCTCATTTCGGAGAGGAAGCTCCGTTGGTGGGATCGGGCGGATCCGGCACGATTTTTCTTACTTCATGCAATCTGAAATGCTTATTCTGTCAGAATTACGAGATCAGCAGCCTCATGGAGGGTCAGGAGACGGACAGCCCGACCCTGGCCGGTCTGATGCTGGGATTGCAGAATTCAGGATGCCACAACATCAACTTTGTCACGCCTTCCCATCAGGTGCCCCAGATATTGGAAGCGGTTCACATTGCCGCGCAACACGGTTTGCGTGTGCCCCTGGTTTATAACACTGGCGGGTACGACGCTGTAGAGACCCTTCGGTTATTGGATGGTGTGGTTGATATCTACATGCCCGACATCAAGTTCATGGATCACGAAGTCAGCAAGCGACTGGCGGACGCACCCGACTATCCTGATGTAGTGCGCAATGCCGTCAAAGAGATGCACAGACAAGTCGGGGATCTGCAAATTAACGAACAGGGGATAGCAACCAGAGGGCTTCTCGTTCGCCACCTTGTCATGCCGGATGAACTGGCCGGGACCCGTGAGGTCATGGAGTTTATCGCAGGAGAAATCTCGACCAACACCTATGTAAATGTTATGAACCAATACAGGCCGTGCGGAAGAGCGTTTGAAGAGTCTGATATCAACCGCTCCGTGACTCGCCAAGAATACACCAAGGCCCTAGAGACGGCCAGGGAAGCAGGAATCACAAGGCTTGACGAACGGGCCGCTTTCAGGCTCAAGTTCTATTGAAATCCAAATTGAGCGAAAGGAGAAAGGATGCGTCGCATCAACCCGGAGGACGTTGAAATCGTCAACTCCTGTTGCAAGCCGATCACCCTATTTCAGCCTGCTTTCCATGAAACTCAAAGATTTCGACATTGGCCGGTCTCTTGTGGAGATCACATTAGCCGGCAAACACCTCCAGCCATTTGGATTCGTTCACGGAGGAGTATTCTCTTCCATTATAGATGCGGCTGCGTTTTGGGCCGTGTATCCCGAAGTCGACGAGACCGCGGGAATGACTTCGGTGGATCTGAAGGTTAACTATCTAGCACCGGCGTCAGAGGGTAAGTTGATTGCCCGCGGGCGACGCATCAAACTGGGCAAGACCCTGGGGTTGGGCGAGGCTGAGGTCACCGACCAGGACGGCAGAAGACTTGCTCACGGTACCTCCACTCTGATAGTCCTAGCTGACTTCCCCTTTGCCCACGAGGGGCCTATGCCGCCAAAGTTTGCCGATGAGACGTAAGGTGAACTGACGGAAGGACAACCATTGGGTTATCCAGGAAAATCCCCCGCGGTTCGTTGATTCTGTTCGGCAACGGGAGTTTGCAATGGATGGTTTGGTACTGGATGGGCATGTCCATTGCGGTGTGACAGTGCCCTTCGAGGAAATTGCCTACGAGTGGCAGACCGGTGGAATACATGGCGGGGTGATCTTCTCTCCGGTGGAAGAAATTTACGACCGTTACGACCCTGCGTTCACCGATTCCCCGGGATATCGGCGCAGCCGAACGCGAGTCCACAATTACCTCCTGGAAATCGCATCACGAGAAAACGTCTTTCCATACTTCTTTGTATGGGATGATTTTGCCCCAATTCCGGATAGTTTTGTGGGAATAAAGTGGCATCGCCACGCGGGCGAGCCGATCTATTCGTACGGGACTACCCGATGTAGCAAAATAATTGATGAAATTTGCCAAAGAGGCCTTCCCATAGTGCTGGAGGAGGAGTTTCATCACACCCTGCGGTTCATCAAAGAGATTGCCGAACGAACGGTAGTGATCATTCCTCACATGGGAGCGCTGAACGGTGGATATTCTCGATTAAAAGGGGCGGGGGTCTTCAAGAGCGAAAACGTTTGGGTGGACACAGCATTGGCCGGTGTCCATGAAATCCGTGATTTTGCAGACGTGTACGGTGTGGAACGCATTATTTTCGGATCAGATTATCCGTTTGGAGTTCCCGCGAGTGAAAAGCGGAAGCTTGTACGGAGCTTTTCGGAAGACGCACTCGGCAGTATCTTTTCGGGGAATCTTGTGCGGCTCCTGGGCCGAGAGCCGCAGCCCGACTCCACGATTTGATATGGCAAGCCGGCCTCTCTCGCGAGATCAGCTATGAGTGGTAAGCTTTCGTTTACTGGCAACTAAAGACTGTCATTGCGAGTCCCGCGTCGTGTGGGACGAAGCAATCTACTGCATCGCCAAAGTTGAGATTAATGGTGGGACCGTCCCGCGTGGAACGCGGGATTGCCGGTCATCCCTAATAGACAGGCTGGAAGCCTGTCCCTCCGGTCACTCGCAATGACACAGGATCAGCGATTGCCCCGCGTAACTGAGGGATCGGCCATCGGTGCCTTGACGTATTCAGAACTAATTTGTTATTCATGCACGGTGACGTTTGACATCCCCGGTGTCTCTGCGGAAGCGGTCGTCGCCGGTGACCGGGAGAGGGCGACTTGGAGTTACTGATCCCGTCAGGTCCGGGAGGAAGCAGCGGAAGTAATCTCGGGAGTCGGCCCTTAGACCCGGTCACCGGTCACGCCCGTTTCCCTCTTCATCGGAAATCCCAAAGGCATGCCGTCTTATTTAGTCCTCGCACGAAAATATAGACCCACGACTTTCAATGAGGTGGTCGGTCAGGACCACGTGATCCAGACGCTCTCGAATTCCATTCTTTCGGGACGAGTGGCTCACGCTTTTCTCTTTTGCGGGGTCCGGGGCGTGGGCAAGACGACCGTGGCACGGATTCTGGCCAAGACCCTCAATTGCTCGGGCCGACCGGAAGGAGAGGCAAATCCTTGCAACGTCTGCACATCTTGCAAGGAGATAGGCAACGGCATCAGCGTGGACGTGCAGGAAATCGACGGAGCCTCCAATACTTCGGTCGATAACATTCGGGAAATCAACGAGAATATCAAGTATCCCCCGGTAAGCTCGCCCTATAAGATCATAATCATAGACGAGGTTCACATGATTTCCATCAACGCGTTCAATGCGCTGTTGAAGACCTTGGAAGAACCTCCTCCCCATGCCAAATTCATTTTTGCCACCACTGAGTCCCATAAGGTGCCGGCTACTATCAATTCGCGGTGTCAGAGGTTTAATTTCCGGACAATCTCAGCACGCGAGATCGTCAAAGGCATGGACGCCATCCTCAATCAGGAAGGGATTGCAGCCGAGGAAGAAGCTCTTGCACTGGTGGCCAGAGAGGCGCAGGGGTCCTTCAGGGACGCTCTGAGCTTGCTGGATCAAGTGATCGCGTTCGGGTCCAAACGGATAGCCGCAAAGGACGTGATCGGAATTCTGGGAGTGGCAGGGCGTGACTCTTTCGGCCGGCGAGGTACGGGCGATCCTCGAGCGGGATGCGGCTGCGGCCCTGACGGTCGTGCATGAAGTCTTTCAGCATGGATACGACCCGGAGCAGCTCATAATGGACTTGATCCAATATGTCCGCAACCTGATCGTTGTCAAAACCGTGCCACCCAGCTCTCGTGTCGAAGGCATGATTGACGCCCCCGCGTCGGAGCTGGAGGAGATGGAAGCCCTAACGGGGGGAGCAACCGCTCAGGAACTTCAAAACTTCTTCGGTATACTGATTCGCAGCGAGGGAGAGATCAAGCGATCTGCTAATCCGTGGGTCACGCTCGAAATGACAGTTCTCAAGATGGCCTATTCGCCTGATATCATGGACTTGGCTGAAATGCTTCGCCGTATGGACTCCGGATTGTCGCATTCTCAGCCGAAGGCAGGCGACGACAGGCGCGGTCAAGCAATGCCCACGGTTGCGGTCAAACCGGAGAGATCCGGGACAAAGGGGAAACATTCCGTTCCGACAGAGAAAAAGGAACCGGAGCACGGTCCCGTCGACCGACCACAGGATATCCCATCGGAGCGTTTCACAATCACGCAGGTCATACCTGTGCCGACAGGGACACCGGATGAGATCTGGTCCAACCTAAAAGAGCGCATCAGCCTGTCCGGCCAAGATCCGATGCTGCCATCCCTTATGGATCACGGGAGGCTCATTTCCTACGGGCCTACTGAAGTGGAGGTCGGCTTCCACAAAGAGGTGTACAAAGAGCAGTTCGAAAGTCGACTGGCAAGCAAGACTGAGATGAGGGCTATCTTCGAGGAATTCTTCGGAGGCGCGAAGCTGAAGATCTTGACGCTTACTCGCGAAACCTCACTCGATACCAAGAGTCCCTACTCCGCTGTCTGCCGACGGTCAAACCGATCTGGACAGGGCTCTGAAAAGCGAAGCGATAGAGAATCCGATTACCAAGGCAGTACCGGGAGAGTTCGAGGACAGACTCCATCGTGGAGGTCAAGATTCTCTCGAAGCCGTAGGGCAAAGTGAAGAGAGATGGCCCGAACTTGTAGGGCAATGACGACAGGCTTGGTCCAGTCCTCCGCCTGGCAGTGAGCTAATTTGGGACATCATGGGTGGTCTCTACAAACCGTCACCCCGGACTCCGATCCGGGGTCCAGGATTTCTGGATTCCGGCGTTCGCCCGGAATGACGGGTAGCACGCTAAATTGGGAGACTATCCCCTGACTTGACAGACCGCTCACAAATCCTTAACTTGAGCTTTACGAGAATTTGCCATCAGGAGATTGCAATGGGCGGATGCAGTAGTTGCTCGGGTTGTTCCACGGAACCGAATTTCAGTTCCACCAAGAAAGCCGAAAAATTGGAGAAGGTCCGGCGATCCGATAATGCGCGCTACCCGCTCGTGTTTGTCGGAAAACAGGCCATATACACGGATCAGGACGTCCAGATGATTGTGACAGTTGTTTCGGATGACTGTGATGATCGATGCGATTGCTTTACCCTTAATCCGCAGCAGATCCTAAAGGACTTGCAGAAAAAGCATTCCCCGGGAAATCATTTTGATGTGTCTCAACCAGTGGGGCAGACTTGCTGGAAATTACAGGCCCTTATTTGAGGGCCGAAAGACAGGGGGCACGGGCGAGCGTGGCTCAAATTGATTCAAACTATTGCCCTGCGATATTCCTCGTTTGTGATCATTAACGAATTTACAAGCCGGCATTCTTTTGTTTCTCGCTATCGACGGCAAAACAACTGCTCGGATAAAAAACATTGCCCAACGCCACGTTCTCTGATAACCTCGTGGCTCATGGAGTCGAAACCATGTGCTTTTTTGAGAGGGGTTCACGGTGAAGTCTTACACCGCTGAAGAGGTTGCGCAGGGAAACGGCGAAAATGGAAAGAGTTCTCTCGTCGCGGTGGAAGGGAAGGTTTACGACGTTTCCGCCAGCAAGAGATGGGTCCGTGGCGAGCACATGAAAAGGCATCGGGCAGGAACGGACCTGACCAATGACATCAAGGCCGCGCCTCATGGCCTGGAAGTTCTTGAACGGGTTGAAGCGGTAGGGCTTTATGAGCAAGCGCGCAAGAACCCGCAGCAGGCTTGAAGGGGAGAATTGAACTCTGGATCGAGCGCCATCCATTCTTTCGGAGACATCCTCATCCGGCAGTGGTTCACATTCCCGTGGGGCTTATGACGGTCGTGTCGTTCTTCGAGTTGGGGAGCCTGGCGACAAATTCCTTATGCACAGAATGGACAGCGCTCTGCTGCTTAATTGTAGGTCTCATTTCAATTCCTGCGGCCATGATGACCGGCTATTTCACATGGTGGATAAATTATGACGCTTCGGATTCGCGGATCATTCTTATGAAACGTCGCCTCGCTTGGGTAGCCCTGGTTTTCGGGGCCTTTGCCACTTCATTGAGGTTGTTCTGTACTGGCTGACCCCCTTGAGACACGGAACATTTATGTTATCGTCTATGTTGTGAGTCTGGTGACACTGTCTGTCATCGTGTCTTGCATCGGATTCCTGGGCGGCAAGTTAACCTTTCCATACGAAAGCAAGTAAGGGTGATATAAATCCAAGGGTGCTTCAGGATGGATCTCGCAAACGGCCGTTTAGCCGAGATGCCCGGAATGAATAAGGCCATCAACTGGAAATTATTTCTTGGGCTGTCTCGTCCTCCTCACGCGATTCTGGACATGGCCACACCTCCGATGGCCGCGCTGCTGTGGCTGGGAGATTTCCCACCGCTTCCGGTGACAATTGTAGGGTTGATCACTGCGTTTGCCGGTTATACAGCCGTCTATGCTCTCAATGATCTGATCGATTGCCGCATCGACAAAGAGAGGATGTCTCTCCGTGACCGCGTCACAGACACGCCCACGGTCGATGAAATTATGGTTCGGCATCCTGTGGCCCAGGGGATGTTGTCGTTCGGGAGCGGATTGTGGTGGTTTGGGTTCTGGTCCATTGTTGCTCTTGCAGGAGCATGGTGGCTCAACCCATTCTGTGCGGGCCTCTTTGTGGTATCGGCCTCACTGGAAGCTCTATATTGCAAACTGCTCAGGATCTCCTATCTGAAGATAATCCCATCGGCTCTCGTGAAAGCAAGCGGCGGCCTTGCAGGCGTTTACGCTGTTGACCCCAGCCCATCGCTCGGTTTTGTGGCGGTTCTGTTACTGTGGCTCGCGGCCTGGGAAGTGGGAGCCCAAAACATAGCCAATGACATAGTCGACATGGAGGATGATGCTCGAGTGTCGGCCCGGACCACTCTTACTGTCAAGGGGGTGCCCGAATCGGTCTTCATCATGCTTGCCGCGATTTCCATGGCTACAAGCGCAGGTATCGCGCTGTACTGGATGGCCGGCAACGGCGTAGGATGGTTGTATCCGATTGGTGCGGCGCTTTTAGCCTGGAAACTCCTCCTCGAGCCTGTCCGCCGCGTCTACTACCATCCTGGTCCGGTATCTTGCAGCGTCCCTGTTCGACAAGGCGAGCTACATGCCCGTGAGCTTCCTCCTGCTCGTAGTCATTTCAATTTATTTGCGTTAGTGAATTCGGATCGGCCTGTAGGCCGGCCCAGGGCCGCCTGATGGCGTCGGGCGCGGTCCGACCTGTCTGCTGAATCCAAGTTCGATTCACCCTTGTGCCTTTCATCTGTAAAAATGGTATCAACTGCCGGATAGGAAGGGGCTCTCATTATCAATCCCGCCCGAAAAGAAGAAATGTTGATGAACTGGCCGGAACGGGTCTGGATATACAGCCCGGTTCGAGTCTTCTTTCAGAAACGCGAGATTGCCGAGTGGCTCAGGTTGGTCGGCAGGCAACACGTTGATTGTGCGCTTGAGATCGGCTGCGGCCTGGGGAAAGGAGCAGGGCTTCTCGTGGACAAAATGGGGTTTAAGCAAGTCGTTGCCTTTGACCTGGAACACAGCCTGGTCCGGCGAGCACTGCGAGGCCGCCCGTCACGCCTCAAGGATAAGATTGCCTACCATGTCGGAAATGCCGAAGAACTCCCGTTTGACGATTCGAGCTTTGATGCAGTCGTCAATTTCGGCATCATCCATCACGTGCTGGACTGGCGCCGTTGCATCCGAGAGATCGGGAGGGTGACCAAACCCGGCGGATTTTTCTATTTTGAAGAGATCTATCCGCCGCTGTACGCTAATTTTCTCCTCAAGCGCATGCTCCGCCATCCCACAGAGGACCGCTTCTACGCGCCAGAATTCCTCGAAGCCCTTGAATCCAACAACTTGCGTGTTGCAGACCGGGTCCGGACGGATTCAAAGTACGGCATAGTTGGCGTAGCCAAGAAAATCTAGGAGCGATTTTGGAGATTTTCGCAGATCTATTACCGGTCCTGAACACGAAATAGGGATTGCGGTGAAGGAAATCGGCGCGGAATGAATCGTGGCACCTTCGCCATGTACCGGGCGTATTCATCGCCGAACTTCCGTAAGAGCCTTTTCTCCTCAATCCTAGTGGCAATGAGCATATAGAGAGATAGGATGACGCTTACTACGAGGCCGGTGCGGGTGAGATCTCTTGCCCAGAGGAGCAAGAGGCCGGACAAAAACTGAGGGTTTCGGACCTCCCCATAGATGCCCGTGGTTATCAATCTGTCCGACGGTCGTCTGCGGCCTTTCCCTTGGCCCACCGCTGTCAAACCAAGGAAATGCCGGATACTGATCGACCGAAAGGAGAGATAACCTATTGCCAGCGCAACTGCCCAGACAGCCCCTTGGACAGCGACAAGGGGGCCGTGCCATTCCCATAAGGGCATATAGTTTGAGCGCGGGGTTATCCAGTAAACCAACAGAAGCGTAGTGGCAGCGAAAAGACTGTAACCGAGGCGGTAATAGGATCGAAATCGGCTGTCGGGGGGTAAGGCTTTGCCGACGAAGCCCTCACTGTTCAACAAAGAATGTATTACGCACCAACAAGCCCAGATGATTGCGGTAAATCCCAGTTACAATATGTCGTTATAATGATGCATGCGAAGAAATGAAACGCATCGATCATTTTGCTGGGATAGTTAGCCGTTTATTGAAGAGGGGAACCGGAGGCCCTGCGTCTCCAATGTTATTGACTCTAACAGCGGCTCCCCGTTATGGGGGCACGGCACGACTTGCCCCGACCGTCGCGGCTAAGGCCGGAAGCCGCCGACCGCGGCTACCCATAGGCATTAAAATAAGCAGGCTCTGATGCAATCCAATTCCCCCTCACCCTGCCCTCTCCCGCCAGGGGAGAGGGTTTTCAGACCCCCTCCCTGGACGGGAGGGGGAAGGAGGAGGGTGATAACAGCCTGTAATCATGGGGTCGTGCTCCGTATTTTAACGCCTATCCCGCGGCTCCCCCGGCGAAAGTCGGGGTCCAGAAGTCCCCCTCAGAACGCGAGATCGAGGTCCCTGGATTCTTGTATGCGCCGGAATGACAGCGGCGGCGGCTTTCGCGGGCGTGAGTATCACGCAAGCGGCGCGACCGATGTAATTCTGGTTGAGTCACCAACATTGCCCCTCGTCCCGAGGCGGTTTCGCAAAAAAAGATGTCCACCGGTCGATGGTTACCCGATGGTGCGATTTCTCCACGCGAAGTTTTGCCGTTTCACACGATTGTTGGTCCGTTTCTCGGGAGCGACAAGGTCGGAAACCAACGAAGTCCCGATTTGGGTCAGCATCCGCTCAGCTTCGGCCACACACAAGATGACATTATCGATCCCCTCTATCTTTTTTTGATAAGGGCTCAATTCCGAATTCTGTTTCATCTTGTATCCGTTTGTATACATTGCAAGTTGCCTCCCGGTCGATATAAAACGTTATTTCAGGGCTTGCGCATATTCACTTGAGAGCCGTCTCGAATGCTTCCACAAGGTTCCACATCTCAGACTCCGCCGCGAGATGCACCCGCATAATGGGGCGCCCCTTTTGCTTCAATGCCTCATAATCTCCCTGCGCTTGGGCAGACTTAAGTACTCCGAATGAGTAATCTTCGCCCGGTATGGTCACATCCTCGGGATCGTCAGCGGTGAGCTGCACGTAAAAGCCTTTGGCCGCGCCGCCCTTATGGATCTGCCCCGTAGAGTGGAGATACCGGGGACCGAACCCGGCTGTGGTTGCGATCCTTAATCTATCTCGTGGCGCCACTCGTAAGTTCTGTAAGATGTTCAGGTTCTCGGCATTCGGATGGATAAAGGCATTGAACGCTACATAATCGCCCGGCCTTATAGGGAGTATAAAATCACGAACGGCTGATGCTAGGGCTCGATCATCGCCATTCAAGTGCTCGCCGCTGGGGATCCGACCGTCTTTCTTGTAAGTTTCAAGCAATCTCTTCGTAATATCCTTGGACGCCTGAACATCGGGTTGATCGAATGGGTTGATCTTCAGAAGTATACCGGCCACGGCTGTGGCAAATTCCCATCGGAAGATCTCTCTCCCTATATCGTACGGCGAGTGCATACGCAGGGTGATTACCGGTTGGCCGGATTGTTCAAGAGCTGATACGTCCCCATCAAGTGTCAGGTCGTCATCCAGCCTCAGATACACAAAGATGCGATCTCGTCCGTAACATTCGGGATTCCCGATTGGTTCCGCGTCAATGGGGAGAATTCCTTTGCCTACCTTACCTGTGCTTTCCGCTATGAGCTGTTCAAGCCAGCCGCCGAAGCTTTTGATTTTGTCGGATATGATAAAACTCAACTTGTCGCGACCCGCCAGAGAGGCTTGGGCCATAATGGCCCCGAGCCAGCTTCCTGCGTTTTCCAATGCGGGTACTTCCGGGCCTGAGGCTTCCACTGATTGAGCCGCCCTCATCAAAAGGCGATCTAAGTCGGCGCCTGTGAGAGCCGCCGGAACCAGGCCAAAATATGAGATGGCACTGAACCGCCCGCCAATGTCAGACGGATTGAGAAACACCCTTCGGAAGCCGTGCTCCGAGGCGAGTTTTCCCAGGCTGGTCCCAGGATCGGTAATGGCGATGAAACGGGCGCCCGCTTGGTCTCCAAAAAGCTGCTCCATGCGAGACCTGAAATACTTGTACAGCGAAAGGACCTCGATAGTGCCGCCGGACTTGCTGGAAACGATAAACAGAGCGCTCTCGAGATCAACGTTGCGCTCCAGGTCCAAGACCGATGCGGGCACGGTGCTGTCAAGGACCCTTAAATCCAAATATCCGTCCGCTCGGCCAAAGCAAGAAATGAAAACATCCGAGGCCAAACTGCTGCCTCCCATTCCCAGTAAGACCGCGGAAGTGAATCCTGCCGACCTGATCTCGTCGGCAAAATCTCTGAGACGCTGCTTTTCGCCCATCATCGTTTCCACGGCCTGGAGCCAGCCCAGCCTCTGGCCAATTTCCGACCGTTTCTCCGGGTCCTCAGTCCAGAGCGACACATCACCGGCCCAGATGCCTTCGGCCACTTTATTTTTGTCGAACTGAAAAAGGATGTCGTCCACCGGCTTCTGAAGTTCTCCCAGGGAGGCTGATCTGTGTCCCCAGCCGCGCAGCAAACGGGTCCGCTTTGTTCGTATCCCTTCCATCAGCGTTTCAAAGGAGTCTGCAAACGATTTCACTCCATTTTCCAGGAGCCGATCCATGACCTCTCCAACGTATATTCCCAGCTTTTCCAATTGCGGGAACAGATCACGGGCCTCATCCAAACCTTGTTGAAGGCGAGGAACCGCCAGTCCATGGTCCCGATAGGCTTGCAGAGTCGCAGGCGGCATGGTGTTGACTGTTTCGGGTCCCAAGAGGTTGTCCACGTAGTAGGTGTCCGAGTAATTGGGGTTCTTGGTGCTCGTGCTGGCCCAGAGCACCCTTTGAGGCCTGGCCCCCCTGGCTTTCAGTTCTGCGAAACGATCTCCGTGAAACAGTTCTTCATAGAGCGAATATGCCAGTTTGGCATTGGCGATCCCCGCCTTGCCCATCAGGTTCATGGCAACGGCCTTCAAATTGGGATCTGCGAATTCCTGCAATCTCTCATCAATCATGGTGTCGACTCGACTGACAAAAAATGATGCCACCGAGGCTACTTTTCCAGGCTCTCCGCCCTGAGCTACCCATTTCTCCATCCCTTCGATATAGGCCCGGGCCACATTGCGGTACTGTTCCAGAGAAAAGATGAGGGTGATATTGATGTTGATCCCTGTGCCTATCAGCTCTCTCACCGCGACCAGCCCCTCCGGTGTGGCAGGGACCTTGATCATCAGGTTTTTGCGATTCACAAGGGCGAACAGATGAGTCACTTGGGCCTTCGTCCCGTTTGTGTCATAGGCGAGAGCGGGTGATACTTCCAAACTCACGTACCCGTCCGCACCAGCAGTCTTCTCATACGTGGGCATTAACAGATCGGCCGCATCGCGGATGTCCTGCACGACCAGGCTTTCGTAAATTGCCGGCACGTCCGCGCCGGTGTCCACGAGAAAATGCAGATCGTTGTCGTAAATTCTCGCGCCACCTATTGCTTTTTCAAAAATTGTAGGATTGGAGGTTACTCCCGAAACTCCGTCCTCTTCTATCATCCTGTGCAGCTCGCCCGATCGCAGTAGATCTCGGCTGAGGTTGTCATACCAGACTGATTGGCCCAGCGCATTTATCGCTCTCAATGGATTGGTCATGCAAAGCCTCCGGTTCCTTGATCCTCACCCACATATTAATCTTGACAGACTGAAAGCGGGTGTCTATAGATAGTGGACGGACATATTACACAAATAGGGAGCTATCGACAACGCAGATACTTGGGTGCACAAATGGACTTGAAGACATATCTGGAAATTCAGGGCCGAGAAATAGAGCGGCACAAGTGGATAGAGTCCGAAAAGGCCGGTAAAGATCTGGGCATGGATGCGGCCATTGACTGGATCTTGAGATACGCGGATATGTTCAGCGATCAGTTTAACCAAGAAATCCACGCCGGTTTGGAGGAGTCTTCCTGAGTTTTGGCTGTCGAAACGGTGCCACCTCAGTTTTCATAGAGTGAAGTGGAGATGATGCGGACCGCATCTATCTCACTCCAAATTCTTTATCCTTCGCAAACATTTCCCAAAGTCACCAATGTTACTTTATAGGCGAGCGTTCACCGAGCATTTGGAGGCCGGCACGCAGGCCGGTCCTACCGGCTCATAGCCGGCTTCCAGAGCAGGCGGCGGCTTTCGCTCTGAACGATTACCTTTATAGTGAGGGGCCGAGAGTCCTGTGGGGAGGACGTCGCCAATAAACGGCCTCCCCTCCCAACCCTGCCGCTTCTGTGCCGGCTTTGCGAGTTTATTTGACCCCCAGTAATTCGACATCAAATATAAGCGTGGCATTCGGCGGGATCACATTTCCCGCGCCACTGCTGCCGTAGCCCAGCTGAGGCGGTATAGTGAGTCGGGCCCTACTCCCCACGTTCATCAATGCAAGCCCCTCATCCCATCCACGAATCACTTGGCCAGCGCCGAGAGGAAAGCTGAACGGTTCTCCGCGATCCCTGGAACTGTCGAACTTTTTGCCGTTTTCAAGCGTTCCGGTGTAGTGAACAACCACGGTCTGCCCTTTTTTAGGAACCGGCCCGTTCCCTTCCTGCAGGATTTCGACCTTCAGGCCCGATGGTGTCGTCAGGTTTCGTCCGGCCTCGGTAATTGCTGCGGCAAGAAATACAACGCATCCGGCCAGCGCGGCCATGAAAAACAAATGCTCTTTCAAGATACTCTCCTTATTCTGTCAAAATTCGACTCTGTCTTTTTAGCAGGCTGCTTCCTGAGAGTCCAGAATGAAATGGACGCACCTCCCGCCCGCTGTACCTGATGGGTACGGCCGGACAATCTCCCAACTATGACTTTATTCCGCCAAGATAATCCGTTAAGGTAGCTGTCAACCGGGAGGAGCGTATGAAGGGCTCAAAGGTGGACCTTATCCTGGCATCCGCATCGCCCAGGAGGAGGGACTTATTGGCCGGGTTGAGGGTTCGCTTTCACGTGGTGCCCTCCAGCGTGTCGGAAGCGCTTTTGGCAGGGGAGACGCCACAAGCCCACGTGTCCAGGCTTGCCCTCGCCAAGGCGACCGATGTTTCGGAACGGATTCTCGACCTGTGGGTACTCGGCGCGGACACCATAGTCCTCATAGACGGGAAAATCCTTGGCAAACCCCGTGATCAGGATGAGGCTCGGACCATGTTGGCTATGCTTGCTGGAAGGACTCATGAGGTGTTCACAGGATATGCAATTGTCCATGCACGCTTTGCCGAGTTGAAGAGAGTGCGGCATGCCGTATCCCAGGTTCACATCCGAGACTTGTCTGAGCAGGAAATAGCTGAATACGTGGACACCGGTGAGCCCATGGACAAAGCAGGCGCATACGCGATTCAGGGGGTCGGTTCAGGAATCGTGCAGAGCGTTTCAGGGTCATATACCAATGTGGTAGGGCTTCCCCTTTGTGAGGTCGCCCGTGACTTGAAGGAACTCGGTATTTTCGACTTTTTGAGGGCCAATCGCAAACCATGATATCGGAGAACCTTGCTCTCATCAGTAGTAAGATCGCAGCGGCTGCGGCCCGTGCAGGACGCCAGCCGGAAGAAGTCCGCATAGTAGCGGCCGCGAAGGGGCAGGGCCGCGAAAAGATCGAGGAAGCCCTGGCAGCAGGGATACGGATTATCGGACACAATTACCTGCAGGAAGCATTCAAAGAAGTACCAGGCAAGCTCATCTCGGGCACAAAGTTTCACATGATTGGGCATCTCCAAAAAAATAAAGCCGGCAAGGCTGTGGATCTGTTCGACGCGGTCGAAACAGTGGATGACGTGAAGCTGACGGAAGCCCTCAATCGCAGGGCTGAGGCCCAAAATCGCACCATGGGCGTGATGGTCCAGCTCAACCTTTCAGGAGAGCCTCAGAAATCGGGGATCAGCGAGAACGAGGTCGAGAGGTTGGTAGCGGCTATTAGAGAACTTCCGTCCATCAGGCTTCTGGGGCTCATGACCATGCCCCCGTTCTTTGACGATCCGGATCGGGCACGCCCCTATTTCGCCCGTCTCACAGAACTGAGAGAAAAGCTTGTAGGCTCCGGCATCCTGTCTCCGGAAATGAACGAACTTTCAATGGGTATGTCGGGCGACTTTGAGGTCGCGGTGGAGGAGGGGGCTACTCTCGTCAGAATAGGTACCATGCTCTTTGGCCCGCGGCATTGAAGTGGAAGGAAACGTTGTTGTTTTTAATGGCGGCCTTCGGTTAATATTGCCGGAGTAAACCTTGTGAATAATCAAGAAAGGAGTCTGTTGCATGGCGGAAACCGTCAAAGAAATCCTGGACTCTATGCCGCAACATTTTGTTCCTGATGCTGCAGCAGGACTGGACGCAACCTTTCAGTTCGACATTTCCGGCGACGAGACCGGCCAATGGCACCTGGTTGTGAAGGATCAGCAATGCCGGATCGTGGAAGGGAGCCACGACAGTCCAAATGTGACCTTCAGCATGGCGAGCAATGACTTCATTGAAATGATGACAGGCAAATTGTCGGGTCAGGCGGCTTTTTTTTCCGGAAAACTGAGAGTTTCCGGCGACCTGATGCTGGCCCAAAGGCTGGAAAGCTTATTCAAGAGAGGGTAGGCGGGCCTCTGCATCTCCGCTCGGCCTACGTGCCTTTGCTTATCGCTTTTGCCAAAGACGAGGTGCTCGCTTGTCCTGCGTTTGCCAACGGCCTGAATCGCAAATCACCTTCGTAGACTCTCCCGGCTGAAGGCTGATCGCCTCACCATCATCGGGAACAAGGGATTGAGGCACGCAAAGCGGCCGCCGGGATTTTGCTTCATTTCCCGCTGCACTAGCCCGAGTGCCTCCGCGGTGAATCCGTCGCGAGGGTACTGCTCCAGGATTTGAGCCAGGTTCTCCGGGTGCACCTTCCACTCCTGGGCTATAACCTCCACCAGTCCGCCCACCCTCATGAAGTGTGCTTCAGGTCCGAACTCATCGAGCGGGACAAAAGCATTAAGGTTCGTGGTGATGGCCACGGCCATGCGATCCTGGCGTGCCTCATCCCAGCCAGCGTCTTTCGCGATGCGTCGGGCTTCTCTGGCACCGCCCACGCTGAAGCAGTGCTCGGAAACAGGAGGAGAGGTCTGGAAGAGGCCGACGTCGTGCAGCAGGGCTGCCACGTAAAGCGCTTCCCGGTCGATGGACTGCTTCACGCCGCTCAACTCGTAGAGGATTCCCGAGAAATAATAGGTGCGCAGGCTATGATTAACCATCGGACCGGAGGAAACCTCCCGAAGGTAGTTCTCTGCCTCGCGGGCCGCACGGGTGTCGGGCGGCGCCCATGCCGCGAGGTCCACCTTTTCCGGTCGGGGACTGGGGAGGAGTCCCCACTGGCTGAGCCGCCACCAGAGCCGCGGCCCCAGGTCCGCCAGAATGACCGCGCCGGCTCCGCCTAGCAGGCTCAGCTTCTGGCCAAAGGAGAGGGGCGGTCCCCCCGCGCGTTCCCACTCGACAGAACCCACGAGGGGTCGTGAATCAGACTCGGCCGGCAGGGGGTATCCATCATCGTCACTTGAAATGGGCTTTTTGGATTGTGCCTTCATAAGGTGCCTATTCGTTGGGAGCAACCGCGCTCAGCCAGCGCTCATTCCATAGGATTTTGCAAAGCTAGGGGAGTGCGATTCGAAGCGTTTATGCGCAGCTCATCGCGATCCGGAGGTTCCCTCTTTACGCGCTGTTTCTTTCTTGCCTCTTGGCAACTTTGTGAGCTGCATCACTAAACGCAGGGCTTCGTTGACGGCTTCATCCGTCGGAAAAGCCTCTGCCACGTCATGGTCCAGAAGTACCAGATTTGTGCCCTCCTCGTATCGATCTGCGTACTTGCCTTGGATGCCGCCCTTCAGCAATTCCCGAAGATCGTATTCGGGCCGAAGATCATCGGTCTTTTCGTCTCTTGATTTCTTCTTCATAGGCTTCGCGCTCTGCACGGGTAAATTCCCGTGCATGAGTTTCGGGTACACCTCATTCAATTCTGAGGTGCTTGCGCCCCTGCGCAAAAAAAGGTGAGATGTCAGCGTTGCGCTGAAGCGTTGTTCTTGTGACTGTGTCTTATACGGATTGGCAAATGGCCATCCCGGAGCACGCACGGCGCATAGACGGTGTTATCAGTGCCAGCCAAGCCACAGCGATTGCAACTGCCAGCCAAGCTCAAGCCGATCAGCTCGACGCACACGTTAGCCTCTCCGCCGCTGCCACTCGGCCGGATCGCGGCTCGCGTGAAGCACGGCAAGCACAAGGATGTCGGCGCCTTCGATCGCGAAGTAGACCGCGAACGGAAACCGCTTCAGCAGAGCACGCCGGATTCCGGAGCGCAGGTGTTGATACTTGAGCGGACCGTTGGCAATGCTATTGTAAGCTGCACGAAGCTCATTGAGGAACTCGAACCCTAGCCTTGGTTGTTCGTTCTCATACCACTCAAACGCCCCCTCGACGTCGAGATCGGCGCGAGGGTCAGAGATCAGGCGATACTCAGTCACTGCCGCTTGTTGGCCAGGCGATCGAGGATCTCGTACGCCGAGCACCCGTGCGTTGGATCACTCCGGTACTCAGTAAGCCGCTCTTCCGCAAGCTCCAGATGGCTTTCCGGCACCGGAATCTCTCCAGGTTGCTCGGCAATTCGGTCCCAGAGCGCTTGCAAGTATCGGACCTGCTCGGCCTTGGAGAGTTCAGCGAAGCCCTGCGGCTCAGGAATCGTTGTGTGCTGCATGCATCCACCTCGCTCCGAGAATACTGCAGCCCCCACTTGGCTGCCAGGGTCGGAGCCCAACAATGATTACACAGTCTGTATTATACGGCAAACAGAGACTGTATTTCTTCTCTATAAGAAGTTGCCGCGTCTTCTTACCACTGGTCCAATACCTCTAATTTAAAACACTTACCGGCGCAAGCTGCGAGCAACCATGCTAAAACAGCGCTCACAGTGCCGATAAGTTCCGAGGGTGGTGCCCCCGTTGCCTGATTAGCTTACTGGCCCTTATCTTCAGCTAGACGCCCTGAGATATACTTGTGGAGGACGCTGGAAATAAGCGTCTGGTAAGGAATTCCTTCATCGAGTGCTTTCTTCTGGATGCTTAGCAAGTCCTTTTGGGAAATACGGATGTTTATCCGCTTATCCTTCCTGAAAGTTGCAGCAGCGTATCCGCGGTATCGATCTGACTTGGATTCCAAGTCTGGAACTAATTGCCACTCATCTCTTTCGTACGACTCAAGAAGCTCTTTTTCATCCGGATCCAGTCGTTTCATGTCTGCTTTCCTTTCGGATACTTCTTGGTCGCCTTGCAACTGAAAAAGTTGCGAGAAGTTTGGGGAGCCAAGGATATCTCAGGCCCGAGGGAGCACATGCTCCACAACTGCATCATGAAGCATCGGCCTGAATTCTCTGATCCGGAAATCTGCTTCTCCCATGAAAACGCGATTGGTGAGAAGAACCACTATTAAATCTCGCGGAATGTCTACCCAGAGCGAGACCCCGGTAAAGCCTGTGTGACCTATACTATCCCTGGAAAGGAGCCTGCCGCTGGTCGATCCCTCCTCAGATGGGGTGTCGAAACCCAGCGTTCGCGTGGAAGCTGAAGTAAAGTCTGCACGTGTACAGAATGTGCGAGTTATCTCTTTGTCAAAGAACCTGCCGCTCTCATTCAAGCTCACAAGGACCTCACCCGCAAGAGCCGCAACCCCGCTGGCCGTACCAAACAATCCGGCATGGCCGGAAACTCCTCCGAGGGCCCTCGCGTTGAGATCGTTTACAAGACCGGCGAACTCCCCACCGCGGGTCACTGCAATCCTTTCGCCATTCTTAGGCAGGAACAGCAGGTCCCCGGCGAGCCCGAGCGGTTCATATATCCTCTCTCGTGAGAACTGTTCCAGGTTTCGGCCTGTTTCCCTTTCAATAATGAACCCTAAGAGCATGAATCCGAGGTCTGAATAGATGCAACCCTGCCCCGGAGGATATTCCAGAGGCTCCGCCAGGATTCTCGCCGCAGTGTCTTCTCCGGTGTGCCGGGAGGCGGAGAGAAGATAGTAAGGCCGCCAAGCCGGCAGTCCTGATGCGTGAGCCAGGAGGCACCTGGCAGTGATGCAGTGCTTGTCTTGAGGTGCATTGGGAAGCCAATGACTGATGCTTTGATCCAGTAAGCCAGGATCTTGCGTGGCCATGAGGATCCAGCTCGGGGTGACGGCAAGCACTTTGGTGAGAGAGGCCAAGTCGAAAAGAGTTTCGGGATTCACAGGGTCCGTTCCGGCGCCATCCAGGGTTCCGTAGGTTTGCCGGAACAGGACGTTTTTGCCTCTCGCCACGAGCAGGACTGCTGCGGTGAAGATCTGTTCGAGTAGACCCCGCCTCATCTTTTCGTCTGCTTTGTGAAATTCCATGTGGAATCCTTCTCGGTTGACGTAAAGATCTTTGGGAAGCGGTCGGCATCAACTCAGCGATGTTAACTGCTCAAGTTTATCGCAAGGCGCGGTCGTGGAATACCAGAAGCTCCAGTGCGCCCGGTCCCTGGTTGAAAATGTAGTCGTGAGGGCCTGGAAGCTTGAGATACACATGCGGTATCGAGTTGTGTACAAGAAGGTGATGCATTTTCTCCACCGAAGGCGCCATAGGATCGCGGTCGCTCGTAACCAACTGAATGGATCGCTTCTTGAGAGCCTCGTTGTGCCTTCCCACGAAATGGCGGTAGATATCAAAGTACGGCCCGAATGCTCCCTGAATGGAACCGATGCTGGAGAACACCTCCGGATACTTAAAGCCATAATACATAGCTCGGGCTCCGCCCATGGACACCCCGTCAACACCAACGCGGGCGTTGGCCACCCGATAACGGCTCTTGAGCGCGGGGACAAGCTCGTTCATGATGTATTCTTCATATTCCGGGAATTCAAGGCCGACCTGTGGTGATAAGAGAGGCGACGATGGACAAGCCAGTATGATCCCTCCGTACGGGCGAGCTTTGAGCCTCCGGTTAAAGTCGTTCAGCTGTGGTGGAGTGATAAATCTCCGGAAGTCATCCGGGGTGAGCCGGTTATTCGCCAACGCTCGAACGGCCTCATCCGTCTTGTAATAATAGAGCCACGCGAGGGCGCCGTCTCTTGGGGACCTGGCGCATTCGCCCGCGCCTCCGAAAGCTATCACCAGCGGGTATTTTTTTGCCTTGGATTTTTCATAGTCGAGCGGTAGGCTGACGGCCGTCACCCCTTCAGGGTACTTTCGGGAGGGGATGGTAAAGTATTCCGCGGGAATTTTGTACCCGGACAGTTTCTCAATGACCACTTCTCCGAGAGGTTCTTGCGGGAGAATAGGCGCTACGGACTTGGTCCGATCCCGTATAATTGAGCCACGCTGTTCGTCGGGTAGTGCGGACTGAGCAGTTAACGGGTCGTACCTGGTTGGGCCGCGACGAGGCTCGGTGCTTTCAGAAACCGCATTTCTTCGGGCTTCCTTATCAATTGCCCCGGCCGCTGTGCTATTTGTGACCGCTGGCACCTTGGACTTTGAGACGTCTTCTCCTGGCTTTGTGCACGCAGCAATGGCACAGGCCGTCAGAAGCGGTAAAAGGAGTCGCGTCAAGCGCAGTCCATGTGTCGTTCTAATGAGCATGGAGGGAGTATTTGCCCAGTGTCGGTACGAGTTACTGACGTCTCTGGCTTCGGCCTGGCAGGCAACTGTCGCCGAGCCTGCCTGATCTTACCAGAGCCCCGGAAGCAATCCGGTCTGGCCGCGTGCTGTAGCTCGATTGTCCGGGCCCCGTGTCGGTTCTTGTTCCGCTCGTGGTGGTCCGGCCGTGACTTGTTCTCGTGGAGAATTCCTGTTGATACCCAGAGCCAGGAAGTTCCGCTTGAATTGTTTGGAAAACCAGTATAATGACTGATGCCCGTTCGGGTACCGATAGGCGCAGTACCCGTGGCCGCAGCTCTCAAAAACATGCACTTCCACGGGAAAACCCGCGGCTTTCATGTCCTGCACAAGATCATACAACCGCCCCCCGTTGCTGTACGAGTTGCAGCCGTCCTTGACGTTAGTATTGATGTTGTACGCGATACCTCCGGCTTTACGTATCCGCGCTGCATTGCTCCGCCACACGTCATTGGTCATGGGATAGCTTCCAAGGTCAGTCTGCTGCCCCCCGCGTATGCGAATATATCGGGCCGTCTAGCAGAGATCATTAAGGCTTGAGCCCCGCCAGCGCAGGCCCCGTCGATTCCTCTGAACCGCCGATCCGGAACAGTCCGAAAGTGAGCATCTATGTAGGGGATAACCTCGCCTATTAGATACTTCTCGTACTGGCTTGTATTTCCGCCACCTGGATTCCAAAGAGAGACGACTATGAAATCCTCGTAAGGGTCTTGCTTGAGCCATTGATTGAAAAGCTGGAGTTCCCGGTCGCCGACATTGTCCTGGAAGCTGGCCTTGGTAAGGTGACCCGATTTCAGGTTGTCCATAGCCAGTGGGGTTTTACACCAGACCGACCAGTACGTCGCACCTCCCAGCTCAGGGCCGTTATCCCATCCGGATTTTCCTCCCAGCAAGTAGACCACCCCATAGCGGTGGTTGACGTTTTTCTCATAATCTTCGGGCAGAATCACGTGAACGGGAAACGGACCGGGAACGTCCTTTCCGCCCTTGGCCTTGGCGCTTGAGTAGACATCAGAATGAACGCGAACGGCCTCAATATAATGATTGGTGCGGAGGAATTTTGTCCGGGCTTCGATGTCAGCCCATGGTTCTTCTACAGCTCCTAAAGCTGGGATTGTGAGGGCCGCCAAAAAAAAGGTGGCGGCCAGGCTGAAACTCAACATCAATTTCTTCATGATGTCCTCCTGGCGTTCAAACAACAACTCGGCCGAACTTGTACCGTGTGCCGAAAGCCCGGATCTGTTTCCAGGTCTCGGACCCAACGTCAATTCGGTTCACAGACTGGTGGGACAGGCAGGATGCCTCCCTCAATCTTGGCCATCTCCACCGAATCATCGCACCGTTATCCTGTGGACCTGAACCGGAAAGCCCTGCTGATCCGCCGTATCAGAAGCCTGGGGATCCATCAAAACCACACTGCTCTTCGCATTCACGCCTCGCAGAGCGCATCTAACGTAGAGCGGGTATGTGCCGGGACGGCCCGCCTGGACTTGAACATTTAGGTCATATACTTTGGATTCACCCCAAAGGTCGATCCAACGCTCGGCCATTGGAACTTTTGTTCGAATCTTGTCAGTGGTGACGGACAGCACTGAACTGCCCGGCCCATAGACACGACCTGGCTTTGCAGATACCAGCCGTAGCCCTGAAGTGTCAGGCGTTGAGATTGTGATGCCCCCGTAATCGGATTCAGCTCCCTGGTTCTGAGCTTCCACCCTGACGGTAAAAATTTGGCCGGCCTGCACCGTGGCCGGAATCTTCACATTGATTACCTTTGGCCGGGCTTCACGTGGCATCGCCACTTCGAAGAGGTCCGAACACCACTGAACGCCGTCTACTCTCACATCCGCCAAGTATTTTCCAACCTTGACCGGCTGGGACGAAGTTTTGCCGAAGTCAGCAGGATATGCCACTGAAAGGTCCGCATCCGCGCCCAGTTGGCCCTTGTATTGGACGTCGCCGTCGGGCGTCCTAAGAGCAATTTGAACATTCCTTGCAAGATTACCTCTATTGCTGAGCCAGAACTTGAGCCCATTCTTTGAATCATCCGCGAAGCGCGGAATCTCGGTGACCAGTTCGGGAAAAGATTTGAAAACTCTGCCAGACAAGTGGTTTATCACCAGTTCCGGGCCATTTTGACGAGTTGGTGCAACAGGCGGGGAGCTTTGGGCAGCCGTTTCGCGCCCGGAGAAGCGAGCCCCGGCGCGGCACGCTCATCCGGCGATCGATGGGCATCCTGAACTTCCACTTGAGCCTCTGACTGTGCCTTCTGAGTTGGCATCAGCGCGGGCTCCTGCCCGGCGATTTGTTGTTGCGGCGATGGCGACCCTGTCTCAGAGGCCGCCTCTGTGGCCGGTGCTAACTGAGGGAGCACCGCTTCGATTATCAAAATCTTTTTAGCGTTGCCTTTGGAGATCCTGAACTCAGACATGAAGCGGGACATGCCCTGAGGTGTGCTGATGTTCATCCGGTGAACGTGGCTCCTACGAGTAGCATGGTAAAGCCACACTCCGCCTTTTCCATCGGGCAGCATGAGCACCACGTGATAGTGGAGCACCGGATATCCACGCTCAGGAGCGGACCGACTGATGCTCCCAAGATACATTCGCCCGGCTTGCATCTGAGACAAAACCTTTTGCCATGCAGCCGAATCGTGGAGATCGAAACCACGCAGGCTTGCGCCATTGGCACCCTCAATAGGGTAGTTTCCCGCGTCCGGCATCACGATTCTGCGGGGTTTGCCTTCTGTAATGTTGAAGATAAGGTCCCATCCGAAATCCCAGTCCTTGCCCAGTGGAGAATCGGCACCGCTGTCCCCCAGGCGATCCCGGGTAACTTCCTCCAGCGTCCAATTCTTATCAAACAAGAAACGGGAAATTGAAACCACTAACCCGCTGCAATTGAGCCCTGGTGTTTCAAAAAACCTGTCGGGCCTGTCAAACGTGGTGAAGTGCCCCTGGCTGTCCAAGGCGCCATCGTCTCGGTAAGAGATGCCCAGGTGTGTGTCTGCTATCTCTATGGGGTCGGTCTTGGACGCAATCCCGCGCTCCCATAGACAGTCCGGTGCAAAAATTTGGTCCCCCGAGACCGGTGCGGCACTCGGTACACTTAAAGCGACAAGCCCGGTAATCAGGATATTCAGGTTGTTTCGGATAATTTTCACCAAGCCTCCGAACTTAGACTTATTTTTGCTATATTATCAAGTATTCCGGGTTCATGCAAGTGTGCGTTATGGCACAAATTAGCCTGAATGCATTGCAACGTCACCTGAGAGAGAAAGTCAATCTCCGGACCAAATCGTTTTCAATGTAAAGCGCTACCTTCCAAAGCCCCGGCTTGTGCTCGAAGAGTTCCTTGGTGGGCATGGTATGGACTCTCGTCCTGCCGGATGCTTGTCTGTCTTCACCTTTCTTGCTCTCACTTTGCCGCGTCGTAGGTTGTTCTTATTTTGCGAAATTCTTCACCGTTGGGGTCGTACCAGATACTCTCGGCGGTATACGTGTTCTTCTCGAGCTTGGGTATGAAAACGAGATTCACAGTTTCGTTCATGTTGTGGTCAAAAGATTCTTTGCGGTATGTACGCAGACCCCCCCGTCAAGAAGATATCTTTGACCAGGTAGTACTTTTCATCATCGGGGGTATGTTCGATCCACCTGAACTTTCCAAGGTTAAACATCCCGCAGCCCGCTATGAAAAGAAGAGTGCTGGCCAATGCCAGCAAATGAAACGCGCCTTTCCAATGCGTTCGTTGAAAACGTTCCGGTTCCTCAGCTTCCCTTCGAATGGCCTCACCTTCTATAGCCGGCGTCCTGGTCATGAAGCCCTCACAAGAGCTATTTCGTCACATTCCGGGAATTTTGTGCAGCGAATGCAATCCGCCCATATCTTGTGTGGCAGCAGATTCTTATCCATGAGAAACGAAACCAAGCCTCTGAAATAGTTCCGGCCTGTAGGTAAAAACGAAAACCTTGCTCACCCCCATGAGTGTGGACTCTTCCAAAAGTGCTCCAATGAGTGCGGTGCCGATTCCCTGCCCCTGGTACTCGGTCTGCACGGCCAATGACCGTATTTCAGCGAGATCCTCCCACACAATCTGAAGAGCGCCGCAGCCTACGATCTCCTCGGAGACCTCGTCGCCGCTTACCATGAAATCCTTCACCTGAGAATAAAGCTCACTCATCGCCCGGGCGAGAATATGTCCCGATTGAGCTTGTTCGGCTATCAAGCGGTGGATGCTTTTCACGTCCTTCAAAGTGGCCCTTCGGATCACCCGGAAACCTCCGCGCAGTCTGGGTCCATCAAGCGCTGCACGTGCTCTCTCACCGAGGCCGAATCCGGGCTCGCACCCAGCATTCTGGCCAGTTCCTCGACGCGGGCTTCCCGGTCCAGGGGCTTCACGTCTATATGCGTGCGTCCCTCGCTAACATACTTTCGAACGGAGAGATGATGGTCTGCAAGAGCCGCTATCTGGTGCAGGTGAGTCACGCATAGGACCTGCTGCCGCTGAGCTACTCTGGCCAGTCTGGTTCCTACGGCAAAAGCTGTGTGGCCGCCTATCCCGGCGTCTACTTCGTCAAAGATGACCGTAGGAGAAACCGTGGCCGTCGACCTGAAGGGCTTTCACAGCAAGCATAATTCTTGAAAGTTCCCCTCCTGAAGCAACCCGGCTTAAAGGCCGCGGTGCCTCACCGGGATTGGACGCCAGAAAGAATTCAACCTTTTCGAGCCCGTTAGACGACCCTTTCTCTTCTTCTAGTTCCTGAAATGAAACGCCAAAAAGTGCGTGGGGCATGGCCAGGTCTTTGAGTTCCTTTTTCATCGCAACTTCAAGTTCTGCGGCTGCTCCCCTCCTGGCAGAGGAAAGATTGCGTGCAGCATGCAGGTACTTTTCACGGTATTCGGACACCCTGCCTGTAAGCTTCTTAACATCGGCCCTTGCCTCAAGGACGTCTCCTGCCTCATCCGACAGCGTGCCAAGGTGGCCAATCAGCCCCGCCAAGTCTTGCCCGTACTTTCTCTTGAGTCGCCTTATCAAGGCGAGACGTTCCTCGATTTGCTCAAGCCGCGCGGGATCGCTGTGGCTGGTTTCCGCGACACCTCTCAGTTCGAGGGCCACGTCCTCCAATCGGTAGACAGCGTCTTCAAAGTTTTCCCGGAGCCCTACCAATTTGGGATTGGTCGATGCCAGGAATTCCAGCGCTCTTTTTACCTCGGTGAAGCCTTCCATCAAACTGCCGCTTTTGGAATAGAGTGTTTGGTGAGCCTCGAATGCCTTCTCGCGAATTTGTACGGCCTTTTTCAGCACTTCCCGCTCTTGAATCAGTTCGTCTTCTTCTCCTTCCTTCAAGGAAGCGGCGTTCAGTTCTTCAATTGAAGCGGCGTTCTCGCGTCCCAGATTCTCAAGTTCCTCGAGCCTTTTTTCAGCCTGGGCCAGTTCTCTCGCAGCCTTTGTCCATGCCGAGAATGTGTCTAATGTCTCCTTCCGCGCCGCTCCTGCTCCCCCAAACCGATCCAAGATCCCCACATGTTCGTCCGGATCAAGGAGAACCTGATGCTCATGTTGGCCGAAGATGCTGACAAGGGATCGCCCCACCGCCTGGATCATCGCCAGAGTTGCCAGATTACCGTTTATGTAACACCTGGACTTGCCCGTACGTGAAACTTTCCTCGAAAGGACAATCTCTGTCGATCCGTTCACTCCACTTCCAATCTCTGCCGGGAGTGCCATCCCCGATGCGATTTCAAACAGACCCTCTACCCGAGCTTCCTGCTCGCCAGTGCGAATGATATCCGGCGAACATCGAGATCCGAGAAGAAGGTCGAGCGCGCCGATGAGAATAGACTTGCCCGCGCCCGTCTCGCCGGTCAGAACGTTAAACCCCTCGCGAAAGTCCACCTCGACTTTGTCGATTATGGCCAGGTCTGATATTTTTAGGTACTTCAGCATGGGAATCGTTTGCCTACGCAGGCAATCTCACGCCCTCTGGGCTTCCACGAGTTAAGATATGACGCTCACACAGAATTTTCAAGGATAACAAATCGAGGACGGCCCGGCAACCTGATCATTCGCCTATATTAAGTCCAGCTTCTCTTTCAGGACGTCAAAGTAATCTCTGGCAGTTGACTTAACCATGATAAACGGAAAGGGTGCGCGGACTATTGTAATGGATTGGCCTTCTTCCAGATCCACCGTAGTGTGTCCGTCGAGGGTCAGGGTCAAATCTTTCCCTTTCTTGAGAACCAACTCCGTTTCCAGATGAGGAGGAATCAGGAGAGGACGTTTAAGACCTGCGTACGGGCATATCGGAGTCAGAAGAATGCCTTCAATTTCAGGATGAACTAGAGGACCGTTGGCTGCGTAGGAGTACGCGCTGGACCCTACGGGCGTAGACACTATGAGGCCGTCTGCTCGAAGTTCGATTTCGCGAGACTGTCCCATTCTCAGGCCCAGGTCAATCAGGCGGGCTATACCACCCCAATGGATGACCACGTCATTTAGTACCCTCGCCGTCCTCCCGTCCGGGAGGGTGACCTGTAACAACATCCTCTTCACGAACGCGGCCGTCCCCTCCAGCACGGCTTTGAGTTCCGAAATGGCCTCGGCCGGAGACACTTCTGCCATGAATCCGACGCGTCCCAGATTAATACCGAGAACAGGCAGGGATTTGGAATTGAGTAAAGCAGCGGCCCTCAGGATGGTGCCATCCCCTCCGAGGACCACCAGCAGATCAGCCTCGTCTGTGAGCCGCTCGGTAGCATTTGCATTCCACTTTGCGGCCAACTCCTGACAGGAGGGTTCGAGCAGAATTTCCTTTCCGGACTCCTTCAAGAAGTTGACAATTTTTTCACCTAACAGGAGCGCCCCTTCTTCCGAGCGCTTCAAGACCAATCCTATGCGTTGCATACAGTCCTCGATTATTTGGTCAGGGTGAGATTGCTGCATTAAGTACCACGAATGCAGGCGAAAATCCAGGCAAATGGGGCGGGAGGCTGAAAATCAACCGAATGTTCCTTGCTTGGCTGCCGGGATTAAGGTACGCTGATTACATGGATCTGTTCGACAATGCAGCTACTGGCGATTCGAAGAGGCCGCTCGCAGACAGAATGCGTCCCAACGAGCTGGCAGGCTTTGTGGGCCAGGAAGACCTGCTTGGGCCGGGAAAGCTACTGCGTCGGGCCATAGAAGAGGACCGTCTCTTCTCAATGCTCTTCTGGGGGCCTCCCGGTTCCGGCAAGACTACTCTCGCCCGGATTATTGCTCACAAATCACAATCTCGCTTCGCGCCGTATTCTGCCGTAACGGCTGGGGTAAAGGAGATAAAGGAAGTTGCCACCAGGGCGAAGGAAGATCTTGCACATTCCGGAGTGAGGACTATTCTCTTCCTTGATGAAATCCACCGGTTTAACAAGGCTCAGCAAGATTACCTGCTCCCCCACGTTGAACACGGGACAGTCATCCTGATTGGGGCCACAACCGAAAATCCAAGCTTTGAAGTCAATTCCGCGCTCTTGTCACGACTGAGGGTGTTTGTGCTCCAGGCTTTGCCGCCTGACGCCGTAAAGGAGATTCTTCAGCGTGCCCTCACAGATCCGGAAAGCGGCCTGGGAAAACTCAAACTGCAATGCGATCCGAGTGCCGTAGAGCTACTGGTATCACTCGCCGGAGGAGATGCCAGGTCGGCTCTGAATATACTCGAGCTAGCTGCTCTGGAATCTCATGAGCACCGAGGCGGAAGAATCGACGCTGACACAGTCCAGGAGGCGGCTCAGAAACGAAGCCTCTTGTACGACAAAGCCGGCGAAGAGCACTACAACCTTATCAGTGCACTTCACAAATCTCTGAGAGACAGCGATCCGGACGCTGGCCTCTATTGGATGGGCCGGATGATCGAAGGGGGAGAAGACCCGCTGTACATAGCGAGGCGCCTGGTCCGATTTGCCAGTGAAGACGTGGGACTGGCTTCTCCCAGGGCGTTGGAACAGGCAGTGGCTGCCTATCAAGCATGCCACTTTATCGGGCTTCCGGAGTGCGTCCTGGCTCTCGCCCAGGCTGTGGTGTTTCTCGCCACCGCGCCGAAATCCAACTCACTGGAGACCGCGTATATTGCGGTGAAGGAAGAGATAGGCCGTTCCGGTCATGTTCCGGTGCCTTTGCATTTACGCAACGCGCCGACCCGGCTGATGAAGCAATTTGGCTACGGCAAGGGGTATCGTTACGCTCACGATTATCCCGGCGCAAAGGTAGACCAGGAACATTTACCCGAGCCGATACGAGGAAAGCGTTTTTACCATCCCTCGGACCGAGGCTTCGAGCAGACAATCCGGGAACGAATGGGTGAAGATGATGCGGAAACGTAAAGCAAACATGTGATACGGCGCCCTCACCCCAACCCTCTCCCAGAAGGAGAGAAGGCAAAGCTGGAGCGGTTTTCCACTTCCCTCACCCGTTGGGAGAGGGATCGAGGGTGAGGGAATTCGTGCCCCGCTATTTCAAATTATCCACGAGTTGCTGCGTAATAACCTTTTTTTCACTGATATAATTGATGAGCAGGTCGCTGATGAGTGGTCCGGTGTTATAGAGGTTCTTTCCTTTCTCTTTGAGAATCGTATAGCCATCTCCACCTGCGGCCAGGAAATTATTGGTTGCCACTGAGTACGTATTGCCCAGGGCAAAAGGTTGGTCCCGAACCTTATCGATTCTGACCTTGCGGTGGTCAATCGTGTACGCCAGCCCGAAGGTTTGGAGCTTGCCGCCACTGCCCGGTTCGAGTTCCGCTCCTCTCTGAAGCACAGCCAGGATGTCCTCTCCTGATAGGTTCATCTTGACGACCGTGTCCGGGAACGGAAGGGCCGTGTACACGTCATTCAACGTCACGTCTCCATCCTTGATGCTTCCCCTTATCGCCCCACCGTTAAGTATGGCAATATCCGATCGTGAGCCCGCAGCCATATTATAGGCAATAAGCCTGCCGAGATTCGTCTCGTTGCCGGATCTGACGCTGCCGCGGGTTCCTACTAGGAATACCTCGGTCTTGCCGATCACCTGATTCAGCCGAACATCCATCTTGGCCTGGTATTCCGCGATTATGGACGCAATTTCTTGATCCTCCTTAATAGCTGGGGTCAGATCAATCAATTCTCCCTTGTAATTGGTTATTTTCCCGTCCACGACATCGAGGTCGAGTTTCCCTACATATCGTGCGTACGCGCCCGCTTGCACAATGAGGGTGTGGTTGACCTTAAGAGGCTCGAAAATGGCCGTGTGAGAGTGTGCTCCGACAATAACAGCGATCCCGGGGCACGATTCCGCCAATTTCTTGTCCTCGTCAACACCGATGTGAGTGAGGGCAATCACCAGGTCTTTCTCACCCACTCGGTCAAGAATCCCCTGTGCAGTGTGTACGGGATCGTCGAACACCAGCCCCTTCACGTTGTCGGGAAAAGTGGTTGTGGAAGTCTGAGTGGTAGTGAGGCCGAAAATCACGATCTTTGTGTCGGAGTCCGGATATTTCTTTTCAAAGACACCTTGGAAAACGTTCTCGCCTGTTGAAGTCTTCGTGTTTGCACTGAGAAGTGGGAACTTCATGAGGGGCTTCAGGTTGGCCAAGAGGTTATCCTGTCCATAGTCGAACTCGTGGTTGCCCACGGTCATGGCGTCAAATTTCATCTTGTTCATCAAAGCCACGCCGAGTTTTCCCTTGAATGCCGTAGAGAACGGGGTACCCATGAGCAGGTCGCCCCCCATGAGGATCAGGGTGTGGCGTCCTTCGGCCTGATTGCGGGCTTGCACCTCCTTCAAAACCGTCTGAGCTTTAGCGAATCCTCCGATCAGCCCTTCAACCTCAGGCTCCGCGTACGGCAGGTAGTGCGCGTGCGGATCGTTTACGTGGAGAATCGTGAGCTTGAGCGCCTCGGCTGCTTGCGACGTGCCTGCCGGAAACAAACAAGAGAAAGCCAGAGCAATGAGAATAAAAAACGTCAGCTTGCGGCGGGAGTTATAGCTCATTCTTTCACCCCTTGAATTCAAGGTGCTTGTACAAAGACGGCCTGGAAGGACAATCTTGGCCCAGGGTTCCCCTCATCGAAGATCGAACCCTGGAATCGTGGTCGGGGTGGCCGGATTTGAACCGGCGGCCTCGTGCTCCCAAGGCACGCGCGCTAACCAGGCTGCGCTACACCCCGCAACCTCTCTTTATAGTACCGGGGGATCTAAAATCGCAAGGGGCTTGAAGGAGAAGACGAGTCGACCGTTCGCCAGCGATCCAAAGCTTGTTTTAAGAACAGAGTATGCTCGGTCAAGGATTCTGTATTTTTTGGCCCATATTGTCCTCGGGTTCTGATACAATTGCTCTGCTCCACTATTTGTCGACGGAGGAATAAATATCGCTGGAACCTGCCCGGTTCCGTCGCGGTGCCAAGATAAAATCTTAGTGGATAAACCGCCATATTGTCAAGGGTTTCACCGCAATATGAGAGGGACAACAAATGGAGGGACAAGAATCTCGAAAGCTGGGAAGCTCAGATCCGGGCGGCGGAGGTCTGCCTACTCAGGCCGAAGTGGAAAGCCTCTTGAATCTGGCCAGGCAGGGGGACGCTGAGGCACAAGACCGGCTTGGACTGATGTACGTTAAGGGGGAGGGAGTTACCCAGAACTATGAAGAGGCGGTAAGTTGGTTCCGCAAAGCCGCTGAGCAGGGTCATGCGTTAGCCCAGGTCGATCTAGGGAACATGTACTGTGACGGGTCAGGGGCCACTAAGGACTGCACTCAGGCCGCCAAGTGGTATAGGCAGGCTGCTGAGCAAGGCAGTGTTGACGGACAATTCAATCTTGGTTGGCTATTCTCTGATGGACCTGAACAGGCACGAGACATCGGCGAAGCACTGAAATGGTATCGAAAGGCTGCGGAACAAGGTGATTCTGAAGCTCAATATAGCCTGGGCACGATACTTTCAGATGGACCTGAAGGCCAAAGAGATTACGGCGAGGCGCTCAAGTGGTATCGAAAGGCCGCTGACCAGGGATACCCCCTGGCCCAGAATAATCTGGGAGTGATGTATGACAACGGCCAGGGAGTGGCCCAAGACCATGAAGAGGCGATCAAGTGGTTCCGAAAGGCAGCCGAGCAAAGTTGCGGCCTGGCACAACTTAATTTGGGCCAAATCTATTTGTGGGGACAAAGTCGCCCCCAAGATGTGGACGAGGTAATCAAGTGGTATCGACTGGCAGCAAAAAACGGGGGAGAAGAAGCCAAGAACGCAATAGCCAGTCTAGAGGCCATCCCGCAAGGTCCCGGAAGTGACCCTAAGTTGCAACGGGTGGCAAGACTCCTCCTCCTTTACCCTCGCGGAGAGACGTTCGGTCTTGAGAAGTTATGGGAGTGGCTAGAAAATGGGAAACGCCCATCAAAAAAAGAGGCAAACAAGTTACTGCTGGCCTGCATATTAGATTTTCAAATCCGCGCTGACACCGTTTGGAATAACACCCGCCGTTTCTCAAACGATGTTCTTCATGATCCGGAAGACCTTTGGAATGAGATTACTAAAGATTCAGAGGCCGAATGGAAAAGCAAGTTTCGGGAATACAGATTGCATCGTTTTCCGAAGGCTCACGAAAGGGTATGGCATATTGGAAAAGACGTTTTGACTCATTACGAAGGTGACGCACGCAAGATTTGGGAAGGGCAGACGCCCGCCATTGCCCACGGACGTCTTATGAAACTGGGAAAACACGGTGTGGGTCAAAACATCGCCAACATGATCGTCGGGGCGCTGCTGGATACTGACCAAATTGAAGGGACGGGGGACCTCAAAGCGGATACTCACGTTAGACGGGTCCTTGGACGCATGTTATTAGGCAGGGAATTTAAGGCCGATGAATCGTCCGAAGCTGTCAAAATGGCCCGCAAAGTGTATCCGGCTAATCCCTGGCTACTGGATCAACCGATGTATTTTCATGGGCAGGAGGTTTGCTTCAAATCTGACCCGTCGTGCAAGACCTGTTACCTTCGTGTGGAGTGTGCTTTTCATAAGCACTCATGAGAGGTGAAGAGCTTCCAAAAAAACGTCACTGATCTGGCAGAGCGAGGTGAACATGCCGCCCAAGTATGTGAAGACAATACAGGAAGAGATTTATTACGAGTATGCCAAGCTAATCTCTCGCAGCGCGTATGCGGGAGAGCTAAATCGTGGGTTTATAACCAACCGTTTCAAAGATTTGCGGGACGGCCACATGACCATCTCGGGAACAATCAAGGAATTTGAAGCGGAACGCAGACTTCCTGATGAATGTGTTTTTTGCAGGACGACCACCGATCTCGAAACGGACCATCTCATACCCCGGAGTCGGGGCGGTACTGACAACGCCGACAACTTGGCATTGGCCTGCAAGCGGTGCAACACCTCTCGTGGGAAGAAAGGCATTTTCGAATGGCTTGGCCTTAAGAAGAAGGACAACCTACACGGATTGGTTGCGGGCAAATATCTAAAAGAATTGCTGGAGTTGCATAAAGTTAGAGAAACCCTGGATGTCCACGAGGAAGAGATCCAACGACTCTGCGCCAAATGCGGTTTGGGTAGAGTCTGTAGGGAAGCGGGGACAGAACAAAAGCTGACATGCTTTTGCCTTGAAAGTGTATTGGAGTGAAGCCCACGCAGGGAAAAGTGGATTACTCAGGGCGGTCAGTGGACGTAATGCAACTGATTCTGTGGCCGTGGCGGGTGTAATAGGCTGAGCCCTTCCGTCGACTTCATATCAGGACCGCTCATAAAGAACTTCGCCTTCTGTCTCTATCATCGATAGCAAGATTCCACGGACCCCTCTCAATCGATCCACTTCGCTTGGAGTGTAGACCACAACCTCGAGTGGCCACCTTCGCAAGCCAAAAATGGAACTCACCTCGATCGACCGTTCCGGTGGCCGGCGTTCGCTTTCCATTTCAATAAAAAGGTCCAGATCGCTGTCTTGTCGATGATCACCCCTTGCATGACTGCCAAACAGAATAATGCGCCTGGGATGAAAACTTTTAACGATGGTTTCCCGCAATTTCGTCGAGCTGCTTTCGGTCCATGTTTACCCTGCCAGACAAGCATTCAGCTTACCTTTCGTCCAGTCATAGTTCGGTCACAGGGGCGCGCTGTCCCACTGCGGTTCCGGTATCTCAATGGTAGCCATTTGCGCATCGGGTATGAAAGGAACCTCGGTTGCCAGCATGTCTTCTGCACCTATGCGGAGCGATTTCAGAAGCTCTTCCCTGGTTTTTTCCTGAGCATTGACTCCCGGGAGGTCTATCAACCAACCGATCCACCAATCCCCGGATTGCTTTATCACCGCCCTAAGTTTCATGTTTTACCTCATAAAAGGCACAGAAAGGTCTTTACATATCTTTCTGGCAAGCTCATCAACAATCTCATTATGCCTTGGAACCTGAGTCTTCAGGTTGCCCCTGATATAAATAGAGTGTCTTCTTCCTTCCCTCAGAAGGTTTGCGCCCTGGCTCATGAGATGTTTTATGAGAGCCGTCCTTTTCACGAATTTCCCTCACCGAGCAACGTATTGCCCGATGGCTCATTCTAAAGATAGTACATCACTTCGCAGTGGTACTATCGGACGAATCGTACCACCCAGACGGTTTCCCGCTCAAGCGTGCGGGCAAAGCGGCCGCCTTCTTTCTGAAGCGCTTGCCATTCCGCGGAGGCTGTAAATGAGCAGTTCCGCGGGAACAGGAAGAGGATTGAGGTCCCAGGTGAGCGAGCGGCGCTCAAACGGTTCCGAGGCACGGTCAACTATTGCGACTAGATCCAGGTCACTCCCGACACTCCAATCACCACGCGGATACGATCCGAAGTATCCGAGCCTGATTATTCCTGTGCGGCTCTTAACCATCGTAGAGGCCCAATCACGGACCGCCCGGTCTACCTTTCCACGATCAGGCCATTTGAAGACGGACGAATTCAAGGATCTCACCGGCATATCGAATTGCCTCTTCGCTCTGAATTGAACCATAGTGCTCAAAGGGGGCCCCATCAGGGTGGCCGTTGGCGTAACGAGTGGGAACGTAAAAATTATCCAAAACTTTCGCTTTTTCCATCAGATCCTCAGGTGGCGATGAAGGCAAGTCCGTCAGCAGTCGTGCAACTACATGCCCCCACGCTTCTTGACCGAGAGCCAGGTGCAACGCCTTCACAGCTTTTTCCGCAGACTGTTGAGCCGCAAAGCATGCCCATTCGTGTCGGCCCTCCAATTTAGATGACCGGGCCTGTTCAAGATCACGGGCCGATTGGGCCAGCCAATCCTTTGACCGATTTGACACCGGAACCTCTCTCAGGATTCTATTTCTCTGAGTTTCATTCCGCTATTCCCCGCAGAAATTCGGCAAACTTTCTCAGTGCACGGCCACGGTGGCTGACCCGATTCTTAGACTCCTGGTCCATTTCTGCAAATGTGCACCCGGCCGCCTCGAAGAAGAAAATGGGGTCGTACCCCGAAGCCGGAGCTACCCGGGGTTCACGGGTTATTAGTCCCTCACAGATACCATGGAAGAGTGCCTCTTCGCCATCGGGGGCCACGAGTGCTAAAGCGCAGACGAATCTGGCTGAACGCCCGAAATCAGAGACGTCCTCCATTTCTTTAAGCAGCCGCATATACTTTTCTTCGTCGGATGCGCTTTCGCCCGCGTATCGTGCGGAATGAACCCCCGGACGACCATCCAAAGCGTCGACGCACAGCCCGGAATCATCGGCAAGAGTTACTGTGCCGGTCGAGTATGCGATCACGCGCGCCTTCTTCAGAGCGTTTTCTTCGAAGGTTGCACCCTCCTCGACGACTTCCGGAACGTCGGGCACTTCTGACAACGAGAGAAACACGGCAGGAATCCTCTTAACCAGATTCCGGATTTCCTCGACCTTTCCCTGGTTCGTCGTTGCTATGAGGATTTTGTCTGGCACCCGGTGCAACATAAAACCCTTTCATTTTAGTGAGATGGGATCCAGCCGGGACCGACTTGAAGATAACCGTGTGAAATCCGCTTTTCCGAATATCCGCGGTCTGGACGGGGTCGCGAAATGACCGACCGTGCAGCCAAGCACGGGTCTGGTCCTTGTAATGTGACGAGAAGAAGTCGCGCGGAGGCGCCCATAGGGCTTGCCGCGGCGACTTGTGGTGGTTGGGTCATGTCAACTACCTGCCTCAGAGACATGCCGGCCGACACATGAAACGGATGGGCCTGGGACCAGCCTGCGAAATTGATCGTGTCCCACGCTCCAGAGATGGGAATGGGCCCTACCTCATACAAGGCTTCGAGAAACTTGGAGCGCGTGGCAAGAGGATGACGGAATTCTGCTGTGTGGATCTCTCCCCATTTCCACTTCTTCGGGTCAGATCCTATGAGGTTTTGTCCACGACTCACAGCATTTCGAAAACTCTTTCTCAAAAGGTCCTGGGGTCTGATTTTTTCGAGCCAACCGGTTTGATTATCGATGAAGATTCTTTTCACCACTCTTGACGGCAGTGGGGGGTAACTTGTGAATCCTGCGTAAAGCGATTCGCCCAGAGGCTCTAGGAAAAGCTCCTCGACCAATGCCTGATAGAATAGGCCGAAGATTGTCGCCCCGGCAGATTCTGCAGCCATCTGGAAGTCCCACATTCCCAAAATACGGGCGGCTTCTTCTTCAGATTGATTCTTTTTGTCCTTCTCCCTGAGGGCGTTCAAAAGAATTGGGACAAAGTCTCTTGCAAGAGGGGAAAGGGAATCACACTGTATCCTCTGGAAACTCTCTTGTTGGTGCGCATGACTTTCTTCGAGGAGTTCGCGGATTCGCTGTGGATTTATCCGTGTCGTACCAATAGCAACTCACAAAGAATGGATAATCCTTTCCGCCGGGGCGGCCGTCAGCCGCGACGCAACAGCCTTCGGAAGTGGTGGTCCGGGACGGAAGCTCGTCGAAGGGGATGAAGCCCTCCCAATCGTGTATGCCGGTCCAGGCCGGCATGGGCAATATCCCGTCGCTGTCTGGAGGACGGAGTGGGACTTTTCCGGCGAATTGGATCCCGGAGCCGCTTTCCTGGTCTGCCCATGCCACGTTTAGGCAAGGAGCTATGAGCAAACTAAGCGATTTTTTGATTTCGGCCTGGTTGCGAGCCCTGTTCAGGCCGTACAATGCCGGGAAAAGATTAAGCCCATCTCGCCCCGTCCACCGCAGTGACAATGCCCGGCCCTTGTCGACTTCTGACACCAAAGGCCCTGTTTCAGTCATTCTTATCACCCGGGTAGCAACAGAGCCTCCTTTGATGCGATAGTTCTCTTTCAGTTCCTCTATCTTCTTCCAGCGGTCCACCCGCCAATAACTTTTTGGAGGGTTTGATTCGAGACGCTCAACAAACAGGTCCGCGTCATCGACGACCGAAGGGACGCAGCCCCAGCCCAAATGGTCGTTCGTGCCGGCAATTGCCACAGGCACACCAGGAATAAAGGTTCCGGAAAGATGAAAGTCTCCCGCGGCCAAGCGTGCCTTGTACCAAAATCCCGGCGCTGCCAGTGTCTGATATAAAGTGCATGCGGCCATGGGTTTCCCGCTCTGAGTCCTCCCACTGCCGACCGTCCAGGCGCAACCCCCGCGAAAACCGGGAACACGATCGAAAATGTGACCACCTCCGGTTCTAGGGAATAAAATCCCGTTCGGGTCCCACCGCCCCAGGTCCGTGGCCACCATAGCGGTTGTGGCCCCAGGATCGGTGGGAAAGAGTTGGAGAGCCCTATCTTTGCCCAGCCGGGTGACCAGTCTGGTGAGGATTGGATCTACACGTGCAGCTACGGAGCTTTCCCATGCCAAAGCAGCCAGAATTGAGGTGACATCTTGGGGCGAAAACGGCGCAGGGCGGTAATCCAAGAGCGAGAACTCGACTGGGAGTTTTCTCGCATGCGCGGATATATATTTGTTGATGCCTTGAACGAACTTCTCAAGCCATCGGCGCTCGGGCTCGCCAAGACGTTCCCGCGCATCCTGGGCAAGCCTTCCGGCCCTCACAGTTCTCATGAGGTGGTCGCCATCCAGGTAATCTGGTCCGAGGATCTCAGCAAGTCGGCCTTGGCCCGCCTTCCGCAGGTAGTCCATTTGCCATAAGCGATCCTGGGCCATGACGTATCCCAGCACAATGGCAACATCATCTTCATTTTCACCGATAATTCCAGGGACGCCGCTTTGGTCCCTCAAGACGCGGACGTCCGCGATGAGGCCGGGCGTCTGAACAAGAGCTTCGCTGTCCGGGAGCAGGGAAACGACAAAAAAGTATATCCACAACGCTCCTACGCCGGCTATTAGGATGAGAGCCACAGGAATGGCCGTGAATATCCTCATCAGCCAGACGGGATCAATGTCTTTCTTCAGGAAGGCTTTGGCCGAAATCAATTAACCGCACCCCCCAGAATTCTTTCCACCAGCTCAGATGTGGCTCCGTATGGGTCCTTTCTCTTAGCAATTATTTCCTCCACCACCCCATTCAAGGCTTGAACCCCACCGAGCCTTTTCAGTGTCTCCTCCATGAGGTTTTCTTTCAGGAGATCCAAAACCTGGTTCCTTGCCCTGATCTTGTCACGCTCCATCAGCCTTTCTTTGCCATGCTCGAGTAAGAAGTGATGATGATCCAGGATCGCGGCGTAAAGTTCGTCCACCCCCTTATCGGCTGCTGCGACAGTATCTATGATGGGGGGAGTCCATCCGCTTGCTTCGTACCGATCTGAAGACATGTGCAGAAGAAACCTGAGTTCGCTCAACGTCTTGCTCGCGCCTTCGCGATCAGCCTTGTTGACCACAAAAAGGTCCCCGATTTCCATGAGTCCCGCTTTAATAGCCTGAATTTCGTCTCCCATCCCCGGAATGGTCACCAGCACCGTAGTATGGGCGTTGTGTGCTATGTCAACTTCGTCCTGTCCAACTCCCACCGTCTCCACTATGATCACATCCTTGCCCATAGCGTCGAGGACGACTACGGCGTCGGCAGTAGACCTGGTCAGTCCTCCGAATTTCCCGCGAGTGGCCATGGATCGAATAAACACGCCTTCGTCCAGGAAATGTTTCTGCATTCTGATGCGGTCGCCCAAAATGGCCCCTCCGGTGAACGGACTGGTGGGATCGACCGCCAGTATGCCCACGGTCTTTCCGTCTTGACGAAATCTTGAGACTACGCGATCCACCAGTGTAGACTTCCCAACGCCGGGGGAGCCGGTAAAGCCTATTACATAGGAGCGTCCCGCATGACGGTAGAGCAATGCCAGTTCGGCAAACACTCTACTGTCTCCGTCGTCGATTCGGCGGATAAGTTGAGCAGTGGCCCGCATGTCACCATGAATGATTTTTTCAGCTAATGAGCCCATGATTTTTCAAGCGTCCAGGGCAGCTCTAAGCGTTTGCCAGGAACATTCCCGGCGACGGCCAGCCGCTGAGTCTCGTTGGTCCTCTTCACAGGGTTATAGGTAGAAGTCACACGCCGGATTGTCAATAGGAAATAAGATTTTACGCATGAGTTTTACGTACTGACTTGAAAAGAGTATAAAGGCGTGTAATTGAAAACGGCATTTTGGGTTGAACGTGTAATTTGTCGATGTTAGGATTCGCGTGATGAAAGAATATCTTCTTATCCTGGTCAGAGCGGTGCTGATTCTAGTTTGCGCTTCACTCGTCGGACTGGGCGTGAACCTGATAAGCCCAAAGTCTATACCCTGGGAATACGTTCCCCCGAAGGAAATCGAGGCGCACGGCGTGAAGGTTCCATTGATTGACGAGGAGGCTGCATTCAAACTTTTCGGCTCTGAAGGGACCGTGTTCGTGGACACACGCAAGAAAGAAGACTATTCCGAGCGCCATGTGAAGGGGGCGGTTTTCCTCCCCCCGGAGGAAAAAGAGGAACTGTTCCCCACCGTGCAGCCTTTCCTTCCGGAGGATGCTCGTATCATCCTCTACTGCTACGGACCCGAATGCGACATGGCCGAACAAGTCGCCAACTTCCTGGCTCAGTTGGGGTACACGAACATGATGATTATGTCGGCCGGTTTTCGTCCATGGGAAAAGGCGGGGCATCCGGTAGAGGGTAAAGGCAAATAAATTGGATACATAGCTCGGGCAGGATAGATTTTCTGACCAAAGGAGTCCTGAAAACCTGACTTGCGACCAGACTGCAAGAGGGACCTGGACGTGCGACATGCACTCTTATATATTATTGTGCTACGACTATTTACGTGGAGAGCCGATGACTGAGCGGTACCAGCAATTCCTTGGATCTGATCCCGGGACAATAGTAGAACTTGTAAATGACTCCGTCTCGCCCTATATCGTGCGCACCAGCGACGGATTTGAATTCTGCATAAGTTCCGAAGATTTCAGGGACTATTACCGTAAAGAGGGTAGCTCCACGCCTCAGCGCTGGGCCCATCTTGTTACTGATTCTGAACGGGGAGCCGTGGATTCTCGCAAGATGGCGGAAGTTATGGACATAATCCATTCTTTTGAAGAAGTGCTTCAAGATTTCGACAAGTCAAGGGCTTTTGTGAGGGAAGCCCTCAAGGCTATAGGTGGCGGTTCGAGAGCGGATATCAGCAAGGCACGGCGACATCTCGAGACATTGGGTTGGAATATCACGGGCTTCACAGATAAGCATTGGGACCGTCTCTTAACTATCACTGGCGATCTAAGGTCTCTGCTGTTAAGCGACCACTGCGCAGTCCTTCGATTTCCCGACTTGCCGGAAATCGGGGGCGCCGGCGATCAGATGCAAGGGCAAGTGCAACCCCGATCCAGACCGGACGCAAAGAAAACCCCGAAAAAGATCGCGGCCAAGAGCCGCATGGGTGGGGGAAAAAATGTTGACATGGATATCCAAGGGGACAACCTCACCATCACCGTTGACCTCGCAAAAGAATTTGGCAGTTCCAAATCGGGGAAAACAGTCATTGTGGCTTCAACCGAAGGAAACAAGACAGTTCCGGGCCGCATTGAAAAGATCGGCCTCAATATTTACAGACAGCCTGACAAGAAAGGGAGCAAAGGGCGACGGCAGTCGTTCAAGAATGTTGAGATGGCTCTGGAGGGAGACCGGCTGAGCATTACTGTGGATCTTTCGGTAGAGCTTGGGCCTTCGAAATCGGGCAAGACGATAATCATTGCCTCAACCGGCGGAAATCAATTGGTCTACGGGCGAGAAGAAAAGATAGGTCTCAACGTATACAGGAAGATAGAGTAAGGAGGCTCTTTTTATGTTTATTTTCGGAACTGCAGATGACGTCTTCGCTATGGCTGTTCGAATCGAGGAGAATGGCAACGCATTTTATGCCGGCGCGGCTGAAATTGCCAAGGATCCGGAGGTCAAAAAGCTCTTCGAAGACCTCGCTCTCATGGAAGCGAGCCACATCAAGATTTTTCGAACTCTTAGGAGCCGACTACCCGAAACGGCCGGTGAAGCGGTATGGGACCCTGAGGGGCTTGCGGAGAGCTATTTGGAAGCAAGCGCGGATTCCCATGTGTTTACGATAGAAGCCGCGACCGACAGGTTGAAGGCCGTGAAAACGCCTGCTGAAGCTCTTGATATAGCACTACTGTTTGAGAAAGATTCTCTTGCATATTTCTTGGGCATGAAGGAGATACTCCCTGATCCCAGCGGCAGAGATGAAATTGACCAGCTCATAAAGTCAGAGATGCTTCATATCCGAATGCTGTCAGGAGCAAAGAGACGGCTGGCCGAAACGGGGAAGGGAGGCATTTTCTGAGCAGGGGCGGGGTAAGATAACTGGATTCTAACCCATATGGGACTGCTAAAGTTCACTGCTAGTCATTTTTGTCCAATGACCGCTCTTCGCTTGTCCTCAGCGTCGTTTGTATGCGTTCTCCCTTGCGCTTGCCTTCCAGGATTTCCAGGCCGGCAAGACAGCCTCCTCCCTCTACAGCAAGACATGAGAGGACGCGACATCGCACGGGCGATCCCTGGTCCATAACTTGGATGACATCGCCTGAGGCTAAGAGCTGCCCTGCTCGCAGGGTGCTTTTGTATTTCTTTTCTCTCGCCATATTCTCCTCTGAATTTAGAACCTGTCCCACTGAGTCGTGTCCGAGAAAGAGGCGCTGACCGGGCTAACATCGCGTGAGCCTTCCGAAACGGTCACTTGTGGGATTGAGCCTTGACCGGATCTTGTGCCCGCGCGACGCTTTCCGGGTAGTCTTTGAAATTTCCGGGTTTGGGCGTTCACTGAGAAGATTACGGCCAGTCATGCAGCCGGAGAGCAAAAAAGAAGCGCAAATGCAAACGGAGAGGAGGCATTTCATGACCATACCCTGGTACGAAAAATACCCTCTCTCCGCCTACTGTTAAATCACAAAAACCCCTCCAGGTCAAGGCTTATTCAGTGTGGCAGCAGTCAAGGAGAAATTTCGATGTGGGCAAATTCTTGGAAGATGCGCTCCACTTCCGCCTGCATCATCTCCGCTTCCGCCTGTTGGGAGTGCTCGTATCCGATAAGGTGCAGAATCCCGTGGATCAGTAAGTAAAGGACCATTTCGCTGTTTGTATAGCCCAATTCCGCGGCGTCATCCACAGCCCTGTCCGTGCAGATGACGACGTCTCCTAGCAAATCGGGCTGTACGCTACCCTGTTCCCCTTCGGTCTGGGAGAAGGAGAGCACGTTTGTAGGTTCTTTCTTTCCACGATACTTGTAATTAAGGTCGGACATTTCGGCCGCATCAACCAGCGCGATTGAAAGTATTACTGACGCATTACAGCCCAAGCCTTCTAATATTAGTTCCGTTTTCTTCCGCAGGTCGTCCGGATCGATGTCGATCCTTTTCTGTCTGTTGTTTATGAGTATCTCCATTGGGTCGTTCCTGCGTTCCTACATTCGCGGGGTAAACAATCCTTGAGTGCAGAATCCCTTGCAATGATCTGACAAAGGACTTGGTGATAGCATGAATGTCTTTGAGGGTCAAAGTTGACTCGTCCAATTGACCTTCGCTGAACAGTGCCATGATCAGCGTCTGGACCTGTTTCTGAATTCTGGCAGGGGTGGGATCATGGAGGGTACGGCAGGCTGCCTCTACCACATCCGCCAGCATGACTAATGCTGCTTCTTTATTGCGCGGGCGCGGACCATGGTACCGATATTTGTCTTCACTAACGTTTTGATGATTTTTGTCAGCTTTTTCGAGCGCCTTGTTGTAGAAAAACTTTATTAAGCTCGTCCCGTGATGTTGTTGGATCATCTCGACAATTGGCGAACCGAGTCGATACTCTCGAGCCCTTTCCACACCTTGCTTTACGTGCGAAACAACTATCAGGGCGCTCATACTGGGCTCGAGCCTGTCATGTGGGTTGCTTCCACGGCGCTGGTTTTCAATAAAGTAGTAGGGCTTGGTCTTTTTGCCGACTTTTCCGATGTCGTGATAATAGGCGCCGACCCGTGCCAGCAGGGGATTTGCACCGATCAGCGCTGCAGCAGCTTCGGCAAGGTTCCCCACCATGATGGAATGGTGGTAGGTTCCCGGCGCCTCGAGCGACATTTCTTTAAGAACTGGATGGTTTAGATTCGCGATCTCGAGCAGCTTGACGTTTGTCGTGTACCCAAGGGGCTCCAAGAGAGGTGCCAACCCGGAAACCAGTAGGCCGGAGAGAACGCCTCCCGCAAATCCGAGCCCGATGTCGTAGAAGTCTCTCAGTGATGTGATCTGCCCCAGGGCCATTTTAATAGCCAGGATTGAAAGCATATTTGCCAGGCCGACCACGAGTCCCGCTCTGAGTACCGAAGTTCGATCCGTGATCCGAGTCATTCCGTGGAGCCCGACAATCCCCGAAATAAAATAGAAAGCAAAGAGATAGATGTCTCCTTCGATTGCCAGAGATGCGGTCAGTGCCGTCAAGGTCGCGAATATGAAAGCAATCCTCGCATCGACCATGAGAGCAGTCAGCATGGCGCCGGTGGCCACGGGCGCTGCAAACAGAACAGATCTTTGACTTATCCCCTGGTTGGTCGGGCTCACGAGCGGGGAAAGAGAATATAAGAAACGCACCATAATGATGGTGCCCACCAGCAAAAGGCAGAAGAGAAGAAGATCTTCCGTGGCATGACGCCCACGATCAAGATGCTTCTCCGAAAAGTAGAAGCTCAGCCTTAGCAGCAGAATAAGGATGAGAGCAAAGCCTGCCAGAATAATGTACCGACTGTATGCGGGGTTGGCTTTGTTCAGGCCCGCTAACTTGCGCACGTGCGCTTCGTTAACCGGCTCGCCTTCTTTAACTATGGGCTCACCCTTCGCTATCTGAAAATAGACTTTCTTTTCTGATGCGAGCGCCTCTTGCTTGAGGGCCGCGGTCTTTTCTCTGTTGTAGGTAATGTTGACATTCACGAGGTCCATCGCGGTGCGCCGAATAGCCCTTGAAAGCTCGGAATCCGTAGAGGGGTCGTTTTCCGCAATATTAATGAAGTTTATCGCTTCCTTGAGATCAAAGATGGCTGCAAGATCCTTGAGAGGTTCAAGTTTGTCTTTGGATTTGATTTTTAAGAGAATGCCCTGTCTTCCGTCCCTCATGAGAAGATCGCGGCTCAGCGCCACGCCTTTCAAAAGCACAGGCACTACTAGCGAGCTCGAGATCCCTCTGGATTCGGGGGTCAAAGCCCATAGACTTTAAGAGCGCGAAATTGGTGGGGGAAATAGTCGCGCCAAGAAGGTTCTCGAACGCGTTCTGAGCGCTGTTTCATCCAGGGCCCGAAAGGACCCGGGGTCGGCCCCGGCCTTTCCCGGCGCCGGGCCGGCTTCAGTGGACGGGTCCGCCTCCTTGGCGTTATGTTGTGCCTCGGCGGCCAGGTACTCCTTCCCGAAGTTGAAAGCTGAGTTGATCCTGGCCTGAACATCATGGACCATCTCGTCATCAAGATCGTACACAGGTCGAATCGACTTCAGAACCTCGTCCCGATTTTTATTAGTCGCGGCTTCATCAATTACCTGAAATGTTATAGGCGATATGATGGTTTCTTGAGACTGGCTCGCCAACAGTCAGGCTGTAAACTTGGAAAGACTTGGGGGCCATCATAAAGGCAGCGATTAGAGCAGTGCCGACAATAAGCGCCCAACGCTGCCATTTCGCTTCATTGAGGCTGAGTACCCAGTCGGGCATACCTCGCTCTACGCCTTTCAGCGCATGCCCGGCCCGCTCTCTTAGGGTTTCAGGCTTCTTGTTCTTTTCTGACGTCTTGTTCTTGTCGGATGACTCCGGCATTTTTCATTATCTCCGGAATCTCCCCTCGCGGGAGGCGGTTCTGCTCTCATAAGCTTTTATGATGTCCTGAACAAGGGGATGACGAACCACGTCCTGGTCGGTGAACATCACTACAGCTATGCCCTCGATGTGGCTGAGAATTTCCCGGGCCTCTACAAGACCCGATGTGGTCCCCTCGGGCAGATCTATCTGCGTTACGTCACCGGTTATGACGGCCTTAGAAGAATATCCTAGGCGCGTGAGAAACATCTTCATCTGCTCGGAAGTAGTATTTTGGGCTTCATCCAGAATGACGAACGAATCATTGAGCGTCCGGCCTCTCATGAAAGCTAAGGGCGCCACTTCGATGTCACCCCTTTCGATCATCCGCGTGGCCTTTTCGAAATCAATCATGTCGTGTAGTGCATCGTAGAGGGGCCTCAAGTACGGGTTCACCTTTTCGTACAAATCTCCCGGCAAGAAACCCAGTTTCTCCCCCGCCTCCACCGCGGGCCGGGCAAGTATTATCCTTCTGAGCTCTTTCTTGGCAAAAGAAGCCATAGCCATAGCCATAGCCAAATATGTTTTGCCGGTCCCTGCCGGGCCGATGCCAAACACAATGTCGTGACTTTGGATAGCCTCAATATACTGCTTCTGCAAGACAGTTTTGGGTGTGATAGGACGTTTTCCTGCGGAGATGAAAATCGTATCGCGGAGCAGGTCTCGGAGTTTTGCTTCCGGGTTTTGTAAGAGGAGTCTCACCCCCTGGTCGATGTCCGCCGGATGGATCGGGTATCCTTCCCGGACCAGGGGATACAACTGCTTCAGCAGCTTTTCCGCAACATCGTCAGACGGTGGCTCCCCATAGATGCTGACAGTATTCCCTTTAATCGAGATAGTGACCCCGAGACATTTTTCAATGTACTTAATATTTTTGCTTAATTCTCCGACAAGTGCCTGAAAAGCCCCGATGTCGGCGAAGCTCACACGGCGAGGCAATCGCTCGCCTTGCTCGACCGGATTTGTCTTCAAGAAGCCTCCACGTGCTCCTTAATTCAAGACTCCAACCTTCCTACCACTCAATCTGCATTCGTCTCAGGTTCCGGAAAGTTAATCAAACTGACAACACCTACCCGGACGCGTTCATCATTCAAATTCTTGTTCAGGATGATACCACCTTTTCTAGTAAGGAATCAACTTGAACCTCACAGGCCGCGCATTCCAGGGACTATGTGCTCCTCTGCACAAATACAATCCAGTCAAGATTCTGACCTCCGCAGATGTCGGTATGCTTGAGCCCAGGGGGATTGCTTCGCTGCGCTCGCACTGTCACACGTTATTACGGCCGCCTTCGTGCGGCCGGCTGCAACCTGCAGCCCCCTGTTAACATCCCTGTGGAAATCTTGTCAATCGCAAAGGCCCGGCTGTGGCCAATTTGGCCACCCCCTGGACAAAATGTCCAGGGTTCAAATCATGGGGCGGATGCATCCGAACCGGTCAGCGGGCCGACGCCGGACGGGTGGACAAAATGTCCACCCCTCGATCAGAGTACACGATTCTTACGAGAAGTACGAGTAATAGGCCGGGACCGGATCTGTTGATAAGTCGCCTCCGAAGCTTTCTGGGGCCATCACGAAAGGCGCTCGCAGAGCGGCTATATCGGGTAATACCATTGGCTGACTTGGCCTGTGCATTGGATCGCTGCCAGGCAGCGGCGGCCGTACCGGCCGATCGGAAACAGAGGCGGCTATCTATGCAAGGTGTTGAACTACACAAAGGAGGTTTCACGTGGCGAGATCGAAAAAAAAGCCCCTGTCGGGGCCAACCGAATTGAATGAGCAACGGGATCTTACTATCGGTTATGCGAGGGTGTCAACCTTCAAACAATTCGATGACGGCGTGAGCATCGAAGCCCAGGCGGAGCGCATCAATCACTACGCAGCCGCACGGGACATGCCCACGCCCAAGGATATTGGCCGAGGCTGGGAGCGGCAAGAATATGGATCGAGAGCAGTGGGACACTGCTCTGAAACTCATCCGGGCCGGCCGGGTGCGGCGCCTGATCGTTTACAAATTGGACCGCATGAGCCGGTCCCTCAAAGACTTGATCGAGTTGGCGGAGGCCCTGCAGGCTTATAATTGCGAACTCCACGTGATCGCTGAGAATGTCTCGACCGACAGTGCCTCAGGGCGCTTATTTTTCCACATTCTCGGAGCCCTGGCCCAGTGGACACGTGAAACAATCGCTGACAACACCCGCCAGGCCCTCAACTACAAGAGAGCCCGCGGTGAATTCACGGGCGGGCAGACTGAATTTGGTTACCGCACAGTGACTTCCGGCCGGGTGAACCGTGCTGGCCGTGAGATACTCCTGATCGCCCCCGATCCGGCCGAACAGGAGATATGCGGTCTCATTGGTCAACTTCACGACGCCGGCAAAGGCGTCACGGCAATATGGCGGGAACTGCAACGGGGCGGTGCCCGCAACCGTGCAGGCACAGCCGTGACCCGGAAGCAGATTTACCGTGTCATCGGCCGACAGCACCAGTCGGATGCATCCGATGTGGCTGGCATGAACCAGAAGGAGGCTGCAGCATGAGCACTGAAGTCGTATGCCCTTACTGTGGTCATGAGCACGAGGACTCATGGGACTTCTTTCTGACCGCTGAGTCTGATTTCACCGATATTCACTGCAGCGCCTGTGATCTAGAGTTTCAGGCAGAGCGCATAACGACCGTGGAATATCGCACGTTTCATAGTGCGGCGGCGGCACGGAGGTTGGCCCATGACCAGCGGGACACGTGATCAACTCGTGGGCGCCGTCATGCGCCCTGCCACTGTCATGGCAGTGAACCGGGAGTTAAAACGTGCGAGACGCCTTCACCCGGGGCGGGAGCAACTGACAGTAGCCCTCATGGAAGAGGTCGGCGAGCTTGCACAGGCACTTTTGCAGGGAAAACGTAGGACATGGATCGTAGCCGAGGCGCTGCAGGTTGCAGTCGTGGCGATCCGGATCGCCGAGGAAGGCGACGGCAGCTTTGACCGCTGGCGCCCAGGAGGGACATCGAATGGATCGGAAAGGAAGGGGGTATCGCCATGACCAGGCGATGTGCGAAGCGGAATCACTACGAGGACTTTCATGTGAGCGGCCCCGGCCCGGTCGGCGATGCCGCTGCAGCGGCGGCCGCCCTCACGGACGTCCGCTCAACCGTGGAACGGCTACGGGTGGACATTCGCCGGGGCGTATGCGCCCCGGATGAAAACGCCCCGCTCTTCGCCCGCACCATCGACACCACGATCGCTGCCATGGAAAATGTCCGGTCCTGGTTGGTGGGGCCACGGGGAGGCCGAAATGAGCTTTGAAGTGCTTTGTCCACATTGCGGGGCATCGTATGAAGACTGGTTCGGCTTCTCAGTGGAGCATGATCCTCAGACGACCGACATGCGTTGCGAGAGTTGCGGCCGGCTCTTTCGGCCGCCCGATGCGCTGATCGAAGCCTGGCAGTCGTGGTTTGTCCCGGCCCGAGAGGCGACGCCTGGGTAGGAAGTGAAATTTTTGACTTCCGCGTACTCGAGCAACCGGAGGGCAGGCCACCCCCGGTGCGGAACGTAACCTGATCGCTCCGGAGCGATCGCAAGAGAAAGCGAGGGCACGCCGCCCTCGTTTTTTTGTTCTTGCCGGGCCTGGCCGCAGCGGCCTGGCACGCTTTGTTCCACCTCCGTCCAACCGCACGCCTGGCCGCCCTGGCCAGGCCCTTTTCGGCGCTCAGTCGCCCCCGACTTTGTGGTGAGGGGGCTCCTTCTCGCTGCGGTTTGCGTTGCTGGGCGGCGTGCCTCATGGCGGGGTTGCGTTCGTTCGGATGCATCCGCTGAGTCACCGGGTTCCCACTGTCTCACACTTGCTAACGGCCTGGCTGTCAACACTCCTGCGCAGATGCGTCCGGCTCCGCCTCCCGCCGCTCAACATGGTTGTGGCGGCCAGGGCCTGCCGTGTCACGGCCTCCGCATGTGGCGGCCTCAGCCGTGGCCACGGCGGCCGCCTCTCTTGGACTCCCACCCGCCCGGTTTCCGGTCTCCGGCCGGCGCTTGTCCGGTCGGGGGCCCCAATCCCAACCGGGCGCCGTCCTGCGTCCTCCACCCGCCCCCGGTTGACATCGACACCGGTTTCAAGTCAAACCGCATCGGATGCATCCGCTGTCAAGCCCAACAACCGGTGCTTTCGACACGCGTACTCTGTAGCACAATCCGCATACGATTTTCGGGTTTCCACCCGGATCGTGCCACGATCCGGAGCACCGCGTACTGGCGCCGTCCGGGATGGCGTCCCCGATGATCCTGGGCGTGGCACGATCTGCGATCGCAGGAACAAAAAATCGGATGCATCCGGGAGGAACCCCTATGGCATGGGAAGAACCGGACACATCCGATCAGGGAGAAGTATGATAGAAACGCCGGCGTTGTATCATGACGCCGGCGCCTTGGAAATCACTTCTTTGCGAAACCTCACGACTCGGCGTCCCCGACGTGCTCCAACCAAATCCCGAGAGCGTCATCGAGGATCTGGGAAATCGTGCAACGCTGTGCCAGTTGGACTTTTTCCACGGCCGCCCACAACGAACCGTCAATCGTCACACCCAGTTTCCGCCTCGGCGGCCGTGTCCCCGCTTTGATCTCACGTGCTGCCTCATGGGCGGCCTGCCTTAGGGGCGGCCGCTCGTAACCCGCCTTCGCTTTTTGCAGTGCCTCGACGGCCTGGTCGAGCCGTCCCGGATCGATCCGATTCAACAACTGCATGAGCAGTTGCACCTGGGTGCCGACAGTCGTCAACTTCTGGTCGAAGTCCTCTGAGCGGCGAAGGCTCGATGCAGCCACGTTTTGCAAATTCTCCATCACATACTTAAACCGGCTCTCCATGAGCGTTTGTGCCTCATTGACACGGTCCAGGATGTCCGCCTGGGTCATGACCATTTTGTGGATCCCTTTTCCGAGCTCGTCCGGATCCGGATGGCCCCGGGACACATCGGATTCATCCGATTGCGCCGGTGCAACTGCCAAATCCGGCAGGCCTTCGGCCCGGAGTTCGGCCGAGATCGCTTTGAAGTCGTTGCGATGTTCAGTCCGGAGTTGCCGCAGGCGCTGCGCTGCCCGCTGCACCTTCGGCGGCTCCGTCTTTTTCCCGGCCTTCCGTGCCGGGACCTTCTTGCGCTCATCCACCATTTCACACCTCAATTTCATGGTTCTAGCGGCCGCTCGACCGCAGTTTCGATTTCCGCCAGGCGCCGATAAGGGCAACTATCACACATCCGATCCTGGTTCACCTTGAGCTCGTCAATCAACTGACACAGGCTATCCACGGCGAGCCGCCAGGCCGACAGGCATGAGGGGCGTTGGCCGTGGAGCGGCGTCGTCACCTCCATCATGCGCTCCTCACGGCCCCTGAATCAGAGCGAGCGCCGCCTCGTATTTCCAGCGCCAGTCGGGAATCCCGTTTTCCGGGTCCATCAGTGCCTCAACCACTGCGGCCGTTACGGACTCGTCCAAAACGCGGTTCGTATCCAGGTTGTCGACGGTGTCCGTCAATGTGGATACGCTTGCAGCGAGGCCGGCAACGTTCGCCGTCAGTGTGCTCAGGGCCGCTTCGGCCGTGGCCAGGGCGGTATCGATCTCTTCCAGCGTCCGGCTCATTTGGCACCCCCGCCTGCCTGGGTGCGGCCGGGCCGCACCCAGGAATCAACTTTTTCCTTCAAGGCGGCCACATTGGCCTGCAGCTCCGCCACCTGGTCGCTGAGTTGCTGCCCAGGGTCACGGGGTTGTGTCCCAGCCAGGTCCGTTTCCTTCGGTTTTCGTGGCATTTGAAGCCCCCTTTCATGTGATATGCCATTATCGGATACGTCCGATCAGATGTCAAGAAAAATAATCGGACATGTCCGATTTTCCCTCGAGCCAAGATCCGGATCTGGAAACCATCGGCCGTTCTTTCCAGATTGACCAGCGGAACTGCTCTTAGAGCCGAAGTTGCAAAATTGCGTAATTTTGCAAACTGACCTTTTCGATTTCGAAGAAGGGGGCTGTGGGGAGGGCGCAACGAGGGCGCCGGTTGGGATTGGGGCCCCGACCGGCAAAAGCCCGAGTGAGACCGCACCACGGGCGGGCGGGACTCATGAAGAACGGCGGCCCCCTGGCGGGAGCGAGGCCGCCCCATGCGGAGCGACTGACAGGGCTGCACCCGGCCGCCGAAAAAACCACAGAACGGGCGCCCGGAGGCAGGGCCGGAGGGCTACGCCCGAGAGCGGCGAACCGCCCGGCTGTGACCCACGGGTGTGTCAGTGGGTGCGCACGGACTCAGCGGATGCATCCGATGAATACCCGGGCCGAAGGCCCCCGGCGCACGTGGCCGAAACCAGATCCGCAGGCCGAAGGAGCCCCCTTGTATATTGGGTAGCAGGTACTTCGGTTTTCTTAGGGGTACCGCGAGAGTGGGGGGTACGGTCCTTGTACTTGCCAGGGTGAGTGCCGTGGGATAAAGGGGGGCTGGCACGGACGTGGCAGACCGTTTCCCCCTGGGGACATATTGAGCCCGTGGGTGAGCGTGGGTCGTCACGTCCATCATCTCTGTTCAACCCGAACGGTTGCCTGGGCCGTAAGAGCCCGCATCCCGCAAGGTTGGGTAAAGGATGGAGCATCATGACATCAACCGATCTGGTAGTTGGTATTGACATTTCCAAGGGTAAACTGGATGTAGGGGTGGTCCCCACCCTGGAACTATGGACCACAGACAATGATTGCAATGGGTTGACCCAACTAGCTAAGAAGGTCAGTGACCTATCCCCGACTCTCGTGGTCATGGAGGCCACCGGCGGTTTGGAACGTCCTGTGCGAGCTGCGCTTGAGTCAGCAGGCTTGACTGTGCGGTAGTGAACCCCAGACAGGTCCGCGATTTCGCCAAGGCCATGGGGATACTCGCTAAAACCGATTCCCTTGATGCGCTGGTGCTGGCCAAGTATGGACAGAAAGTGGAACCGGAGGCTCGACCCGCAAAGGACACAGAAACCCAGGAACTGGCAGCCATCCTGACGCGTCGGCGCCAGTTGATCGGCATCCTCACGGCTGAGAAGAACCGTCTGGGAGGGGTGGCTTCCCGACGGGTACGTATTAGCCTCGAGGAACACATCGACTGGCTTAACAAGCGGCTGGCTGAGCTTGATAAGGAAATGAAGACCTTCATCAAGAACATTCCTGAGTGGCGAGAGAAGGAAAACATCATCAAGAGTGTCAAAGGGGTAGGGCCTGTAACAACGCTGACGTTGCTGGCAGTTCTTCCCGAACTCGGCACACTTGATCGAAAGAAGATCTCGGCTTTAAGTGGACTTGCTCCCTTCAACCAAGACAGTGGCAAGTTCCGAGGCCAACGGCGGATCTGGGGAGGCCGCGCAGCGGTTAGATCAGTGTTGTATATGGCAGCGATGTCAGCCAAGAAGTGGAACCCCGTAATCAAAGCCTTTTACGACCGCCTCATCGGGGCGGGGAAGAAATTCAAGGTGGCCATAACGGCGTGCATGCACAAGATGCTGATCATCCTTAACAGCATGGTCCGAAACGGTCAGAAGTGGCACCCTGAGTCTGCCTGAACTGTCCGAAAAGAATCGGACACGTCAAAGAAGAACTTGACAGGCAACACAGTTGCTCACCACGAAGTCGGGGGCGACAGAGGCCCGGAGAGGCGGCGGGCCAGGCCGGAAGGCGGAGCGCCGATGGCGGCGGACGGATGCCGGGCCGCACGGGCGGCCGCCGCCGAGAAGAGAATGATTGCGGGGCCACGTGCGCCGTCAACAATGGCCGTGGCAGCGAATGATCTCGTTCACCTGGGCCAGGGCTTCATCGAAATACCGGGCCACGTCGTTATCGGCTCCATAGCGCTCTACCCAGGCGTCTCGATGCACCACGATCGCAGCCCGGATGCCGCGTGCATCCGCCTCCGTCGTGATCTTTTTTATCACCTGGGCAAGATCTTGGATCGCCTGGTCGATTGCCATAGGCCACGCCTTAAGGGTTGTTCGGATGCATCCGAAATCCTTGGTAACACTGCCCTATAGGCCACTTTAAGTGTGTCAGCGGGACCGCACTGACACACTTCACCGGCATATACCCCCATCTGATGCATCCGATTTAAGCGCCCCTGTCCGTGGACAGTGGACCACTCGAAAAGCCTGCGGATGCATCCGATGTCGATCCTGTGGATGCGGGGGCACAACCAGCCATGAATTCCACCGGCCGGAGAACCCCATGGTTCGTGATATCGGCGTTCTCCGTCTCGCCGGCCGGCGCCGGCGTAACCCGGGCTACGATTTCCACGTCGAACCACGCTGTCGGTTCATCCGGATCGAGTGGAAGCTTTGCGATCCGGAAGACTTCGGCAAGGACAAAACCGGGAAATTTCCTGGTCTCAGCCACTTTTTCACTTGACATGAATCCCCCTTTGTTAGACAATATGGACAATTAAAGATGGAGGTGCAGGATGCGCAAAAGCACAGAAAAACTGGAAACGATTGGATGCCGCTTGCCAAAGCGGCTGGTGGAATGGTTGGATCAAATCAACCCTGGCAACCGCACGCATGCGCTGCGGGAAATTTTGGAGGATGCCTATGGGAGAGATGGACTTTCGGGTAGCGGCATTGATCCTCTACCTCAACGCAAAACCTCTGGCGACCGGAAACCAAGCCGCAAAAGCGGTGGGTCTGTGCGCTCGCAATGACATGCCGGGAAACTGTCATTGGGAGGGCTCAAACCCGATGCAATCTCCGTCCGACGGAAATACGTCACCGAACTTGCGAAAAGAAGCACTAAGCAGGCCCGTCAGTCAGATTGCCACCGGCTCACTTCTCCTTGATAATCGGTTCCAGGTTGCACTGATCATTAAAATGGGCCTTAAGCTCTCGTTCGAGCGCGTCCAGTTCGTGCCGGTTTTCAACCTCTACCACAAGTTCGCCTGTTTCAAAGCATTTCAGGCGCCCATGTGACTCGAGGACGTTCACTGCCTCTCTCGGATCCACCGTGATCCACCCTTTCATTCGTTTGACAAGCTCCGAGCCGCTGAATTCACGTTCGATGACGAGTTCGATGTCCCTGTGTTTTCCCTTCCATCCTATGAGGGCAGGACGGACTAAGACGGGCATGACAGGATCATGCATGGCCGCGCACCGGAACCACACTTTCGCTCTGATCATGACTGGTTTTCTCCTTGTTCCGGGTTTGGTTGCGATGAAACGCAACTGGACGGTTCACTGTGTTTATGATATAATTATCAAGGTATAATTAAAATACCTTTCCAAACTGATCTAACTATGCTATAGAGTAGCCCATTAAGCGATGAATAAAACAACAGAAAAAAATAGTGTAATATCGTCAACAGGAGATCAAAGGAGTATGCCTCTATACGGTCGCATCGTACCTTCCAGTCGATTTATCATTCTCGCTATCGTGACTTTACTGTTTTTCTCATGGTCTGTTGCGCCGACCATTGCAGAAGGCCGAGGATCCAAATCCCGGCCGACTAAGAAGCATATCGCCAAAAAAAAGACGGACCAGAAAAAGATAGCAAGGATTGCCAAAAAGAAATCCAAGCCGGCTTCCCGTGGCGTGCAGGCGAAGGCCGTCTATTGCGTCAATTTGCGTAGCAACCAGACCCTGCTGTGCAAGAATGCAGATCAGCAGTTGCCAATAGCGAGTCTTACCAAATTGGTTACAGCGCTCGTGGCTATGGACCGATTGCCCCTTGACAAAAAAGTGACCGTGCCTGACCACATCAAGACCATACCGAAAACGGTGGTGGGGTTGAAAGCAGGGGACTCGGTTTCAGTTATCGATCTCCTCCACGGATTGTTAATCGGTTCGGGCAACGATTGTGCGGAAACTCTGGCTTGCGCTGTCCCTGGCGGACGTAAGAGCTTCATTGCGGCAATGAACGAGAAAGTCAAGTCCATGGGCGCCCGACGTACCTTATTTTATACTCCCAGCGGACTGGACCACAAAATTCCCGGCGCCAAAGAAGAAAAGAAGAAGCTTGAAGTTGACTCCAACGTATCCACGGCCCGCGAAATAGCCGCCATAGCCGGCACGGCATTCTCAAACACAACCATCCGTGCGATATGCCTGAAAAAGCATCACGTGCTGGCAAGCTCGTTGAATCCGGATGGTTATTCCGTGAAGAACACAAACAAGCTTTTGCGTGACAACCTTCCACTTATCGGCGGTAAAACCGGTTACACCGCCCGTGCAGGCCATTGCCTTGCAACTGAGTTCACCCCGGGCAGAAACATTTTTCTGATTGTGGTGCTGGGCAGCCCTGACCACTTCCGGGATACTCGGCTCGTCTACCACAAGGCCCTGAAGGAAACCAATAGAATAAGGCTTTCCCCTGCGACGGGACCTCGTCGACTAGCGGCCTGGATGAATTAACGGGTGGATGGTCGCTCATTCACACGACGTTTTAGAGTGCCGCGTCCCGCAAGTAGGTAGTCATTTCGTGGGTAAACTGAAGAGGAAGTTTATCCACTCGCCCGCTTTTGTCTCACACCAGATTCTGCCGCCGTGGGCCTCGATTATTCTCCGTATATTGTACAATCCCAGGCCGGTTCCGGGTTTTTCCCGGGTGGCATCGTCCTGCACTCGGTAGAATTTTTCAAAGATGGCTTCAACTTGGTCCGGTAGCACTCCCGGCCCCTCGTTCCAGACATTGAAGATATAGCTGTCGGTTCGCTTTACCACACCGTAGGCGATTTTCCCGTGAGGATGACGGTATTTCAATGCGTTTCCGAAAAGGTTCCGGTAGACAACTTCCAGAAGAGCGGGGTCTCCCATGAGTTCAATAGCTCCTACACCGCCCATGCTCTCGTCGTAACTCTGAAACGAATCGGGATAGCGCTCTTTCAGGCCAATCATAGCGGGGAGGACCACGTCCTCGTAGAAATTTCTGATCAGCGTTTTCCTGACTTGAAATTCTCCGTGTTCCAGGTCGGCCATCACGAGAAAGTCGCGGCTCATTGCCTCGAGGAACTGCGAATGATGGTAAACGATCGCCAGTTGCTCCTTTCTCGCAGGGTCGGTCTCGGATTCCAGAAGCCGGCGGACGAAGCCCGCTATGACAATGAGGGAGTTCTTGTTCTCGTGGTTGATGAAATGGATGGTCTCACGATAGTTTTGATTGAGCCGCTCCAGTTCCAGCCTGACAGCAGACTCGCGGCCGATGTCCTTGCTGACACCTACCGTGCCCAGAATCTGACCTTGCTCGTCCTTCAAGAGGGAGAGTGTCAAGAAAATGTCACGGAATTCCCCTGACTTCGTTTTCAAGCGAGTCTGATAATTCCGGATGCCACCGGAAAGGTTCACTTCGTCCATGAGCGTTTCGCGTTCGCTTCTATTCAGCCAGACATCCGAGATCTTTCGCCCCTGCATCTCCTCCGCCGCATAACCCAGGATCTTCTCCGCGGCCGGGTTAAATTCTACTATGCGCCCCTCCAAATCCGTCGTAATGATCATGTCGTCCGATGACCTGAGAATGCCTTCAAGATAGCCGGACTCCTTGGCCAGCGCCTCAGTTCGTCTCCACATCTCCGTTGCGAGGTTTCCGGCCAACTTCTTGTGACGTTCTTCAGACTGTCGGAGTCTGGTCCATAGGCCGGAGATTTCGACTTGACGCCCTATGAGATCGACTACTTCCTCCAGAAAATACTCCTCTTCCGAACTCAGATTCGGGTGTGTTGGGCTGCTAACATGAAGATGTCCGCGGGTCTTCCCCTCCACCACGATCTCCTGAACGTAACCGGACTCTGTATCGTCCTCCGACACCGTCCCGTAAGTGCGGTCGTCCAATTCCAACCACACAATGGCATCGTCTGGCTCGTCCAAGGAGGCGGCCACCCGCCCTAAGACCCCTTCCATCTGCTCTTCAAAGGGAGTGTTGCCCATAAGGTTCCGAGTGATCTCCAACAGACCCTTCAGTTTTTTCATGAGCCTGGGCAGCAGTTCTTCGCAGCCTTTCCCGAGATCGCTCGACTTTTCTTCGAAGGTGACATCGCGAACGGTTTCCAGAAGCGCACCGCTTTCTCCATTCTCTGAGAGCCGACGCACGTTGACTGAGCACAGACTCTCACCCCTTGGCTGAAAAGCGCCGACAATCGGACCGATAACACCCTTTACCAAGTCATCGAAGGGACAAAATGGGCACACATGGGCGAGTCCCGCGAGGGCTTTATGGCATGGCTGTCCCACGACAGAACCCACTGTGCCGATCAGCCGCGAATTCATGTGGAGTATCCTGCAATCAGGACCGATTAGACATGCTCCTTCTGGGAAACTTTCTAGGAACTTCTCCGGCGAGAGCTGTATCATTTCCCCTCGGGCGCAAACTGCCGATAGTCGTCGAGACGGTTTCATAATCGTGAACTCATGCTGGGCCAACCCCCTTCCTCGAGGATGCAAATGGGTTACGAGCAGAACGCTCTGTTAATCAATTAGCCGGATTAGGATGTCTGACTCAATCACTGAAAAAGGCCGGTGTACGAGACTTGTTAACCCACAGCGAGTCCCGTCCCGAGTCCTGCCTATCTCAATTTCGTCACGAAGTCAACGAATACCCGCCCCCGTTCCTGCTTGGTAAATTCCACTGAATTATTCGGGGTAAGCGGTGACGGGCAAACAGCCAAATACTAACTGCCATTATACCTGAAACAAAAAATATTGTAAGCATTCAACGCAGAGATCGCAGAGAGTTCTGTTTTCTGTGCCTTTCTATCAGGTGAGGCGCAAGGCATACCGGTGTTTGGCACGGAAGATAGTAAAGGCCGGACTGCGTACCCCGCGGCTTATGGGGGCTTGTAGAAGCCATTTTTTCTCTCTGCGTTCTCGGCGCACTCTACAGTGAATCCTGATTGCCCGCTGAACGGTTACTATCTTTCCTAGATTTCGTCCCTGCTGAATCGGTAATTTTCAGGCAGACTGAAACTGTGATTCCTGACAAACTGAAAGAATTGGTCCATTTTGGCCTGCGATTCCTTCTCTTCGACAACGATGACTTTGAACTTCTTACCCTCTTTCTCGGCTCCCAGGCTTCGGTCCGGGACAAGTACCCCGTCTCTGTATGTGGCTTCCAGAATAATTTCCATCGGTGATCTCCTATCTTCTCTTAAGAATATGATAATTCGGTGAAAAAAGCGAGAATGACGGAAGTCATCCAATTGCGGCCCCAATTTATGCTGTCCTGCCTTCTCTTCAGTACATTTCGAGACGGAACTTCAACCGCGACCCGGCCCCACAAGAGCAGGCATATTTGACTAACACGTATGTGAATGGTAGGATCACGCGCCGATTGTTCTTCAAGGGAGGACCGTATGAAGGGTGTAGTGTTGGCAGGAGGGCTTGGGACGAGGCTGTACCCCTTGACGAAAATCACCAACAAGCACCTCCTCCCTGTGTACGACAGGCCCATGATAACGTATCCCATAGAGTGCCTTGTCAAAGCAGGGATCAAAGATATTTTGGTCGTTACGGGCGGGAATAATCCCGGCGACTTCCTGAGGCTCCTGGGCAACGGAAAGGATTACGGTGTCGAACAAATCAACTACGCTTACCAGGAGGGGGAAGGTGGAATTGCCGATGCTCTTTCCCTGGCCGAAAACCATGTGGGCCGCGGAAAAGTATGTGTAGTGCTGGGCGACAACCTTATCGAAAAGAACATAATTTCTGCTGTCGAGGAATACAAACGTCAAGCAAGCGGTGCAAGGATCCTTCTCAAGGAAGTCGAAGACCCTCGGAGATTTGGCGTCCCTGTGCTGGATGGCGACCGTGTGGTCAGAATCGAGGAAAAGCCGAGTAATCCTGCGTCGCAGTATGCTGTCACCGGCATCTACCTTTACGATTTTCAGGTCTTTGATTTTATCCGGACCCTGTCACCATCCGAGCGGGGAGAGCTGGAAATAACAGACGTGAACAACATGTACATCAATCAAGGCACGATGACGTGGTCTCTACTCGGTGGTTGGTGGACAGACGCCGGCACCTTCGATTCTCTGCTGAATGCTTCGAATTTGGTCGCGGCGGGCGGGGCCAACAAGGATTGAATTGGACGATGCAACGCAAGAAATTCAAACTACCGGACACGGCATTGATACAGGGCGTCATCTTACAACCCCTGAAGGTGGTGCCCGACGAACGCGGACGCCTGATGGAGATCATGAGGCGCGATGATCCTTTTTTCACCGGTTTCGGCCAAGTGTATCTCAGCACGGTGTACCCCGGCGTTGTCAAGGCATGGCACTACCACAGAATTCAGGAAGACCGCTTCACATGTGTCCGCGGCATGGTGAAAGCAGTCCTGTACGACGATCGGGAAGGGTCCCCGACCCGCGGCCTCTTGAATGAATTGTATTCAGGCGAACACAAGCCCTGTTTGATTGTCATCCCTGCCGGGGTATTCCATGGCTGGAAATGTGTTGGCGAACGCGAGGCATACGTGGTCAACATTCCGTCTCAGCCCTACAATCGTGAGGAACCCGACGAGTACCGGATGGATCCGCATGAAGGAGGGATTCCGTACGACTGGTCTAGAAAGGACGGTTGAGTTACGTATGAGGCTACTGGTTACCGGCGGATGCGGTTTTATAGGGTCGAACTTCATTATGCACATGCTGGAATCTTATCCTGATGTGCAGATTTGCAATTTAGATCTGCTCACGTACGCGGGAAACCTGGAGAACCTTCAAGACGTGGAGCCTTACGGCGAACGTCATCGCTTCATCCGCGGGAGCATCACAGACAAAAAGGTGGTCTCCTTGCTGATCGGTGAAAAACCGGACGCGGTGATCAACTTCGCCGCCGAGTCGCATGTGGACCGCTCCATAATGGACTGCTCGTCTTTCGTCGTCACTAACATTTGTGGAACGCAGGCACTCCTGGATGCCTGCCGCGAACATGGCGTTAAACGCTTCCTTCAAATTTCTACCGACGAGGTCTACGGTTCCCTCGGGGTGGACGGGGCATTCACAGAGGGTTGTCAACTGGTTCCCAACAGTCCTTATGCCGCGTCCAAGGCTGCGGCCGATTTGCTCGTCCGCTCGTATTACAAAACATATAACCTTGACGTGGTCATAACCCGTTGTTCAAATAATTACGGCCCGTTTCAGTTTCCCGAGAAGCTCATACCGCTCATGATCACCAATGCTCTTCAAGACAAAGAACTGCCGGTGTACGGGGATGGCATGAATGTGCGGGACTGGATACACGTGAAAGACCATTGCCGCGCCATCGACGTTGTCCTGCGCAAGGGCTGTTCAGGTGAAGTCTACAATATCGGCGGAAACTCGGAATTCCGCAATTTGGACATCGTCCGATACATTCTTACAAGACTTTGCAAGCCTGAATCCTTGGTACGGTTCGTCACGGACCGACCGGGGCATGACCGGCGATACGCAATGGATGCTTCCAAGCTCAAGAAAGAGCTGGCTGGGAGCCCTCCATCGGTTTTGAAGACGGGATGAACCAGACCGTCCAATGGTACCTGGAACACGATGCGTGGTGGCAACGGATTAAGACAGGCGAGTATCTCACATATTACGACAGATGGTACGGTAATCGGTAAGGGCGGAGTTGATACGATTGTGCTTTCAAACAGGTGACTTGCGGGAAAGTCCTGTTTTGTCATTGCGAGGAGTGAAATGACGAAGCAATCTCATCAGTGGGCGGCATCTTGCCGGTCATTCGTCACCCCGGACTCCGATCTGGGGTCCAGTTTGGATTCCTGGTGGGGCAGGCATCTTGCCTGTCGCTTAATGACGGGCAAGATGCCCGTCCCACCGAAGAAGGGATTGCTTCGAGCTTGCGCTCTCGCAATGACATTATAGAACTCCCCCGCAAATCAGTTCTTTGAATGTACATTGGCATGAGGGGATCTCCGGGCAGAAGTCTGTCAGAGAAACTCTTCTAATCTTTCCTGCTTCCTCTATTCCTCCAGAACAATGAATATTAAGCGACGAAAAACCCGTAGAATCCTCATAGGCAACGTTCCCATCGGGGACGCTGCTCCCATAGCCGTGCAGTCCATGACCAATACGGACACGAGAAACACGGGAGCCACAATCAGGCAGATCCGGCGATTGGAGGAGGCCGGGTGCGAAATCATACGCGTCGGCGTGCCTGACATGGCCGCTGCGCTTGCCCTCGCCGCGATCAAAAAGAAGATACGAATGCCTCTTGTAGCAGATATCCATTTCGATTATCGGCTGGCCATGGAGAGTCTAAGGCAGGGAGTGGACGGCTTGCGGCTCAATCCCGGAAACATCGGGGCCCGCCATAAGGTCAGGGAGGTTACAAAGGCTGCCGCGGAACGTAGCGTTCCCATTCGTATCGGGGTGAACGCAGGCTCGCTTCAGAAGGAACTGCTCAGGAAATATGGAGGCGCTACACCGGAAGCAATGGTTGAGAGCGCCCTGGAGCACATAGCGATCCTGGAGAGAGAGCACTTTCATCTCATTAAGGTTTCTCTTAAGGCTTCGGATGTCAGTAGGACAGTGGAGGCTTACAGCCTTTTGTCCCAACGGGTGGATTACCCTCTCCATGTGGGGATCACCGAGGCCGGAACGCTCCTGCCCGGATCGATAAAATCGGCCGTGGGAATCGGCATTCTCCTGGCCAAAGGGATAGGTGACACAATTCGGGTCTCCCTGACAGCTTCCCCCCTGGAAGAAGCACGGGTTGCATACGCAATTCTGAGAGCGCTGGACCTCCGCCACCGGGGCGTTGAGGTAATCTCTTGCCCCACATGCTCCCGGACCGAAATTGATCTGATTGGGCTCGCTCGAAAAGTTGAAAAAGCCCTCTCCAGGATCAAGACTCCGCTAAAGGTCGCGGTTATGGGCTGCGTGGTAAACGGGCCAGGTGAGGCACGAGAAGCCGACATAGGCATCGCGGGCGGACGAGGCCGCGGAATAATTTTCCGGAATGGGGAAAACGTAGGCACGTACGACGAAAAGGACCTGCTGCCGGCCTTGTTGAACGAGGTCAGCAAGATGACCGGCGAACGCACTCCTCAGATCTAACGCATGCCGTAATCGAACTGCCAGATAGGACACCGTTTGTTCGGGGGAACTCGTTTGATCTTGGAAAAGACTATTCCGCAACAGACGCAAGCGTCCGGTGAAGAGGCATCAGAGGGGCAACCGCAGTTGGAGCAGACCGCGAGGGTGGTTTCCTCATTCACGTCGCCCCTATTGTTGGCAGGCGGACTTGACAGTCGGTTGCGGCGCCTGGTCGAAGGCGATTTGAGCGCATGAGTCTCATTCCCATGCGAATCCCTCGGCCGAGCTTCCTCCTCCGTCCGAAAGGCTTCCCGCTCTCCGTCGAAAGCGCCTCTCAGCAGCGTCACCTCTGTGGAAGCCTCGCAGGAATCGATGGGGGGCTGCTCGAGTTCGGGAGCTTTTCTGTTCCTACAGTGATACTCGTATTCTGACAGGAACCCTGCTTGGATAAGCCTTTCGTAGATCTTTCTCAATTCTTTTGCCGTCAACCGAAACCTGTTCATCAGGTGCAAGTCGTCAGGTCGATTACGGAAAGAGGCAAGAAATTCCTTGGCCGGAACCGTCACTGGGCCGGAAGCTTCAGGTAGGTTCAAGTAGTCAAACTCCTCACGTGCAATCCATCCTTTTTCCAGAAGAAGGTCTCTCACTTTGAGCAAGTGCCGGTAAGACAGGCCATGTTTCTCCATCAGGGTTTTCAGGCCCACACGTTCTTTGATGTCGTCAACGATTGCTCTTGCATTGACTCTGATCTTCTCCATTTGGGACTGCCTTGGGCCGGACTGCGCTATGTTTTCCTACTAATTCAGTAGCAAATTATGTGCCAGGACAAACACGCGGCAAGCCGACTCGTTAGCCTAGTATTAGAGCTATTTTCTAAGCCAATGTCGAAACTAATTAGTTTGTTTCATAATTACGGTGGCGTATTTCGGGGTAGCCTTGGTGGGACAGGCATCCTGCCTGTCTATCAAGAAATGACAGGAAGGTTGCCCATAGGCGGCAGAGTAGGCTGCTGTCCCGGAGGGACATCCCGATAGTAGCCTGGCGATTTATCGCCGGGAATGAACAGCCAAGAGAGCCTTTTTCGTCCCCTCGGGGACGAAGACCTGAATCATTACTCATCGATCACCCGGCAATGAATTGCCGGGCTACTATCATTGAGCCCCTCTGGGGCTCACAAATTCGGAGAGGCTGATTATTTTGACGCCTATGGGCAAGATGCTTGTCCCACCAATATCGTGGTCTCCAATCCGCTTTCACCGTCTCCGGTTCAAATTCGAGTGACCGAATCTGTGAAACGCAGCACTCAAGATTTCCAGGTGGGGACGCGACTCCGCTTTCCTGTGGAAAGATATCCACATGTGGGGACGAAAAAGTTACTCATCCGCCTAAATATTGGATGATTCAACCTGGATGCAATCGTATCAAGGATCTACACCCTCAATTCTGCAGACCGGAACTTGAAATCGCTGATCGCGTGATTAATAGAGAGGTAGACCTGTAAACCGATGAAGCTTCGTCGCCCGTTCGACGCGACAAATGAAAAGTTTTCAGGCTGTTCATGAGGAGGCCATTGTGATGAATTGCAGGTACGTAACTCGAGACATGCTCAGTCATCCTGTGATGGTACGGGTAGCTGATCATCCCCTGGACATGATGGCGGCCAAGGCCATAGCCGATCATAAGGCACGGGAACTGGCTTCCGACCCCATGTTGCTGGCATGGTTCGACAGGAAAACGGGGAAATTCTCTCCTGACGTCATCTGCTGCGGCAGCGAAAAACCGACCTGGCTGGTGTACGCGGAATCACGCGGGGCGGACATATCCGTGGACATCAACAACGAAGATTACGTTTTCGTGTACAGAGCCGGCGAGGAGTAGAGGCCCCGGAACTTCGGGGGATGGCTGGGAAAGCGTCGAGTGGATTAATACTAGCTTCCATGGCGGAAAGCGCCACGATAAAGCGGGAAAACGCCTCGGCACCGTTGGTGCCACGGACGTGTCCGACGCATTTCGGGACTCGTCTGTGCACGGATGAGCTTCGCACATCCGTGGCACCAAGAAATAGCTGTGTCTACGTTGAGAAGAGGGCATTTTTATAGGAATGCGCTTTCAAAGGGGTGACAAAAATCAGGAAAAGCCAGCAGAGATTCCAGACTGCACCGTCGTTAGTAGGGGCAGACCCGCGTGTCTGCCCTGGGCGCACACACTGGTGCGCCCCTACTATCCTTGGGGAAAACAGCTTTTTGCAAGACCTCTTAGTATCACTTCGCAGAGCGCGCAAGGGATCAGCGCGCATCCTATGAACTTTTTCTGCATCAATAAGAACGAAGGAGATAACTTGAAAGGAGACCGGACAATGCCTGGTGAAGCAGAAGTCCAAGAAGAGTTTGTCGAACGTGCCGAGTGTTTTGGCCTCGAATTGGACGAGGGCCTATGCATCGACTACCACCCCGGGAAGTTGGCTGAAATAGAGGACGCGCTGAACGAAGAGCGTGATAACGCTATTGCAGATCAGTTCTTCTGGGGCGGCTGTGGGATTTAATGCGAGGGGAGTAACTTTCGTACTCGTGAAAGTCATTAATTCTCCGTGTGAAACAATGGGCGTGGTTTGCGCGGCTTCGAATTGAAGGCTGGCGATCAGCTTAGAAGCGCACTGTCCGGTCAGGTCTTCGAAGGCGCAAGCATTTCGGGACCGGGGCATGGACGCAATGTACTCATTCGTTTAGTTGGCCCTCTTGGTATGCCGCTTCTTGCCGACCTTCACTCTGCGGCGCACCAGCTCGTGCTCCTGAAAGGTGTTTGCGTTCATATTCTTTTGCTCCTTTATGTGGAGGGAATTCTCATGACACAAGGTCCTGTTACGGAAAAAGAGGCGAAAGAGATAATCCTGGAATGGAGTCGGCTCCATGATCTGCAGGCGGGCCTCTCAGCGTTTCTTCCTATCATTGCCGAAGAAGGTTTTTACATGGTATTCGGAACGAAGCGTTGGGAGGGATATGCGGATTTCGAGGATCATCAGATTACGAAGCGCAAGTTTTTTGACGAGCAGCATCATTACTTTGATATCCGGGTCGAAGTCGGGGAGGAGAAAACCATTGCCAAGACAAAAATGAATTGGACGTGCCGTTACCGACCTGAACGCAGCCCTAAGAGTAAACTTATAAAGGCTTATCTTGAACACACTTGGGAATTTCACCGGTGCCCGAGGACTGGCCGCCCGTTTATGCAGGGGCACGTGGTTGACCTTTTTGAATATGAGACAGGGTTCCGACCGGACGACGATCAGGAATACGATCCGCATCTCGACACACAATGGGGAAGTCGATAATTACAATTTTGAGGCGCATCGGTCGTCATGGACGCAAAGCCTAGCAAGATTGCTGCTTCATCTGCGTCTCCTCTCTTTTTGATCGGGTCAATCCCTCAAGGATTTACCCACTGCACCCTAAATATAAAAATGATGAGGGGTACATAAGAAAACCAGAAATACAGGCGCAAATTTCTAAAAAGAATGCCCGAACTGCCCGCACTTGACCTCTATTCAAATGAGAAAATCGCGCAGGATCGATTTGGTGACGCTTGAATACCATTCCATGGAACGCAACGGAATGGGTAGTTGGCCTGAATGGTGAAATAAACGAACGAATGAGCCAAAAGTAGACGTGACCCCTTTGAGCCCTGTTGACCTTATTTTCGAGCACTCTTATAACCGTTAAGATTCTGAGCCTATGATGACTTCTTCTCCCACGTTTAGCCCAGACAGAACTTCCACCTTGCCGTCGGCCAGCTTGCGGCCTGTCTTCACATGCCGGACTTTTATAGCTCCGTTTTCGACCACTCTCACTGTCTCCAACTGCCCTACTACCTTGACGGCTTCAGAGGGAATCACAATGACCTCTGAAGGGCGGGTGTGGAACGTGAGTGTGCCGTAAAGACCGGGGGCCAGCCCAGGTTCCTCGGTTAGTGGGGCTTTGACCGTGATCGTCCGGGTCTTCTCCTCCCGCTGGGGAACCACTTCACGGATTGATGATGTTTGTTTTACCGAGATGGATGACACCTCAAGTGTCACGGTGGCTCCGACCTTGAGATACGGGGCGTATTGCTCTCCCACCGAGGCTACAAGTTCGACCGAGCCGGGCATGTATATTGTAAGAAGTTGCCGTCCAGGTGTTGCGAGGTCGCCAAGGTTCACGTCCCGCTCTCCGACAATTCCGTCAAAGGGGGCAGTAACCACGGCATACGCGAGCTGTGTCTTCGCCTCATCAAGGGCCGCCTGTGCCCTGGCTTCGGCTGCCTGGGCCACGTCGTACCGAGCCAGAGCATCGTCATAATCCTTTTTGGCGACAGCTTGCTTCTCAAACAGAACCTTGTAGCGTTCAAAATCGTTTCGAGTTCTTACTAGATCAGCCGTCGCGCTTTCCAGCGCGGCTTTGGCCTGGGCCTCCCTTTCCACCATCTCCTTAGCATCCAAGCGCAGGAGCACCTGGGCCTTTTTTACGTGATCGCCTGCATCAACGTTCAGTTCAACCACGTAGCCCTGTACGCGCGAAGCCACCCGAGCAATCTCTCGCGAAAGCACCGTGCCTGAGACCGTAACCTCACCTTCGGTACGGCTCAATGCCGCCTTCACGGTTCTTACGCGTGGCATCTTTTCGCCGGGTAACACAGTTGTGCCTCCGGCTACCTTCGAGTGGAAGCCGCCTTGCATCCATACGAGGATAAGAATCAGCGCAGCCAAGGAGATCGCCGCGGTCACTATTTTCTTTTTGGTCATTGCCGCCCCGGTTATTGGCCGCCTTTGCCTCTCTCAGTTCTCGGACATGATGAAGTCGTCATATTCGATTTCAAAGCGCAGCTTGTGCTTCGCTTCCTCTTGCGCGAGGGACTTGAACACTGCCTGTAAGTTGGCGTCGTCAGTGGCTCCGGCAAGGTCCGTATACATTTTGAAGGCTTTCTTCTCCTTTTTCATCGCCACGACCAGCGCTTGTTGGTAGTCCATGTGGTCGGTAGGCTCCACATCAACAAGATAATCGCCGATTTTTAGGTCCAGGACCTTCTGCTCTGCGGCTATCAGACGTTTGCCCGATTTGACCTCCAGCAGTTTGCTTTTGTGCCACATCTCTTCTTTGGCGAATTCCTTGAATATCTCGCTCATCCACGGCCTATCCATCCTGCCGGACAGGTCAGTGTAGAATTGAGCCGCCTGTTCTTCCTGCCCGATGGCGAAGTCCAGGATCTCGTCTACCGACTTCCATTGCTCCATGTTCAACCTCCGTAAGTATTATTTTTGTGATGCCAATTTCGTCACCGTTTCAAGAGCGGCATCGAAATCGGGTTCATTTGCGATCTCCTTCACCACTTCGCTGTATTGCACTATCCCTTCTCGATCAACGACAAAAACCGCCCGGGCCAAAAGACGCAAATCCTTCATCAACACGCCGTAGGCAGCTCCAAAAGAAGCGTCCTTGTGGTCGGAGAAGGTCTTCACGTCCTTCACCCCCGTTGCACCGCACCAACGTCCCTGAGCAAAAGGCAGATCCATGCTGATAATAAGGACTTCCACCTCCGGGCCAAGACGGCTGGCTTCCTGGTTGAAACGCACGGTGGTAGCGTGGCAAACCGGCGTATCCAGTGATGGGACGGCCGAAATCACACATATTTTGCCACGAAAAGAAGAGAATTGTACGGGCTTGAGATCATTTGCCAGAACAACGAAATCTGGAGCGAGGTCGCCCACTTTAAGCTCTTCCCCCAGGAGAGTCACAGGATTACCTCTCATGGTTACTTGGCCGGTACGTTCTATCATGGTCGGTTTCCTTTCGGTAGAATGCTACTGTCGGCTACGGATTTCCACTCATGAGTTTTGATTCGATGTAATCTTTCATCGCGAAGGCGCCCCACCGCGATTGAAAGCCGGCAGGGAGAAACTGTTGCAGAATTCCAGACGAACTTCAAATCGCGCCAGCGATTGAGGCCGAGACGTATTCTACTGCCCTCACCCCAGCCCTTGTATGTTGGTTTGCAGGTACTCCAGTTTTCTTAGGGGTACCGCGAGAGTGGGGGGACGGTACTTGTACTTGCCAGGGTGAGTACCGTGGGATAAAGGGGGGCTGGCACGGGCGTGATAGATCGTTAAGCCCTTGGGATGTTGCAAGCCCGTGGGAGAGCCCGGATCGTCACGTCCTCTTCTGTTCAACCCGAACAGTTGCCTGGGCGCTATGAGCCCGCATCCTGCAAGGTTGGGGAAAGGACAGTTTTCTATGAAAAGTTCAGAGGTCTTTGTTGGCATAGACATCTCTAAGTCTGAGTTAGAGGTGGGATTCTTCCCTGAATCAGCGATTTGGACCGTGTCCAACGACGATGAAGGGGTGAGTGAACTCATTAAACGATTGGAAGAAGCATCTCCGACGCTAGTGGTAATGGAAGCCACGGGTGGATTGGAGAGACCTCTCCACGCTGTTCTCGAATCAAGCGGGTTGAAGTGCGCCGTTGTCAACCCTCGGCAGGTCCGCGATTTTGCCAAGGCGTTGGGCGTGCTGGCGAAGACGGACTCCATAGATGCGCGTGTGTTGGCCAGATACGGCCACTCAGTGCGACCTGAGGCCCGGCCTGCAAAAGATCCCGAGACCCGGGAGTTGGAAGCATTGCTGACGCGGCGTCGGCAATTGGTGGACATGCTGACTGCGGAGAAGAATCGTCGTAGACCGACGACCTCTAAGCGTGTTCGCAATGACATCCAGGTGCACATCCAGTGGATGGAAAAACGCCTCAAGGAGATGGACAGAGATATACGCCGTGCCATAAAAGATCTTCCTGAATGGCGAGGAAAGGACAAGATTATCCAGAGTATTCCCGGAGCAGGTCCTGTTTTATCTGTCACGATGCTTGCGCTTCTTCCGGAATTGGGCACACTCAATCGCAGACAAATAGCCGCCCTTGTAGGAGTGGCTCCTTTCAATCGTGACAGCGGTAAGATGAAAGGTCGCCGCTGCATCTGGGGAGGCCGAGCACCTATCCGATCAGTTCTGTACATGGTCGCAATGGCAGCCACACGCTGCAATCCTTTGATCAGAGCCTATTATAAACGTCTCATAGCGGCAGGAAAGATACACAAAGTTGCCACTACAGCTTGCATGCGTAAGATCCTTACGATCCTTAACACGATGGTGCGCAACGGTGCATTGTGGAACGCTCAAGGTGCTCAAGCCGCCTGACGAAAAAAACGTCGGACGTGCAACAAAAAGGTTGACAACCAACACAGTTGCTCTCCCAGAGGGAGAGGGAGCAAGACTGGCGCGGTTTTACAGTTCCCTCGCCCTCTGGGAGAGGGACACAGGGTGAGGGTCTTCATGCTACGATCTCAGCCACTTCATGACTTTTGCAACAGTTTCGGGACGCCGGCGCCACCACCCTGGGGGCGGACCGGCCTCCCAGCGGGACGCGGGGTCGCCAAATGCGCCGTGAACGGTTACGTTCCGATCTATCCGCGTGTGTTGATCTGCCATACCCATCAGTATGCCTCATCGGACTCAAGGTATTCACGAGTAACCTTATCCCTGAAGAGGTAGTAAACCCACCCCTGATAGATAATCACGATCGGCACGAATATCAGTGCCACCACCAGCATGATCTCGAGCGTCAACGGGCTGGATGATGAGTTGAAGGCGGTGAGGCTAAAAGCCGAGTTCAGGCTCGACGGGTACAGGTTCGGATACAGCCCCACAACTCCGAACAGCGTAGCGCCCCCTATGGTCAGGCAAGACGCAAACCACGCATTCCACCACGCTTTCTTAGCAATGAACAGTCTCGTGACCAGCAAGGCTACAACCGTGGCCAGTGGAATGACAAAAAGGAGAGGCCGACTGAGATAATTCTTGTATAGATCTGTCGCAAACCAGGTGTGAACGAGGAATAGCACGGCTATGACCAGGAGGACCGCCCAGAGCGTCGACGAAAGGGCCGCGGCCCTGTCATAAAGTGACTCGTCGGCTTTAAGAGCAAGCCACAAGGAGCCGTGCAACAGGAACAGGACGACAAAGAGCACGCCCCCGTGAACCCCGTAAGGGTTTAACAGAGTGAGCAAAGTGCCGTGAAAGACCCCCTTGTCATCGAAAGGGATGCCCTGGAAAATGTTTGCAAAGGCGACACCAAAAAGAAGTGCCGGCACAAAGCTCCCTACGAATAGGCATGAATCCCAGATCTTTCTCCACCCGGGGCTGTCGATCTGGCCTCTGAACTCGAAAGAGACCGCCCGAATGATCAAGGCGAACAGGATGAGAAGGAGCGGCGCATACAGCGTGCTAAACATCACTGCGTACGTAGTTGGAAAGGCAGCAAACGTGACGCCACCCGCGGTGATCAACCAGACCTCGTTGCCGTCCCAAAACGGACCCATAACATTGTAAATAACTCGGCTTTCCGCTTCGTCGCGGGCTATAAACGGCCTCAAAGTTCCCAGCCCCAGATCAAAGCCGTCCAGCATGAAATATATGGCCCACAGCACCCCCCACAACACAAACCATACAGTTTGAAGCATGTCTCAGCCTCCTCTCCTGACGCCTGAGCTGGCCGGAAGCTCGGGAGGTCCTTGACGAGCGACTCTCGCCATGAGAGCGAAAGCAATCACTCCGAGGATCGAATATAGCATTACAAAAGCCGCCAGGGATATGGCGACCTGGCCGCCGGCAATGGGAGAAACAGCGTCCGTTGTCCTCATCACGCCGTAGACTATCCAGGGCTGCCGTCCCACCTCTGTCACCATCCAGCCCAACTCGGCGGCCAGATACGGTAGCGGAATCGCGTACATCATGATCGTCAAATACCAGCGGCCGTTCTCCAGTCTGTGTCTCTTGAACCAGCCGATCACCGTGAGAAGAGGGAACAGAAAGCCCAAACCCACCATGATTCTGAATGACCAGAATGTCAACGCAACCGGCGGCCTGTCCTTTTGGGGCCATTCCTTCAGGCCCTTGATCTCGGCATCCCAGTGTTCGTAGACCAGCCAACTCAAGAACTTGGGTATCTGGAACATATCAACGCTGTTTCGCTCGTTTACTTCGTCCGGGATAAGCAACATGGAAAAAGGCGCTCCCCTGGCCGTTTCCCACTGGGATTCCACCGCGGCCAGCTTCGCGGGCTGAGTTTTGGCCATTTCCTTGCCGTGAAAATCTCCCACGATTACTTCCCCTATAGAAAAAACCAGGGAAAAAATCAGGGCTATTCTGAAAGATTTGGAGAAGAATGTGACGTTGCTCTTGCGCAGTAGATGATAAGCGCTTACTCCCATGACAAAGAAGCCGGCCACAATGTACCCCGAAAATGTCGCATGCAGATAGGACAAGATGGCGTAAGGCTGAGTTATCACCGCCAAGAAATCTTCAAGCTCGGCCCTTCCCCCACGGATCGCGTAACCCACAGGGTGTTGCATCCAGGAGTTTGCGACCAGAATCCAATACGCGGAGGTGCTCGCCGCGATTGCGACAAGCCAGATGCACGCTGCATGAAGCCTGGGGGAAACCTTGTTCCAGCCAAAGACCCATGCCGCTATAAAAGTTGATTCGAGGAAGAAGGCCACTGTCGCCTCAATAGCCAACAGCGATCCGAAGATATCTCCAACGTACTTTGAATAGCCTGCCCAGTTTGTGCCGAACTGAAACTCCAGCGTGATCCCGGTCACAATCCCCACGGCAAAATTGATGAGAAAGATTTTGCCCCAAAATTTGGCCATACGTTTGCATTCTTCGTCGCCGGTCGTCACATATATCGACTCCATGAGAGCCACCAAAATCGAAAGGCCCAGAGTCAAAGGCACAAACAGAAAGTGGAACATGGTGGCAACCGCGAATTGAAGTCTTGAAAGAAGAACTACGTCCATGACAGGCATTTCCTTTTAGAGGCGGCTCTTCCCGAGCCCAAGACTGGCCATGATCCGCCCGGAGTTTAGAGAAGGAGCGGGCAATATGGTGAACAGCGTTGAGAATTGCGCCAAAATCACCCTCCCCTAACCCCTCCCGTCAAGGGAGGGGAATTGTAAGGGCGGGTTTCAAACCCGCCCCTACCGATGGCGGGAGAGGGCAGGGTGAGGGGGCGGTCCCGAGGTTGTTCATCCGCGAAACTCTATACGTTTCACCATATAATCACCCCGAACGATGCGGTTCCCCCGTATCACGTACGGGGTCACCACATCCTACGAAAACCAGCGACCGTCCGATACCGTACTTGCGGAATCGTGTAATTAGTCTCATTGACGCCGCTCCAACAGGGTCAGAGCTTTTTCTGCCAGATCTTGTACCCGCACTTGAGTAAATTCGTTGTCAATGCTCAATCGCAGCAAAGAATCGTCTTTCACGAGCAACTGTAGCATCGGCCGAGTCTCTTCGACTCCCAGTAGTCCCGAGGCCCATGCTGCAAGGCCCCTTATCGTCGCGTCGGTCGATTCCAAGTACTTCTGAAGATGACGACCTGCATCTGCCAGCATCTGCGGCCTGACGCGGGTCAAGCGTACCAAACCCCAGAGCACACCACGCTGCAGACCTTCATATTCCAGGAAATTCCCTTCGTAATCCATATATGAAATCAGCATGTGGGAATACTCGCGGGCCAACTCCAGGTGCCGCGCCATAATTTCAGCCATGGCTTCCGGCGCACCCCAACCTATGCCGCCGGATTCTTCGTTGAGGCTCCACATGAGCCTGCGCATAATGACGCGGGCGCCTTCCATGTCTTCCCGCGCGAGCTTTTCAACTACCGCGCCCACTGCCGCGATCGCCCGCCACCGAAGCTTCTCGTCACTATGCACGAGGAAGGCAAGCAGCGGGTTAATTACTTGGCGTGCCGGCAGTATGCAGAACTCGTCGAGACTCGTGTCAAAAGCGTCCGCGTTGAGCAGATTGAGAACAGTTTGCTTCAGGCCGCGGCCTCTCATGGCTTCACGGTGTGAGGGCTTTAGCTATTTCACGACCCAGATCCACACACTGCCTCAAACCATCATGGGCCGGAACATATTGAAGGCTCACTCCCGGATGAACCACTTTGATCTTCATCTCTTCCAGTGCCTTAGTAATCAATCTCACTGCCTCGCCGCTCCAGCCATAGGAACCGAACGCTGCCCCGATTTTGTTGACCGGCCTTAACCCCTTCATGTAACAGAGCATGTCCGCCATCCTGGGGAGCATGCCGTTATTGAGCGTTGATGACCCGACAATAACAGCGCCCGCGTCAAGTAACTCCGTTATGACGTCGCTCCGGTGACTGACGCCTAGATCCATCAACTTGGTGCTGACCCCACCCTCAACCAGTCCGTCGGCAACGGCCTTGGCCATGGTTTCCGTGCTGCGCCACATTGTGTCGTATACGATCACGGCCTTTCGCTTGGGAACCTGTCGGCTCCACTCGGCATAGGAAGCCACGATCTGGAGAGGATTGTGACGCCAGATCAGGCCGTGATCCGGGGCTATCATGTTGATCTTCAGATCCATTTTCTGGACGTTGCCGATCAACTTCTGAATCAGAGCCGAATATGGCAAGAGTATATTCGCATAATATTTGGCCGCATGCCTTATGAGCTCGGAAGAATCGACCTCGTCGTTGAATCGCTCGCTCGTGGCCCAGTGCTGACCGAAAGCATCGCTGGAGATAAGCAGAGCGTCTTCCTTGACATAAGAAAACATGCTGTCCGGCCAATGGACCATCCTGGTCTCCAGGAATTGCACTGTCCGCTTTCCAATGCTTATCTCCTGCCCTGATGCCACCACTTCGTAGGGCCAGTCTTCCCTGTGATAGTGTTCCATCAGAGCCTTCTTGCCTCTTGGGGAACAGATCAGCTTCTCCGGCTTGATTATGTCCATCATCTCGGCGATCGACCCGGAGTGATCCGGTTCAACGTGATTTACTACCAGGTAGTCGATCTTGGATGGATCGATCACCTTGTAGATACAGTGAAGCAAATCGTTCTTGAACGGTTTCTTGACCGTATCAAAAAGTGTTATCTTGTCGTCAACGATCAGATAGGCATTGTAGGTAGTGCCTTTTTCCGTTGAGTATCCGTGGAAATCCCGGATGTTCCAGTCCACAGCTCCGACCCAATGGATATTTTTTCCAATTTCAACATTGATTCGCAATGGTATCCTCCGTAAGAACTTTCAATATAAAAGCCGCGTCCCCGGTCCTTTGCTGTTCGGGACGACCTGACACAGTGAGCCGCAGTGGTATCTGCCCGGCGGCTGAATAGCCTGAATCTCAATCACTGAAATCGACCTACAGAGAGGCTCCTTATTCAGGCGAAAAACTGTCTTTGTCCGCTCCACACACCGGGCATACCCAGTCGGCAGGCAAGTTTTCAAATGGGGTGCCGGGATTCACGCCGTTATCAGGATCTCCTATGGCCGGATCGTAGACATAACCGCATACTTGGCATACATAATTTTGCATCTTTTCCTCCGATTACAGTTTTGCATCGGCCTCTCAACGAGACCTTTTTATCAGCAACCATACAACGTCCCTCTGGCGACCGGCACGGAGGCCGGTCCTACCGAACTCATGGTAGGGCCGGCGTCCCTGCCGGCCGTTGCTATAATATCACCTCTTTGATCGCGCTTTTCTATGAAATGCGGCTCTCGCAACGTAGAGGCAGCTTCGACACGTGGTGCCACGGATGTGCGAAGCTCATCCGTGCACGGACGAGCCAGAGCGCACGTCCGTGGCACCAATGTTTCGAGCATTTTCATGCTTCGTTGTAGCTCTCTAGCTATGGGAGTCGGTATTACCTCTCATTTCCCGCCGATCTTATTGCCTATGGCCCGACCATAATCCTGGGCCATCTGGAGGGCACCTTGCAATAAAGCGGATTTTAACCGCAAAGGTGAGCCCACCATGTCCATCATGAACACGTTCTGCATTGTGTCGTAGATCCTGTCGGCGGCCTCCCCACTCCATCCGTAGGACCCGAAAGACCCGCCTGTTTTGCCTTCCAGGTTGACCCGAGCAGCCAGAAACAACATGGTCTTCATAGCCTGCATCATTTCACCATGATAGGTGGCCGAACCAAACACATACCCGTCGTAGCCGGCAAGATCTTCCGGATTAGCCAGGGCTTTAGCGTCCGAGACTTTGGCCTCCGAGCCTGTAAATCTGACCCCTTCAGCAATAAGCTCGGCAATATTCTGTGTTTGACCTGTCCGGGTGGCGTAGGCGATGAGCACTTTTGGCATAGTTCCAATTTACCTTCCTGATTGGCATTTCATTGAATATTGACTATCAGCAATTAACTACGCAGAAAGGGAACCGTCGCTTGCTGGTCCCAAGCCCGCGTAGCCGGGGATTTAGCTCTATTTCCGGTGGACGCTTTCGACAGCGGCCTCATTCCTGGCCCGCCAGCCCGCGGCACTTCGACACCGCATCCCTGCCCAGTTCGAAAGCCTCTTTGAGTGTCTCAGGATATTTGGCTATTTCTCCTTTATTGTCCACCGACTTTATGAAAATGCCCCCTTCGTAGCTCATGTCCAAGGCATCAAAGAAGTATTTCGCCACCAGTTGAGCCCCCTCGAAAAGGTTAGCTCCTTTCGTCGCGCCTACCGAAATCAGATAGCCTTGGCCCCCGTCGTACGGTTCTCATACGCTCAGGCGTTTTATCCAGCATCCGCCGACACCACATGGCCTGACAACGATCGATCAGGGCCTTTGCCTGGGCTGTGATGCCGTAGAAAAACATCGGCGAGGCCAGGAATATGATTTTTGACTCCAAGAGCCGAGGATACACAAGCTGCATGTCATCGTCGACAACACACTCGCCTGTCTCGTTGCACCCGCCGCACTCCACGCAACCGGCCATGTTTAAGTCGCAGCAACGTATGGAAGAGACCTCCGCGCCGGCATTGCGCGCCGCGGAGAACTTCGTCCAACAGCAGGTCGGTATTTCCCCTTTTTCGGGGGCTTCCGTAGATCCCCAGAACTTTCATTCCACTACCCCAGACGGGTATCCTGATTGGTCTTGCCACAGTCCGGGATGTAGCACGACACGTTCAGAAACTCGCACTTGTCTTTGCACCCGGGACACGTTTCGGGCGGGGTCACCTCTATCTCAGCCTCAAATGTGTATCCACACTTCTGGCACTTCCACGTATTCTTTTCCATGAGATCTCCTTGGTTTTGTCGAGCGGTTATCGTCGTTTAGAGGGCACCGGGGCCCCTTTGCTCTTGGCTCCCAGCAGGAATTTTAGATGATCCAGCATTTCCTGAATATTCTTGGCCATATACCAGCGGCCATTGGCAAAGACCCCAACGTCCGGACCCATCATAGCAGATGCAAAACGCGTTGAGTTCGCGAAGAAGAGCCACTGTTCAGCCCACTTCTTCTCTATGGCCTCATCAAACATATTGGTCTTGTCGGCTACTTTCTCGTCCCATGCTTTCATCACTATCTGCGTCGCCGCCAATGTCATCTCATTACTCGTCTTTATGGTGTTCTCGAAACGTTCCCAGTGTCCCGCCACCCATTCCGCGGCATGACACGAGCGGCAAACTTTCTGAATCGTCTCTCGCCGCTGGGTTTGCTCCTCGGGACTGATCAGGTAATCTTTAGCCGGCTGCCCGTCCAGGCTGGTCGGCAAAGGCATGCCGTCCTTGTTCCGTATTATCGATGTGTCCGGAGATTTGGGATGCGGGTGAGCGTAATACAAGCCCAGGACGCGCCAGGGCAGGCGGTCACTCATTTGATGGGTCCTCTTGGCCACGACTGCACCATCGTCGGTAACTACCTGACTGACATGACAGGTGGCGCACGTAGGGGCCACAAAGTCCTTCCCAACAGTCCAGGGAACCTCTTTGAAATTCCATTCGGCCCAGAGTGCCGAGAACAGGCCGCCGTGCTTGCTGACCGAATATGCCTTGTAAGCCGGGACATCAGGCCCCTTGTGGCACTGTGAGCACACGTACGGCTTCCTAGCCATCGTTATGGAGAACTCATGCCGGGGATGGCATGGACCACAAGATCCTCTGCTACCATCCGGATTGAACCGTCCCACTCCGTCATTGGGCCAACCCGAGAGCACAGGGAATTCCATCTCCCCTTGGTCCGTGTCTCTAGTTTGCTTGCCTTTGACCTCCAGAGCGGTCCCGTGACATTGGTAACATGAGTCGGAGTTAGTCTTTTCATCGGGGTCCGATACGGTGGTCCTCATATCTCGAAATGATTGAATGCCGTCAATGGCTTTTTCAAGCGACTGATAGACCGGGTTGTTTACAAGATTCACGCGCGCATGTGACATCAGGTTCATCTCATATTGCGCTGCTTCGGTCGAGTGGCACTTTGTGCAATCTTTAGGGGTGACAGTAAGGTGCACTTTATGATCGTTGTGGTCAAAGGTGTCCTTGTGCGCTTCGGGATCGAGCATGTGGCATTCCGCGCAACCAACCGCAACGCCTGCCAGTTTGTCAGGGATCTTGTCGGCGGAAACGAGCCTTTGAGACTCAGGCTTCTTCAAAGCTTCGGCAGGCGTGATGCGCGGCATGACGACTCCTTTTCCAGTCTGCAACCATGGCCGGTGTCGAGGAAGTGTGGCAGTCTATACACTCCTGGCTTAGGTCGCTAATAGGAACTTCGGCCGCTTTTGTTACCTGCAACGGAATAGCAACCGCCACCACAGCTAGAAAAATCGAACATGGCAATCGGAAAACTCTGGATGCTCTCATCAGCCCTAGCCTCCTCCCCCTGTCGATCGGAAAGCATTACTTCTGAAGTTTCTCCAATTCCTTTGACAGATCCTCAAGCTTTGGCATCGTGTTTATATTGTGGACGTCAACGTATCGAATGATGCCTCGCTTATCGATGATGAAGAGGGCCCTTTCTGCAGTCCCGTCTGTCCTTAATACTCCATAGCTTTTGGCCACCGCTCCATGAGGCCAGAAGTCGGAAACCACAGGAAACCATAGTTCACCCATCTGTTTGGTCCATGCGTAGAGCGTGGGAATGTTGTCCACACTAATGCCTATCAGAACGGCATCACTCTTTTCGAAGATCTCTTTCGCGATGTTGTACCCGGGCCACTGCTGCGAACAAACAGGGGTCCACGCCGCAGGAACAAAAGACAGGACAACATTTTTCTTTCCGCTGTACTCGCTCAGCTTGACCTTATTGCCCGTAACGGACGGCAATATAAAATCCGGCGCCCGCTCGCCAATCTTTACAGTCGTACCGCTGTCCGTGGGCTTGAGTTGTCCCGGATCATAGATTCCGTGACTAAAACCTATTGACTTGCCGTAGGCCGCGGAAAGGCAGCCCGTCACTGCAAATGCTCCAATCGCGGCTAATATCAACCACTGTCTGCCGGTCAGGGTCATAAGAACTTCCTCGCTATTTCCGGCGCGATGCTGCCTTGACTTCCTTCAGAAATTGGTGTGGGTCAATCTTGCCAATATGTGCGTACTTTACCTTGAGACCTGTGCCGCCATAGCCCTTGATTGCAATAAAAGTCGGGGTTCTAATCGGTCCGGAAATGGCTTTCTGGATGGCAAACTTCTCATCCGGAAAGAGAGGGAACGTTATGTTGTATTTTTTCCTGAATATTTCGACTTCAAAATCGGAATTTCCCGCGCCTATACCTATTAGTTTGACCTTTCCCTTAAGGGAAGGCGTTTTCTCGATCAACTGATGGAGCTCGTTTACAACCGGGGCGTGGGCTTGGCATATCGGGCAGTACATGCTGAAAATTTCGATTATGACTGTGTCCGCCTTGATCTTGGGAATGGTAAACGTGCCGGAACCGCCAAGGCCCAGATAATTCTTTGCCGCCGCGTTGTGAGGTACGGAAAACCTGAGGCCGGCCAACGCGCCCTCATTCACTTTAAGAGGCTCGGATGTGGCAGCAAGCCCCGGTATCATGACGAAGGAAACTGCCGCCAACACCAGGCAGCAGTTTAATATCTTCATATTCTTCTCCTCAGTGGTGCCACACCGGGATTACTGTGAAGTCCGGCCCGGTAGTTCCACAATCACTGCCTGGCGGTGGCTATAGTTGGTGCTGTCATCAGGCGAAACATCTTCTTGCCTGCACCGCATATGGGGCACTTCCAATCCTCCGGCAGATCAGCAAAAGAAATCCCTTTCGCAATCTTGCCCTTGCGGTCCCCTTTCTCCGAATTATACATGTATCCACAGTTCGAGGTTTGGCATTGCCAAATCTCGGTTGTTCCAGGCATCATCGTGCTCCTACTCTGTTATGACTTCCACAGGCCGTGAAGATTGCAATATTCCCTGGCGGTCCATTCTCCCTGGACCGGGAAAAATGCCTCGGGAACCTGCCCCGGTTTGAGGAATTGCCGGTAGGTCTTTCCATCGGCCACTATTTCAACCCACTCGATGTAGTGCTTCTCCTCCATAGGATGAGGAACGCTCCCAACCTTAACGATGAGTCCGGCCGCGGTGGCTTCTTTCACTGGTACATGCTTTTCTCTGGCTGCGTCCACAGTGTTCTCCGCGAAGTGCTTCATAGGCTGGCCGCAACAGATCACTCCCCGTCACCTTCATGCAGCATCTCTACAATATTTCCACAAACTTCGCACTTGTAGACCTGTAGTAGCGCGGTCATTTGAATTACCTCCTTCTATAATGATCAGAATTAGCTCATTGCACCGAAGACCTGTGATTCACGGTCCCTCGGCTCTCAAATACTACCAGTTCTCACCTAGCAGCTCGAAGTACGCCTGCGGATGGGCGCACGCGGGACAGGCTTTCGGAGCAACCTCACCTTCATGGACATATCCGCAGTTCAGGCAGCGCCAAGCCACGGGCTGATCCTTTTCGAAAACCTTGCCTGCATTCACATTGGACAATAGCCCGCGATATCTCTTCTCATGCTGCTTTTCCGCCACGCTGATGGCCTCCCATATTTTCGCGGGGGTCTCGAATCCTTCTTCCCTTGCCAATTTAGCGAAGCCAGGATACATCTCCGACCATTCGTAGTGCTCCCCTTCCGCCGCTGCGAGGAGGTTCTCGGCGGTCTTGCTTACGATTCCTGCTGGAAACACGACCTGGACGAGGGCTTCCCCCCCTTCGAGCTGCTGAAAAAACCTCTTTGCATGCTCCTTCTCCTGGTTGGCCGTCTCTTCAAAAATCTGAGCGATTTGAATCAATCCCTCAGACCTCGCTCTGGACGCGAAATAGGAGGACCGATTCCTCGCCTGGGACTCCCCCGCAAAAGCCGTAAGCAAGTTTTGCTCTGTTTGGGACCCTTTCAAGTTTGCCATGCAATTTACTCCTTCTCTGTTTTAAATTCGTTTACCTATTATTTGAACCACACTTTGAGATACAGACCCGCGTGTCGAATTAATTGTACTTAGAGTTGGCCTGAGCCCCAAAGTTCGGCAAAGCCTCAAAGCCGCTTTCCGCTAATCACCCCACGTTGCTCATGGGTTGGTCCGGAATCCCGATCGTCCGCTCTTCTTCATTTATGGGCCGGCGTTCCTTCTTGCACGAGGGACACAAACCCGCGAACTCCAGCCGGTACCATAGTATTTCGTAGTCACCGACCTCAGCCAAAGCCTCATTCATCATAGGGATCGGGTCCGCAAGCACGTCGTCCACGCGGCCGCATCTTATGCACCGCACATGATAGTGATTTTCCACAGCTCCGTCGAAGCGCTTTTGGGTGCCCGCCATTTCCAATTTTTGAATCATTCCGATTTCGGACAAAATTTCGAGGTTGCGGTAAACGGTTCCGAGACTAATTCGCGGCAGGCGCAGTCGCACCATTTCGTAAATCTCGCCCGCCGTCGGGTGCGTATGAACCATTCTCAACTCTTCCAAAATAATACGACGTTGAGCCGTCATACGCAACGAATGTTTAGTCACGTGGAGGATCCTTTAATTGAGAATAATTACTATTCCTAGTAAGTAAACGACCAGGGTCCCGTTGTCAAGTGGACACCCCGGGAAGCATAGCGGTTCTCAAAAGTACTGTCCGAATTGAATACTACTGCCAACGAGCCGGCGTGGCACGTACCAGTCAATCGGAAGTTGCTTTCAGTACGCCTCAGCCTATGCACTCCAGCATTCCCCGAAGGGGAATAATGAGAGTAGTCCCGCGGGACGCGGGATGAAACCCAGGGAAAGGCGCCGCCCGCCAGCCCCGGCATCCACCCGTCCAGGTCGCCAGGAGGTGGCTATTGGTGCCGTCTACCACGGGTTTCATCCCGCGGCCCGCGGGACTACCCAAGGCACTCCCCCTTCAGGGGACAGACATGAGCATGAACTCTTTTTGCGATTATTTTTGAGAACTGTCATATAATCATTTAGTAGCCCATGACGGCCAAGGTACCTGCCGACCCCCAGCACTCATAGGGCCGGCAAGATGCCAGCGCTACTATTGCTTCCCGACACACGCTTTATTTCCCATCGCATAAGCAAATGGTTACCCGAAAACTTCAACGCGGTTTCTTCCGTTGTTCTTTGCTTTGTAAAGCGCATCATCCGCTTGTTTCAGCAATGTGTTAAGGTCAAGGCCGCTTAAGTCAAGGCCGCCGTGGCCGGTAACAACAGTGAGCCCTATGCTTACCGTTATGTGCAGGGGCTCGCCGTGAGTGTTTATCGGGGTTTCGCCTAAAGTCTGCCGGAGACGTTCGGCAGCCTGGAGCGCTTGTTCCAGCGTGGTTTCAGGCAGAGCAATGACGAATTCTTCCCCGCCGTACCGGGCGAATATGTCAATTCTTCTCAGAGTAGAGCGGCCGATTGTGGCCACCATCTTGAGAGCTCGGTCCCCGACAGCGTGACCGTATGTATCATTGATCCTCTTGAAGTGATCGAGATCTATCATCATGAGAGCCAATTCTCCGCCGTATCGCCTTGTTCGATAAAGCTCTCGTTTAGCAAGGTACATAAAATGTCTTCGGTTCCAGATGCCGGTCAGACTGTCGGTGGTCGCCAACTTGCGAAGCTGTTCCTCAAAACTCTTCCGCTCAGTTATGTCGCGAGCCACGTGCACGAACCTGTCGGCCTGACGACCGTTCGTCTCCATAGGAGTTACGGAAACGAGAAATGTTCCCCCCAGCTTGGGTTCGGCCACTTCCGCCGAATGCTCCATACCGTCGGCCAAGCTTTGCACGAGAGGGCAACCGTGTAGCGGCCCGTGGGTACCATGGCAAAATTCGTAGCAGTTTCGGCCGATCGCGTCCCGGGGGTGCAGTTTCAGCTTATGTGCCATAGTTTTGTTCAGGCGCTGGATGATGTGGTTTCTATCGATTATGGCGATGAGGTCGGGAACAGTGTCGAACGTATCTTCCCATTCGCGCTTGGCTTTCTCGATGGCCGCTTCGCCCCGCTTCCGCTCTACTATCTCACGCTGCAGATTATCGTTAGCCTCGACCAGCGCTGCTGAGCGCTCTGAGACTTTGTTTTCGAGTACATGCTGGAAGTTTTGCTGCATGATCGAATACCTGTCGGCCAGGGCCAACGACAGGAACATCCCTTGCCACAAATATGCGCCTTTCAGCAAGTGGGCCAACATGGGCCCGAAGGGCAGGATGCCCACCATCATGCCCACGTGTATCGCAGCTAGGAATGGGAACTGGACATGAGCCAAGAACAGATATCGAGCATGGGATTCTCCCCTGTACCACATCAACCCGGTTACGATAGCCATAGCACAAGCCAGAAGCGGGCCATAAATCAGCCCCAAGAAATTGCCTAAATAATAGCTGGTGATAAACAAAACGGCATCAACCACTGCAAGTATCAAAAACAGGTCAAGAATTCTATAGAGAATTGGGTACTTTGCCCTGGCATCCATGAAAGAAGTCACAAAGAGTATGTTGAAAACAAAAGTCAACCCGATGCCCGAATTGAAAAGATGCAGCAGCGTTTCGGGTCGAGAGAAGATTGTCACCAGAGGTATGAGACCGTCGAAGCTCAATTGGCAAGCGCCAAAACCAATGAGGAGTAAAATGTAATAGAAGTAAGCCCTCTGCCTGAGAATCGACCAGCCGAAGAGATTGTAGATGATCAGAAAGCCAAGCACCCCGTAGAAGAGCCCCAGAAGCATATACCGTTTTAGTTCGTCGTGACGGTAACCCTCTTGGGTAGAAAGAACCAAGGGTACTCTCAAAGCGGTCTCAGATTTGGCCCGAACGAAAATCGTCTTCGTTTCACCAGGCGCAAAAACTAGTTGCAGGACCTGATGGTGCCCTTTGGCCATCCTCTCAGAGAGCGGGACCCGCGCGCCGTCGCGATACTGTTCAACAATGGAACTTCGGCCAGACTTGATGAAAATATCAATGAAATCCAAATAATGGTTTGCAATCTGGAGAAAAAGTGTCTGCGCGTCTGAAGTGGCGTTTTCGACAGACAATTTGATCCAATACGCGGACCGGGTGAAGCCGAGGTTCGGCACTGACTTGTCCGTTGGGCTGAACTCCTTGGACTGGACATTGTCAATGGTTTCATCGCCGGTCTTGTCTTCGTAAACCTCCAGGTGGCCCTGCAAGTTGTACCGACTGGTAGTTTCGTCAAGTTTCAGAAGCCCGGGAACGCGGGCTGCCAAGGCCGACCCGCACGGATAGACCAGCACGAGAATCGTCGTCAGTATCAGCAACGCCTGTTTTCTCATGGGGTCCAAGCGAATGCGCCAAGGGATACCGAGACTCGAGAAACAATTATATGCAAAGATCGCCGACGTCCTTCGAAAGCATCTCGGGGCCGCAGATTTTTGCGGCCGATTGACTGGGGCCGGCCATATCCTCATTCAGCAAACAGAGACGCAAATTTGAAATTCAAAGAATCAAAGAGTCCAAGGTCCGTCAACTTGAGTTCAGGTATGGGCGTGAGAGCCATAAAAGACAGAGTGGCAAATGGATTCTCCAACTGACACCCTAATTCGTGGGCCGCGCGAACCACATTCTCCAGTGCACCACGAACCTCCTGAACCGGCTTGTCCGACATGAGCCCGGCAATGGGCAGAGGCAAACCGGCCAACGTTCGCCCGTCGGCCACAGCAGTCAGGCCGCCCCTCATTCGAGCCGTTTCTTGTGCCGCGGCCAGCATGTCCGAGTCGTTGGTGCCCACCACGATGATATTGTGCGAATCGTGGGCCACCGTGCATGCAATGGCCCCTCGTTTCAGCCCGAATCCCCGGATCAGCGCCAAAGCAAAGGCACCTGTGCCGTGGTGCCGCTCGATGACCGCGATCTTCAGAATGTCCCTCGCCGGATCAGCTACAACCAATCCATCGGTGATCGGCGCGGGCTCGACCACACGTTTGGTTACGATCTGGCCGGGCACCACCTGAATGATGTTGACAGCGTTCCCCTCTGCCTTGATGGAAAAGTCTTTCACCTTGTCCCAAGCCACATTCATGCTGTCAGGCAATTGTGCATCTCGAGGAGAAACCGACGGAACCACCAGCTTGCCGGCCTCGGCAACTAGACGTCCCGATTGATATACACGACTGATCGAAACCTGTTTCAAGTCATCCAGAATTAGGAGGTCCGCGGGAAGCCCCGGCGCCACGCGTCCCAGCTCTTTGAGTCTGAAGTACGAAGCGGGGTTTATTGTGGCCATCTGAATTGCCCGGATTGGATCTAGTCCCTTGTTGATAGCGGTACGGACGAGATTGTTTATGTGGCCCTTCTCGAGGATATCCTCGGGATCCAGATCGTCGGTAACAAAGAAGCAGTTTCGGGAGTTGTGCTCATTGACCAAGGGGAGCAGCGCGCCAAGGTTCTTGGCCGCAGAGCCCTCCCGTATCATGATGTGCATACCGTTTCGGAGTTTTTCGCGGGCTTCTTCCAGCGACGTGCACTCGTGGTCGGATCCTATTCCCGCGATGACGTACGCGGAGAGGTCCTTGCCGGTGAGACCGGGCGCATGCCCATCGAGGACCTTCCGCTGGAACACCTCGATCTTTGCAAGAATTTCCGGGTCCTCCATTAGGACTCCGGGATAGTTCATCATTTCGGCCAAGCCCAGTACCGTGCTCGTTGTCCTTGAAAATTTCCATGTCCTTTGGGCCGAGTTGCGTGCCGGAGGTTTCAAAGGGGGTGGCAGGGACGCACGAGGGGAACATTACAAAGACTCGGAGTGGCAGTCCCTCACTCGATTCCAAAATATATCTGATTCCGTCCAGCCCCAGCACGTTGGCTATTTCATGTGGGTCGGCCACTACTGTGGTGGTCCCCAGCGGTACAACGTTGCGGGCAAATTCCGGTATGCTCAGCATGCTGGATTCGAGGTGCAGATGTCCGTCTATGAAGCCGGGCGAAACATAACGCCCTTCGAGATCGACTGTTTCGGCAGCTTCATATTCGCCGAAGCCCACCACAACGCCTTCGTGGACAGCAATTGAAACCGTGTAAATCTCGCCGGAAACCACGTTGACCAATTGGCCATTCTTGAGGAATAGGTCCACGGGTTTCTGCCCCAGAGCCGATGTGATGCGTTCAGCCAAATCCATGTATCTTTCCCTCCCAACTAATCGCCCCCCGAAAAGGTTGTTGCCATTTTGGAGTACTGGACAGCTTCGTTTCCTAAGACTCTCCGAGATGTGTTCAGTTCCAGCCGCAGTCTGAATCACAAAGTCAATACGCTGTCGTTCACCGGGTATTTGACAACCAGCACGGAGGCCGTTTCTGCAACTATGGTAGGGCCGGCGTGCCTGCCGGCCGCGTTCAGCTCGCGTAAACCGCTTTCCCGTAGAACAGTAACGTCAATAACTACACGGCCGCGGTCTCAATTGCCGTTCTGCAATCGCAGTCTTCGTAGGTGATTCTATGAAGCGCGTGGAAAAAAATGTTTTTCACGTTTTGGACGTTCTCTGTTCATTGTGGTTGCTATCATTTCCCAGGTAACCGGCTCCTCACTCTGGTGCCAGGAGTCATAATCGGTGCTCATGGCCGCCACGGCATAACAAATTCCTGCTTCTCGTGCCAGTACCGCTTCGGGAACTGAAGACATGTTGATGATATCGCCGCCCCACATTCGGAACATCCTGCTTTCCGCACGAGTGGAAAACCTCGGCCCCTCGATGGTGACCACCGTCCCGGTGGCGTGGTGGGCAATCCCCTCGTCCGTGGCTGTTGCGATAAGTATCCGTCTTAGCTTCTCGCAGAATGGGTCGGCCATCGAAATGTGAACCACCTGATCCCCCTCGTGAAACGTGCTTTTGCGTGTTCGGGTCTGGTCAATGAACTGATCTGGGAAAACGAGGTGCCCCGGCTCTATTTCTTCGCGGAATGATCCGCACGCGCTCGTCGCGATGATGTGCGTGACTCCGATCTCTTTCATGGCCCATATGTTAGCCCTGAAATTAATAGCCGAAGGTACTATCCTATGGCCCTTTCCGTGTCGCAGCATTATCACCACTTCGATGTCTCCGGCCTTACCGATTATCAGGTCGTGGGAAAGAGAGCCGAACGGTGTTCCTCTCTTGACGGCTTTCACATCCTTCAGGAAATCCGGATCATCGAAGCCGGACCCGCCTATCATACCGATTTTCACCACAGGACTTGCTCCTCTCAGGTGTGACTAGACATTTGAGAAGCGATTGTAAGATTCAGGGCGCGATTGTGTCAACACAAAGCGGGAGGCAGCCGCTCTTGATACGTGTCCGCGCTCGTGACAGCATGATTCACCGAAGTTATGCCCACGACCGGAAATATACTTCCCGCCGACAACGACCTGCGGAAGCCTCTAAATTTGAAAATGATTGTCGGATGATAATAAAAGGGAATTTTTGATTGACATTCCAAAAGGTTGTCAACTAGATTTCCGATTATCGAAGGGTTTCGCCTGTATCACGCTTTCAGTGGAGGGGAGGCCGCGTCTGCCCGTACAATTGTCCACACATTTTTTATTTAGAATCCTCCTGACAGGGACTCTTTTGTTCCTTGCCGGGATGAGCCATGCGCAACCCGTGCCCAGAGGCGAAGCCGTTTTCATGGGCGTGGAGAAATCGGACCGTGTAGGACCAGCTTCGGCAATTCCGGACGGCAAACCCGATGCGGTTTTCTCATTAACCTTGAAGCCCCGTCCTGCCGAACCAGCGATCTCGGAAATTCAAATCAGGGCGTTCTCAGGGTCGCCAGGATTCTGGAGCAGCACAGGCCGGGCGTCGGGCGCCGGCTATATGGGCATTGCACGAGCCAAGAAACCTTCGGAGATCATCAACCGCCAAGGCGGGCCAATGAATATCAACCCGCAGGCAGACAAGCACTTGCTTCTCTTTGTCACCGACGACGGCTCATTCTCTCAAAAAGATCGCAGGTACCAGATAAAAGTGATCGCTAATGACGGCAGTCTCATGGACAGGGCCGATAAAGTCCGAGGTGGGACCTGCATCGCAAGCAGCGTCAGTCGAATCCGCTGCTGCGCCGGTGCGCATGTCAGCCGTACTCAAGGGCATTTCAAATTTTGACGCGGTGAATCCCGGTAAAACAATAGCCGGCGATGATAAGCCGGACGGCCTATTCGTCTTGAGCGTGGAAGCCAAAGACAAGGAGATAACGGCCATCGAGATACGGAACGCCGACGGCACACCATCCGTCTGGGATACTGTTCCCGGCACCAAAAGCGGCGCGATTGGAGTGGCATTGGAGTCAGATCCTGTCCGTTTGGTGAATAATCGGGACGGAACGGTTTCCGTTATGGTCAAAGATCGCGTGGATCTAAATCTCTATGTTGCGGATAACGGGAGTATTGCAGAAGGAAAATCAAATTATTGGGTATCCGTTGCATTCAACGGAGGTGGGGTTTCCAGATGCCCGGCGCAAAGAATCGCCCAGGAGGCACAGGATGCAAAGGACGAATCAGCCGAGGCATCCGCTAAAGTGAATTTTTTGGCCACGTGGCTCGGATTCGTTTCGACCGATGCTGTGGGACCGTATCCGGGAATGAAACCCGATGGCGTTGCCGACGCACTTTTTGGCTTAGATGTTGAAGTCTCGCCAAAAAACTTTATTACCGGCATTGAAATCAACAGTCTTCAGGGAGGACTCACTAAATGGGGGACGACGGGGACTGGTGAGGGCAATTGGGGGTTGGCAGTGGCTTACCAGAGCGCGCCGACCGCCTTACTGAATAATGCGGACGGCTCAGTGAAAATTCCCGTAGACAAAAGGACCCAATTCTATGTATATGCGGCGGATCCCGGCGACCTGGCTACAACATACGACCAGCTGCGCATGGTCCTTCACCTGGCAGACGGTACGTCCTATCAGCAACCTATTCGGAGGCCTTTGGCCACGACGTCAACCGTTGTTCCCGGGACCGACGAGGCCGGTAGGGCCAAAGGTCTCATAACCTGTGAATTCAGAGGCTTCATAGCTGATCTTGTCAACACGTCCACCAGGCCGGGCAAGGATGGATATCTTGACGGGACCTTCATCATGAAACTCCAGGTGGAAGACAAGAAGCTCGTTAAGGTGGAAATCAACAGTTCGGATGGGGACAGCCGATGGTCCAGTGAACCCAAAGCACCTGCAATGTTACTCGGGATCGCGCTCTACCCGAAAATTTATAAGTTGATAAACGAAAAGCCGGGCACGCTCCATCTCCCCGTTTCAGGCCGCAGGACTTTCTATCTCTACGCGGCCGATAACGGCCTTTTGTCGGATCCTAAGTCAAGGCTTATTGTGACAGCGACGTTTTCCGACAAGACCACGCTTTCCGCAGAAGTGATCAAGTGAGCGAATGGCGTGGCTACCGGTCTATAGACTTTGTTAGGAATAATTTGGACAGGACGTGAGGCAAGAACCAGACATGAAGGCCATGCTCCTCGAACGGCCGGCTCCCATAGAGAAAATCCCCCTGAGAAAAGCCGACATTCCCGTGCCGGAACCCGGCACGGGCGAAATCCTCATCAGCGTGAGGGCATGTGGGGTGTGCCACACGGACTTACATACTGCCGAGGGCGACTTGCCGTTACCTGTGCTGCCGCTGGTGCCGGGCCATCAAGTTGTTGGGCAAGTGGAAAAGGTGGGGCCGAACGCTCATCGCTTCCAGGAACACGACCGGGTGGGCGTGACATGGTTTTTTGCGGGGTGCGGGTCCTGTAACTTTTGTCGAGAGGACAGAGAGAACCTGTGTTCCAATGCCCTTTTCACCGGTTATCACGTTAACGGCGGATATGCCGAATATATGGTGGTCCCGGAAGAGTCAGCGTTCTCTATCCCGGAATTATTTCCGGATGCCGATGCCACTCCCTTACTTTGCGGAGGGGTGATCGGGTACCGGGCCTTGCGGTTAAGCGAAATCAAGCCTGGCCAAAGGCTGGGACTCTACGGCTTTGGAAATTCGGCCCATGTGGTCATTCAGGTGGCGGTAAAAATGGGTTGCCGAGTCCATGTGTTCACGCGTAGCCCGCGCCATCAGAAACTCGCTGAGGAACTGGGGGCCGCATGGGTTGGAACAGCCGAGGAAGTTTCTCCCGAACCTCTCGACGCTGCGATCATTTTTGCACCTGCGGGCTCGCTTGTCCCGCAAGCGCTGCGAGCGCTCAACAAGGGGGGCACCCTGACTCTGGCGGGGATCACAATGAGTCGAATCCCTGAACTCGACTACAGCCTTATTTATGGCGAAAGAACAATGCGAAGTGTTGCCAATACCACGCGACGCGACGCGGCCGAACTGCTCCAGGTGGCTGCGGAAATACCGATCCGAACCGTTGTTGACACTTATCCTCTTGAGGAGGCCAACAGGGTTTTGAGAATGATGAAAGAAAGCGCTCTTCAGGCAGGCGCTGCGCTGATTCCATGACCCCGTCGCTCAGCGGAACCAAGACCAAGCCATGTTTCATAGTCTTCGAGGGTATCGACGGCTCCGGGAAGTCCACTCAGGCTAAACTCTTGGCTGCACGACTGGCAGATTCGGCTATACCTGTCCTTCTAACGGCTGAGCCTTCTGATGGACCGGTGGGGCTAATCATCAGGTCTTTGACCACGCGGCCGAGTCCGGAGAAGAGGCGCGGCTCTTCACCGAGGACCGTCGCGATCATGTGGAACGAGTCATATTGCCGGCGCTGGCAGAAGGGCGCACAGTGATTTGTGATCGGTACGTCCATTCGTCCGTGGCATATCAGGGCGCTCGGGGCGTGGATCAGGCAGCGATTCTTTCGGCTCAAAGACATTTTGCTCCGGAACCGGACGCTATATTTCTCATGGAGGTCCCGGTGGACACTGCGCTCGCCAGAATAGGTTCCGACAGATGCGGCCGCTTTTCCACGTTCGAAGTTCGGGAAGACCTTGAGGCAGTGGCTGCCGTCTACCGCAATCTTACCGATCCATTGATCAGGCGCATTGACGGAACCGGCTCCTTGGAACACATACAGTCCATTATAATGGACTGTCTAAAGGATACTCGGATGCGGATTGAGCGCCTAAGAGCCTGTTCACATCCTAAACTCACCTTGGGTTCATTACACAAAGCTTTAAAATACTTGATTTTATGATGTCAACTTATTGACAGGAGGGTATTTTTTCTGCTATCATTATCTCGACATGGTCTGAACTGTATAAAGGAGACACCATGCTCTCGACCCGATTCATACCCATCTTGATTCTGGCGGCATTCTTGGCCTTATCATGCTTCTCCGTCGGTTGGTCTGCTGATTACGACCATCGCTTCGTCCGAAATTATCCGCCGGGATTTAACGGAATGTGGTACTATGCGGATAGATTTGTGGACAAGGTTGAGCCCGGGAAGGGGATGGTGGAGCACTACCGGTGGGACAGGTTCATGAGCCGGGAAATGAACATAAGTTACCCTTTCTTACCAGTACCATACGAATGGGATTATGGAACCGGGCGCACATTCAATCTTCCGGATTACAACGCCAACAATTGGCCACGATAATTTGACTTGGCCGGGTGCTGCCGCCGGGGGAGGGAAACTTACTGGGAGGCGATCTGAAGGTGGCGGAGAGAGAGGGATTCGAACCCTCGGAACACCTTGTGGGCATTCACGCGATTTCCAGTCGCGCCCCTTCGGCCACTCGGGCATCTCTCCTCACATAATCAACCAATCATAAACCACAAGTTGCGCACCGGTCAAGGAGAAACAATAATGGCGCTCGAACTCCAGGGGATCATCGGAGCGGCTTTGTTTCGCTGGCAGGCCGGCCCAATGTGGGAAAATCAACGCTCGTGAACCGCATACTTGGCCGGGAACTGTCCATAGTCACGCCTAAACCGCAGACCACAAGGAACAGAATCACAGCCATCTTCACAACGGCGAGCGCCCAGATGCTACTGCATGACACCCCGGGCATCCACGAAGCTACGACTCCGCTCAATCGGTCACTGGTCGCGGGTCGCGACGAAGACCGTGGAGGAAGCCGACATTGTCCTGCTCGTAACCACACCGTCGAAGGAAATTGACCCCGATGATCACGCATAATAGATCTGATCAAGTCTACAGGTTCCACGTCCGTGTTGGCCATCAACAAGATCGACACTGTCCGGCCGCCTGACCTACTGCCTCTCATTGATCTTTATTCCCAGGCGCATACCTTTGAAGAAATTATCCCTATCAGCGCTCTGTACGGCGAAGGAGTTCAAGATTTGATTGATACTCTCGTTAGATTGCTCCCCTTGGGTCCGCCGCTATTTCCCGAGGAGGACGTGAGCGATCTGCCCGTAAGGTTCTTTGTGGAGGAAATCATACGAGAGCAGGTCATCAACAGGACCGGTGAGGAGATCCCGTACAAGACCGCGGTAGTAGTAGAATCATTCAAGGAGGAGAAAGGACGTGTGTGGATTCATGCCGACATCCACGTCGAGAAGGACAGCCAAAAAAAAATTCTTGTGGGAAAGGCCGGCAAAATGATCAAAGCTATCGGCACATCCGCCCGAGCCAAAATAGAAGAGTTTCTCGAATGCCGGGTAAGGCTCGACCTCTTTGTAAAAGTCACGCCTAATTGGAGCCGCGATCGCACTAAACTGGAAGAATTCGGCTACTAATAGCGTTGCGGGGCCGACCACGTGACTAATCGCGAATCCGCGTCATGGGATCCGCGGGCCCACCAAAGGTCCATATTGGAGGAATGCCCATGCCGATGGATTTCTCACGTGCCGCTTGTTTTGAGGCCGCGGCGATCGCGAAATTCGCTTCGGGAAAGCTTTTGCATTCTTCGTGGATATTACCCTCTTCATTACCCCTTTTCCGCCAAACAACTCCGGGACCCCGACCGAGGCATTCTACACGGCCGGTCTTCCGACGGATCTTTGACTAGGAGTTGGTGGAGAACTTACGGATAACATATTGCTTTAGTTTAGCAATAACATTGATTGGCATCAGGCGGCTTCTGCCGACAATTTGTGGGAAGTCTTGTTTTTCGGGGGGCGAATTTTGAGGGCCTTGAAGACTGCGAGCTGTGTGTCATCGAGTTGCGGGAGTCGGAGAAGCTCGGTATGCTTTATCTGGTAGCGGAGGAAACAGAGTCGGGACAGAGTGCGTAAGGAGTCTTCAAGGGTCAATGGGCAAAGATTCTGTTTGGTGGGCGGGAAAGCTTCCCTGAGCATCTCTTCGGCTTCCCGGACGATCTTGAGCGCCAGCATGGCCACGAGAGCATGAGCACGGGTTCGTTCCTTCTTGCGGACATACACTGGCCGAATCTCCAGGAACCCGTTTTTCAAACGCCGAAAATCTCGCTCTACCAATTGAAGGGATCGATAACGCTCGTCGATTGTTTTGGCATCCATTTTGTCCAAGGACACGTCCGTCTCAGAACATAACACCCGTCGAGCAGCCCCGCTTGGGCCTTTGCTGATTCGTCAACCACCAGGACGATTGGCTGCCCGTCAAGGGAAAGGCTTACAAAAGAGGCTATCTTGTATCTTGCGGCCCAGTCGGTCAACCTGCGAAGGCCGGCAGCCGCGTCAGCCCGCTTAGAGCTTGCGACAAAAGTATTTCGCTCGTCGACCAGGTGCATCAGCCTGGCAAGCTTGTCTTCTCTGCGTTTTTGCTCTTTGCGAAAAACCTTTTCGTTCTTGCGCAACACCAACCGAAGATTTCCATGCTCCACTTCACAAATGGTCTGGTCGAAAAGATCCGGCTGAAGTATGTTTTGGTTGAGAAGTCTTCTGACTTGCGGGTTGGTCAAAGCTGTTATGTATTTGAGTCCACTTTCTTTGAGCGCTTGTTTCCCCTTAGACTTGACCATCCCTCGATCACCCACGAACACAACGTCCTCTATTCCAAAGCGTTTTTTCAACACCTCAATCCGGCTTGAGACGGTCGTGGGATCACTCGTGTTCCCCTTGAAGACCTTGACAGAGAGGGGCTCCCCATCAGCAGCGGTCAAGAGTCCTATCACGATCTGCTTTTTTCCCTTCTTGCGATCACGGCAATATCCGTATTCTCCCAACTCGTTGCATTCGCCTTCGAGGTAAGACGAGGTCACATCGTAAAGAACAAGCACGTGAGACGAGCCCTTCTTTTTTGCATAGGCGCGGTACAGTTTCTTCTCAATTTTATCCTGATGCAGGAAAAGCCAGTCTAAAGCCTGATAGAGTTGTTCTCGCTCTACATCGCAAAGCCCCAGTATCTCCGCAACACAGTGATCCTTGGCCCAGCGAGATGCTGACAGCCGCGATCCCTGGTCGGCCACCCGTGCCAAAACAAGAAAGAGGGCCACTTTACCCATTGGGCTGCGTCCTAACGCTTTCGTGATCCCGATTCGGTCGGCAAGCCTCTCCAAAACAAACAACACCCCGAATATTCGGTCACACACCGGCGCCACCTCGCCCACCAATCCGTCAAACTCCCCCTTCAGTGCGCGCTTGAGTGCTTCAATGCGTTCGGGCCTCCAATGGGTCAGATTGGCAAGCTTACGGGACTTGGCTTTTCCGCCTTCCCGGTACCCTTCTCTCAGCAAAATTGCAGGGGGTGAATTGCGATTGGGAATCTCAGCGACATACATGCCTCATGTATATGACACTGCAAACTGCCTGTCAAGTATATTATATATAATTACATGCCGACAATGATCACTTACGCATGCCGCTTTCGCCAATCTTCACCAAAGCTTAACCCCTCACGCCTCTCAAAGATCCGTCCGAAGCGAGCGAAGGACCCGTCGGATCATGTCTCTGCTAACACCCGGACAGGCTTGGCAGACCTGTCACAAGGCGTAGGTGTCACCATTCGCCTCAAGCCAGCTCTCCGTCTCACGATAATCTGGAGTAGCTCTACGAAGGTTCTCATAGAATGGCGCGCTATGGTTGTGTTCTCGCAAGTGGACCAGTTCGTGGAGAACAAGGTAGCGGACGACGTGCGGCGGAAGCAAGATCACACGCCAGTGAAAATACAGGTCCCCTGCAGCATTACACGAACCCCATCTGAATTTCAGATCGCGTATGATAATGCTTCGTGGTTCGGCTAGGACACGTTCCTTGAGCACCTCAACTGCATCGCTGATCCATGCCTGCCCCCGGTTCATATACCACTTGATGAAATGGGTGCGTCCATCTTGTGCTGCTGACCGGAGCATTAGAAAGCGTCCGTTCATAAGTCGAAGCGGTCGTGTGTTGGCGGCAAGATTTGCAGTATCAAGAAGTTTCAGGCGATACTTCTTGCCCAGATAATAAAATCCCTCCCCAGTAACGTACTCATTGCGCCCGCCTGAACGGAGCACGTTTTCCTTGTGTCCAAGCTTTGTGTAAATCCATTCCTGTTTACGTCGAACGATGGCCTCCAACTCGTGAGGCAGAAGAGACTCGGGGACGTTAATGACCAGATCCCCGAATCGATCCACAATGAGATCTACAGTACGTCGACGAGGGCTCCGCCGAACCTCTACCTGCAGATCATCAATTTGTAGGACTTCACTCATGTCACCAAAATCCTATGTCTGCTCTTTGCCAGGTCCACGAACCTAATAGCCAATTCTTGGACCTTGTCATTTGGAACCAGCCGGGAACGACGTAAAGAGCGATAGATCCAATTCTCAAGTCGTTGCCGACTGGGAGGGTCACGCCAGAAGCCGACACGACGGATCTCCGTTTTGATATGATCGACGATCTCAATTGTTGTGGTCACGCCTCTTCGAAATGGCTCGCCTTCCAGCGTTTGGTTGGTGGATTCCTCAACCGCATCCTTCAGAAGGCCGAAAAAAGGAGCCTGAACCTTGGGGTCGAGACCCTCGACTTCCTGCTCCCGACCCTGCCTCAGTTCCTCCTCGATGAATCGGTGAAGTTGCTGCTCCAATTCTGTCCAATTGTCCTGGAGATCCTGGAGAATCTGTTCCAGCTTCTCACTCAACTTCGCGAACAGCGACGGATCTTCATGCAGATGAATGCTGATATGGTGACGCGCCGCGTGTAGCATCCGGGAGGCTCGTGCTTTGGCAGATTTGCCAGCATTCACATGATCGGCGAAGTTCACATCGAGGATTTCAATAGGTGGGATCTTCGGGTCTATGCCGTTGGCGGCGATATACTCGTCGATCAGTTGCTTGACCTTATGTTTCACTCCATAAAGATTCAACTGGTCGTCATAATAGAGGTTCGCAGCCACTTTAGCGATAAAGCCCAAAATCTTGGCATCCTTAATGTAGGCCATCGCTTCGGGTCGCGGCATGACGATGCCAAGGGTCTCCAAGAACAGGCGTAGCTTGTTGATGAACTCAGCTCGAATTTTCACATCCGCCAGGATATCGACACATGCCTCGATGTCTCGGATGTTTGAGACGCCGCGTGCGAGGAAAACGTCCACGGCACGCTTGTGCCGATCGCGTAGTTTGGGAATCTCGTCCCGGATGTCAATCATGGGATCGTGAGTTTCATCATCGTAGTCGCCCAGGGCATCGCGCAAGTGCCTGGCCACGCCGATGTAGTCCACAATGTAGCCGCAATCCTTGCCGCGTACCCGGCGATTCACACGAGCAATCGTTTGAAGCAGTTCATGGGCCACGACTCTTCGGTCGAGGTAGAGTACCTGCTCCACCGGCGCGTCAAACCCCGTAGTCAGCATACTTTTCACGCAAAGGAATGCTAGACTGTCCTGCTTAGCGGGATCCGCATGCACAAGAGGCTTCTTGAAGCGGGTAATGTGATTATCCTGAGTGGTTTTGTCCGTCCAATCACGCCAGGAAGGCGGGTCATTGTGGTTGTGAGACACGACAGTCGCGAAATTCAGTCGCTTGATAATCCCCAGATGCTTAGATGCACCGATCAGAAACTGGACATGTTCATCTTCCCGCTCGATATCATCATCCGAAAGACGCAGCTTGCCGGGGTCGAGCGCTTCAATTTCCTGGACTAGACGGCTTTGAGCTTCTTTCAACGCATCGTGATACCGTATGGCCGCCAGTCGTGAGACCGCCACAACCTGTGCCTTGAAGCCGTTGGGAAGCACGGCCCGCACATAGTGCCGCAGCATATCCGCAGCCTTCTCAGAGATAAGCTTGGGCGCTTCCAGCACGTCACCCTCGGCCGCGTACTTGTTCTTGATAACCTGCTTCTCGACCTCGGTGTATTCGCGGAACAGATCCTCGAAATTCTGATCGAGCCTTTCCGTGTGTTCTACCAGACCCTCGGCCGTGCGGCCCTCGTACACGATCTTGACGGTTGCCTCATCGTTGACCGCTTCCTCCAACCGGTACTTATCGATGAAATCTCCAAAGATCTCTTGGGTTGTGGATTTATCGCAGCGCATAATAGGCGTTCCGGTGAAGCCAATTTTGGCCGCATTCGGCAGGGCTTTCATGAGATTCGCGTGGAATGTCTCCGTGTGAGACCTATGGGCTTCATCGATAAGAATGAGGACATTTGGGGATTCATTAAGGACGTCAAATTCCTGATCCCGTAACGAGAGTTTCAATACTTTTGTTGTTGTTTGATATTCTGCCTGAGCGCCCGCGGCCTTCAGAAACTTCTGTTGGACTAAGCCGCTTCGCGGCGGTGCGACGCGTGCCAGCGCGTTCGATAGGCCGCCTTGGATGGGGGCTTATTCGTTGGTCTGCCTGGATTCATGGGTTCGGATACGCCCCTCGTGTTTGGTGTGGAAAAGGCGTAGCATTTCCGATTGTTGAAAAACCACGACCAATGGAGGTCACGGATGGAAAAGCTACGCGATGAAATGCTATCAGATTTGGCGTTGAGAAACTATAGCACGAGGACGCAGCAAGCGTATCTCCGATGCTGTTCCAACCTCGAAGAGCACTTCCGGCGATCTCCGGAAGGATTGGAGGAGCACGAAATTCGAGCGTTCCTCGTGTATCTGACCCAGGAGCGCATGCTCTCCGCCTCTTACCTGAAAATGCACGTGGCCGCGATCAAGTTCCTTTATCGAGTCACCCTCAACAGACCTGATCAGGTCCAGCATATCCCCTATCCCAAGATCCCGAAGACCCTTCCCCAAGTCCTCACCAGATCTGAGGTTCTTGCCATCCTCCAGGAGATCCGCTCCGTAAAGTGTAGAGCCATCGTCACAACAGCCTATGCGGCGGGCATGAGAATATCCGAAGTGTGTGCGCTGCGTGCCAGGGGTGATATCGATTCCCAGCGCATGCTCATCCATGTGCGGAGCGGAAAAGGAGGAAAGGACCGCTGCGTCATGCTCAGCCACCATCTCCTCGTCCTGCTGAGGGAATACTGGAGGCAAGCCAGGCCCACAGGATCGTATCTCTTTCCTGGCCAAGGTTTAGATCAACCCATCATGCCCTGTTCCGTGCGGGGGGCCTTCAAAAAGGCCGTACAAGCGGCCGGAATCTCCAAGCCCGTCACCTTTCACACGTTAAGACACTCCTTTGCCACTCACCTCTTGGAATCCGGGACCGATCTCCGAGTCATTCAGGCTCTGCTCGGACACGGCTCCATCCGAACCACCACACGCTATACCCACGTGAGCCCTCATTGGATCGGTCGCATCAAAAGCCCATTGGATATGTCCGACCGGCCTTAACATCACGGTACGGTGAGCGACATGAGCGCATGCTCTGCTCTGTCGGAGGTGGCGGCCCCAATAAGGCCGCGTCTTGAGCTCGCGGAGATCTTTCGCAGCCATGGGGAACACTATCGTACAGAGTATTCGGTCGCCCCTGAACAGGCAAAAGCGATGCGTGACATTCAAGCCTGTCGCACCGCCGCCCTCGGCGGCCATCTGGACGTCTGCGATGAGGGCTGCGGGTACCAGCGCATCTCATACAATTCTTGCCGCAACAGGCATTGTCCAAAGTGTCAGGGCTTGCAGAGCGCAAGGTGGCTCGAAAAACGATTTGACAAGGTCCTCCCCACACCGTACTTCCATATGGTCTTCACGATTCCCCATGAACTGGTTGGAATCACCCTCCAGAACCGCAAAACCCTCTACAACATCCTCTTCCGAGCAGCGGCTCAATCCTTGCTCCAACTGGCGCAAGAGTGGGAGCGCTTACGAGCGCATATAGGATTCACCGCCATTCTGCACACCTGGAGCCAAGAGCTCCAGTTCCATCCCCACCTCCATATTGTGGCCACGGGCGGCGGCCTGGATCAGTCAAAAATCCGATGGATCCCGGCTCGAAACAACTTTCTCGTCCCCGTGCGCGCACTTTCCAAAAAATTCCGAGGAAAATTCATCGACCTCCTCAGGCAGGCATTCGACACCAAGGTGCTCAGATTCCAATCGAGCAGCCGACATCTTCTCGATCCCGGTGCCTTTGAGCGCCTCATGAAGAAACTCTCCGGCATCAAATGGGTCGTCTATGCCAAACAACCATTTGGCGGAGCTGAACAGGTCTTCCGATACCTCGGACTCTACACGCACAAGGTGGCCATCTCCAACCACCGCCTCGTGGAAATGGATAATGGTGAGGTCACCTTCCTGGCACGAGACAACAACAACCCCGGCCTTAAAAGATCCGTAACGCTCCCTGCCGGAGAATTCATCAGAAGATTCCTCCTCCACATCCTTCCGCCAGGCTTCGTCAAGATCCGACACTACGGACTCATGGCTCCTCGCAACGCAACAACCAACCTCGATATCGCCCGCAAGCTTCTCGCACTCTCTGCGCACCTCCCTAACAACGCCATCGGTCCGCGTATACAAGCCGCCACATGGATGGATCTCCTATTCCACCTCACGCGAATCGACCTCGCCGTCTGCCCCGCATGCGGAGCCAAGCTGATCCGCCACCCCTTGACGAGCTTTGAGCACCCCGCGGACTCCCCTGCCCGCAGCGGCCCCAATTTCCAGGACTCGTCATGAACCCGCTGCTCTCTTCAGACTTGAGGTTCCCCATGAACGCGTTTGCCGGCAAACGTCCGCCTCTCCAAGTACACCATAAGCCCGAGATTTACTGCATCTCCCTCATTACAGAGGCTCCAAACCACACAGCATTGCTCGTCTGTTCGCCCCACTTTCGCAACACACACCTCAAGAACACACTCACGTCCCAGAAATCGTCCCGCCAGGCTAACTCCCCAACTCATTGAATCCCCATACCCTCAGCAGCCTCCTTTTCCCCACCCACGCGGCTTAGTCCAACTAACGTTTGTGAGAATGTGCTTCGCAACTCTCACAAACGCCTATTAGTTTTACGGGTACCTCGTATTGGAAGACCTCCGCCTCCCCTGTCCGTACAAGGTACTTCTGGATCATGGCAAAGACGATGTCCGGGCTCTCCTCCCGAAGTATGGCTTTGAGTGTTTCCGTGGCCGAAATGCGGCGCCTGTTGTCCTTGTCGTCCGGCCGGATAATCTCATCCGTAAGCGTGGCTGTCTCGCGGAGCTGCTTCTCCAGATCTGAGCGGTCCGTCACGACCACTGTCTTGAATGAGCGGAGTTCCGCAATCGTCCGCATTTTGCGGACGAGGTAGACCATGGTGATGCTCTTGCCCGAGCCCTGCGTATGCCAGATGATGCCGCCGCGACGATCTTGGTCCTTTTCATCCTGCTGTCGCGTCTTGCCAGTAAGTAGCCGGTCAATGGCAGAATGCACGGCACGAAACTGCTGATAACGCGGTGCGATCTTAACGAGTTTTCCCTCAGCCGTCTTGAATAGGATAAAATTTCTCAGGATGTCGATCAGCCGTTCAGGGCGCAGCACCCCGGCAGCCAACAACTCCTGGCTCTTGAGCTTGTCTGGGGATTTCCCAAGCTCGTCGGCAAGTTGGTCGCTAGTAACGGGAGCCGGGTCTTTCCACTCCAGGTAGTGCTCGTGGTACGCGCCGAGCGTTCCTAAGCGAGCCTCGTAAAACGAGGACACCACCATGAGCTGGTTGAACAGAAAAAGGTCTTCGATCCCTTCGTCTTCGTCCACCCAATAGCGATTGTTCGAATATCGCAGGAGTTGATCCAGCCCCTCGCTGATGGGGTCAACGATGCTTGGACTCTTGCATTCCACGACAACAATGGGGAGGCCATTGACGAATAGCACCATATCAGGAATGACAAAGCTCCCGTGGCCAGGGAGATCCACGCGGAACTGATTGATACTCAGGAAATCGTTTTGGTCTCTCCCGCCCAGGTCGAATTCAATGAAGCGGATGAGACGTTGCCGCCTATCTTTCGGATCGGCGGACTCTACGTAGACACCCTTGATGAGCCGCTCGGTGATAAGTCGGTTCTTCTCCAACAGCGCTTGGCCACCCACGGCCTCGAGCTGCCGGACGGCGCGGTCTACGGTAAGGTCGTCTACCGGCCCGTCATCGGAGTTAATGCGTCTAATAGCTTCCCGTAGCCGCCTATAAAGTACGACCTGACGGAAGTTTTCCCGCTCGGTGAGTTCCGGTACGTCGATGTCCCCGGGTATGAACTGCCAGCCCATTTGGGCCAGTTGAAGCAGCAGCGGTCTTTCGACCTCCGACCATTCAGTCGGGGTACTGGTCGGTGGTTTCAGCTCAGGAACGAAGTTCACGCGCTGATCCAACCTTCCTCCTGAAGGCGATTCCAGGCTACCCGGATGTGCTCAGGTTTGAACAGCTTGCTCTTTCGGTCGTTCCACCGGAGCATGGCCGCCACAGCGGTATCGGCATCTGTAGCTTCTCCATCATGAATCGCAAGCCAGTGGACTGAGGAGAGCAATTCCATCCCATACGGAGTCTCAAAACCGTCTACGAGGTCCACCACCACATCCAGTTTCCCCGCTGCTTCCGGGTGCTGCCGGAGGAACACATCGGCCTGCCGCGCTGCTCCTGGCAAAAGTTCTATCTCAACGTCCGGTTTTTGGGTATCTCCATATCCCCGGATGTAGTGTCCTTCAAGCACCTCCAAGACCTTGTTCAGATTGTGGGCGTACGGGCCGTAAAGATGTTTGACGTAGCGTAACCGCAGGTCCAGGCCGGATTCCTGAAGGAAATAGGCTAGCTTCTGAATTTCCAATAACGTGAGCCGGTATGCGTGACGGGCATACTGTTGCATGAGCTTGACAAACAAAGCCCGAGCTATGGTCATGCGAGGCTTACCGGTACCAACCGGCATGTCCTTAGCCTGGGGGGCGCCCTTGGGTTCATAGAGTATGACATGCACATCTGGGAGTGTGGAAAAAGCCTCCTCAATGATGGCCCGCACACGGTGCCAGTTCAGGCCCCCCAATCCGCAACCCAGGGGCGGAATCGCTATCGAGTGGATATTTCTATTTCGCAATTCCTCCACCAGGGCCTTTGTGCCTGCAATGATGTCCTCATAGCGGCTACGGCCGCGCCAATGGCGTTTAGTGGGAAAATTGATGACGTATCGCGGATTGAAAATTTGCCCGGTTTCGAAAACGAACATGCGGCCTGGACTGATCTCTTTATGACGGCATGCGGCTTCGTAGGCTCTAAAGTTTTCAGGAAAAGCCTTTTTGAACTGCAAGGCAATACCCTTGCCCATGACGCCGACGCAGTTGACCGTATTGACCAGAGCTTCAGCGTCGGCCTTCAGGATGTTCCCTTGAGTTAGCTCGATCATTTTCGCCCTCCCTCTCTTAATAATACCAACATTCATGTATTTCTGTCGGCGTCGTCACTCGATGATCGGCAAGAATGCTTTCCACCCGATGCCGGATGGCATTGTTCAACACACCAATCCGGGTCACCACATCCCAAGGACAGAACCGGTGCACGAGGAATTCAGCCTGCTTGCGGCGCTGGCGGTCCATGTCTTCCACGTTGTCAGCCCAATAGTCGGCATAGACCATATCCCAATCAACTTCAATCAGTTTTGATACATTATCAAACCATCTGGTGAAGAACGCAACCCCATGTCCGTCTGAAAACACAAAGCCGAGTTGGGCGCTAATAATCGCCTGCACGGTGGATACAATGTAAATCAACGGAGCCTGCCCTTCAGTGTAGCCTTCTACCCGTCCTGTGTGTAACTGGAGGAGCATGGGCGAACGGGGGCCTAAATAGAAAGGAACGTAATCGTGCACAGTGCCGCCGGGGCCGCAGGGGATAGTGCGCTGGCGACGGACCTCCTGAATCTCGATGTTGTGAATCGTTCGGTACACACGCCCGTCGTTCGGCACATGAAGTGGCGCATGCATGCCACCCCGCGCCAGACACACCTGTAGGTTTTCCAGGAGCATAAGGCGATAAATCGGGGTGGGGCTCGGCATGGGCATCAGGGTTTCCGGCATTCGAGGATCTCCTGCGGCACTCGCACGCGACCGGTCAGCAGGTCCTGCATCAAGCCTCTCTTTACAGATCTCAGCTTTTCTGACGTGGACTCTTCTGTTCGGACGCCCTCATAGAAGGCCTCAAGATGTTCAACAATAAGCTTCTGTTCTTCAATCCTTGTTGGAATCGGTAATCTTAGATCTTTCAATCTCTTTATTGATAGCTCGGCTCTCGTCGTCCCAACAACTGCTGAATCCAGGAGCTTCTGCCCCTGTGGCGATTCCAAGACATATCGAAGGTAAGCTGGCAGGATATCGACGTTGGGTCTGAGTCGAGCGATATCTCGACTTATGTTTCCCTCGTACCATAGTGGTATGATGCCTAATCTTCCTGTCGTCCCCTTGATGGAGAGTAGTACGTCTCCCGGCACAACTCGACTTCGTTGGTATGATGCTTCGATACCCTTCGAGGATTTATGCACATTGGTTATGAAATCACCCTGCAAGTCTCGAATGGCCACAACAGGAACTCCGTCGCTTACATGGGGGCCTGGCTGAACAATGCCATAGCATATCGGTGCAGCCGTAATTTCATCCAACCTTGAGGTGAGCCATTGCTTCGGAATTCGGCCGATAGGTGATTCCTTGAACTGCTCCGGATGCCGCTCCGGGTCTCGCAACTCGCCGTTGTCGTCGAGCCCACAAGTCAGGACGTCGTGCAGAAGCCCCTGCTTGATTGCCTTAAGCTTGGCGATCAGCGCCTCCGTCGTCGCAATCGCCTCGCAAATCATGTTCAACAATGAGGCGATTGCACGCTGCTCCTCGACGTCGGAGGGTGTAGGAATTCTGTATGAAAGCAGCTCGGAACGTCTTACATGGACCAGCCCAGACCCTCCGTGGGCATACCTCTCGGCCTGGTCTCTCGCTATATCAAGTGCGAAATGGAGCCAGCTTAGGCTAATGTCTCCGCGTGGGGTCACCTTGAAAATGTGCTGATTCAATAAACCTCGTGGTCCATGCCAGAAGTATGGTCCAAAGGACGTCCCTCGATTGCCGGACCAAGAGAACAGAAGAGTGTTGGGTTTCACTAGATAGCGTTCAAGAGGAAGCTTCTTGAAGAAATTGAATTCTTTTGAGCCGTTTAAGTTTTGAATTCTAATAATTGGCAAACCATGAGTGGCCCATTCCTGAGGTTTGAACGCATACCCGTTCATGACATCGCACAATTCAGAAAGCGGTTGCCATTGAAAGATATCAGCACTCATATCCTAGCCCTGCCAGTACTTTCGCTAGGTCTTCGGCGGTCTTTTCACGTGCCGTGCTCAGCGCATTCAGGCTGTGCGCGTACTTATCCCACCAGTCTTCGCCGGCCACCACAACCTGCTGGCGGTGGGCCACTACGTAGCTTTCCAGATGCCTGGCCATACCTTCTCGGATGAGGTAGAGAACCACGTCGCGGTCGTCTTCATCGCTCAATTCCGCTCGCGCCTCCTCCAGACTTTTTACCAGCGCCGCCTTGAGCTTCTTGTGCTTCTTACGGGCGATGGCCAAGTCCTTCTTGATCTGCTTGTAGGGCTCCGCGAGCTGCTCGGCCTCCATCATCTCCTCGACGATAGGTTCCAATTCCTCGATGTTCTCCATGACCTCTTTCGCGGCCGCCTTGGTCTTGCCCAGGTTCTTAAGGAAATTCATGGGAGTTAAATCGTCGCCGCCATCAAGTGATGGGAAACGCACGCGGCCAATGCGCTCGACCAGGCGTCCCTTAAGTTCCTTGATCCTGTCCTCCAGTTCCTTGCCGTAATTGCGCTCCTTTCCGTCATATTCTTCCTCGCTATCCTCCAAGTGCTCTCCGCGCTCGAAAGCTTCCTTTTCGGCTTTTAGTCGCTCGATCCCGGCCTCAACATTGGCGACCTCTTGGAGGTATTCGGGGATGAGCTTGGCAACGATCTTGTGCTCCAGGGGCTTGAAGTCATCGTCTTGGTTGTCGTCCTCGCCTTCGATGAAGTCTTTGATCGTCTGTATCCAACCATCGATCAGGCCATTGAAGTCCTGTGCTACAATGGTCTTGAGCTCATCGTAGGCGTGGTTCCACCAGGAGGCAATTACACCAGCGATCTTGAATCGGTCAAGCAAACCAATGGGTGCGAGTGCTTCCTCGAATGAGATCAGATAGTCGGCGCGAACCTTCATCACGTTGTTGTTGCCGGGTAGACGCTTCAATTTGTCTTTGTGCTCGTCCCACCACTGGGTAAAGGCGTCGCGGAGTTGCTTCTCCTTTCCACACACGCCGGAGTCTTCCTCAATCACTCGTTTGATGGCCGCACGGTCGACGACCGCTGGGGCGAAGTCGTAATATTTCTCCTCTCGGTCCACGAACAATGCCGGCAGCTTCAGGCCATGGGAGGCTAGTAGGTCTTTCTTTGCCTCGACTTCGGCCTTGGGAATACCGCCCATAAGGTGAGCCCGGACATCGTGCGGCTCGGACGGCGGTGCGCTGTCCGCGTAGCGACGGATGTTCAGGCTGTAATCGTTGGCGATAACTTCAGCGAGGTCCACCACACGTGAATAGCCCGGATTGGTCTCGTAATTCTCGAAGGTGCGGATGATCTTCTCGGCATGCTCGGGACGAAGGTAGTTCTGCGCCCGACCTGCCTCATAGTCTTGGTCTGCGTTGATGAAGAGGATTCTGCCCTGGCGTTCCTTGGGTTTCGCCTTACCGTTCGGACGCATGATCAGGATACACGCGGGTATCTGTGTGCCGTAGAAAAGGTTTGGGCCGAGTCCAATCACGGCCTCAATGAGGTCCTCGTTGATGAAGCCATTACGAATTTTGCTCTCTTTTCCACCCCGGAAAAGTATGCCGTGCGGTGCAACCGTGGCCAACATGCCGTTGGGTCGGAGCACCGCCAACATGTGCTGGATGAACATGAATTCGGCTTTCTTGCCTGACTCGGGACAAAAGCCGTAGCGGAAACGCTCCTTGAACTCCATGCCTTCACGGCTGTAGTTGATGCCAAAGGGTGGATTGGTGATCACCCGATCAAATCGACGAAGTTCGCCGTGGTCCAGGTGGCGTGGGTGAGCCAGCGTGTCATCGTTCTGGATGTCGGCCTTCTGACTGATGCCGTGCAGAATCATGTTCATCTTGCAAACAACCCAGGCTGACCCGCTGGAATCCTGGCCGTAGAGAAAGAGGTTGTTACCGTCCCCGCCGTGCTCCTCGACATAACGCTTTGAGAAGATCAGCATACCGCCTGACCCGCAACAGGGGTCGTATATTTCCATCTTTTCTTCCGGTTTGATTAGCCGGACCATCATGCGGACGACGTCTCGGGGAGTGTAGAAGTCTCCGCCCTTACGACCGCCAGACTCGGCGAACATATAGATGAGGTACTCGTAAGCCGAGCCCAGCAGGTCCGTGTGCTCGAAGTCGGTATTGCGCAGACGGTACTCATTGAAATGCTTGATCAACGCCCGAAGTTTGCTGTCAGGCAACGAGCTGTCCCCGACCTTTCGGGTGAAGTCGATGTGATCCATCACTCCAGCAAGCACCATGTTGGTCTCGGCCAGTGCCCCGAGCGCCTTGTTCAGGCCGTCACCTACATTGTGGTGCAGGTCGTCTCTGATTTTCGCCCAGCGGGCGCGCTTGGGCACAAAGAAAAGATCATAATTTCGCAGGTCTTCGGCAGCCTCTTGGGCCTCCGCCTCCGTCACTCCCGCCTTGAGTTCTTCCTGGATGACCCGTTCCCGCTCCTCTTCGAACATATCAGAGCACCGTTTGAGGAAGAGCATCCCGAAAATGAAGTCGCGAAATTCGGCGTGGTCCATCTTGCCACGCAGAATGTCAGCCGCCCCGTAAAGGTGTCGTTCAAGTTTTGGCAGCGTAAGCTTGGCCAAGAGGTCACTTCTCCGATCCGCCGGAAACATCGCTGTGGGGAGGCATTTCTCCTCACATCTCGTCGCGTGGAAAAGGCGCGTTTCCGCACCAGGTCTCTCATTGCCCGTGCCCAAGGTGCGAGTTTCTGCTCATCCCAGGCAGCGGCGTTGGTCCATGCGGGCAAACTGGCAACAACTTGCTTAAATTGCGCAGAATCAAAGTGGCAAATATCAACCTTTAACCCTGAAGAGAGACTCGTCAAACTCAGGTTTCCCCTCGTATTTTCTCATGAAAAAACCCGGCGCTGCATCGAGATGCTCGAAAATGGCGGGGTTTACCTCGACGCCAGCCTGATGAAGAGCTTTGACAACTGCATCCGGTGAGGGAGGGCAAGTCTTGACCGTTATCATGTTCTTGATATCGGTATGATTCTTGTTGGCCTCGTACAAGCACTTTCCTATTAGGATCGTTTTCTTTTTTCCAGGGGTTGGTTTCATTACCTTGCCGGTAAGAACCTCCACATCGTCCCAGGATTCCCCTTTCCAGGCATAGGCGATGGCTGTCAGAGTAACACCGGTGAGGATAGAGCAGTAGGTGCACAGGCTGAGATCGTATTTCGGATAAGATAGCCCCTTGATGCCCATCTTTTCCATTGTTATGGGCAGCGTGCCGGATTCGTTGTACGCGAAGGCATGTTGCAGGTTAAGCGCCACTTCCTCGATCTTTTCACCGAGCAGTTCAAGGTCGGAGAGGTCCAGCGGCCTTCCTCTCTCACGCGCGGCATGGACCAGGTAGGGTACCTCGGTAGGGTCAAAGCCAAGGATCTTGGCGCCCACCTTATCCGCGGCCAGCATGTCCGGCGAGGCGACCAGGAGGTTGCTCCTTCTGATCTTCCCATCAAACGCCGGCCCGCGTTCATTGGTGAAGATCCCGTCCAGGACTGTGACGGAAGGAGGCAGTTTGTTGGCCAGCTTCGACACCATGTAGTGCAGATTTTTTTCAGGGTCGGCAGAATGGCACTTCTTGCGAGAATTGACGTCGATCATACCCTTGATGTTCTTGATTCCAAGGCTGACTACCGTCTGGGCATGCGTCTTAAGTACTGGGATATTTACGACAAAATCGCTTTGGAGAATGTCGCAATTGAACTTGAGTTCAACTCCTCCACCAAGATCCACTTTTTCGAACGGCCGCTCGAAAACATCTATAATTTTAACTCCGTAACGCTTCTTCAACGAATTGTACCCGAGGCTTTCAAATGCGTGCTTCGCGGTTTCGTGATCCTTGGGATCGTAAACCACAGTACCCTCGCCGATAGTGATATCGTCCGCTCCTCGTTCCCTGAGCAGGATGACCATGTCTTCCAGAACTCGAGAAGTCGTGATAACCCCCCACATGGGAAAGACGGTGCTCTTAGTCCAAAAAACGATGTTTGGCTTGATAAAGACCTTCGCGCCAGTGGAGCATGTGATCCAGCCCGCCGCAGAGGTCTATTGCCTTCCGGACGGATACAAATGGAGACTCGTACCTGACTACGGCCACTCTTGGTTTGTTCATGTAAAGATCACTCCTATGTAAGGATATAATTTAGAGCCGTCAGGGCATGTTTCAGCTACGGCCCAAGCTCACTGCCAATCTCCCGGCCACCTCCGCGAACAAGGGCGACAACCGTCCTTCAGCCCCACCTTTGAGAGACCTCACTATTCGGAAGAACAAGATTTGTGCCTCCCTCAAATCAATTGAAAGTTCCATGTCGCGCCCGAGGTCCAAGAATAGGTTTATCTGTACGAGAATCTTACTGTCATCAGGTCTGTGCGCGAGGCTCCGAACAAGACCTGTGATCTGATCTGACATGAGTCTCTCGGCCGAACTTGTGTCGAGCCGGAGATTCCAGAATCGTGATTCTTCCACGACAGATTGAAGAAGGTCGGGGAAAACCCCCGCTGAAAGCTTCTCCAGTTCCTTGGCCAGAGTGCGGTTGATGACAAACTTGGCTGCGGCAAGGAATGTGTCGGGGACTATAGCCTCGTGATCGACTATCAAATTGGCCAGATCTTTGTTCTTCTCGTAAAAAACCTCTAACATTCTGGCCTGCATCTCGTACATTTTTGTCGTCAAGCTATCGATTATTTTCCGCCTTTGCTCCACGAAAAGATCCCGAAGTCGGAAATAGCCGCCAGGGAAATGTCTGTCCAAGGTCCGGAACAACTCGGTAGACGACGGCGAGGAAAAAGTGTCGAGGAGGTCCTGTTTTAAGGCTTCGTATTTGGCCTGGTCAAGGAATTCTTCGACGGAGCAACGTAAATCCACTCCTCCGAGATGAATAACAGCAAACATGAATTCCCGGGTCTCAGTTGTGATACGGCTCAGCACGCTAATCCTGCCGACCACGAGAGTTCTTTCAGCTGATTCCTCCCTGGTGGAGTCCAGTAGTTTTACGTCGTAGCAGTACAGTCGCGCTTTCGTAAACACCTCCTCGAAGACCGATGAAATGGCTACATGCGCTGCCACATTGGCTAAACCCGTCACCTGAGGTCTGATTTTTTGTTCGAAAATTTGGTCTCCGTGCGGATTTGGCTTCACGTTGCTTTGAGCCGCGGCCAGCTCTTTCAGGAAGTCATCTACCACGATTGGATCGAAAGGATAGGCGATCTGGATTACTCGCCGCGGCATATCTGAGAATCTGCAAAGCCTCAATTCCGGAGATGTCGTCAAAGAACCAGCCGCAGCTTGTGTACATGAGCATACGGTTGCGCTGCATCTCCAGGAGATTCAGCACCAGTTCGCGCTGGCTTTTGTTCAGTTTGCGCCCATAGGAACCGAGGAACGGCCCGACTTTAGGGCGATTCTCCAGGATAACCTTGATGTACGCGTTACGGGCGGCCCAGGGATCCTTCAGCAGGCCGGTCGCCTTCTCCGTGAAGAGATCGTCCGCTCTGTCGCGCAAAGAGTCGAGAGCGCTTCTCAGTGGTGCCCTCCACTTTTGATTCCAGTCGGATCTCTGTGAAACTGAGCATCCGCAATCCTCGGACCACCGACCCACACCGTGGGCGCAGCTCCATGCAGAATCCTCTATGAACTCTGCTTCCGCGGAAGGGGGGTGCTTCTCGAGAAACTCGCCGTAATTAGTCAGGCAGACATCCGGCTTCAACAAAAGCTGTTTTAGTGCGTAGGCCAGGGCCATTTCTCCGAATCTATGATGATGACCGTATGATTCGCCGTCGGTCGCGATGTGGATAAGCTGAGGCCAGGTCCTCTTATCGGAAAACGCTCCCAGCAGTCTGTTTTTTAGATTTTCGCCGCTGGCCAAAAGTCCCTCGAAGGCAATTGCCCGTGAGATGGGACTGTCATAAAAGAAAAGGACAATGGTGCGACCTCGGGGTAGCCGACACAGATACGGGCGAGACGGGTCTATAGCGCCGGCCTCAAGATCAACCCACGTGTTCTGCAGCGAGACCCGAAATCTCCTGGCCTGAAAGGGAGAGAGAATGGTGAAACGGACTCCGTGCTCAACCATGATCTCAAGGGTTTCGCTGTCTACTGCCGTTTCCGGCAGCCACATGCCTTCCGGCTCTCTGCGGAAGCGCTTCCGGAAGTCTTCTATCCCCCACACGACCTGTGTGAGCTTATCCCTGGAAGAGGCCAGCGGCATGATCATGTGATTGTACAGCTTGGGCCAGCGCATTGCCGTGGCCCGAACGCTTTTCTTGGCTTAACGCATCTGCCTGAAGAACAGCGTCATACGTTTCAGCCTCGTGCTCTTCCAGCCAGGATAGAAGTGTGGGGCCGAAGTCGAAACTGATATGCTCGTAATTGTTGATAATGTCTTCGAGGCGCCCCTCGTGATCCAGTATCCGGGCATGGGCGTTGGGCTTGTAACATTCCTCCGAGACTCTTTCATTCCAGTCATGGAAGGGATGAGCAGACTCCTGGACCTCAATCTCTTCAAGCCAGGGATTCTCACGGGGTGGTTGGTAGAAGTGGCCGTGGATGCAAATGTATCGTGGTGAATCACTCATAATGTGCTCTACTTTTCCATAATAGCGCGCTAATGAATCAGTCCAGCCTATTTTGGTTCAGGCCGCCAACCTGATGCGCTTGAAGCCCAGACAACCTCATTTTAACCGATGTCCGGCTCTCTCCGTCAAAATTCCGAGAGATCATAGCACCCCCTTATTAACGGTCAAGCCTCATTTGGCGCGTTCAATGCCAGCAGTCGCCGGGCCCTGTAAGTGTCAGGGGTTCGACTTTTTGAAAGCCTTCAGGGCTGCTTGAGCAAATGCCTTGATCTTCTCGAAATTTCGCGTGCCGTCATTATCTTCCAACCCTGTGTGCGCGTCCACGCCATGTGGCTGAACCCTGCGGATTGCTTCAGCTACGTTATCAGGATTGAGGCCCCCAGCCAAAATAACAGGCAGTGCTGCGGTTTTCACGATCTGCGCGCTGAGCGACCAATCGTGCGTGAGCCCGGTGGCGCCCTTTCTGCCAGTGCGCGGGTCGAGAGAATCCAGGATGATTGCGTCCCAGAGTGGCGATTTGAATGAGGCAGACTCTGCTATCGAGTTTTCGCCTACCACCGTGACGCGCCCGATGGTCCTTACATCAGGGCAAATCTTCCGGAAAAGGACGAGTCTCTTTTGCGAATATTCCTCCATGAAACTGCATGGCCGCTGCCTGTGTGGTCTTCGCAAGCTCGCAGGCAGCATCCGCACTGTTCACATACGTAATCACAACCGGCAGCAGACCCGTAGGCAATTGGCTAATGATCATTCCCGCTTTTTCCGGAGTAAGGCCGTTGTGGGGCCCTTCGAGGAGCCCCAGTGTGAATCCGATGGCGTCTACTCCGACCGTGTTGCAGAACAACGCTTCTTCTAGGGTGGAAACGCCCGCCACCTGTATCCTGGGTGGCCGGAGATAGAGTCTGTGCGATAGCTGGGACATTGTGCCATCCTAAGCGAGAATCAGCCGCAAGGCAATTTAGGCGAATGTGCTTTCACTTAGGTGACTTCCCGTGGAGATCTATCCCGCGTGGTGCGGGATCATTGCGAGGAGCGAAGCGACGAAGCGATCACATGTTCGGCGAGAACCGCCTTCCCCCAAAGTGAATCGTTAAATTTCAGTACAATCGGGAATTGACTTTGTTGTCCGAGGTATGCTAAGAATATCAGGATGTTCCATTTGTGGACGAAAGGATGGGAATTCTGAAAACCAGATCTCTTGTTCTGGCGGTTCTCTTTGGGGTATTCTCCCTGCCTCTCCTCAGTGGATGCGGCGGTAAGCTTGCCAAGACCGGATTTGCGTCTGTCACAGAAGTTGCGCCCCACGGTGTTATGCGGATGCAGTACGCTGACGGAAAAGCAGTCTGGAAGCGCATCAACGAAGAAAACGTTCAAAAAGACAGCGCTGTTGCGGCGAAGAATCGATTCAAGTGGGCACGTTTCGTGGAGACCAAAAAGGGGAGCACCCTCACATTCCCCAATGGAGACACCATCATTTATCAAAACATAGACCTAGATTGATTGCTGGGGGGGCCGTTTTCTTACGGGATAACCTTGCATCTTTTGATTATCGAGGGCATCTTGATAGTTAGACCGAGACAACGAATAGGAGGCAGTTCGTATGCCCATCTATGAGTATCGATGTGGTAAGTGCGAAGACGATTTTGAAGTGCTCGTTTTCGGGAAGGATGAAGTGGTCTGTCCAACGTGTGGAGGCTGCGTGGAAAGGCTAATGTCCAGTTGCAGCTTCAAGAGCGCGGCGGGTGATTTCAAGACGTCTGGCACGGGTAAATCGGGGTGCAGCAGTTGTTCGGCCACATCCTGTGCCACATGTCACTGATAGCGAGACGAATTTGACGGAAAGGAGGTCGGCCAATGTTAGACGTCGAAAGTCCCCATTTGCGGTTGCAGCAACAAATTGACTGCCAATTGGAAATTACCCCTCGTACGGTTCTGGAGTCGTGGGAGAAAACGGGCTGGCAGCAAGAGCCCGGCACCGATGTAGACGAGGCCCCCCTAAAATATATGGCGTTGGTCCTGTTGGATGCCATCGAAGAGCGAGCGGTCCGGTTTTCGGTGGATAAAGACGCGGGTGTCACCGTTCATGGCAATACAACATACACTCTTCCCAAGGCACCTACCTCAATTATTGCCCGCGGCCTGGAAATCATCAGGGAAATTTCCGGCCTGGAAGGTGGTACGGGGCAAGGAACGCTGTCACTGGGCATACGGAATGACAGCCTCGATGTCATAATTCAGAAGGATGCCGGGTTGCACGTGTTCAACATCCCCGGCGTGGGTTAAGTAATCGCCTCAGGGGCGATCCGGTCGGGCAGACATTGCAATGTTTTGCTGCTTTTCAGTGGACTTGGCTTCGTCCCAGAGTTCGTCCATCTCTTGTAAGTCGGCTTGGTCGAGGGATTTGCCTCTCGACCGTAGCCGTGTTTCTATGTGACGGAACCGGCGTTCGAATTTGTCGGATGTCTCGTTTAACGCCGCTTCGCTGTTTACATCGAGGTGGCGCGCAGCGTTGACTACAACAAAGAGAAGGTCCCCCAGTTCTTCTTGAATGTTTTCAGTAGCTCCAGTGCCCACCGCGTGTTTGAGTTCAGATAACTCTTCGTCTACCTTCGTGAATACTTCCTGTGGGCCGGTCCAGTCAAAGCCGACTCGGGCCGCTCTGCCGGCAAGCTTTTGAGCCCTGCTTAACGCGGGCAGAGATCGCGGTATCCCATCCAGGAGAGAATCGCGCCCCTTGATATTCTCTTCGGAAGCCTTGATCTTGCCCCAGTTCTCGATCACTTCCTCCGCACCTTTCACCCGGGCATCACCAAAGACGTGCGGATGCCTGCGAATCATTTTGGCGACCACTCCTTCGACGATCTCCTTCAGGGTCGCCAGACCTTCCTGTTCAAACATGTACGCGAGGAAGACAACCAGAAAAAGGAGATCTCCCAACTCGTCAATTATCTCTCCGGCCGCCCCATCGTTTATGGCTTGAACGAGTTCATGATATTCCTCCAGAATGTACGGGTGGAAGCTTCGAGGAGTTTGCTTCCTGTCCCACGGGCACCCGTCTTCCGAACGAAGCGTACCGATAAGGGCCATGAGTCGTCCGAGGGCTTCTAGAGTCCTGTCAGAATTGTCCGGAACATTCATGCTTGATTCCTTTTCTTTCTTGAGATATGCACTCCAGAATCGCGAATAAAGGGTTCGTCTTGATTGCCGAGGATCAAAAAGGGGCCAGTCGGAGGATAGACTGTGCTTGGCCGACTGTCCAGCCCCGCCGTTTCGGCCTTAGTGAGTGGCGAGATTCTCGCAGTGGCGGGGAAGATAGATTAAATAAATTGTGAGTGCTCTTAGCCTGGATTATTCGGCGGGCAAACGAAGAAAAGTATGTTCTTCCGGTCAACCATCTGATATGGTGAAGGAAATGAAGAGACATCGAGGGTAATCAGATGGCACGGGAGTGGTGAAGAGGAAAGAGAGACAATTCGACCTGAATTTGATCGTTCAATCATGATAGATTTTCAGGGGGCCAAGATTACTTCGGACACGGGTTTTCTGTTGCTGCGGGAGATAGACGAGCGTTTCGGCATCTTGGGTCCAATCGGGAGTGAACTGGAGGATACCAGATCCTGGGTTCACAGCACACACACTCAGCTTCAGATGGTTCGCCAGAGGGTGTATCAGATAGCGGCTGGTTATGAGGACTGCAATGATGCGGATTTTCTGCGCATAGATCCTGCCCTTCGGCTCGCCATTGGAAAGGGCAACGAAGCCGGGGCAGGCCAGTCGAGGCTATCGAGGCTTGAGAATGAGGTGTTGGGAACTGAAGCCGGGTTGACGGCGCTCGAAAATGCGCTTACGAGGTCCAATGACGCGCTCATGAGGAGAAAGAAGAAGCAGCGTCTGATCGTGGACGTTGATTCAACGGAAGACCCGGCGCACGGCAAGCAAGAGAACGTGGCGTTCAACGGTCATTTCGGGAAGAACTGCTTTCATCCGCTGTTCGCCTTCACCAGTGACGGGGACTGCCTGAGGGCTAAGCTGAGGCCCGGCAACGTTCATTCAGCCGATGGCGTTTTGGCCTTCCTCGATCCGATCGTGAAGCGGTATCGGTCTCGATTCGTGCTCTTCTGGCTTCGGGGTGACGCGGCGTTTGCTCAGCCCGAGGTGTATGAGTATTGCGAGGGTGAGCGGGTCACGTACTTCATCAGGCTTCCGGCCAATGCGGTGTTGAACAGACTCATCGACCCGTACCTGACGCGTCCCGTGGGGCGGCCTCCCAAGAGCGGGATTCAGATCAGGCTGGTTGATCTCCGGTACCAGGCAAAGACGTGGGACAGGGAGCGCAGAGTGGTGGCCAAGATCGAGTGGCACGACGGGGAACTCTTCCCAAGGATCGGATTCATTGTGACCAATTCCAAGCTCCCTGCCGGGAAGGTGGTCAAGGTGTATAACGGTCGCGGCGATGTTGAGAACCGGATCAAAGAGGGGAAGAACACGCTGCGCTGGGACAAGACCAGTTGCCACCGCTTCGCCGCCAACCAAGCCCGGTTGCTCATGGGAGTCTTGGCCTACAACCTCCTGCACATGCTCCGGCAATTCTACCTCGTGGGCGAAGAGGTCAAACGGTCAATGGAATGGCTCATCAAGCGTCTGATCAAGGTCGGAGCGAAAGTCGCGGATCACGGTCGGAGGTGGTATGTCCATGTGGCTTCGGCGTTTCCCTTGGCCGGATACTACCAAGCCGTGTTCGGGTGAGGAGTACGGTGAAAGAAATGGTTGACGGAGGGGCGGAGGGTGAGGTACGCTCAGAAACAGGAAAAAAGGGGCTTTTTCATCAACGTGACGACGGTTTTGCCTGTGTCAGGTCGCGAGCGACTCCACACGGATACCTTTTTGGGGTGAGCGGGGCGACATCTCTGCCGCTCAAGGGTGCCGAGACAATCAAAATGGCAAGACCGCGGCATAATCCCGGTTATGATGGCTGACCGGTTCGAAGGGTCACGGGAGGCGAATCATGCTGCCGGTCGTTTTCGTATCTGCGTCCCTCATCGGTTTTGCCCTACATCTGGTGTTGGGTAGGGAACCTCGTACAGGAGCCAGAATCGTCCAACTCCTCCTTTTATACCTGCTCGTGATAAATATCGGCTTTGGTGGTCTATTGGCTTGGTATCGGACATACCTTTATGGCCGATGAGATAGCTCGCAAAATCGGTTGGCAGCCTGGAAGCCCCTTTCAGTTCGAGGTGGGTCTCGGGGACCTGAGCTGGGGAGTTTGCGGTGTGCTTTGTATTTGGCTAAGACAAGGGTTTTGGACGGCAACGGGAATAGGAAGCTCTGTTTTTCTTCTCGGATGCGCTTTTGGCCACATCAGACAGATGATCCAAGAAGGGAATATGGCGATCTACAATGCAGGACCTGTGCTATGGATTGGCGATCTGGGCGTTCCCATTACCATACTTGATTTTGCTCGTGATGCGGTCCCGACTTCAGAAAAGAGCCAGCCTAATTTCGTAGACAACCGTCCTCCTCTTGACCTTGAGATGGTCTATCCCCGAAGTATTACCCCCTTGGACCCCTAATTCCAAGCGGTTCGGCTCGGTTCATAAGCCGAAAAGGAGCAGAACATGATGACCTGGAAATCGGCGTGGCTTGCCGGCATCTTCGCCGCGGCCATGCTCGGCGGCTGAGGTGGAAACAATGGCGCCGTTTCCAGGGCGGGAGCGGCCGACAAGCAGGCGACGCAACCGTCGGCGAAGCCAGCGCCCTTCTTTATCAGTCTGGAAAAAGCTCGGCAGATCGAGAAAGAGAATTCTCTTCCGCTTTCCAGGTTCTACGACACACCCGATCTTCCCAAGGGAAAACCAGGTGATTTGATCCGCGCTGAGGAGTGTTCGGACTATCGGTTCCCGTCTGGGCTGGCACTTAAGCCCAGTGAGATCGGGATAAAGGTCGTGCGGTTTCTTTACCTCTCGGAGTCGGCGACTGGGCAGCAGGTGCCCGCGTCGGGTGTGGTTGTCATTCCTTACGGGGAACCACCTACGGGTGGCTGGCCGATTGTCGTCTGGGCTCATGGGACCAGTGGTGTCGGTCGTCCGTTTGCGCCGTCGCTCATGAAGGATCTGCATTACAACTGGGAGGGCCTTCTGGAGTGGGCGATGCTCGGCTATGCCGTGGTCGCTCCCGACTATGCCGGACTAGGGACCAGTGTCCGCCATCAGTACCTGGCCGCTGGCGCCCAGGCTCAGGACGTAATCAACGCCGTGCCAGCCGCGCGGAAAGCGGTGAAGGAGCTTGGTGAAAGGTGGATTGCTATCGGTCACTCGCAAGGGGGAGGCGCCGTCCTTGTCGTTGCTGAAAAGCAGAGCTTGATCAGAGACCCCAACTACCTTGGGGCTGTCTTGCTCGCCCCGGCCGGGGATCTGGTCAGTGTTTTTGAGCACCTCGGCAACTCATCACAGCGGGGTTACATAGGGTTCCTGGCGTATGGAATCCAGTCGGTCTTCCCGGATTTCAACTATGGCGACTTCCTGACGCCGGAAGCGGTCAAGCTCATGCCTGACGTGCCAGAAGATGGCTGGTTGGTCACCCTCGCCACCTTCGCGGAGAAAATCCCGGCCGGTAAGGTGCTGAAGCCCGATTGGACCAAGAATCGACATTTCCGGAAGTTTTGCGAACTCAGCGTGCTGGGTGAAAGACCCACTCACGGGCCGATCTTGTTGCTCCAGGGCGAGGGAGACCAGTGCATCCCGACCCGCCCCACGGATGCTCTCTACGAGCGAATGAAGGAGCAGAAATCGCAGGTCGAGTACCGGAAATACCCTGGCCTCGACCACGTTCCCTTGGTGTTTGGCTCCTTCCGCGACCAAGTCCGCTGGGTGCAGGACAGATTCGACGCCAGGCCGGCGGCCAACAACGTTGTCGCCCCCCATGGCATTGCGCTTGAGGCACCGATCAGGAACACGGGATCTCTGCACATGACGCAGTTGAAATTTGGCGGCTTTATCGTTCCAATTTTGACCGCCTGTTCCAAACAGAGTGAGAACCGGGACGTGAGAGGAGAAGGCAAATGAAAGAATTGGGTGTGGGAATCATAGGAACTGGCTGGGTCTCTGATGAATACGTCCGCTCTTTTCAGATGAACCCTCATACAAGGGTAATGGCTATTTGCAGCCGGGACAGAGAGAAGGCTAAAGCCAAGGCGGTCCAGCACGATCTGGTAAATTGCACTCCTGTCACCACGCCAGAGGAAATGATGAAACTTCCCGGTCTTGATATCGTCTGCATCAACACCCCGAACTTTCTTCACGCCGAACAAACAATAATGGCCGCCGAGCACGGAAAGCACATTGTCGTTGAGAAGCCCATAGCCATAGACTGGCAGGATATGAAACTCATGAAAGACGCGGTTGACAAAGCAGGGGTCGTAACTATCGTAGGATTCGTCTTGCGATGGAATCCTCTCTTCATGACAATTAAGCAGATGCTAAGCGATGGCGTGCTCGGCAAGGTAAACTACGCCGAAGTGGACTACCTGCATGCGATCACCCCCGCTTATAAGTGCTATCCGTGGTCAGTAAAGAAGGAGACAGGAGGGTCGATCCTGCAGGTTGGGGGCTGCCACGCTGTGGACGGACTTCGGTGGTTCGTGAACGATGAGCCTGCAGAGGTCGTCGCCGTTTCAGGTAGGTTCCGATCAGATTTTGAACAGGACACGACGATTACTCTGTTGGTGAGATTCAGAAGCGGTTCGATTGGAAAGGTGTGCTGTTCATATGATGTGGCGTGTCCGTATATTTACAATGTCGAGATCTTTGGGAGCAAGGGAACAGTGATCAATAACCGGGTATGGGCTCAACAGAGCTTTCCGGGACAGGAAGACTGGATCACAATCCCGACCACAACAGCCGGATTCAGGAGACGTGAGCGCACCATCCCTTCCCCAGTCAGGTCGACCATTTCGTGGACTGCATTCTTGGACAACGGAAGACCATTGTGGATCTGGACGATGCCATCAAAACCTTCGAGATCATCGAAGCTGCCGACCGGAGCGCCGTCTCCGGAGGACAGCCGGTGAAGCTCCCCCTGGGTTGGTGAAAACCAACTAACCTCTTACCTTACAGACTGACACACCGATGATGTCGCCGGGCAATCTCGGTTTGGAGGCTTCACAACAATGAGCAAGACCCGTGTTTTATTCATTTGTACAAGTAATGCCGCCCGAAGTCAGATGGCAGAAGCCTTTCTCAGGATGTACGTGGGAGATCGTTACGAGGTGTTCAGCGTGGGGCTGGGGCCAGGCGCCATGAATCCCTTGACTCTAAGGGTCATGGCGGAAAAAAGGATTAGTATGCAAGGTCACTACTCCAAAGGAGTAGACGGCTTCCTGGATACGATTTTGGCTTCGTCATTGTTGTCTGTTCCAACGCGGAGGCTGTCTGTCCGGCTTTTCCCGATCCCTGCATTCAATTGTACTGGCCTTTTGATGATCCTGAGGCTGCGACAGGCTCTGAGGAAGAGAAACTCACCAAATTCAGACTTAGGTCTAAATATGCTCCCGTATCTTCAGCGATGGAGATTGCTTCGTCGCTCTGCTCCTCGCAATGACAGGTCGCGGCGAGTGTCATTGCGAGCGCAGCGAAGCAATCTCAGCTTTGGTCCTTGTTATGACAGAGCGTCTGCATCGAGGTCTCCGGTTCGGATGCGCACCGTGCTTTCAACTTGCTCGGTTATGACTTTCCCGTCTTCACTCTTTCCCGCAGAGCCGTGGAGACAGACTGCCTCAATAACCCTTTCAACCAGGTTCCTGGGGGCCGCGATCTCCACTTTTATCTTTGGAACCATGTCCCGGTCGATTGCCGCGGCATCTGCCGAGCTTCTACCAGCCCTTGGAGTCGCAGTTTGCATGACCTCGGTAACAGTCATCCCACCGACTCCCAGATCTTCGACCGCTTCTTTGAGATCGTCCAATTTAAAGGGTTTGATGATTACTTCGATCAAGACCATGGTGGCCTCACCTCTCAATCCTCATCCATTCGGCTGTCAATGCGCTTGAAGAAATGGGTTGACTTTCCGTCGCCTGGTAACCTAAGATTCTCGGCGCCCTAAGCAGACTGTGCGAAAGCATTAGTGCCCCCGTAGCTCAGTGGATAGAGCGACGGATTCCTAATCCGCAGGTCGCAAGTTCGATCCTTGCCGGGGGTACCATAAATCATTAAAGATTCAGGACAAAGCCTGAGTCTTTTTTCTTTCTTGCCCCCGTTCATGTTCACAGATGTTCACATTTTTCTCAGGAGAGGCTTTTTTCTTCTGCCGCACAAAGATCTCTGTCTCGCCGTTGTCAAACATCATCTGGTCAGTGGCCTGGATAAGCTCTCGGTCGCTTATGCGGCCACACCTATCGTTGACGGTCTTCCCCTTGAACCAGTGCCCCACGATGCTCTCCTCGATGATAATCCGTTAGTCCAGTTCTGTCGATAGCCCCTGAATTAAACTTTTCGGACAGACTCGGACCGAGAAAACCGGGCTGGGTAAACTGCGCGGTTATATTGGCCTTAATGTTCAGACAACTCCAATTTTCATGTGAGGTCCGGGCGTGAGCAGACCGGGGATTCTCAACAAAGACTCATTTGGGTAATGTCATGTAGTATTAAGCCTTGATCGCTCGGAGCAGAAGGCCGATCATCTGTTCGGTGTTAGCCGCGGTCGGCGTGCGCCGGGCCAGCATCATTCTTGCCAGGGCTTCGTGCTCGAATGTTCCCTGGATCATGTGCATGTAGAGATCAACTTCGAAATCCACCCTGAACACGCCGCTTTTCCGTCCTTCTTCTACAATAGACCGGACGAGCCTCCAGAAACGGTGGGTGCTCCTGTAAGCCTGAGACTCATAAAACGCTGGATTTCTGTATAGCTCTAGGATGAGCACCCGAGTCTCCCATTCACGTGACTGAAAATCCAAGGCCCAGCGCCGGAGCAGGTATAACAGGCGTTGGTCCGGGTTCAAGCGCCCTGAAAATACTCGCTCCAGTTCTTCGGCAAGCTCGTCGAACCAGTTACCGGGAACCGATAGGAGAAGGTCTTCTTTGCCCTTGAAATACTGGTATATTGAAGCCTCAGCAATCCCCGCTTTCCCGGCTATTTCCGAAATTGTCGCGCCGCCGTAACCCTTTTCTCCGAAGACCTCTGCTGCGGCCTGCATGATCGCGTGGCGCCTCATTTGTCCGCGGGTGGGCTCGTCTCCATTTTCATACCTAGGAATTTCTTTGCGGCTCCAAATGGCCGCTTTGATCAGAGAACACAGTTGGTCTGCAACCTTAGCGGGATCGTAAGCCTGGTTGAAGAAAAGCCATCGGAGAACAACGCTGTCAATGGTCCCGAAAATCATTTCCAAGACTACGATCGGTTCCACTTGCGGGTCTATCTCGCCGTCGTGGATCCCCTCGCGGATCGCCTCCGACGCGAATGCGCTGTATTTTCGTATCATTTCGTAAGCGGGCGACTTGTAAAATGCAGGCTGGGTCCGGAGGTCCCGCAAGAGTATAGACGTATAAGCGCGGTTAATGGTTAAATCCCTGAGCTGATGCCACATGAGCTTTCTCAGCTTGGGTTCCGCGCCCTTCATCCCCTGCAGATGCTCGGTGATGCCTGCCAGAGTCTCTTTAAGATGTCTTTCCGGAACGGTAACGATCAGATTTTCTTTGGTCTTGAAATATTGGAAGATAGACGCCTCATGGACCCCGGAATCATTAGAAATATCAGCGATAGTCGTATCGTGAAAACCGCGGCTGGCAAAGATCCGCTCGGCGGATTCTATGATAAGTTGGCGTTTTTTATCTGCTGAAGGGCTTCTTCGTTTAGTAGAGGACGCCCTTTTGATACTGCTTTCGGGCAATCCGGTGTAATCCATGTATAAACTCCGGTAACTCGGATACGATGATCACTATATCTTCGTTTAAAACCGAATACCACCCACATGACAAAGAGTCAAGAGCTTTCTTGAGGGCGCAGCGTGTAACGTATGGGAATATTATGGGTTATCAGTAATCTACTGCTATTTAGTTGTTGATCCAATGATATTGGGCAGCGCTGTGAGTATCACCGACCTTGTTTCATTAAATTTTCAGCGTTCGGCGTTAGGTTCATGACAAAAGCTGCTGCCGATCGAGTTGAGTTTTTTTCGGCAGAATGCAAAAAGACTTGACATGGTTTTTATATAAGTTATATTCGTAAAAACGGATTATGTCTCGAATGACATAAGTCTCTTCAAGAAAATGGCCCTGTTAAATCGGGGTCTGAAAAGAAAAGAGGCATTAATTATTTACCAGGTCTCAATCGGTACATTTGCAAGTCGACTGTAAGGAGTGAACAAGATGAGATACGCAGAGACTGGATGCAATTTGGAAATCGATTTGGCGACGAGGAAACATTGAACGGGTAGAAACTGACCCGAGATTAACGGAACTTCATCTTGGGGGGCTGGGCACCAGCGTCAAGATACACTGGGATCGGGTTCCCCCTGAGACTCAACGCATTTGATGCTGAGAATTTACTGATATTCAGCACCGGTCTTTTCAACGGCACTCCGGCTTTTAGTGCTAACCGTACCGTTGTCACTTTCGTATTCCCCCCAGTCGGGATTACTGGCGTACCCAATGATGGGGGGATTCTGGTCCGCGCCGAATTGAAATATGCCGGCTATGACAAAGTGATCTTTCGCAACAAGTCCCCCAAGTGGGTTTATATATGGATACACAACGACAAAGTGGAAATCCGCGATGCCACTCATTTGAAGGGCAAGGGCGCTCTTGAAACTCAAGACCTTATAAGAGAGGAGCTGAAAGAGCCGAGAGCCCAGGTGGCCGCTATCGGTCTGGCCGGTGAAAATCGGGTGTTCACGGCTTCAATCGAGCAAAGCAGGTCCAGTGCCAGCAGACTCGGCGGAGGCGCCGTTATGGGCGACAAAAAGATAAAGGCGGTCGCTGTTCGTGGAACAAAAGACGTCTATCTTGCCCGAGGGCGCTGAATTCATGGAGCATATGGACGAGGTGACGGAATATATAAAATTCCGAAACACAAATCCCATTCCGGACGTGATGACTATTTTGTCAGGGATCGGGTCGCCGCAGGAAATGAAGCACACTGATGAGAAGTGGCACACTGAAAACTTCATGTGGGGTAATGCTCGCACTCGGCGAAGAGACTTCTGGAGCAAGCCGAATGAAGAGAATTGGACGAGCGACTCAATTGAATGCGGTGCAGCGGTTAATAAGCTGTTTTAACTGTCCGCAGCAATGTGGAGCACTGGTTGCCGTACCGGGGATGGTCCGAAGATACATGATGAAATGCTTCGGAAAACTCACTTATTCTATGGCGGCATACGTGGACGACCTGTCGCTTTAACTTCAGAATCCTTCAACGTGCCACTGAGTATGGAGTGGATTCATTCTCAACCCCGCAAATTTTGGCGTTCGCTGTTGAGCTTTATGAAGCGGGCATTCTGACCGACAAGGACTTCGAAGGATGTCCGTCCGATAAGGAGGGCAGGTTTTTCTGGTTACTTGACAGAGTGGCCCACCGGGAAGGAATCGGAGATATTCTGGCTGACGGCGTTTATTATGCTGCCCGAAAGATCGGCAACGGGGCGGAAGAATTCGATCATAATACGATCAAGAAACATGAGCAACTCCCTCTCAAGCTGGGAATGCTGGATCCGATCTATTTCCTTATGTATTCCACCAACGAGAAGATAAGCATCACCCAAATTGAAGGGAATTGTCCCGCAAGCGGCTTTTCCCACGAGGAGCAGAGGGAAGCGTTTGTAAAAGATTGGCCCCAGCTTCCTGACGAAAGATTGAAGCAATACGTTCTGGAGTGGGAACCACGGGGAGACAACGCGATACCGTATTTTCCAACTCCGGAGATTGCCAGTGAAATCGTGGATTGGATGGAGATGCTGCACAACATTGATGACGCCCTGGGATTTGCGCCGGTATGGGATCATTTTGCCTGAAGCCTCCCTACCACATACACAATTATCCGCAAGCTCATCTCCGCGGCGACCGGGATGGACATGGATCGAAGCCGGACTAAAGAAAATAGTCAATAGGAGTCGGAATCTTCACAGGGCATTAAATAACAGAAGAGGCATGAGGAGGGCTGATGAGAAGCCGCCTGAAGACCACTGGAAAAGGAGATTCCCCGAACTCGAAGAACAACTCTTATCTACGTATTACAAATTCAAGGGATGGAATATGGACGGTATTCCGACGAAAGAAAGATTGGTGGAATTGGATCTGGGTTATGTCGCCGAAGACTTAGAAAAGAGAGGGATCTTAAAAGATGGCCAAGAGTCAAAAAGAAAATCAAGACAATCAAGATTGATGCTGATAAGTGCAATGGCTGCCGGGCATGTGAGATCAGTCTGCTCCGCGTTTCATGCTACACCGCAATACAGCAGCAATAATCCGGCAAGGGCTCGTATTCAGGTGATTAGTGATCGACTGAAAGACATATGGCTTCCGATATTCGCGGGTGAGTATGCTCCTGCCGAATGTATGGGCAGAGACAAATATGTGATTGACGGAAAGGAATACGATGAGTGCGATTTCTGCAGGGCTTCCTGCCCATCCAGGGATTTTTTCAAGGAACCCGATTCCGGTCTCCCTCTGAAATGCGATATGTGTGAAGACGATCCGCCGCTGGAAAAGCCAATGTGTGTTCAGAAGTGCCTCAATGATGTCCTGATTTACGAAGAAAGGGAAGAGGAAGTAGAGGAAGAAGTGAAGCTAGGAGGACATAGAGATAGGATTGGGATCCATGATCGACAAGTATGGTTTGCAGAAGGTCATGGATACTGTTTCCGGATGTCACAGAAGTCCTAAGAGCTTCGCGATTGGAACATTTGAACACCGGAATGGGTTTCAGGGAATTCCATTTTTATAGATCGAGAAGTTCATCAGCCGGACCTATTTGAAGTTCGTGATTAAGTGCTCTGGTGAATAGTCAAAAGAGGCAATTCGATCTTGGCGTCAACTAGGGGATCGGAGTGAGTCACAAGAATCAAGGATAATCTCTGGCAAGTGGGCGGAAGGGGGCTGACCGATCCCGCGGACGCCGCAATCTACCTCGTACGCTTCGGCGACAAAGCAGCCCTTATTGATGCCGGAACTGGGCGAGATCAGCCGCAATTGAGAAAAAACATTGCCAGAATGCCTGGGACCAAATGTGCAACTCGAATACCTTCTTCTGACTCACTGTCATTTCGATCATACAGGCGGGGCTCAGGCCGTGAGAGACGATTATGGCTGCCGAATCGTGGCTCATGAATTGGATGCGATTTATCTCGAATCAGGTGACAACCGTGTGACTGGAGCCGGCTGGATATGGGGCAACCCTCGAACCGTTCGCCATTGACATCAGATTGCAGGGCCAAGAATCGACCCTTGCTATCGGTAGCGGAACTGTAACAGCCATTCATTGCCCGGGCCACTCCCCGGGCTCGGTCGTGTACACTACAGACGATTGACGGTCAGCTTATCCTTTTCGGGCAAGACATCCACGGTCCGATCCATTCGGATTTGCTGTCTGACGAAAAACAATATCTGGCTTCGTTGGAAAGACTTCTAGACTTGAAGGCCGATATTCTTCTCGAAGGCCATTTCGGCATCATAGAGACAAAAGAAGAGGTACGGGAATTTATTCAGTCTTGCATAACCCCGTCTCCGCAACCATGTCGGTGCTAATAACAAACCAGGGCGTCTAAAGCGGCGTAATTCCTGTTGATTGGTCGAAGGGGAATGGCAAGTCTACTGAAAGGAGTTCTACATGTTTGAAGTAAGTGAAGAAGCATCGGAAAAGATCAAACAGTTCCTGGAAGGACGCGAAGGATTTCAGGCCATCAGAGTCTTGATGACCGAAGGCGGGTGGAGGGGGCCATATCTCGTGATGGCTCTGGATGAGCAAAAGGAAGATGATGAGGTTTTCACGGAGAGAGGTGTGACATTTGTTATCGAAAAAGCACTTTTTGAAAGGGCAAAACCCATACGTATTGACTATACTCACTCCACTTTGGGTTCGGGTTATACGCTAGAATCGGAGATCATGAAGGGTATGAAGGGCGTTAGCGTAGGATGTCACGACATTTGCAACAGTTGCGATACAGTCACGCGTTGAATGTGGACATCAGGCAACGACGCCACCAGTGATCTGAGTGAAGCGGGATTGCCTTGAAATCGGTTGAATCTCCTGAACAGATCGTTTTTCAGCGTTTGAAGGGCGCTGAAGTAGCTATTATGAGTGGTTCTTTTTCTCGTTTCCTTCCAGATACGCTCCTGGGCGTTAAGTTCGCGACAGTATTTAGGCCTAATGCCCGTTAGAGAGCACTCTCATGTCTAGCAACGCTGGTCAAATTATCTAAGATAGCCATTAGGTTGGGCAAGCTTTGTGGTATTCGGCATGATAGGCGGTAAACCGAACAGCATATTGGCACCGGACAAATAGGGAGTCGGCGTGACCATAAGAATCAGGAATAATCTCTGGCAAGTGGGCGGAATGGGACTGACTGATATCTCGGACGCCGCCGTCTACCTCGTACGCTTCGGCGACAAAGCAGCCCTTATTGATGCCGGAAGTGGGCGAGATCAGCCGCAATTGAGAAAGAACATTGCTGAATGCCTGGAACCAAATGTGCAACTCGAATACCTTCTTCTGACTCACTGCCATTTCGATCATACCGGCGGAGCCCAGGCCGTGAGGGACGAATATGGCTGTCGAATCGTGGCTCATGAGTTGGATGCGATTTATTTCGAATCAGGCGACAACCGTGTGACTGGAGCCGTCCGGTATGGGAGCAAGCCTCGAACCGTTCGCCGTTGATATCAAATTGCAGGGCAAAGAATCTACCCTTACTATCGGTAGCGGTACTGTAACTGCCATTCACTGCCCAGGTCACTCCCCGGGTTCCGTCGTGTACACTGCAGACATTGAAGGTCAACTTATCCTCTTCGGGCAAGACATCCACGGTCCGCTCCATTCAGAATTGCTATCTGATGAAAAACAGTATCTGGCTTCGTTGGCAAGACTCGTAGACTTGAACGCCGATCTTCTTCTCGAAGGCCATTTCGGCATCTTCGAGACGAAAGAGGAAGTGCGACGATTTATTGAGTACCGGGGATCCTCGCGGGGAAGCTCTTTATACGGTTTTTTGTACCGTTCTCCTTCTGAAACTCCTGGTAGCGGTGGGTATTGATGTAGTAGCCCGGAGGCTGGTTCCAGGCAGAACTATCCCACAAAGCGGCGACAGTCTTTGCTTTCTGATGAAAAACAATATCTGGCTTCGTTGGCAAGACTTCTGGACCTGAAAGCCGGTCTTCTTCTCAAAAGCCATTTAGGCATCTTCGAGACAAAACAAGGCGTCCTTGAATTTATCGAGTATTTCAGATCTCCATCTCCGCCCCCATGTCGGTATTAGCGACAAACCAGGTCGTTGTGAACCTCCCCTGACAGAGCCTTTCCAAGGGATGCGGATGTAGCCCCGCACAATGAGATCATCGATGTCATCGAGGCCAGCGGGGGACGAGCCTTCAAGAGAGGCTTTCAATGCCGATTATGCGATGCGATTCGTCCATGGAATAAAGACCGCAAAAAGTCTTGACATAATTTTTATATAAGTTATATTCGTATCAAGGGTGTTACCAAATCTCGGTCAACATAACCTTCAGAGCCCAGACGTTGGTCTAACCAGTCCCATTATCCCATTGAGTATTAGGGCTCCGAGGCCATTCAGCAAAGTTGAGGCCAGCGTGAACAAAAAGGATATTGATCCGGCGAACATTCGGATCCGCCCTATGAAAGAAAAAGACGCCGATGCCATTGCAGTGATCGACAGCATGTGCTTCGGAGTGCCTCGACCGGAATATTATCGGGAAGAGCTTGGTTCGGCCATTAAGGGAGCAGGAATTAACACTTCCTTGGTTGCAGAAGCGCGGACGACCATACTGCAAGCCGAGGGTAAGAGGTAAGAAAATGAGGTACGCAGAGACAGGGTTTAATTTGGAAATCGATCTAACCCGAGGAAGCATTGAGAGGGTGGCAACCGACCCAAGAGACACCGAGCTTTATCTGGGGGGTCTAGGTACTAACGCCAAGATATTATGGGATAGGGTTCCTCCCGAAGTCGAACCCTTTTCTCCTAATAATCTCTTAATATTCGGCGCCGGTCTTTTATGCGGCACACCGGCTACCGGTTGTAATCGTACCATTGTTTCTACAGTTTCGCCTCAAACCTTGTTAATGGCATATTCAATGATGGGTGGATTTTGGGCCCCGGAATTGAAGTATGCCGGATATGACAAAGTGATCCTTCGCGGCAAGTCCCCCAATCTGGTCTATTTGTGGATAAACAATGACAAAGTGGAAATCCGTGATGCCTCTCATTTGCAGGGTAAAGGCGCTGTTGAAACAGCAAGAACTTATTCGACAGGAGTTGAAGGAGCCGAAAGCCCAGGTGGCTGCTATCGGTCTGGCCGGTGAAAACAGGGTCTATTTTGCTTCCATCGAACAGGGCAGGTCCAGCGCCAGCCGGGGCGGGATAGGCGCCGTTATGGGAGACAAAGGGGTAAAGGCCATCGTTGTTCGCGGCACAAAGGACATCAATATTGCCCGACCGGATGAGTATATGGAGCTTTGCAACGAAGTGCTGCAATACATAAAATTTCGAAATGAAAATCCGATTCCGGGGGTCATGCCCATCTTAGCGGGGCTCGGGTCGCCGCAAGAGATGAAAGTCCATGATGAAAAGTGGCACACCGAAAATTTCATGTGGGGAAATTCCCGCCTCCGCAGAAAAGATTTCTGGAACGAGGAAGTCGCACAAGCAATGGAAGCAGACTCTGGATAGTATGCGGACGCGGCTGATCAGTTGCTATAACTGCCCGATGACATGCGGGGCAACCATTTCTCCTCCGGGACTTCCAACCTACATGATGAAATGCTTCTCGAAACTTACCTATACTATGGCGGCCTTGTCAGACCTGGAGTTTGGTTTGGGTATCGCTCAAAGTGCTACGGAGTATGGGGTGGACGGATTCTCGGCCCCGCAAGTCATGGCCTTCGCCCTCGAGCTTTACGAAGACGGCATATTGAGTGACGATGACTTCCCGGGAATGCCCTCCGATAATGAGGGGAGATTTTACTGGTTGCTGGACCGAATCGTTCGGCGGGAAGGGATCGGAGATGTTCTGGCCAATGGCACCTATTGGGCGGCCAAACAGATCGGCAAGGGCGCAGAGGCGTATGCTCATAATAACATCAAGAAACATGAGCAGCTGCCTCTCAAGCTGTCAATGCTGAATCCCATCTATTTCCTCATGTATGCTACCGGCGAGAAGATAAACATTACCCAGATTGAAGGGCAGTTCCCCCAGGCGCCTTTTCCTACGATAGAGGAGAGGGAAGCCTTTGTAAAGGATTGGTTCCAGGTTCCTGATGAAAAGTTTAAGCAAATTTTCTTGGACTGGGAACTACGCGGGGAAAAGTCGCATGCCCTATTATCCCACCGTTGAAATGTGTTGTGATATTGTCGACTGGCAAGAGAGGATGCACTACATTGATGACGCCCTCGGGATGTGCGCCGGTTTATCGTCATTTCCCCTGAAGCCTCCCTATCATATCCATAATTACCCGAAATTTATCTCGTCAGGTGCCGGAATCGACATGGATGAAGAGAAACTAACACAAGCAGCCAAGAGATACCGGACTTTGGTTAGAGCCATTAATATAAGAAGGGGCGTGCGGAGGAAGGATGAAAAGCCCCCTGAGAGACCATTGGAAGAAAAGATTTCCCGAACTCGAAAAGGAACTTTTGGATGCGTATTACAAATTGAAAGGGTGGAACAATCAGGGTATTCCCACCAGAGAATCCTTGCATGAATTGGGTTTGGATTACGTATTCGAAGATTTCGAAAAAAGAGGGATCTACTCAGATAATGAAGACAGCCCTCCAACGAGCCTTCCGCGGAAACAGCGACGAAATAAGTAAAGGGGCGGTAACCGTCATGGGTGAGAAAAAAAAGAAGATAGTCAAAACCATAAAGATCGATGTCGATAAATGCAACGGTTGCAGGGCATGTGAGGTAGTCTGCTCCGCGTTCCATGCTACGCCGAAGTACAGCAGCAATAATCCGGCAAGGTCTCGTATCCGGCTGATTCGTGATCCGCTGAGAGACATGTATGTTCCCGTGTATGCCGGTGAGTATGCCCCTGCCGAATGTATGGGCAGAGACAAATACGTGATTGACGGAAAAGAATACGACGAGTGCGGTTTCTGCAGGGCTTCCTGCCCTTCAAGGGATGTTTTCAAGGAACCCGATTCCAGACTCCCTCTCAAATGCGACATGTGCGAAGACGATCCGGCACAGGAAAAGCCCTTGTGTGTTCAGTGGTGCATCAATGACGCCCTGATCTACGAAGAAAGGGAAGAGGAAGTCGAAGAAGAAGTGAAGCTGGAGGACGTGGAGATAGGACTGGAATCCATGATCGACAAGTATGGCTTGGAGAAGGTCATGGATACCGTTTCCCGGATGTCAGCGTCAAAGAAGGGCTGAAACATTAGGCCGAAAGAAGAGGAAGGAAAACAGTGGAGACTGTAGCCCCCTATAAAGAGATCATCGATGTCATCAAATCGAGCGGCGGAGATGCCTTCAAAAGATGCTTCCAATGCGGATTGTGCGATACGTGTTTGTCCGTGGAACAGGGTCAGAACTTTCAGTATGCGCAAGCTGGTCCGGGAAGCGACGTTTGGTTTGACCGAGATCGAAAGTGAAGATATCTGGCGTTGTACGACCTGCGGAAGATGCCCCCAGCAGTGCCCCAGGGACGTAAAACAGATCGAATCCGGCATAGCTTTGCGTAGGATTGCCAATGAATATGGAGTCTTTCCCGCTCCTGTCAAGACAGTCCGCACCATAAACGCAGGCCTCGTTGGTCAAGGAAACCCCTTCGGTGAAGATCGGGAAAAGAGGGCGGCTTGGGCGGAAGGTCTTTCCGTAAAACCGTTCACCGAAGACATGGAAATTCTATATTTTCCCGGCTGCTATCTCAGCTATGACCCTAGATTGAAAAAGGTCGCCAAAGCCACGGCCAATATCCTCAAGAAGGCAGGCGTAGATTTCGGAATCCTGGGCGCCAAAGAGAATTGCTGTGGAGAAAGCATCCGTAAGACCGGCGATGAGGAATTATTCAAGCAACTGGCCAAAGAAAACATCAAAACCTTTATCGATAATGGGGTCAAGAAAATCCTTGTTTCTTCCCCTCATTGCTACCATACCTTCAAGAACGAGTATCCGGAATTCAGGGTGAACTTTGAGGTGATTCATATCTCCCATTACCTCTTCGAGTTGATGAACGAGGGAAGGCTTCAGCTTAAGAATGATTATCGCAAGAAAGTAACGTATCACGACCCTTGTTACCTGGGTCGACATAACGGCATATATGATGAGCCGCGGGGGGTATTAAAGAAGATACCGGGTTTAGAGTTGAACGAGATGGCTGAGTCCCGCTCAGATAGTCTCTGCTGCGGAGGCGGAGGCGGCAGGGTTTGGATGGAAACCCAAAAGGGTGAGAGATTCTGTGATCTCAGGATAGAACAGGCTCTTGGGCTCGGGGCCGAGGTGCTGGCAACTTCCTGCCCTTATTGCATTACCATGCTTGAGGACAGCAGGGTAACCATGGGCGTTGCCGAAAAGATCGAGGTGAAGGATATCACAGAGATTATCCAGGAAGTGATTGAGTGAATCGCAACTACCCTGTCTAGAAGGACAAAAGCTATGGCGATAAATCCCGATTTCGTTTCTCCTTGTGGTCTTTATTGCGGTGTCTGTGCCATTTATATTGCCCACCGCGACAATAACATTAAATTAAAGGAGCGGCTGGTAAGTCTTTACAAGGGAGGGACTCCCGGCAAGGGCACACTCCCTAATACCGAAGCCTTATCAATAGAAGACATTCGGTGCCGTGGTTGCTTATCGGATGAACAGTTTATGCATTGTCGCCAGTGTGAGATCAGGAACTGCACGAAAGAGAAAGGATACACCGGGTGTCATCAATGCAATGAATTTCCCTGTCATTACATTGACAATTTCTCCATGGCCGTTGGCAAGAAGGTTATTCTCCGGGCTGTCCCATATCGACGAGAGTTCGGGTACTGAGAAATGGATTCAAGAGGAAGAGGCCCGCTATATCTGTCCCCGAATGCGGCAACAGGGTTTTTCGTGGTGCGATGAAATGTAATCAATGCAAAGAGCAATTAGATCTGGACTAATATATTCGCTTAGATAAGCATACAACGGCATAGTTCGGATTGCCTCTGGTCTACGGCTTCCGGCAACCGCACATGCCGACTCGATGAGGTGAGAGAAAATGGAAGAAGTAACAAGTTGAAAGAGCAAATCCAGCAACGGAGTCTCCGAGACAATAATTTTGGAGACGTCATGGTTGTTGGCGGAGGAATCAGCGGCATTCAAGCCTCTCTTGATCTTGCCACGGCCGGGTTCAAGGTCTACCTGGTTGAAAAAGGGCCAAGCATTGGCGGCCACATGGCGCAGTTAGACAAGACCTTTCCCACCAATGACTGCTCTATGTGAATACTCGCACCAAAGCTGGTCGAGGTCGGCCGGCACCCAAACATAGAGGTCCTCACCTATACTGAAGTCAACAGTGTAGAAGGCGAGGTAGGAGACTTTAAGGTAAGCCTGACTAAAAAGCCAAGGTATATTCGTGAGGATAAGTGCACGGGTTGTACTACCTGTGTAGAATACTGCCCTGCCAAATACCCTGACCAATATAACCAGGAAATATCAAAGAATAAAGCCGTCCACATATACTTCCCTCAAGCCATTCCTCTGGTCGCCTATATCGATGAAAGCTGTCTTTACCTCAAAGAGAAGAAATGTCGTATTTGCGAAGGAGTGTGCAAGAATGACGCAATAGATTTGAAACAAACGCCGAAGAAAAAAGAAATACAGGTAGGGGCTATTATTCTCTCTCCCGGTCTTGAGCCCTTCGATCCAAAGGTGAGGAAGGAATATCGCTACGGAGAGTTTCAGAACGTCGTAACGAGTATGGACTATGAGCGGCTGTTATCCTCCACGGGCCCGTACCAAGGGGAGATACTGCGTAATTCCGATCAAAAGCATCCTCATAAAATAGCCTGGATTCAATGCGTTGGTTCGAGACGGGTTACTGAGGGCGAAAACAGCTATTGTTCCTCCGTATGCTGCACCTACGCCCAAAAACAGGTGATTTTGACCAAAGATCATGATGCTGAGGCCGAGTGCACAATTTTCCATAACGATGTTCGTTCTTATGGAAAGGATTTTGAGCGATACTTTGAGCGGACAGAGAAACTTCCTGGAGTTCGATTTATCAGAAGCTACACCTCCATTGTGAGAGAGGACCCGGAAACCAAAAATGTCACGATACGATATGCCACTAACGACGAGGGAGTAAAAGAAGAAGAATTCGATATGGTGGTATTATCCGTGGGATTGAATCCTCCTGTTGATGTCGAAGACCATTGCCAACAAGTTCGGCATCGAACTCGGTCCTCATAATTTTGCCAAGATCGACCCTGTCAATCCCATGTCCACGAACAGACCCGGGATTTTTGTAAGCGGAGGCTTCCAGGGTCCGGTAGATATCCCCGAGTCGGTTTTCAGTGCCAGCGGAGCGGGCTCCCAAATCGGTGAGCTCCTTGATTACAGGCGAGGAAATCTTGCCAAAGAAAGGATATATCCGCCTGAAAGGGATGTCTCCGAGGAGGAGCCAAGGATAGGAGTCTTTGTATGTCATTGTGGGGCCAATATCGGAAGGATAGTTAACGTCCCTGAAACAGTCGAGTACTGCAAAACGCTACCGAATGTTGTCCATGCTCAGGAACAGCTATTTTCATGCGCTACGAACTCCGCCAAAGAAATAACCGACATGACGAAGGAAAAGGGGCTAAATCGAGTGATTGTCGCTGCCTGCAGCCCCAGGACCCTTGAACCGTTCTTCCGAGACACCGTTCGGGAGGCGGGAATTAATCAATATTACTTCGAAATGGCTAATATCAGGGAGCACAACTCCTGGGTCCACGCGAAAGAAAAGGAGGAGGCCACACAGAAGGCAAAGGATATCATCCGGATGTCGGTAGCACGAGCTTGCCGGTTGGAGCCGTTACAGGAATTTGACCTGCCGGTCAATAAGGCCGCGCTGGTGGTCGGTGGAGGCATAGCCGGCATGAATTGTGCTCTCTCCATTGCCAACCAGGGGCATGAAGTGCACCTGGTGGAAAAGAATACGGAGCTTGGGGGAATGGCGCGAAGGATTCATTCCACGCTGGATGGACTGGATGTTCAGGAGTACCTGCGCGATCTCATCGCAAAAGTGTATCAACACCCCTTAATACATGTCTATCATGATGCGACAATCACGGATGCTAAAGGTTATGTCGGGAGTTTCGTGACCGCGGTGAAGTCTGAAAAAGGGTTCACAGAGATAAAACACGGTGCAGCGGTCCTTGCTATAGGCGCGGATCTATATACTCCTGCCGAATACCTTTATGGAGAAGATGACAGGGTAATGACCCACCTTGAGTTGGAGGAGCGGATCACCAACGGAGACGAAAAGATAATTAATGCAAAAAGTCTCGTGATGATCCAATGCGTAGGCTGCAGAAATGAGGAGAGAAATTACTGCAGCCGGTTATGTTGCAGTGAGTCTGTAAAGAACGCATTGAAACTGAAAGAGATAAATCCCGAGATGGACATTTACATCCTCTTTCGGGATATCAGAACATACGGGTTTAACGAGGATTATTACCGGGAAGCTTCAAACAAGGACATAAAGTTCATTCGCTATGAGCCGCAGGATAAACCTGAGGTGGAACCGGCGAGTCGGACGATGGCCGGCCAGTTCTTAAGGTTACCGCGACCGATTTCATTTTAGGGAAAAAGCTTGTACTGGATGCCGATATCATTGCTTTGGCTGCCGCTATCATTCCCTCGGCGGCGACCAAGGAAATTGCCGGGCTATTCAAGGTAACTTTGAACCCGGACGGCTTCTTCAAAGAGGCCCACGTCAAATTAAGGCCTGTTGAGTTTGGTACAGATGGCGTTTATCTGTGTGGGTTGGCTCATTATCCCAAGTTCATACAGGAAACGATCAACCAGGCTTATGGAGCTGCAGGCCGGGCTTTAACGCTCCTCTCACGTGATATCGTAGTAGCCTCCGGTTCTGTGTGCCGAGGTGGATGAGAATAAGTGTGTTTCGTGCGGGGCATGTATCACCGCATGCAGCTATGGCGCCATAGAATTTCGTCGAGACGCCGAAGGCAGAAAGGCGAGAGTTAATCCTGTCCTCTGTAAAGGGGATGGTCTCTGCAACACCAAAGTGCCGCGACGGCTGCCATACAACTGAAGCACTTCACCGATGAAGAGATCTTGGGCGAAATTGATGTCGCGTTTCCAGAGGAAGAGGTCGTCACAGCCAATGGATGCTGCGGTTGGAGATGGTAGAAATACGCCAAAACGTGAGCAGGAATGAATCTTGCCGGTCGCCCAATACCGGTGGACGTTTGCAAAACTGGGACTACAGCACAGGAGAGAACCTATGAGTGCAGGACTTAAATTCAAACCAAAGATCTTAGGGTTTGTGTGCCATTGGTGAGCATACGGCGCAGCCGACTTAGCTGGAGTTTCCAGAAGTCAATATACAACTGAAATGAGACTCATTCGCGTCATGTGTTCCGGTCGAGTCGATCTGGCACATGTGTTCCGGGCTTTCTCAAACGGAGTGGATGGGGTGTTCCTTGGTGCCTGCCATTTAAATGAATGTAACTATACTACTCATGGAAACTACCATGCCTTAACCATGGTGCATCTGGCTAGGAAATTGCTGGAACACATAGGGCTGAACCCGGAGAGATTGAAGATCGAATTTATGTCCGGCAGCTGAATCTAACCTTTTTGTCGAAGGGGTTAATGGTTTTGTCAAGAAGGTGAAGGAGTTTGGGCCCCTTGGCCGAGGGGAAGGCCTGGACGAAAAGGAATTGAAGCTCAAACTGGAAGCGGTCACCCGGCTTATCCCCTACATCAGACTGGTGGAAAGGGAGAGGTTGAGAATCCCCATTAAGTCGGAAGAAGAATACCATAAATTCTTCGCCAGTGACGAGCTGAACCGGTTATTTAATGAAACCATTGCGGATAAATTGGCCATAAGCCAAATCACGTTACTTCTACGGGAAGGCCCTCTTTCAACTGCAGAAATTGCAAAGACTTTAGGCCTAACCCCGTCTAAGGTATCAAAACACCTCAATGCCTCATCTAAGCAAAGGTTGGTCCGATATGATGAAAGCCGGAAGTGCTTTGCTCTCGCCTGATGTGAAAAAGCAGGCGGTGGATCAGAAGAAAGAGGACGTTAGGATAGAGCCTATGGACAAAGAGAGAATCGATCAGATTATTGACAAGCATCACTGTGAACCAAGTTCGCTGATTCAGATATTACTGGACATTCAGGCAGAAAATAACTGGCTTCCCGGGGAGGCATTGGAGAGGGTCGCTGAAAGATTGCAGGTTCCTATGACCCGGATACAGCATATCGCTACCTTCTACAAAGCCTTTAGTCTGGTTCCCAAGGGACGCCATCAAATTCACGTTTGTGTGGGAACGGCCTGCCACGTTCGGGGTGGGTCGCGTGTGCTCGACACGGTGGAAGGCGTGACGGGAATTAAACCGGGTGAAACGGACCTGGATCTGAAGTTCAGCCTGGAGACCGTTAACTGCCTGGGCTGCTGTGCTTTGGGACCGGTGGTGGAGATCGATGGAAAGACTCACGGTAAGATGGCGCCTGCAAAGACCGCAGACGTGTTAAAAAACTATGATTAAGGAAGAACTATGTCGCGGATAAATTCACCGGATGAACTGGAAGTATTCAGAAGCAACCTCCTCTCGGAAAGAGATCCCGAATAAAACCTGCATTACGCTCTGTTCCGGATCTGCTTGCCATGCTTCCGGCAGTCGGGAAGTGGCTGCCAGTATCCAAGAGGAAATCCGAAAACAAGGTCTAGACGCTGAGGTGGAATTCAGGAGGACCGGTTGCCACGGCTTTTGTGAGCGGGGCCCCATTATCGTTATTCGCCCTGAGGACATATGCTATTTCCAGATAAAGCCCGAGGATGTTCCTGAAATTATCTCCGAAACTATAAAGGAGAAGAAGGTCATAGAGCGTTTGCTCTACACCGACCCTGCCACCAATGAAAAGATAGTTCATGAATCCGATATCCCCTTCTACAAGAACCAGGGCCGAATTGTTTTCGGTTCCAACGTCAGTGTCGATCCCAAGAATATCGATGACTATCTGGCAATTGGCGGCTATTCCGCTCTGGCCAAGGCTCTTTCCGGGATGACCCCCGAGCAGGTAGTGCAGGAAGTCAAGAAATCCAACCTGAGAGGAAGGGGAGGCGGCGGCTTTCCCGCAGGGGCCAAGTGGGAAGGGTCCCGTAATGCCCCCGGCGACGTAAAGTATGTGATCGTCAATGCAGACGAGGGGGACCCCGGAGCTTATATGGACAGGAGCCTTCTCGAGGGGAATCCTCACTCAGTCCTCGAGGGGTTGACCATCGGTGCCTATGCCATCGGTTCACACGAGGGCTATATTTATGTGCGACAGGAATACCCCTTAGCGGTAGAAAATGTGAACATCGCTATCCGACAGGCCGAGGAGTATGGCTTTCTCGGGAAAAACATCCTTGGCTCAGGCTTTGATTTCATCGTTAAGGTGCACAGAGGAGCCGGCGCTTTCGTCTGTGGTGAATCAACTGCTCTGATGACGGCATTGGAAGGCAGGGCAGGAGAGCCCAGACCCAAGTACATCCGCTCAAACGTCGTGGGCCTCTGGGGCAGACCCAGCGTTTTGAACAATGTCGAGACATGGGCCAATGTGCCGCTCATCATCAAAAACGGAGCCGACTGGTTTACTCAGTTTGGAACTGATAGCAGCAAGGGCACGAAGATTTTCTCCCTGGTTGGTAAAATAACCAACACGGGCCTCGTGGAAGTGCCTATGGGCACGCCCCTGAGAGATATTATCTACAAAATCGGCGGCGGAATCCCTGGAGGCAAAAAGTTCAAAGCAGTGCAGACCGGAGGACCATCCGGCGGATGTCTCCCTGAGGAACTGTTGGATTTGCCGGTTGGTTTTGATGAACTCACCAAGGCCGGGTCAATGATGGGGTCAGGTGGGATGATCATAATGGACGAAGATACCTGTATGGTAGATGTCGCGAGGTACTTCCTCAACTTCCTTACGGATGAATCGTGCGGCAAATGTGTCCCATGCCGTGAAGGCATGAGACAGATGCTTAAGATTCTCACCAATATCACTAAAGGAAAGGGGAAAGAGGGCGACATCGAGCTTTTGGAGCAGCTATCCGAGACGGCCAGAGAAGCGTCCCTTTGTGCTTTAGGTAAGAGTTCCCCTAACCCCTTTTTGAGCACGTTAAAATACTTTAGAGATGAGTATGAGGCCCACATCAAGGAGAACCGGTGCCCGGCTCTATCCTGCAAGGAGCTCATCTCGTACTATATTGACCCGGATAAGTGCCAGGCATGTTCGATTTGCCTTAAGAAATGCCCTGCAGAGGCGATTGTAGGCGGCAAAAAGCAGATCCATGTAATTGATCAGGAGAAATGCACCAAGTGCGGAACCTGCTTTGAAGTCTGCCCCTCTCGTTTTGCTGCTGCCAAGAAGCTTTCCGGCGAGCCTGTTCCGCCTCCTATCCCTGAAGAAGCCAGAACTATAGTCAGAAAGAGTAAAGGAAAATGAGCGAAATCCTGTTAAATATCGACGGAAAAGAAGTCAAGGCGAAGCAGGAAATGACCCTTTTGGAGGCAGCCCGAAGTGCGGGAATATCGATCCCCACACTGTGTCATCACGAGAAACTGGAACCCTACGGGGCCTGCCGACTTTGTATAGTAGAAGTAGAAAGTCGCGGCGGGACAAGAATCGTTGTTTCCTGCGTCTACCCGGTGGAGAAAAATATAATCGTAAGAACCAGATCTGAGAAGGTAGATAGAATTCGCAAAATGATCTTGGAACTCCAGTTGGCTCATGCCCCTGATTCATTCATATTGCAGGATCTGGCTAAAGAGTATGGTGCGGACAGAGACCGTTTTGAAAAAGAGGCATCCTTCTGCATTCATTGTGGTCTTTGTGTAAGATACTGCGCTGAGGTCAAGAAGAAGAACGCGGTCGGATTTGTCGATAGAGGAATAAGGAAAGAGATCAGTTTCATCCCGGAGATAGCCTCTAAGGAATGCTGGAACTGCAAAGAATGTTTTCCCCTTTGCCCAACAGAGGCACTGCAAGCCGCTTATGTTTTGATCGAGGCGCTCATATTATAATGTACCCGGAAAACTGGACAGGGAGTTAAGGCGGGAAAGTGTACCTTGGTGATGTAGAAATCCTGGGGAGTAAACCAGGGAGGCTTATGATAGTGAGATGAGAAAGAGGTATGATGCGCAGTTCAGGGCGAGAGTAGCACTGGAGGCTATCCGGCGGGACCGCACTTTAGCGGAGATCGCCAGGGCGTATCAGGTTCATCCGAACCAGATCAGAAAATGGAGGAGGCAGGTCCTTGAGGAGTTGCCCAAGGTGTTGTCCGGAACCAAGGAGAGGGGGTCAGGTCTCCGCCCTCAGAGGAGAAAAACGAGGGCGCAGCCGGAGTGGCAGTTCAGCCCTTGTGACAGACGGCCGAGTCACCTCAAGGCAGCACTTCATCCCTATTTCTGCATGCTAACCTACGAGAGACTCTTTCTTCGTTCCCATCAACCACTTCCTGCACCACTTCCAATAACGTGAAAATTGATAATGGCTTGGAAACTACCTTGTCCACGCCGGATTCAGACTGCACTTTGTTCCGAAAGCTGTCCTCCCCACCCGGTGAGAAGGATGAAAGGAGTCTTCGGTATCCCTTTTTGAAAGCAAGTCGCCTTCATGGCTCGGCTTACTTCCCATCCATTCATACCTTCCATCCCCAGGTCGCAGACGACCACATCAACAGTCTTTTCATTGAAGATGGCTAGTGCTTCCTTCCCGGATGTGGCTGTGAAAACCTCTTGTCCATACAGGGCTAAACCATCCTCAATCGTCTTGAGCAACGTGTCCACGTCATCAACTACCAGGATTCGCAGCTTCACCTTTGAAATTCTGGATATCCCCTGATTTGGCACCTCGGTTTGGCTCCAGGCTTTCGGTAGTGTCACCGTAAACGTTGTCCCCCTGCCTTCAACGCTCTCGACAGAGATTTTACCCCCATGCCTTGTGACAATGCCGTACGAGCTAGAAAGTCCCATGCCAGTTCCCTGAAAGCCCTTGGTGGTCCAGAACGGTTGGAAAACTTTTCCAAGGTTAGCCTCATCTATCCCGACGCCATCATCTTGAACCTGAAAGACCACACGATCTTCATCAGCAAATACCCTCACGTTTATCTTCCCGCCTTTAGGACAGGCTTCCGTAGCATTCTTTATGAGATTGACGCCAACCTCGAACAGTTCATTTTTCTTGCCGCTCACGAAACATCCGTCTGTCAGGTCTGTAGCCAATGAGATGGTGATCCCGTCCTTCTCCGGGTTGCTCTTCCACCACGGTTTGGTCATCTCCACCGCCTGTCTCAGGCTGTGTGAGAGGTCAAAAACGGTATAATCAAAGCGCACGGTGTCATTCTTGACCTTGGCAAACTCCTGGAGGCGCTTTATTGTCTCAGCACCCAGATCGCATGTCCTCAGTATCTGTTCAATTTCAGGTCTCACTTGGGCGGTGTTCCCTGATTCAAGATGTTTTAGACCCACCTGACCTCCAGCCATAACGATCTGGAGGAGGTTGTTAAAATTGTGGGCAACTGCTCCTGCCATCTCTCCTACTGCCTTTATGCGCTCCGTCCGCAGGAGGAGTTCATTTGCCCGTTTTCGCTCTGTGATGTCCTGGACAATATTCTGGTACCCAACAATGGAGCCATCGGGATCACGCAGGACCGATGATGCCAGTAGACAGTCCATCTCGGTTCCATCCTTGTTCCGGGCTTTCACACCATAGTTTTTGACCCATCCTTGGCGTTCAAGGAGATCCCGAAACCTTTCCCAATCAGACGGGTTTACGTACACTTCACGAAGGTCGAGTCCGAAAGCTTCCTCTCTGGCATAACCGAAAGTGTCCAACGAGACTTGGTTGATGTCCATTATTCTGCCGTTTCGTGAACATATTGCAATACCAACCGGCGCTGTATCAAAGAGAGTTCTATACTTCTGTTCGCTGGTGAGCAACGCCTTTTGAGCCTGCTTCCGCTCCGTGATGTCTATGCCCATCCCTACGATGTGACGTTCGCCATCGGAAGTTATCAGCTTACCAGTGATGAAAAGCGGAATCTCCCGACCATCCTTTGCGACGAGAACCGCCTCTCGCCAGGCTTGCCCTCTCGAAAAGACCTCCTGAACCCCTTCTTCAATGATACGCCTGTTTTTTCCTGGGAAGAATTCCAAAGTATTCGATCCGCGGATCTCCTCCGCAGAGTAGCCCGTCATACTTTCCAGATTCGTGTTCCAGCGAACAAACCTCATGTCCTCGTCAACCAGGTAAAATATGCCTGGCAGACTCTCTATGGTAAGGTCGGTGAATTCCTTCTCCTTCCGAAATCTGTCCTCGGCCCTCCTCTTTTCGGTCACGTCCCGGAAGACCAACGCTACTCCAATCGTGTTGCCGTCCTCATTCCGGATTGGGGCTGCGCTATCAGCGATACCCCGTTCAGTACCATCTCTGGAAATAAGAGCAGTGTGATTGGCAAGGCCGACCACGAGGCCAGTGGACAAGACTGCATCTACAGGGTTTGCGCATGGCTTGCGGGTCACCTCACTGATAATGGAGAACGCCTCATGTAGGGGTCTCCCTATCGCCTCTTTCTCCAGCCATCCTGTGAGTTGTTCCGCCACCCCATTGAGAGACACAACTCTACCGTCGGTGTCAGTGCTGATCACGCCATCGCCAATCGAGCGCAGTGTCACGGCAAGACGCTCTTTCTCCTGTGCCAGATCAGCCTCTGCCTGTTTTCGACGTGTAATTTCAGCGGTCATATCCGATGTTCGAGCTTCGACCTGCTTCTCCAGTTCCTCATGCCAGCCTTGAATCCTTTCCATCATTGAATTGAATGTGGCGGATAGAACCTCAACTTCCCGTGAGCCCTTCGCCTCGGCCCTGGCGCTGAGATCTCCGGATGCGATTTTTTGTGCAATATGACTGAGGTTTTCTATCGGTCGAGATATTCTGCTTGCAATCACGACCGCCAGGAGTCCTCCCGCAATGAGGCAAGCAATACTCAGGAGCAGGGAATACAGAACCCTCTGCCATAACCGACCGAGTACCTCGGCCCGGTCAACCTTTACAGCCATTCCCCAGTTCGCACCAGGCATTATCTTGAGGTTTTTAGTAGCAGCAAGAACCAAAACCCCTCGATAATCCTGACCGATAAAAGAGCCTTCCTTTCCCCTCGCTGCAAGCAGGTCCGCTCTCGTGTCGAGTCGTGTCTCCAGAAACCTTGGAGATCGTCCCGTCTCGAAGAGGACACTTCAGCGGCATCAGTATTTGGGCTTCTTGGTTGAGCAGCACCACCTCGCCGCTTTCTCCCAAGCCCCCGCCTGTATAGAGCATTGGTTTGACAAACGTGTCCATATCCACGAACATGGTCAGCAGAGCCGCATCGCCATGTTCGTCATGGGGCATCAATACAGAGAAGACAATGGAAGTTTTACCGTTAGATCGGTCGGGTTCAATGCCGACCCACACGCCGTCAGGTACCGTTTGGGCCTTAGAGAGGTACGGTTTGCCGAAGATATAGTCCCCAACCTCGGTCTCCTCTGTGGAAGCGAGTATGAGACCTGCCCCCACATCCGCAAGTTGAATCTTTTGATACACTCTGTGGGTGTTCTTCACCAGCCGGAGCCTCTGCAAGACACGTTGATAAACTTCTTGCCCCAGCACCTCATACCTCTGTGCATTGCCCTTCTTTCCGCTTTCCAGACTCTCTTGAATTTTCTTGCGAAGGTCAGGGAGCGACGACGCGATGATTTGGTTGCGGGCGAGAGCCTGCGCATCACTTTTGCGCTCTTGCAACCAGAGGAGAAATCGATCTTTTTTGAGGTCTGCGATAAGATTGAGATGCCGCATGGCCTCGGAGATGTGGTCGCCGTAGGAGCCGGAATACGCTGTAAACGGTATCCCGAAAGTTCTCACCAGATTGATCACGAGAAGGATCACGGCGACCAAGACCCCGAAACTGGTAAGCATCTTGGCTCGAAGGGTTAGAGGTCGTGAAAGACGCCATCGTTCAAGAGCAGCAGCAGGACTCTCTTCCATCGATGGTCTCGCTCCTATGGTCAGTTCCCGCCAGTTGTCCGGTGGTGGGGAGCTGGTGATTAGCGGTCGGTCGTCAACCACTTCATCAATTTTCCAGGGCGTCAATTGTGAAAAAGATTCAGCGCCTCCAAAAATTGGAGGGGGATTATCGCTGAAAAGAGAGAGTTCCCGGCCCTCCGGGAATATAGTAGGGTATTCTGTGTTCGGTCAAGCAAAAAGGGACCAGGGCTGACAAGTAAAAGGGACCGACCTAGTTGAAAAAAACGAATCATTGTTTTTTCTTTGCGGTAAGCATTCGATCCCGGCTTCCGTGATTTGTTTCCCCCTTCCGCACGTTCATTTACCACTGCCCTGCCGTTGGCAGAAATCTACGAAGTTTTGTACTGCTGGCTCCTTAGACTGGGCATTCCAAACAAAGCCGAAGGATAGGATGATAGGATAAGTCTGGCTCTTAATGTTCTCTTCGCTAGGAGCGACAGATGGAGACACGTCATCTCGTTTTATCCGCAACACCTTGACCCCGCTGGTGTCCCGCGTATGTGGGATGATACCGATTGGTAGATGTTGACCCTCAGCGCAGATCTTAATGATGGTGTACCATCTGTCCACGAACACGGTCTTAGCTCCAAAAGGTACCCCTCCTAGGACTTTTTCCTGGAAGAATACAGCTCCGCCGGACTCTGGGACCCGGCGGCTCAGACACGTCACAGGTTCGTCAGGCCCCCCTACCGATTTCCAATTATCATATTCCCCAGTGTAGAGTTTTCTAAGTTGATCCAGGGTCAGTTCGTTGACGGGATTTCTAGGATGGGTGATCAATGTGATTGCGGCGTGCCCTACTGGGCTTTCGGCAATCTGTAAACCTTTCTCAGCAGCTTTCTTGCGTTCATCCGGCATTATTTCACGACTCATAATGGCTATTTCCGCTGTACCGTCAAGAAGAGATAGGAATCCCCTTTGGGCACTGGAAACGATGACCGTTACTGAAACATTAGGAGTTTTTGCGTTGAATTGTTTCGCCCACTTCTCCACTTGGTCCGAAGCCATGCCAGCGCCGTTCACTCTCAGAATCTTCTTTGCGCTGTCCTGTCCAATTGCTGCTGAGATCGAGCAAACAGCCAGGAAAACGCAGATCATGATCAATGCACGTGCAAATATCTTTTCCATGAGTCATCCTTTCCAATAGATTGAATTATGCGCCCGATCCTAATACATCGGTTTTTTGGAGCCGTCACGGTGATCCGGTCAGGTCCCTGCCCTCAGAGGAGAACAACCAGAACAGCCGAGTTCGGCAGTTCAGCATCTGTGACAGTGTACCAAGCATCTCAAGGCAGCACTTCATCGCTATTTCTGCATGCCAACCGACGAGAGACTCTTTGTTCATTATCGTCAACCACCTCTTGCACCACTTCCAATAACGTGAAAATTGATAATGGCTTGGAAACTACCTTGTCCACGCCGGATTGAGTGCGACTTTGTTCCGAAAGTTGTCCTCCCCACCCGGTCATAAGGATGAAGGGAGGCTTCGGAATCCTTTTTTGAAGGCAAATCTCCTTGATGGCTCGGCTCACTTCCCATCCATTCATACCTTCCATCCCCAGGTCGCAGATGACCACATCAACAGTCTTTTCATTGAAGATGGCTAGGGCTTCGTTGCCGGATGAGGCTGTGAAAACCTCTTGTCCATACAGGGCTAAACCATCCTCAATGGTCTTGAGCAATGTGTCCACGTCGTCAACCACCAGGATTCGAAGATTCACATCAAGAATTCTGGATACTGTTTGTGTTGGTACGTGCGCTTGGCTCCCGGCTTTCGGCAGAGTCACGGTGAAAGTAGTGCCCCTGCCCTCGATACTCTCTGCAGATATGTTTCCTCCATGTCGAGTCACAATGCCGTAAGAACTGGCAAGTCCCATGCCGGTTCCCTGAAAGCCCTTGGTGGTCCAAAATGGTTGGAAAACTTTTCCGAGACTAGCCTCATCTATCCCAACGCCATCATCTTGAACCTGAAAGATCACGTGATCTTCATCGGCAAATACCCTCACGTCGATCTTCCCGCCTTTGGGACACGCTTCCGTAGCATTCTTCATGAGGTTGACGCCGACCTCGAACAGGGCACTTTCCTTGCCTCTCACGAGACATCCCTCTGCGAGATCTGTAGCCAATGAGATGGTAACCCCGTCCTTCTCCGGGTTGATCTTCCACCAAGGTCTGGTCATCTCCACCACTTGCCTCATGGTGTGTGAGAGGTCAAAGACGGCATAGTCAGAGGCTGTGGTTTCGCTCCTGACCTTGGAAAAATCCTGGAGGCGTTTTATCGTCTCAGCACCCAGATCACATGCCCTTACCATCTGTTCAATTTCATGTCTCATCTGGGCGGTGTTCCCTGATTCAAGATGTTTCAGAGCCACCTGACCTCCACCCATGACGATCTGGAGGAGGTTGTTAAAATTGTGGGCAACTGCTCCTGCCATATCTCCCACTGCCTTTATGCGTTCCGTTCGCAGAACGAGCCCGTTCGCACGTTTTCGCTCAGTGACGTCTTCTCCGATACTCGCTAATCCAATGGCATTTTGAAAGGGATCGCGAAGAAATATAGTGGTGTTCCACCGTATGCAGCGCAGCTCCCCACTCTTCGTAACAAGATACCTTTCTCCGCTGTGCTGGATTCCGTCACAGGCGTGTGGTTCGCACCATTGTCTCCGCTTGTCCGGGTCGTTTACAGGGACGAAGATGTCGAACCAGTTCCGTCCGAGTACTCTTCTCTTTGCCAGCCCGTTATTTCAAGGAGAAAATCATTACAGAATGTGATATTCCCTATAATGTCCAGGCAAATTGCTACAAGATGAACGTTTTCAAGAATTTCTCGAAAGCGTCTTTCAGATTCGATAAGAGCCGCTTCCGCTTCTTTAATGGGTGTGCGGTCAGTAATGGCTATGATGGTCCCTTTCATGAGGTTCGGCGGGTCCGGCGAGCTAATTCGTATGTGTCCATGAAATACGGAGCCGTCTTTTCGGATCAACTTTGCATCCGTTTCGAATTCCGTCTCTCCCTGCACGCAGGTATACAGTGCTGCACCAACTCTTCTGTATTCTTCATCAGAGGCATAGAGTATCCGAGTGCTTCTTTCTACAAAGTCTCCTTCACAGCCGAATCCGAACATCCTGACCATAGCCCGGTTGACCCACTTGAACTTTCGTTCCGCCACGTGGCACAACCCCACGGGGCAGGCCGCAAGAATGTTGCTGAGCATCTGCTCATCCAATGTTTTATCCGCTCCTCGTAGTGGAGATTCATCGGTTTTCAAGGACAATTTACCTCCAGTCAATGCCAGTTATGGCTCAAGCACTAATATGACCAGAATATCTTTAAGCCCCCTGCAAAGCCGGGGCATTCAACTTGATTCGAACGGCATCCCCTCTGATGACAGGTCTTGATCTTCCTCCATCAGGTTGGGTAAGCCCCAAGCAATTAGTGTGCCATAGAGAATCCCTTCTGATCAGTAAAGAAGAGGGTGATTTTGGGGTACTCTGAGTGTCAGAATGTTTGACAGATTGTAAAATAGACCTCAGCATGGGAGGCTGAAAGAAACGACGACCAAGAGGCTGTTGCGTAACTTCGAACATTGGCGAAATCGTGCTGCCGTGGAGACTATGCCCACTATTGCGGTGCTCGACCAAGGCTCCTAGGAGTCGGACATACTAAGTTTTTCAGAATTATTCACTTGACAAAGGTTCCTTCCTGTAGTATATTATAATCAGAAAGGGAAAGGAACATGCAGCCCGAACGATTGAATCTCTCACAAGCCAATGAAATGAATGAAGAAGAAGCCCGCCAGTATATGGAGTCTATTTTATGGCCGGGGGGACCGCGTTGTCCTCATTGTGGCTCTGGGAAGTCTTGGGATATTCGTCGCACGTCAGCCCGCTCAGGAGTCTATGAGTGTGCTGTGTGCGGGAAACAATTTACCGTTACGGTCGGTACAGTCATGCACGGTTCCCATATCCCCCTTCGCCAGTGGTTGATAGCCTTTCATCTTATGACTTCTTCTAAGAAGGGCGTTTCCGCCCTCCAACTTCAGAGGAACTTGGGTTTAGGGTCTTACCGCTCTGCGTGGCACTTGGCTCATCGCATCCGTCTTTCAATGAATGAGGATGCCGTTTTGAAAATGCTTTGTGGAACTGTTGAAGTAGATGAGACTTACGTCGGAGGGAAGCCAAGGAAAGAAGGTAAGGGCGGAGAGGAGAAGCCCAAGAACAAACGCGGACGTGGCACTAAGAAGGCTCCCGTATTAGCTCTTGTAGAAAGAAACGGTAATGTAGTCTCCAGACCTATCATACACATAGATGCCAAAACCCTCAAGGGAGCAATCAAGGAGATTTGCCACAAGGATTCTTGCATAATGACTGACGAGTTAGCTTCTTATACTGGAATAGGAAACGACTTCGCTGGTCATGAAGTCGTTAAGCACAATGATGGAGAGTTCAAGAGAGGTAACGCAAGCACGAATACTGTAGAATCCTACTTAGCATTGCTGAAGAGGGGTGTTCATGGAATTTTCCATCATGTCTCCAAGCACCACCTCCACAGATATTGCGATGAGTTTTCCTTTAGGTGGAACTATCGTAAAGTTTGTGATGGTGAGAGAATGATTGCAGCAATACAGGGCTGTGAAGGGAAACGTCTGGCATATAAGTCCGCACTCGGCTCGTTTTAGCCAAAACGATGGCGAGCCCTGGCAAAACTGGGAGTCGTTTAACCGGGGCAATTCGGATTCTTGAGGAGAATTTATGACCAATTGTACAAATCGGGATAAGTTATCACTATTTAGCGTTGCGACTCCTTCGCATATATTACCTACGAACCTCACTACAATGCGACACCCCTTTCATAGATGGTTCAATTTCGTTGCCGGGTTCTCACCAGAATTTGTCTCTGAATGTATGTCAAGTGCCGGTTTGAATCACAAGAGTCAAATACTTGACCCGTTTTCCGGCTGTGGTACGACACTCGTAGAAGCCAACTTGGAGGGGATCGCTTCGTTCGGGTTTGAAGCCCACCCATTCCTTTGCCATATGTGTGAGTCAAAACTCCTAGTGGATGCAGATCCAGAAATAATCGAGCAATTATTTGGGGAGATGAGCGAATTACATCTAAATATTGCAGCCTTGGCACCTTACTCACCCAATGCTCTCACTTTCCTAAAGAAATTAGTACCAGAGGAGTCTCTTTCATTGCTTGCTACAGCTCGGCAGCAATTACAATCCTACAAGGGACATAAATTCACAATAGGTAAAATGATGCTCTCAAAAGTGCTTGATCTTTGCTCCCACTCAAAGACAGACGGAATTTATAAGGCTCCTACATCAAAGAAAAAGGCGGTAAGCTTCATTGATGCGCTGACATTGGTAGCCGAAACTGTTGTCGAAGACCTGAGATACGCTAAGCATAGAGGTCTGGTGAATAAGTCTCAAGTTGCATGTCAATCTTCGCAGGATATGTCCTGTCTAGCTCCAGACTCTTGCGATCTTCTTGTGACCTCGCCTCCATACCTAAACAACTTTGATTATGCTGAAATGACGCGAATGTACCATTATTTCTGGCTAGAAGCCGCCAATTGGGGAGAGATAACAGCCAAAATAAGAAGCAAATTGATTGTTAATACTACTACCGCACTTAAAGGACATAAGGACAAGATTGAATCTTATCGTACAAGAACACCAGAATGTGTTAAAGAAGAGCTTAACGGGTACATGCTTGAGTTGGCTGAGAAGCGAAAAGTGAAGGCAGGGAAGAAAGATTACGACTATCTAATATATCCATACTTTGCTCAGATGACGGACGTGTTGAGGAGCACAACTCGGGTACTCAAAAGAAATGCGCCGGTTCATATCATAGTGTCCGATGCGGCTTTATACGGCATTCACATCAGAACCCAGGTGATCTTAGCCAAAATAATGGAGACCTTGGGTTTCACGGATTTAAGAATTGACAAGCTTCGAAGTCGTGGAACTCGTTGGATATTGGAAAAGCGGGAAGGGTCTGACGAAGGGCTTGGAGAATATCATATCTCAAGTCTTGCATCTTAAAGATAAAGGCTGGGTTACAATGCCAGAAGCTCAAGATTCACTCTATAATGTGGCAAAGGCAGAGATCGAACGGCTTACAAAGGTATACCTTAATCTCATTGAGGATACTCATAACTTTAGCAAGGTTGCAACCCGGTCTTTGGCTTCCAGGGAAGCAATTACCATTTTACTTGCTGGTATTGGAAGTCTCTCTGACCCCGAGAAGACTACTGCGGAGCAGGCGGTGAACGAATGGGAGCGACGTATTGCAGTGCCTTTTGATATTGAGACCAGCATCACCGCGGGGGTGTATATCAAACTTAAAGAAGTGACCTCTGCATATTATGATCAGGTGCTTTCTATCACCGAGGGCTTTACGAAGTTCGATCCAGAATTCATTCAGACATTCCCTCACTATCTGCCTCTGTTACAACATATCGGCGGAATCTTCAGTAAGTCCAAATTGAAGGAATTGGTTGGGTCAGTCTCTGATTCTAAAATACCTCCAAAGGCTGCGGCTAAGCTTGCCTCTCAACTCTCACAACGAGTAGATGCCAGGACTGTCGAAAAATCTGGCATCTTAGCACGCATGAGCGGAACATTAGAGGGAATGGTCCGAGATTTAGTGGGGAAGATACTCCTTGAAAGCGTTGTTGCCAGTGCCTTTGAGGTAGCTGGAGTTCAATTCCAGAGGGAGAAGGACTATCACAAGTTACCTGGAGTAGTCTATGATTTTAGAGCTGATTTTGTCGTACCAAACGCAAAGACCCCAAAGGTTTTCGTAGAGGTAAGAAAATCATCGAGCCGTCATGCATCACTCTATGCAAAAGATAAGATGTTTTCAGCAATCAATTGGAAGGGAAATAACAAAGACCTGTTGGGGATTCTTGTTATTGATGGCAATTGGACTACGACGACCTTGGACGTGATGGCGAAAGTTTTCGACTATGTAGTTCCGATTCGGGCTTCCGCAAAAGTAGCAGAGATAGTATCAGCATATGTCCGAGGCGATGAATCAAAATTGAAGTGGCTCATAGACTTTCATATTGCCAAAAATACGCCGAAGTAATAAATAGATGAAAGTTGAGGTGATCAAAATGGGACATAAGAAAGGTCAAAAAGAGCGGCTGAAGCCGATATCACTTTATGGTCACGACCCAAGGGACGTGATTAGAGCATTCATGCAAGTCAGTCCCAAGCGACTGAAGGAACTAGGAGGCTGTCGCATAACGCTTTACATTCTTCGTGGGTCGGGATATGAGCGGGGTTCATGAGAGACTACCGCTTCATCCCGTACGAGCCGGACAAGCCATTGTTGCTTCCGCCTGACCTGCGGAAGTGGTTGCCTGAGGACCACTTGGCCCTGTTCATCAGCGACGTGGTTGACACGTTGGACCTCGGGGAAATAACGGCGGAATACCTCCATCTTCAAGGGGGACATCCCGCGTACCATCCTGCGATGATGCTGAAGCTCCTCTTTTTCGGGTACTGCGTCGGGGTTCGGAGTTCCCGGCGCATAGAGAAGAAGACCTATGAGGACGTTGCCTTCAGGGTGCTCTCGTGCGACAGCCATCCCGACCACAGCAGGATCTCGGACTTCAGAAAGCGTCATCTCGGGGCTATTTCTAGTCTGTTCGTTCAGATCTTGGAGATATGCAAGGAGTCCGGGCTGGTGAAGCTTGGTTACGTGGCCCTTGACGGGACCAAGGTAAAAGCCAACGCTTCTAAGCACAAGGCCATGAGCTACGGTCGGATGGTTAAGAAGGAGAAAGAGCTTGCCCGAGAGGTGGAGAAGCTTCTGAAAGAAGCGGAGGCTCTGGACGAGAAAGAGGACAAGAAATACGGCAAAGGCAAGAGAGGCGACGAACTTCCGGAAGAGTTGAAATTCAAAGAGAAGCGGCTTGCAAAGATCCGAGAAGCCAAGCATGCGCTTGAAGAGGAGGCTCGTGAGGAGGCTGCGAGTAAAGGTAAGGGCCGCAAGGGTGGAAAACCGCCCGAAGATGGACCGTCCGGCACTTCCCATGTGAAGCCGAAACCGAAGAAACAGCGCAACTTCACTGATCCGGACAGTCGGATCATGCTTAACGGAGCCACCAAAGCCTTTGAACAAGCATACAACGGCCAAGCCGTAGTGGATTGTGACAGTCAAGTGATAGTGGCCGCTGATGTCACGCAACAAGCCAACGACAAACGGCAACTGGTCCCGATGCTGGAGCAGATCGAGGAAAATCTTGGAGAAATCCCGGACCGCGCGCTCGCCGATGCCGGGTACTTCACTAAAGAAGCCGTGGAATCTGTAGCTAACGGATTCACGGAACCGTTTATCCCTCGTGAGCGTAAAAAACACTGCGACCCACCAGGTCCGGGTCCTCTGGGGCGAATTCCCGACAACCTGTCCGCGGTGGACAGAGCACTGCGCAAACTCAAGACAAAAGCGGGGCAACAGATCTACTCCAAGCGAAAAGAGAGCGTCGAGCCGGTTTTCGGTCAAATCAAGGAAAACAGAGGCATAAGGAGTTTCCTTCTGCGAGGTCTGGCCGCAGTCAAAGGAGAGTGGAATCTCATCTGCCTTACCCATAACATCCTGAAGCTCTGGAGGCATCTGTGGCTGAACAGGGGGAGAAGTGCGCGCGTCTATGCGTAAGAGAGGCGGAAAAAGCTCAAAACCGAGCCCTTTCTGCGTGAAAACCGCGCATTTTGCTCCTTTCAGGCCAATTATAGGACACTCGCGTGCCACAACCTCCGATAATATGCCAACTGTCGTCTGGAGTCGTTCAAATGTGGGAACTAACGCGACAGCCTCCTAGATTCTATTAAGGAGTCTTCCAAAGTGGGCTTGGTAAAAACGGCTTCGATCTGTCCATCATAAAAATCGCTACCTATTGAGTGGTCTGAGTGAATATTTTCCGCCAAGAGGTGATACTGCTCCTTGAGGGGAAGGGTCGCTACGTCGCCCAGCCACATTATCACCCTATTTTTTTTGTTGATTCCGAAAGATATCGCATAATCGTTTCCCTTACGGAACTCCCCGTAGGTCTTTGAGAAGAAAGTAATGCGGTAATCCGGAGAATTGGCATACTTAATAAGAACCGATTTCTTGAAGTAAATCGGAGTAAGGAATCCTGGGCTATTCTTCCTGAAGAGACCTGGGAGGTAGTAATAGTCGTCGGAGGCATAGCGGAAGGGAACCTCTGTGAGGGCAAACTTTTCTTTTGGCTTCGGGCGCTTCACATAAATGTTGGTTTGATTCGCTTTGTCACCTTTAAGAAATAGCAGAATCAAGTCCATTCGACTTGTGTCAGGCAAGTAGTCCTGCTTGCACGCATCGCAATGAAGTAGGGGAAGACCTTCGACAGTGAGCCGGATCCGTTCGACTTGTCGATCAAATATGCCGTAGGATAACCTCATATGCTTGGAGCACTGCTTGCAGTAGATAGTTTGGTCCTGGCCATCCTCGGGAAAGAGTTCTCAGTTTCATCATGTTCCTGCTCTCTACCGCTTCTGCATTGTTTTTGTCAAGGCTCAAACCGCTAGCATATTGTAAAGCCCGATTCCTCTCCGCGCCGATAGTCTTGTTTCTTTCGAAAAGCCTTGACCACACGCCTTTTGTCTTCGGATTCTGTGTTCCTGGTTTCTCTCTCTCCCGCTTACACCCGCTCCTTGAACTCGACGCCCAACAGACCTTCCGGCCGCAGCAGGAGCACTATGATGATCAAAAGGAAAGCGAAGGTATTCTTGAACGCGATGGAGATGTATCCACCGGCCCACGCTTCCGCCACTCCAAGGATCAGGCCGCCGACGATCGCGCCGGGGAGGCTGTTAAGACCGCCAAGAATCGCAGCAGCAAAGCCTTTGAGAAACGGTTCCAGCATAAAGAATGGATCGAGGAACAGGACCGGGGCAAGAAAAAGCCCTGCCAGCACTCCAAGGAGAGAGGCGAACCCCCAGGAAAGGGCCAGCACCATTCTCGTGGGTATGCCAAGGGTCTGAGCGGCAGGAAGGTTTTCGGAAGTGGCCCGCATGGCCAGGCCGAGCTTCGTCTTCTGGATGAGGAGATAGAATATGAAGCAACTCAAGAGACTGATCGCGAGCGTCCCGAGGCTCAACTGGCTTATGGTTATCGAGCCGAGCTTGTAGATTTTGAATTCAGACAATGGGAAAGGAAACGCCTGCGGTTCGGTGCCGCCTGCATAGGCGACTACGCCCTGGATGATCAGACCCAGCCCCAGGGTGAGGATGATCTGGCCGAGCTGCGTAGCTTCACGGCGTTGAGCAGGCACGAGGACACAGAAATAGAATGCCATCGCCAAACCCGCGCCGAAAAGTAGAGACAGAACAGCAGCGAGCGCGAATGGGACCTTCAGCCCGAGCAAGGTGAAAGCCACGAAAGTCCCGATGGTTGTGATATCCCCGTGAGCGAAGTTCAAGATGCGGGTCGAACGATAGATTAATGCCAGCCCGAGGGCTACAAGGGAATAGATCCCTCCCGTGGACAACCCTGAAACGGTGTACTGAAGAAACTGTTCCATATATCATTCCTTTTGCGGGAGGATTATCTGAGAGGCCAGTTGCGCAAATAGAGTCGCGTCTTCATCCACCTGCCGGAAAGACCCTGCGGCTCGAAAATTAGCACCAGGAGGATTGTCACCCCGAACACTACAGGGACCAACTCTTTGTACCAGCTGAAGATCTGAGGCATCAGAATAACGAACGCCGCACCCATTATGGAGCCCTCCACTGAGGCCAGCCCCCCGACGATCACCGCCACGAACAGGGTCACGGACTCCATGAAGGTAAACATATTAGGTTCAAGATACCCTATGAAAAGCGCGTATAGCCCGCCTTGTATGCCGGTGAAAAACGAGTCTGATAGCGAACGACAGCAATTTGTACCGTGTGAGGTTCACCCCGATCACTTCCGCGGCGATGTCGTTATCCCGGATCGCTATAAATGCCCTGCCCATATATGAGGAAATGATGTTGTATGCCACCAGAGCAAAGATTAAAGCGATGATCAAATTGAAATAGTAGTTGAAGCTGATCCTGGACAGACCCAGTATCGGCGCCAGCTTGGGTATGGTGAGTCCCATTCGCCCGCCGGAGAGCAGTTCGGAATTGGCAAAGATCTGGTACACGGCTATGCCGAATCCCATGGTGGCAATTGCCAGATAAGGCCCTTTCAGGCGAAGAGAAGGAAAACCGACAATAACGCCGAAAAGACCCGAGGTCAGGCCCGCACAAAGGAGAGTCACCGGCCAGGGCATGCCGAACCGCGCCAGGTGCCCGAAGGTGTACGCTCCGATAGCCAGAAACCCGGCCTGACCGAAAGATATCTGCCCCGTGTACCCGATAAGTATATTCTGTCCGATGGCCCCAATGGCGTAGATGCAGATAATAGTGGCAATGTACGTCACATGTTCCGGCACATACTGTCGCGGGAACCACGGTAGGAGGAACAGCGCCGCAACTAGTGTCCCGACCCACACGCGGGTCCACGGCTTCCGGATAAGTTGCAGCTCTTCTCGATAACTTTCAATCAGGTCCATGCTTTGGGCTCATTTCCGATACAGGGAATCGATGAGGTCGGCATAACGTTTCTCCAGGAACCGCCTCTTCACCTTTTTCGTGGGTGTAACGTCTCCATCCTCTTCATAGAAACGCCTGGGGAGCAACGCGAACTTCTTGATACTCTCCACCTGGGAAAGGGTCTTGTTGACCTTGGTAACTTCCTGGTCGATCAACTTGATGATTTCCGGATTGCGGGTCAGGTCGGCGAATGTGGTGAACGGGACGCGGTTGTCCTGAGCGAACTTGGTGACGTTGTCTTCATCTATGAGGATAAGGGCAACAAGGAATTTTCGCCCCTCCCCGATAACTACTGCATCTTGGACATACGGGCTGAACTTCAACTTGTTCTCTATGAAGGCCGGGGTGATGTTCTTACCGCCCGCGGTGATGAGGATATCCTTCTTCCGGTCCATGATTTTAAGAAAACCGTTATCCAGGGCACCCACATCACCTGTGTGAAGCCACCCGTTTTTAATCGTGTCCGCGGTCAGTTGCGGTTCCTTGTAGTAACCCTTGAAGACAGGCCCGCCTTTAACCAGCACCTCCCCGTCCTCCGCAATCCTGACCTCCATTCCATCGATCGGCTCGCCCACATAGCCCCACCGAGGGCGCTCGATGCGCTGAAGTGCGATGACACCCGTGCTTTCGGTCTGGCCTGTACCTCTTTCAACGGGATCCCCAGAGCGTTGTAGTACTCGAACAGCTCGGGTGATGCCGGAGCGGCTGCGCATACGGCCCATCGGATCCTCTCGAAGCCGAGGCTGGCGCTTCAGGTGGCACAGGACAAGCCAGGTACATCGGCCAATAGAGGAGGGCCCACTGGAAACGTTCGAGGCTTCCCCGCTGTGTCTTCACGTACCGCATACCTACTGCAACCGCAGCACGATAAAGGGCTTTCTTCAGGAGAGTCGAATCGGACATGCGAATCTCGATCATGGACCCGAACTTCTCCCAGATACGCGGCACGCTGGCAAAGATTGTGGGCGATACTTCCCTGAGATTTTGCGGCAGCGTATCCATGCTCTCCACAAAATTCACTGTCCCTCCGGACCAGACTGCCTGAAAGAGGGAGATCAGGTTTTCGTAAATGTGGGCCAAGGGGAGGTACGAGACCATCTCATCCCGTTCGTCCCCGTGGTTGGCCGCCATGAACGCTTCTGTTACACTCAAGATATTCTGGTGCGTTATCATGGCGCCTTTGGGCCGGCCGGTGGTTCCTGAAGTGTAGATGATCATGGCCGTGTCGTCCGGTTGAATTGCCGACAGCCGCCTGCTGACGATCTCCGGGTCTTCCTTGAGCTTTTCGCGTGCCTGCCTTACGAACTCGTCGAAGAACATGAGCTTGGGATGAGAAAAGCCCCACAACCCTTTAGGGTCCCAGATCACGACCTTAGTCAAGTCCAAGTCGGGTAGGATTTGCAAGACTTTGTCCACCTGCTCCTCGTTCTCGACGAACAGGATTCTGGACTCGGAATGGCCCACTACGTATGCGACCTGTTCCGGAGCGGACGTTGGGTAGACTCCGCAGGTCACCCCTCCCGCGGACATGGCGGCAAGGTGGCAGATCAGCCATTCAGGGCGATTATCTCCCAGTATTGCTACACAGTTACCCGGCTGAAGCCCCAGAGCGATAAGACCCGCGGCAACTTCTTGCACCTGCTTCCCGTACTCGCTGCCAGGAGATTCGTTTCCAGATGCCGTACTCTTTGTGCCTGAGCGCGACCCGATCTCTTCGGCTCTCAACCTGCTTGAAAAATAGTTCCGGAAAACTGGCAGCAGCAGCCGGCATTACCATCTCCTCTTTTTCCGTCTTGCAAAGGCATCCCGCGGAACGCGGGTCCGTACGCCTACGGGGCGAAATCACGTTAACGCACCTATTTATTCCCACCTTTTCGGTAGGGGCGACCCTTGTGGTTGCCCTTCGGAGCGGGCACAAGACCCGCCCCTACAGAAATAGGGGCATTTTAAGGTCGCTGCATTACCATCTCCTTCTCTTCTTGTAGAGCCGCCACCCTTTCGGAGAAGCCGCGGCTTCTCCTCCCAAACCCAGGTACACTCCTGAACGTCTTCGTTTTCCGACAGCTCTTTTGAAGTGCCTTCCAGGACAATTCGCCCTGCCTCCATTATGTATCCGTAATTAGCAATGCTGAGGGCCAACCGAGCATTCTGCTCGACGAGCAGGATAGTTGTCCCTGCCTGGCTGATCTTGACCAAAGCGTCATAGACAACTCGGGCTACCATCGGCGCGAGTCCCAGTGAAGGTTCATCCAGCATAAGCAGTTTCGGCCTGCGCAACATCGCCCTGGCCATAGCCAGCATCTGCTGTTCCCCTCCGGAAAGCGTTTCGGCCTGCTGATTTCCGCGGCCTTTCAGAATGGGAAAAAGTTCGTACACGTTTTGAAGATCATCTCGGATGGCATTGTCCCGCCGGCCCCAGCACCCCAGTTCCAAGTTCTCTCTCACGGTTAGCTCTCTGAACAGCCCTCTGTCCTCCGGCACGTAAACGATCCCGAGGGAGGCGATGCGCTCCGGTGCAACCCTGTGGATACGTCGGCCCGCAAATTCGATGACCCCTTTTTTTGGCTGATCTTTGAGCAAGCCCGCTACGGTCTTAAGCAGCGTTGTTTTTCCCGCGCCGTTGGGACCGAGAACCGCAAAGATCTCCTTTTCCTTGACTTGCAGGGAAAGGCCGTGGAGAGCGTAAATCCGGTCGAAGTAGAGGGTTTCAATGCTGGCGATCTTGAGAAGAGGGGTTGAGATTTGGTCACCGGGCATGAAATTGTTCCTTTGCTGTGGCTTCTTCAAGAAGCTTCACAGTGGATGAACATTCGCAAAAGGGCCTGGGTACCTCAAAGTCCCCCTTTACTGAAGGGGGATTTAGGGGAATTTTCAATGGGATTGTAGGGGCGACCCTTGTGGTTGCCCTTCAGGGCGGGCACAAGACCCGCCCCTACCGAAAAATCACCCTCCCCCCTTTAACGAAGGTGGGGAACATGCGCTTGTTTTGAGGCCTCTGCCCTTGGCCCCCTCCCCAAAAAATCTTAATCCTTCACTGGTCGCCCAAATATGCCCGGATCACCTCGGGGTGGCGCTGGACTTCTTCCGGAGTCCCCTGAGCGATTTCAAGTCCCGACTCAAAGGCCACCATGCGGTCCGCGAGTCGTGAGGCAATCCGGAGGTCGTGCTCCACTAGCAGGATTGCGGTCTTAAATCTGCCCCTAATCTCCATAATGCGATAGGCCGATTCTTCCTTCTCTTCCGAGGTCAAACCCGCAATCGGCTCGTCCAAGAGAAGCAGGGTCGGTTCCAGGGCCAAGGCACGGCCAAGCTCCACTCTCTTCTGGACCCCGTATGGGCAGTCCCCTACCCGAACATGCCGATAAGCCTGGAGGTCGAGGAAGTCTATGATCTCTTCCACGACTTCCCTGTGCCGCAGTTCCTCTTTTCTTATCCTTAAGAATGCGTGCAGAGGATTCTTGCGGAACTTCACATGCCGACCCAACATGAGGTTATCAAGGACATCCATGTGCATGAAGAGCCGCAAGTTTTGAAAAGTCCGAGCAATGCCTCTACATGCTATTGCGTCGGGGGAGAGCCCAACGAGGCTTTCCCCCTGGAACAGAACCTCCCCCAACGTAGGCTGGTACACACCTGAGATACAATTAAACAGCGTGGTTTTACCTGACCCGTTGGGCCCTATGACCGACAGGAGTTCGTTTTCATCGATGTGGAAATCTATGCCCGCAAGGGCTTGTATCCCGCCGAAGCTTATGAACAGTTTGTTGACTCTAAGGAGATCCATCCCTAGAACCGCGGGCTTGAAGATGGTGTAGTCCTCCAGAGGAACGTGTTTCCCCTTTTGAGCCTGACTCATCCGCTGACGCGTTCACTCCATGCCTGCGGTCCGGCGCGTATGTCACAGGAGCCCCTATGCCTTCGGGCTTCCAGTCCTTGATCTTTTCCATCCCCTTGATCATGGTTTCAGGAGTCAAATCGCGGCCTGCGTTCTTCAGGCCTTCCACGAAGTGCATCATCGAAACCGCGCCGAAAAGGGCCAAATACTCTTTCCCCTTGATTTTCGGGTCGTACTTTTTCAAGATCTCCACTGCCTTGTCCGAGGCGGGATCAGCTCCGGGGATACCCGAATTGCCGGGCAAGGCAATATAGGTGCCTTCCCAGGCTTCCCCGGCGAGGCTGTACATGATGGGATCACCCAGGGTAAAAGTGGCCAAGGACTTGGGCCTGTAACCGATCTTTGCAATTTCTTTGAGTATGAGTGCGCCGTGCTTTGGTGTGGTATAAATCAGAAGAGCATCTGCTCCCGTCTCCTTCAGCTTGAGGGCATGGGTGCTCAGGGCCGCCTCGGAAACTTCATAAGGAACGGCTCCCGCGAGTTCCGCTTTTCCAGGAGCGGCTTCCAGCGCTTTCTTCACACCGGAAAGGGCCATTTTCCCATAGTCGTCGTTCTGGTAGAAAAGAGCTATTTTCTTTGCCCCAAGCTTGTCGATCGCGTATTTCGTGAGGTAATCCGCTTCATCTTCGTAATCCGGATAAGCTATGAAGACGTATTTCAGCTTGTCTTTGGGCAGTTCAGTCCAGATGCGGACGTCACCATAGGCTGTGATCAAAGGAATTTTGTTTTCCGCGAAAAAATCTTTAGAGGCATTTAGGATGGCAGTGCCCAGCAAGCCGCAGACGGCGAAGACATTACCCTTCATCTCTTCCAGATTGGCCAGAGCGCGCGTGGGGTTGTAACCGTCGTCTTTCAGGATGACCTTGATTTTCCGGCCGTTGACGCCGCCCTGATCATTGACGTAATCCGCCCAGGCCTTCATCCCCTCGCCGGTGACACCCCAGAGCGCAGCAGGACCGGACAATGGAGTGGTCACACCGACAACAACTTCCGTGTCCGTCACACCGGCGACATCGGCCGCGGGGACGATTCCCGGTATGAGGAGAAGGAGAGCCGCGAAAGCGAAAACCAACCGTTTGAAGTTCATCGTAACACCCCCTTGAATTTACGGAGACTCCGTTCAGAGAAAGTCGCCTTCAAACAGCGACCGTAAGTGCGCACATATATTGCTTACGCGATGAAACATGGCGGGCCGGAATCGGCCGGGAAAAGCTAGAAGCGATGGTTAAATTACACGATCAAGACTGCGAGATCAACTGAAATCGCATAAAAACTGACATGCATTCACTTACGCGGGGCGTCTCTCCCATCCGTCATTGCGAAGAGTGAAGCGACGAAGCAATCTCAGGTTTGGCGATGCGGTAGATTGCTTCGCTGCGCTCGCAATGACAGCCTATAGCCGATGGTAAGTGAAAGCTTACGGGGTTTTTATTCTGGACGATTCGGCAGGCCGCACGCACTACAGAATCATCTTGGAGATGATCTCTTTCATGATCTCGGTTGTCCCGCCCCCGATGGATAATATGCGGCTGTCGCGGTATAGACGCTCCACGAGGTATTCTCTCATGTACCCGTAACCGCCGTGAATCTGTACCGCTTCATGGCAGACACGGTCGCAAACGTCCGCGGAGAAAATCTTGGCCATTGAGATCTCTTTCACCACGTTCTCGCCGGCTTGTATCTTGGCCGCGACTCGGTACGTGAATTCCCGGCTGACTTCCACCAACGTAGCCATGTCCACCAGCTTGTGCCTCGTGACCTGAAAGCCTGTGAGCGGCTTCCCAAAAGCTTCCCTGAGCCGAGCGTACTTGATGGACTCTTCGAGAGCCAATTGAGCGGTGGCATTGGCCATAAGGGCCATGTAGAGTCTTTCTTTCTGGAAATTGAGCATCAGACCGTAGAATGCAGACCCTTCCTCACCGAGGAGGTTTTCCACAGGCACCCTCACGTCGTCCAGAGCCAATTCCGCAGTATCCGACGCCCACCAGCCCATCTTCCGAAGTTTTTTCGACACAGCAAAGCCCGGGCTGTCGGTTTCCACAACCAGGAGGCTGACCCCCCGGTGGCTCGGCCCTCCTGTACGTACGGCCATGGTCACAAAGTCCGCTCGCGTGCCGGACGTGATCATGGTCTTCGAGCCGTTGACCATGTAACAGTTACCGTCGCGGACTGCACGGGTGCGGATGTTTGCCACGTCCGATCCGCCCCCCGGTTCGGTAACCCCGAGGGCTGCGATCTTTTCTCCCCGCAGAACTGGAGGTATGAATCGCTCTTTCTGTTCCGCGTTGCCAAGGGCGAGGATGGGCGGCAGGGCAATCCCGTGAGACATGAGCCCCGCGGCCACGCCGCCCGATCCAGACCGGATTAGTTCCTCGGTCACTACCACCACATGGAAAATGTCGGTCTCGAGGCCGCTCCACTCCTGCGGATAACAAACACCCAAGAGGCCAACGTCAGCGGCCTTGCGATAAAGCTCCCGTGGGAACTCTCCCGCTTCCTCCCATGATTCCACATACGGCTTGATCTCCCGGTCGACGAACCTGGTGACCGTCTGCCTTAGAATGTGGTGTGTCTCCTGAAAGTAATCCGTACCGGCGTTCATACCTCGTTCCTTGCGCCTTAGAGCGGGACGCTCACGACAGCGGAAAGAGAGTCGGTATGCGCTGCGCGGCCATGATGTCCCCTGATGCCTTGAGTTTGCCGGTCATGAACGCTGTCATGCCGTTCAAGGTGCCGTTGCACATGGCCAACCAGTCCGCATCGGCCATGGTAAGGCTTACGCTGGGACTTTCGTGGACGCCCTCGTTAACCTGGCAGGTGCTGTCTTTGATGATCACATTCCAGTCACCGGCTTGGTCGCCTGTGATATGGAACTGGTAGATTACGTTTAAACCGGCCGCGGCCGCGGGATTAAACACCTGCGGCATCTTTTCAAAGACTTCGTTCACAGTGTTAAGTGCCATTTTCTTTTCCTCTCTTTTTTTGTCCCTTAAAAATAGCTGCTCGTGTTTTGGCGGTGGAATGACCACGGCTTCACCTGTGGCCACAATCTCTTCCCGCTGGTTGGTCCACACAAGCGACATGCGCACACGCCGCTTGTCCTCTAACTTTTCCGCAACCTCAGCAGTCGCGGTAATTGTATCGCCAAAGAATGTAGGAGCCCGAAAGCGTGTGGTTACCTCGAGCGCTATGGTCCCCAAGCCGGGCAGCTTCATTCCCAAGACCGGCGCGATAAGACTCTGGGGGAGAGCGCCATGTGCAATCCGCTTGCCGAAAGGTGTCAAACGAGCAAATTCCTCGTTAACGTGCATGGGATTGAAATCACCGCTTATCCCGGCAAACAGGTATACGTCGGTCTCAGTGACGGTCTTGCTGAAGGACGCTTTCATCCCGATCTCGAGTTGATCGTAATTCAAACCCAGCTCAAATTGCATGCGAATTTGTCTCCAAATACCTCATACCGGTTGGCTCTCAAACAGTGAACATCAACCGGTAGAATTACCAGCACCGACCTAACCTCCATTCTGGACGCCAGGTCAGTGGCACCCGGCATTCGGCCAATATCAGGTCCTGGGTGCCACGGATCTGGGCTTTGGCAGATCCGTGATTGATTTAACGGATTTTTCATTGTTTGCCTACGAATTGGTATCATCTGTTGGCCAGTTTTAGCCTGGTACGGCACTCTTCTACCGTAGCGGGCTCTCGCCCCTGGTCTCGCACCATTCGGGCGGCTTTCTCGACGAGATCGCCGTTGGATTTTGCCATAATACCGTGGCTCAAGTAAAAATTATCTTCCAAACCCACACGTATATTGCCTCCCAAACCGATTGCCGCGGCCACAAGACGCCACTGATCGAGGCTGATCCCAATGACCTCCCAGTCACTTCTCGCAGGCAAGAGTTCCACCATGCGCACAAGGTTGGGGAGCGTAGGCGGGATTCCTCCCAGCACGCCCAGAATGAGGCTGTACTGGTACGGCGGTTGTAGAACTCCCATATCGATCAACGGGAAAGAATTCCCGATCTGTCCAAGATCGAAGCATTCAAGCTCCGGTTTGGTACCGAACCTCATTCATGGCACGGACAATTTCTATAATCTCGGAGAAGGGGTTGGGAAACACGAACTCAAAGACGAACCTCTTCTTTTCGGAATGGTATTTCGCATAGTTCATCGATCCCATGTTAAGAGCTCCAATTGCGGGCTTAACTGCCTGAACGGGTGCAATCTTCTGCTGTGTAGTGATGTTGATCGCGCCGGTGGAGAAATTGATAATGATCGGGCAGGCCGCGGTCACGGCTTCATAGATGTTTCGGTAGTCCTGGATCTCATAGCTTGGGAGACCTTCAGGGGTCCGCGCGTGGATATGCACGACAGCAGCCCCGGCCTCGTATGCGCGTTTGGCTTCTGCCGCATAATCTTCCGGAGCGTACGGAATGCCCGGACACTGGTCCCGATTGGCCACGACACCCGACAGAGCACAGGTGATCATGCATGGCCGCTCAAAATCTTGATTCTCTTTTATCCACAGTGACGGCATGCCTCACCTCCCTTAACGCCCTCTCCACACGGGCTCTCTTTTCTCCAGGAACGCTGCCAGGCCCTCCTTCGCGTCTTCAGTCCCTGCTATTGCGCCGAACTGGACGCAAAGATAATCCAGCGCCTCATCCAATTCCATGTCCTGGGTCGCCGCCAAAGCCTTTCGACCCAACCGCATGGCAAGCGGTGCTTTTGTCGCGATGGACTTCAACGTTTCATGGACAACGCGATCCAGATCCTCGGCAGGAACGGCCCTCGTAACGAATCCAATATCCTCTGCCTCACGGGCTGAAAGCATTCTGGCAGTGTAGATCATTTCCAGTGCCTTTTTCCGCCTCGCGTTGCGGAATATCAGCGCGGTTATCATCATGGGAAATAGGCCTACATTGACTTCCGGGGTCCCGAACTTTACGCCTTCACGCGCATAAACCATGTCACAGGAAAGTATTAGCCCTATGCCACCAGCCACACAATGACCATTCACTCGGGCCGTGAGTGGTTTCGAGGATAACGCCATCTTCTTGAGCAGTTCCACGAATTTTTCGATTCCTTCTGTACGGCCCTCCCCTCCGACCGTTGAGACAAGGTCCGCGCCCGAACAGAAAACCTTGTCACCGATCCCGGTGATGCATACTCCCCGGACGTCAGCGTCCGCCTCGGCACGATCCAGGTACTCCAGAAAAAGATCGATCATTTCCGGGCTCAGGGCATTGCTTCGCGACTCCCGGTTAATGGTCATCCATGCTATCTTTTCCTTCACTTCGTAAAGCAGATCCGGCTCAGTCATCTTTACCACCTTCCTGAAGGGCATCGATCTCGACGAGGATCTCACCGGGGCTCACCTGAGCGCCGACCTGCGTGTTGACCGCTTGAACCCTGCCTGAATACGGCGCTACCAACGCCATTTCCATTTTCATGGCTGACACTACTACCAGAGTCTGTCCCTTCACCACGTCCTGGCCTTTTTCCACGAGCACCCGCATCACCGACGCAGGGGTGGGAGGCGTGACCTCGCTCGGTGTCTCGGCTAGGCCACGAGCCTTGCGGCGTTCGCTTATAGCGGCGTCCTGCACCAATCTGGCCCGGCCGTCGAGCCAGATCCAGGTCCCTTCCGAAGTGCGGGCCACGAAAAGGTTTGCAGTCCGGTCCTCTACACGGAGATGGAGATGGTTAGGCGCGACCACCCTCACAAAGACAGCCCGTGCTTCGCCTGACAATACCATATCAGTGGAGCCGGAATCGTCCAAAGGGGCTGCGTCAACTGTGTAGATTTCCGGGCCTATTTTGACTTTATATTCCATGGTTCCTAACTGCAAAGCACCCGTCAGCGGGCCAAGTCCCAGGCCCCCAGCCGCTGCCAGGGAGAAAGCCATTCATCCGCCTTTAGCCGCTCCTCTTCAGGGGCAAATCCGGGACCAGCCATCTCATGGGCCACATAGCCCAGCACGGCCAGATCATCCAAAACCCGGTCGGGCTGCCACTGGGCGAAATTCTCTTCGATGAAGCCCGTGTGCGAGTCACGCCCTGATCGAAAAGGCTCCGAGGATACCACATCCAGTAAGAATTCGATCGGAGTTTTGACTCCCAAAATGACGCACTCCTTCAGAGCGCGGATCATTCGCTCGATAGCGGCGAGGCGATCCTCGGCCCATACTACGAGCTTACCAAGGATCGGATCGTATTGGAGAGGCACTTGGAATCCTGCATAAACTCCGTGGTCATACCGGACTCCCGGCCCTTCCGGCGCTCTGACAAAGAGGATCCGCCCTGGGTTGGGCATAAAGCCGCATCCGGGATCCTCTGCGTAAATACGGCACTCGATTGCATGACCTCGTCGGTTGATGTCCGCCTGGCCGAAAGGTAAAGGCCGGCCCGCGGCAATCTCGATTTGCCGACGGACCAGATCGATACCGGTGGTCAATTCCGTGATGGGATGCTCGACCTGGAGGCGGGTATTGACCTCGAGGAAATAAAACTCCCCGGATTTGTCCAAAAGGAACTCCACCGTGCCCGCATTGACATAACCCGCTGCACGGGCGGCAGCGACTGCGGCCGAGCCCATTCGCTCCCTCAACTCATCCGTCAACGCGACTGAAGGGGTCTCTTCGATGATTTTTTGATGCCTGCGTTGTATCGAGCACTCACGCTCGAAAAGGTGCACCACATTACCGTGAGCGTCGGCCAAAATCTGGAATTCCACATGCCGTGGTTTGTCCAAATATTTTTCCAGGTAGATGGACCCGTCGCCGAATGAGGCCAGTGCCTCGCTCGCGGCCGTCTCCGCGGCCTCTGCCAAAGCGTCGCGATTCTCGACGAACCGCATTCCTTTGCCGCCGCCGCCTGCTGCGGCCTTAACAAGGACTGGGTAACCAAGCTCATCCGCTGCTGCGCTGAGATGCGAGATGTCCGCGGCTGCCGTAGTCATGCCCGGGATGATGGGCACCTGATGTTCCATCATGAGCCGCCGGGCGGTAGTCTTATTGCCCAGCTTTGCCATGACCTCCGCGGGGGGACCGATGAAGACAAGACCTTCCGAGGCTGCACGTTCGGCGAATGCTGGATTCTCGGCCAAGAAGCCGTACCTGGATGAATCGCCTCCGCGCCTGTTTCGTGAGCCCCGGCGATAATTTTGTCGAAGTTGAGATAGCTGGAGGTCGGATCGGATTCGCCCAGGAAAACAGCTTCATCTGCGGTCAGCACGTGCAGCGCCTGACTGTCCGCTTCCGAGTATACAGCTACAGTGCGAATTCCCATTTCACGGGCTGTCCGCATGACGCGGACTGCGATTTCCCCGCGGTTGGCGATCAATATTTTTGAAAACATCCGACAGTCCCTCACATGCGGAAGGTGCCGTGGCCCTGGTCGCGGTCGTCGAGCGAGGCATTGAGCGAGGCAGAAATCGCCAGGCCCAACACATCGCGGGTCATGGCCGGGTCCAATATTCCGTCGTCCCAGAGATTCGCGGTGCTGTAATAGGCGTTGCCTTCATTCAAGGCCGACTGAATAATGGGCCCGCGTATCCCCTCGACTATTTCATGAGGCAGGGGCGGCTGACCCTCCCGAGCCAGTTGGTCGTTCTTCACCGAAACCAGCACGTCAGCAGCCTGCTCCCCGCCCATTACCCCTATCTGTGCGTTTGGCCACATCCAGAGGAAGCGAGGCGAATAAGCTCGGCCGCACATGCCGTAATTACCTGCGCCAAAAGAAGCGCCGACTATAACGGTGAATTTCGGCACCGTGGCCGTGGAGACTGCATGAACCATCTTGTGGCCATCCTTGGTAATGCCGCCTCGCTCATACTGCGCGGCCGATGATGTAACCGTTGATGTTCTGGAGGAACAGCAGCGGAATGCCCTGGCGATCGCAGAGTTGGATGAATTGAGTTGCTTTGAGCGAGCTATTCGAGAAGAGCACGCCGTTGTTGCCCAGTATTCCCACCTGATATCCGTGGATGTACGCCCAGCCGCAAACGAGAGTCGGACCGTAAAGCGCTTTGAATTCCAGGAATTCGGAACCGTCAACCATGCGAGCGATAATCTCCCGCACGTCGTACGGCGTAGAGATGCTTTGCGGAACGATCCCCCAGATTTCCCGAGGATCGTAGAGCGGTTCTCGGGAGACCGCATAGGCACACGGGCCTTTTCCGGCTGCGGGCAGCATCGCGGCAATGTCGCGGATGATTTGCACCGCGTGCTCGTCGTCCTCGGCGAAGTAATCCGAAACTCCTGATTCCTGACAGTGAACTCGCGCGCCGCCCAGATCTTCGGCGGTAACCTCTTCACCCGTAGCTGCTTTGACGAGCGGCGGCCCGCCGAGGAAGATCGCACCCGTCCCTGTAACGTGAACCACATGGTCCGACATGGCCGGGATGTAAGCGCCACCCGCGGTACATAACCCCATAACCGCGGTTATCTGCGGGATATTCATTTTCGACATCAAAGCCTGGTTGTAGAAGATGCGCCCGCCATCGTCCGCGTCCGGGAAAATCTCCGACTGGAGCGGCAAATAGGCACCGCCGGAATCCACCAGCACGATCATGGGCAGCCGGTTCTCCATGGCAATGGTCTGGCAGCGCAAGGTCTTCTTGACTCCCAACGGATACACCGTCCCGCCCTTGATCATCGGATCGTTGGCATGGACCAAAACCTCCCGTCCCTGCACGAGCCCTATTCCTGCACGGCTGCCCGCGCCATGAACCTTTCCGTCGTAAAGCCCTTTGGCCGCCAGTGGAGCGATCTCCAGCCAGGGGGTATTCCGGTCAAGGAGCAGGTCGAGCCTTTTTTGGACCGGGAGCTTGCCCAGTTCGGCATTTCTGCGGAGCGCTTTCTCCGAACGATCTTCCCGAGACTTTTTCATTTCGGCTTTGAGTTCGGCCACGAGGCGTTCCATGTGCGCATAATTGGCCTTGTACTCATCGCTTACCGGAGATATTCGAGTTTCAATTACTTCCATGTGACTACACCGGATACCTTCTCAAAAGATCGTCAGCTATGGACATGCCGCGCGATCTCACATGTAGTGCCTGCAATCCCGGCGAATTTCGCGTCCCGATAGCCTCGTTCGACTATATTCCCACTGACGTACCCTTTTCCGGCCATGATCTGCATGGCCAGCGATGCGACCTTTTCGGACGACTCCGCGGCAAAAACCTTGGCGCAATGGAGTGTGGTCCGCGCCTCGGGATCCGCTGCCGTTGCCATCCATCCTGCCCGGTAGGTGAGGAGTTGAGCGGTCTGCGTGAGAGTGAGCATTTCCGCCAGTTTGAATCTTGTTTCCTGATAGCTGAAGATCGCTCTACCCCCACGACTGTACGAACCCGAGTATTGCCGGGCTTCAGTCACGAGGCTCTGCATGATCCCCACCGAACCCACGGCCAATATCATGTCTTCAGTCCCCCGCAAAAAATCAAGAGGGGTATGATCGTTGAATGGGCCGAGGATTCGCGATCGAGAAATCCGCACATTGTCCAGTTCGATGGATGACACTGCCAGCCCGTTGTACCCGAGGGTCTGAATCCTCGGACCTATGATCGGGCCCGGAAGCCCCTTCTCGACTAGAAAGACCGCGGGCTGTTCACTGATATTTCCCACCACGGCCAAGTAGTCGGCAATGGGGCCGTTCGTGACAAAGCTCTTCTTTCCGGTCAGCACGAATTCTTGGCCGTCCTGGTATGCGGTCGTTCGGGAACCGCACGGATCTTCAGCTTCGCTCATTGCCACGGCCCCGATCAGTTCGCCACGCGAAAGAGGTTCGAGGATCTCCCGGACAAGGGCTGCCTCGCCAAAGCCCGCGACCAGTCCGCCGAAGAGCCTGGCAGATGTTTCCACCGCGAGGAAAAGTGAACTCGATACGCGGGCCAATTCCTCCTGGCCGGCCATAAGTTCCATAGTTTGCGATGCTGCTGCCGGCCCTACGCCCACACTGAGATATCCGATCTCGGCCAGTCTGCCCAGATACTCTCTTGTCAGTCGTTCCAGTTCGGGCAAGTCCGCGTGCTCAAGGCTTTCCACTGCCGGAAGATTCCCGTGGGCAAAGAGACTTGCCACGCGGCTTTTGAAGTCCTTATCTTCTTCGGTCCAATCGAAATTCACTGAAGTCAGTCCTCATGGGCACTTACTTAGCGATTTATTCCCCCCTCTCTTAAAGGGGGGCTAGGGGGGATTGTAGGGGCGACCCTTGTGGTTGCCCTTCTGGGCGGGCACAAGACCCGCCCCGTACAGCCCATTTGAAAATCCCCCTAAATCCCCCTTTAGAAAAGGGGGACTTTAATGGCCCGTTGGCCCTCTGGACCCAGTCAATAGTTGGGTAGGTCGGGCCGTGCCCGACGAAATCCGTGGCCACGGCCGGCCTGCCGTGGAATCCTCACATCAACCTTGAAATGATCACCTTTTGAACGTCGGATGTGCCGCCGCCGATCGGCCCAAGGCGGCCGTCGCGGAAGACCCGCTCAACGTCGTATTCGTGGCAATAGCCATACCCTCCGAAAAGCAGCAGGGCGTCATTTGTCGGGCCGAGCGACCAGTCTCCCACAAAGAGCTTGGCAACCGCGGCCTCGAGATGGTTCAGCGGCCTCCCCTGGTCCTTGCACCATGCAATCCTATATACCAGCGACCGAGCAGCCTCCAAGAAAATCTTCATGTCAGCCAGCTTGTGTTTGATTCCCTGAAAAGAGGCAATAGGCCGGCCGAATTGCTCTCTCTCCTGGGCATATCGACTACAGCGCTGGATAAGGAAAGCTATCGCGCCCACAAACGGTGCCAGCAGGGCGCTCCGGTCCCACTCCACTGTCTGCATGGCCATGAGGAATCCGTTACCTTCCGAGCCCAACAGATTTTCCGCGGGAATCACGCAATCCTCGAATACCAGCTCAGACGTCGGCGATGTGTGAACTCCCATCTTGATCAGATGACGGCCCACTGAGAAGCCGGGAGTGCCTTTTTCCACTATGAAGGCCGAGATGCCCGCATGGCCCGCGGATGGGTCGGTCTTCGCATAAATCACCGCAACGTCCGCAATGGCCCCATTGGTGATGAACATCTTGGTGCCGTTAAGGACCCACGAGTCGCCCTTCCGTTCAGCCCGAGTCCTGAGAGACGCCACGTCCGAGCCGGCATTGGGCTCAGTCAATCCCATGCAGCCGATCCACTCGCCGCGGGCCAGTTTGGGTATATATTTTCCGCGCTGAGCGTCGGTCCCGTGCGTGAAAATAGTGTCTGCACACAAGTAAGTGTGAGCGCCGTAGCTCAAGGTCAGGCCTCCGTCAACTCCGGCTTCGCCAAGAGCCTCCGCGGCCAGGACCGACGTAAGGACATCCGCGCCTCCGCCGCCAAGCTCTTCGGGGAAGTGCAGGCCCAGGATGCCGAATTCGCCCAGTCTTCTCCAGGACTGCCTGTCAAATTCAGACCTGAGATCATGCTCCTGGACGCGAGGGACAATTTCCCGCCGCGCGAACTTCAGGACCTGCTCCCTGAACATGAGCTGCTCGTCTGTGAGCGCGAAATCCATTAAATCTCCTTCAAAGCGGTAAGACCGGGGGAACCTTCTTTGTAAAGAAGTTTCCCCCAGACCCCCTTCAAGAAACTCTAACATTTGCCGGAATGCTCATTTCCCAATAGGAGAAATGAGCATTCCGGCAAAGGCTAAAAGTTCTTGGCGAGGGGTTCGGGGAGGACCTTCTTACAAGAAGGGCTTCCCCGATTCTTATCGCTTTGATTCCGAACGAGCGCCGTTAAGGAAAACTTCCATGAGTCCTGTTTCGATTCGCTCTTTCTGAGCGCGACCCTTTAGGGGCTGGTTTTCAAGGACCATAGTGGACAGGAAACATTCCAACGCTCCCAGGAAGATGTAAGTCAGGTACCGAGCCTTTACGTCCGAGCGCAGGGCCTTCTCTTCCTGGGCCTTGGCAATGATTGCTTCTGTTCGGTCCATGAACAGCTTGAACCGTGCCAAGCGCGGCGGCGTGAGATTGGCTGAGGCCCGTGAGATCTCGGTGATGAAAATGTGCATAAGGTCAGGACGTTGTTCGTATTGATCGAGAAAGTATTTCACGATGGACCGGAGTTTTTGTTCTACCGGCTCGGACGATTGATCGCACCGGTCCATCATGGCGCACAAGCCCTCCCACCATTCTCTAAAGATGGCATCGAACAGGTCTGATTTACTCTTGAAGTAGTGGTACACAAGCCCGTAAGAGATGTTCGCGGCACCGGCTATATCCCGGATGCGTGCCTGGTGGAAACCTTTCTCACGGATAACGCGGCACGCGGCCTCAAAGATGATGGCCACCTTGTCTTTTTTGGCGTTCGCGGTGGGCTGGCTCGGCTGCATGCGCGGGAAATATCAAGTATTGATTGATTTGTCAATCAATTTTGCAAGGCGGCACAAGGCATTCCTGTTCAACAAGACTGATGGAACTTTCGCGCCGGCACGCCGGTTGCTTTTCCAGGCCAGTCCCTTCCCCACCAAAGGTAAAGAATGCCCGGACAGATCCTCTACTCCCACAGGCAAAAACCTTGGCTCAGCAAAATAAGCACAGTGTCCCTGGAATTCCAACACCACCTTATGCTTGCAGTCTTATCTCTTGCGAATTAGACTCTGATAGTCCTTTACTGACACCTCCCAGAATTTGATATTCGTGTATTCTGGGGAGTTTGCTCCTACTGCATCGCGCGGTCAAACCCATGGGGGTCGCCCCGGCGAAGCCGGGGACTTACCATTGTTTTGGTGAGGTTGTGCACACCATGGCTAAGAAAATTCTCAATCTGCATGAAGAAACCACTCATAATCGGCTGCGAGCGTGCATGCGAGAAGTGGGGTGCGGCAGTCTTTGCGAAGGTACGTCTGGCCGATGTCCTCGAAATCGAACGAAGCGGCATCTCCAATGACGACTATCGATTTGCACTCCAGTCCCATTTTGATTTCGTGGTTGCTGACCAGGAGCACACCGCCCTCTTCGCCATAGAATTTGACGGACCGTCCCACGAAACTGATTCGCAGAAAATTCGGGACGCCAAGAAAGCTCGTCTCTGTCGCCAGTTTGGGTTTCCACTGCTTCGGATCAACGCGCGTTACCTCATCCAGAAATATGGCCGCATGGATCTTCTCAGCTGGTTCGTTGATGTCTGGTTTCTCGCTATGGGGTTTCTACGAAGCGCGGGAGGCTGGTTCTATCCCGCCTGACGAGCCCTTTGACCCTGCCCTCGTGATCTCGATGCAGGAATACTCCAGTACGTTTCCTCTTTGGCTCTCACGGGACAGTCTCCTGAAGATTCGTCAACTCGCCAAATCAGGCCGAATATTGGATTCGGTCCCGTCTGATTTCATCGGACTCGATGAGAATGATGCTTACCGTGGCATTGCTTACCTGCGTGTTAGACAGCACCACGGGGTCTATGTGACAACGGGTATGCAGAATCAGTTTTTTCCCGCTGCCGACAGCGAGATTGTATCTGAGATCCTGATGCAGGAACTATACGAAGCCCTTATGCGAGTCCTCAACGGAAAAGATGAGGCAGTGCCGATTGAAGAAATCGATACCTTGCTGAAGAACTACCAGCGGAAATACAGGCTTGCTGCGGCGAGCGTGTTTAACGCAGGGCCTTCGGGATAGACTGGCTCGAAGAAGGTAGACCGAAACACAACCTAACAACGCCTTGCAGCCGACGCCCTACAGCGTACGCTCTCGTAATCATGAGACGTAACACCAAAATCGTGTTTACATGTCAGGTGCCTTGTCTTACCACTGCTGTATCGTTTGTAGCTCGATCAGGTTGGTCCCCACCTGTTTACACCATGGCCGGCTGCACGGTGTTCAGTTGATGGGAACTATTTTCGTTCGGCGGGACTCAGATATGAAAATATGGGAAACGGACAGGATGCCGGCGCCGCAAAACACGGTATTATTTTTCCCGAGATCATAAAGGCAATTTGAAAAATGCCGATAACCGACAGAGTAAAACGTCTATTGTGGTCACGTTCAGGGGGGTTCTGCCAGAAACCCTGAATGCAACACCGATTTCTTCAGGTTTTTCGATGATGGAACCGTCTCAAGTATTGAAGAGTTAGCACATATTATCGCTAAGAGAGACCGCGGGCCAAGAGGAAACGGTTCGCTGGCGAATGCTGAGAGGGACGAGTTCGAGAACATTATCTTGCTATGCCCAAATTGCCATACTCTAATTGACAAGAATGCAAGCCAGTTCCCCGTCAAACTCTTAATACAGTGGAAGGCTGAGCACGAAAGCAAGATTAAGGATGCATTTGTCGTTCCCGTTTTCAAGGTGCGTGCTGCTCTAGCCAAAGAAGTGCATGCTCTTCTTATGATCAATAAGCGGATATTCGATGCGTACGGGCCGCACTCCGTCCATGCGGCAGCCCCGCTGACTGATGCAGTGGACACCTGGCATCGCTATATTCGTTCAGAAATCCTTCCAAACAACCGCAGAATTGCAAAGTTGTTGATAGCAAATGAGCACCTATTGGATCAAGCCGAGAGAAAGACCTTGAGCAAATTCATCGTGCACCAGGAGGCTTTTGAATATAATCACGTTTCAGGTGATAAGACTTCAGTGGCACCATTGTTCCCGCCTGAAATGGCAGAAATTTTATCGGAGTGATCAAAATGCCCGAACATGGAAAACATGAAAAGACGCCGCGGCGCTCAAGCATAGAGGCTTTGATCAAGTATTTGAAGTCAAACGACATAGTTAAAGATGTCCGTTATGATGGATCACATATCATTGAGATAGAACGTGTCGATAGAGAAAGCCTCAGCGCCTTTATGACGAATATCTACATTGTCAGTGAAGCAGATGTATATGAAATCCTCTCAGGGCATTCAGGAATTGATGCCATCGTAACAATGAGCGCTTGGGATGGCTATACTTCCGCGGCAAAGAAAATGTGCAGGGCAAAGAATATAGGTCTTTTTAAATTCAAAGAGTTCCTCGGTGCAGTTTATTATGAAGGAAAAAAATTTCTGGATTATGTCCCTCCGGACGAGCGTGACAAAATCTGGAGTCTTACCACGCGGGATTAAGCTCTACTTGTTTGGGTCCGCCTTGACTACTAGGGAACCCCAAGACATCGATTTGTTACTGGTTTACGATGTGTCAAAGTTCGCGCGTCAGGACATAATTGGTATCCGGAAAGCACTGGGGGATGAGCTACTAGCCCTGTTAGATAGGCCTGTAGACATCTGCCTGATGTCCGAGGATGAAGCACAAACTAACACTTTTATCAAGGACGAAGGTGCAATTCTCGTGATTGGGTAACGTCAGTTGGGGTCGCGTCATCGTGGGCATGACGCCAATATTTTACTGACATGTCAGGTGCTTTTTCTTACCACTGCTTTACCGTTTGTGGCTCGAGCAGGTTGGTCCCCAGCTATCTCCAGGCTGGTACGCAGCGTGCTGTTCAGTCGATGAGCCGCATTTTCATTCGGCGGGACCTGAACATTGAGCACTGGGGAATCCACCAGAAGCCGCTGGCGGAAAAAAAGCATTATCTCCCTCGAAATCCCCATAAGGACCATATGTCCCCAGGGGTCCGAGTGTTCTGGTTCACTGGATCATTCGGAATTGTAGTGCGTCTGTTGCAGCGGGGACGGGAGATTTAAGGAAAAACCCCATGTGGCTTCAGCGCCCCCTTGGCTTGGCGTTATCGAGCCAGGTTCGGGAAAGGGGCCACGGCGAAAATTCTGACTGAGAAACAACCTCTCCCATATATCTGTTGGATGCGGACAAACTGGTGCAGACCCAAGTGAATCTAAACCTTATTTCGTGCATCTGAAAGTTAGTAAATAGGGGACGAATCGGCCCATCAAGACACTTCCATACCTGTTCGAGGCACCTCTCCAGCAGGGCTACTTCCTGGCGAATCGTCAGGGATGGAATGTATTGCGGAAAGGAGGCACATTCTCATGAAACGAGAAAAGCAGTTCTTTTGCATCGTAGCCGTGGTAATTACAAGCCTGCTCTGGTCTTCCATCTCCTGGGCAACGGATGCCGAGCCGCAAAAAGAGGCGGCCTTGAACCCAATTAATGAATTTGGCTTGGAACTGTATCAGAAGCTCAAGAACAAGGATAAAAACCTGTTCTTTTCGCCTTACAGTATTTCAATAGCCCTATCCATGGTCTGTGCCGGTGCGCGAGGAGAAACTCGCGATCAGATAGCTAAGGTCTACGCATTCCAAATCGGATCGAAAATGCTTGCCTGCCGATATCAGAGCCCTTGAATCGAGACATAGCTGATTCGAACCTGAAAGGAAACGGAGAACTCCGGGTGGCCAACGGCCTTTGGCTTCAGAAAGGTTTCGATTTCAATCAGGATTATCTGAAGGTTATGAAAGACTCCTATGGAGCACATCCAAATGAACTGGATTTTAAGGCCAATCCCGAATCCGCCAGAAATGAGATCAACAAGTGGATAGCCCAGCAGACCAGAGACAAAATACAGGATTTGATGACAAAAGGATCTATCGACAAACTGACCCGGTTTGTTCTTGCCAATGCAATCTACTTTAAAGGCAAGTGGAATTCGGAATTCGATAAAAAACTTACAAAGGATTCCCCCTTTACCTCGCTTGGATGGAAAGAAAACCTCCGTACCGATGATGCATCGAGAGGGATGTTCGGATACTCCGAGCAGGTGACGGATTTCAGGTCCCTTGCAATGCCTTACAAAGAAGGCGACCTCTCAATGGTGGTGCTGCTTCCTAGCGAAGGTGTCTCTTTGAAAAATTTTGATGAGAAGGCTTAATCCGAATGTTGTTTCCACGTGGCTCCGGGAGCTGAAGAAGACGAAGGTGGATGTATATTTTCCCAAATTCAAGATGACCACTCCGGTTTACCGGCTTGATCCTATCTTGAAAGACATGGGAATGACGAAAGCTTTCTCGAAAGAAGCCGATTTTTCGGGTATGAGTCCGATCCAAAGATCTCCACATAAGCACAGTGGTACACAAAGCGTTTGTTGATGTTAACGAGGAAGGAACCGAAGCGGCTGCTGCCACGGGTATTGCAGTGAGAGCTGCCTGCAATAGCCCGCAAAAAATAGTTTTCAGGGCTGATAGACCCTTCCGTTTTCTTTATCCGACATGATCCGACGGATACCATTTTGTTCCTGGGCCGGTTCATAAAGCCGTAACACAGAAGGGCATTCCAAATGGTGGGATAGGATGAAGGGCAATAGGTGTGACACGCCGGTGGCGACTCCAATTTTAGCCCGACGACACGCACCCTCGCGATTTTGTCACTCTCGTGATCGGGGGACATAGTGCCAATATGGTGCTGACATGTCAGGTGCTTTTTCTTACCACTGCTTTGGCGATTGTAGTGCGAGCAGGTTGGCCCCCGACTATCTCCACCATGTCGCGGCAGCGTAGTGTTCAGACGATGGAACCTATTTTCATTCCGCGGGACTTGACGTTGACCGGATGTTGGGCGCCATGCTGTCATCCCTATTCGTATGTTAATTTACATCATCATTACAATGTGTCAGTGTAATTGCAGCGCGGAACTCCGGTCTACGAGAAAAAAAGATGAAAAGCCGGGAACCTCTTGACAAGAGTACGTCACTGAAGTACATGAAAAGATGGATTGTGTTTGTCGAGCCCCCGGTATTCACGGAAGCTGCGCTCAAACATCTCCCAGATGATGAATTCGGTGAGGTACAGACGCTCCTGTCAGTCATCCCGCCGCGGGAGACCTCATTAAGGGATGCAAAGGGCTCCGTAAACTGAGGTGGAAAGCAGGGGGCAGAGGCAAAAGAGGGGGCATTCGGATACTCTATTACTGGTGGGCGCAGGAAGATCAAATCCTCTTGTTAGATCTGTTTGCAAAGAATGAAGCTGACGACCTCACGAAGAAGCAATACAAAGCCCTTATCGACTATATTAGGAGAAGTATCTGATGAAGACCGAGCGCTTTGAAAAAATGATGGAGGGCATCAAGTGGGGCATGGATTACCTCAAGGGCAAAGCGGAACCTTCCCGAAGGCATGAGGTATCTGTGCTGGTCCCGGATGTAAAGGAGATCCGTAGCAAGCTCAAGGTGTCCCAGAGTGAATTTGCCTCCATGCTTGGTATCAGCGTACGAACTATTCAGAACTGGGAGCAAAAGCGCCGGGTACCCGAAGGTCCGGCACGGGTCCTCTTGGAAGTGGCAGCAAGCTATCCGGGCATGCTGCGTGAAGTGTCCCAGAGAATAGCCAACCAAAGAGGAGAACAACACGTCGACACTGCGAGTTGATTTTGCAAGCCTTGTAATCGGGAACATATTACCAATCTTGTATTGACATGCCAGGTACTCTTTCTTACCACTGCTTTATCGTTCGTAGCTCGAGCAGGTTGGTGCCCGGCTATCTCCTTCATTGCACCCAGCGTGGTGTGCAGTCGATGGGACCTATTTTCATTCTTCGGGACCTGAACATTGAAGTCCGGGAAATTTAGCGGAAGCCTCTGCCGCAAAAAAACTGTATTATGTCCCCAGAAATCTTGCGAGTATCGGAGAGGCGTGCACGGCGATGTGGCGAAGAGACACGTTGAGATCGAGGTTCTTGCGATCCCTCATTCCTGAAAGAATACCCTGGTTTGCCGCCCGCCTTTACGATCAAATTGCCCGCAGCGCAATCGAGACTTACTACAAAGAAGTGGCCGAGCTTGTCACGGCCGACACAAGTCAGGGATTGGTCTTGGATGTTGGTACGGGTCCGGGATATCTCCCCATTGAGATCGCCAAGAGGGCACCCCGGATCACAGTAGTTGGAATCGACTCGTCGAAAGCACTGGTTCGGATAGCTCAAAGAAATGCGGAGAAGGAGGGCCTGTCGGAACGGGTCCGATTCGTGAAATGCGATGGCAACAGGCTCGACTTTGCAGATGATTCATACGACCTGGTGATCAGCACGGGTTCCCTCCATGCCTGGAAAAATCCGGTGCTCGTAATCAACGAATGCTTCAGGGTCCTGAAAGCTGGGCTGTGAAGCCTGGTTATTGGATCCGGCACAGATTATCACCCCGGAGGCTCAGCAGCTCCTGGGGAGAGGCCACAAGTCGGTGGACAGGCTTGCTAGCTGGTGGGGCTCTTTCACTTCCAAGCTCACTCCACCCTATACTGTAAGGGAGATTGATGAGATTATCCGCCGGACAGACTTTGAGAAAGGGACTGTTGCGGAAGGAAAATGGCTGACCGTCAAGCTGAAAAAACATGCCAGTCCGGCAACCGAAGCTCGTCAGCGCCCCCGTCGTAATCAAGGGACATAATACTAATATTGTGTTGATATTTCAGGTTCTTTTACTTACCACTGCTCTATCGTTTGTAGCTCGAGCAGGCTGGTCGCCAGCTATCTCCACCAGGGCCCGCAGCGTGGTCTTCAGTCGATGGGACCTATTTTCATTCCGCGGGACTTGAACTTTGAACACCGGGAAATCCACTGGGAGCCGCTGCCGCAAAAAACGGTATTACGTCCCCAGAAATCCTAATAGAGACCCACTTACCCTTAAATATATTTTTGTGATTCTGAGGTGATATGATGATGCGAGTAATCCAGGCCGGGCAGACGTTCGTGAACCCCCCTCTTCCATCGGCACATTGCAAGAGGCGGTCAAAATTGATCCGGCTAAGCCTGGGGGACAATTAGAGAGAGCGCTTGGTAGCTCGGGTTCCACTCAGTATCTCACAGTGCGGGCAACATCTGGCAGCCGCAGTTGTCAAAACATATAGAGAGGTGGAGCGATGAAAACGTACCGATTTGTTATGGCGGCACATCATGACGTTTTTGCTGAAACTCTTGAGGAGGCTATCGCGGCCTTCAATGAGATTAAGCAGAAAGGACTTTCGCCTAAAGTCGACATGGTAAGCCGGATAGAGGTCAAGGACGAAAAGGGAGAATACACACCAGTAGACTATCCGCTGCGGGCCGGAAATCTGGCCGCGAACAAGGAAGCGCAAATACCTCTGGCAGCCTAAATACTGCGTAGGCGAGGTCAGACGAATCTATGATCAGTGGTGCGTGACGCATTAGATCTTGGCTCCGCTCATCATTAGGTTCGCGTATTGATTCATCCCCTGGGAATCCTCCCTGTGTGTCACTTCCAGAGTGCAACCGATCATCTCATCGATTTGTAGAAAATGCTCTGCGGATTCATTGCGGAGGGTTCCATTTACAACCCAATCTCAACGGAAGGTCAAAATGCCGATTTATGAATACCAGTGCGAGAGGTGTGGTAACGGATTTGAGAAATGGCAGAAATTCTCAGACCCGATAGATGACAAATGCCCGACATGCGAAGGAAAATCGCGGAGATTGATCTCGCAGTCTACGTTCGTGCTCAAGGGAACCGGGTGGGTACGTTACGGATTACGGAAGAAAAGACAGTAGTTCTTCTACACAGACCCCGCCCAAGAAAGAATCTTCCTCAGAGACCAAGACCTCAAGCTCGGATGCGAGTTCGGATGCCGGGTAGAGGTCCGGGACGAAAAGGGAGAATATGTCCCAGTGGACCGGCCGCTGCGAGCCAAATATCGGGCCACCAACACGCATGCGGAGATTCGTCTGTCAGCGTAAATCGTTGAGGAGACGGGTCCGACGAGTCTGTGGTCAAGAGCACCGTTAGAATGGATGATCTAAGCTGCTTGATTGGAGGCGAGATCGTTGCACTCTCGAAGGGGGTTTATCATTTTCCAATGGTGCCACGCGGCAGTTTTATTAGGATTCGAAGGAACGCAGCGCGAGTATGGGACCTGGTTTATTCCTCATCTAGCACTCTGGGGACCCGTTGGAGCAACTCCTTGAACCTTAAGGGCAATCCGTTTTCCTTTTTAGGATGAAGTCAGGATTTGGAGGGGAGTTTCGGCACCTCATTGGCCATTGACCATCGTTGAGCCGGGATTGAACACTGAATTTACAGGATACGGCCAGTCGCGATTGGTGAGGATTGGGTTTGCTTCATGCCTTTTGAACAGTTCGCGATAACGGTTGCCCGGCACATACGTCATATTTCAGATGTCCTCATATACATGCATCAAAATTCAAGTGGCAGCTCAACCGGTCGTCCAGTGGCCACGGATTGCCGAGCCAATTCGTAGGCCTCGTTGTATTGATTAGCCACCAATTCCCATGAAACTACCTCATCAAGATATTTCTTGAGGTTTTCGCCCAGGCGCAGCCGGAGCTGTTCGTCACAAGCCATCGTGACTACGTGGTCCCTCAACATATCCTTGTTGGTGAACAGCAACCCCCCTCCACTTTCCAGCGTTTGAGCCGTCAGTCCCTCCATTGGGGCTGTGGTTATATATGGCTTGTTCAGCGCAATAATCCGGTCAAGTGTTCCGGATTGGGTCTCGTCGGTAGACGGCAGGACTATGAAATCACAAATGGCCATAACCTTGTAAACTATTTCTCCACGTGGAACGAACTCAAAGTAATGGGCAAGCCCTTTCCCTTCCAGCACCTTCAATTGCTCGCGGTAGTGATAGTAGTCTGGGAGATGGTTAGGATCTCTCATAGTTCCGGCGGCCAAAAGGTCCCAGTTATGCCCGGTCCTAGCAAGGATTTCGGCATGAATGTCTTCCCACATGGAAGTCAGGATATCCCATCGCTTGTTTGACTGTATCCATCCGACCATGCCCACAAGGTGTTTGCCGAGGAATGGGACCTTGTCCAAGCCCAGCTCTTCCTTGAGCGCTGGCACATCCTCCATTCCCCAGCGCCTATCCGGCCTGGCGCCTTCAGGCACAACCATGACGTTCCTCGGCGTTCGCCAGCCTTCCCCGACGAAAATCCAGTCCATGCGCCATTTCTGATAATGGCACTTGAGTAGTACTACCCTTGCTCGTTCGCACATCTGGTAGACGAAATCCGCCTCAAAATCCGTCAGCCTACCATGCACGGTATGGGGCTCAACAACAGTTGGAAATTCATTGATTGCGTCGAGCAGATGCAGGAACCCTTCGTTTCCGTCTCCATGTCCCCTTGAGTCATAGTGCTCGTACAGACCATATTCGTGTTGCAGATGGACTGCGTACGGGCGCAGTTGATACACTTTTCTCGCAACGGTTTTCCACCAATCCCTCTGGGACATGTCAATAACGGGAAATACTCCTTCCCCTTGGCCGTCAGTATGACTTATTACCAATACTTCCCTTTCCGGGTTGGCCTTCTGGATGAATTCTCTTGCTTCCTCAACGAAAGTCGCGATTCCACACAAACGAGGCGGATAGCTTGAAATCATGACTATGGGGTCTGAATCGCTCATCGAATGTCCTTTTCCCTGTTGTTAGGGCGCTCCGGTTCCCCCGAATCCATTAGATTCGCTGGCCGCGCAGCCCACAAAAATGCCTTTGATTCTGTTGGAGGCATTACATGTCGGCTATGAAGGGCATGCAACTCCGTTCACGGGGCTTCTACCCCAAAGGGTCTCCCTTCTCAAGTGGCAAACATCGTAGGCAGCACTCGTCACGGGGCCACTTGGGGGAAGATAGGAAGGCCGCTGGAGCCGGGAGTAGCCGTCTGGAGACGTTCCACCGTCTTGGTTAGGGCGACGGATTCATCATGCACGGCTTCGACCAGACTTACAAGAGATCGAGCGGACGAGTTAATCTCGCTAATGTCCCTCGATCGCTGAAAAGAAGGCTGGGTTGCATCGGCAAAGACCTCATGCGAGGTGTTGCGCTTTCGAAGGGAAGTGGTTTGTCTATTTTCCAATCGTATTCGGGGAAGCATAACACCAATATTGTGTTGACAGGTCAGGTGCTTTTTCTTACCACCGCTTTATCGTTTATAGCTCGGATGGGGGTCTGCACAGCCTTTTTCCGGTAACTGAGATTCACGGCGACCCGATACGGAATCCCCCGCCAGCTCCCGGAACACCCGTTTCAGAATGTTGGGAACCGTGTACGTCTCCCGGAAAATCCAATTATAGCCATCCTGCCAGTTCTTCGACAGTCATATTGGCAGGCTGAAATACAACCTCGCTCGTATGATACTTTGACCAATCTCGCTCCAGAATTCGTTGGTCCTTTTCCATTCTGTCGTATAAGCGTGTCCCGGGGAACGGCGTGAGGATATGATACTGGGCGACGGCAATCCGATTTTTCTGGACAAACTCAAGGGTGTGTCGAAAAACGGAAGGATCGTCGTGATCCAGGCCCAATATAAAGCTACCGATAACATTGATACCCGCACGATGAATTTTCCTGATGGCTTCTTCGTAATCTTCGGCCTTACTCCATGGTTTATTGATTTCCTTGAGATTATTCTGGGAAAGGCTCTCAAGACCGATAAAGGCATATCGCCCGCCGCTTTTAGCATACAGCCGAAGGAGTTCATCATCCTTGGCAAAAGTAATGGAGGTCTGCCCGCCCCATTTCTTTTTCAAGGGGATCAAAGCCCTGAACAGCTCCTTCGCATAATCGGGCTGCCCGCAAATATTATCATCGGCAAATAAAAAGTGCCCTGAGTCGAATGTGCGGATTTCATCCAACACCTCCGCTACGTGCCGCATTCTGAACTTGCGTCCGAATACACCCGTGACGGAGCAGTAATCACAATTGTAAGGACAGCCCCTTGTGGCCTGAATTGTGTAATAATTCGTATACATGGCCTTGTTGAGCAGCTCCCGTCTGGGAATTTTCATCCTTTCCATCGTACACAGCTTGTCTGCGTGGTAGGTGGTTTGCATTGATCCTGATTCAAAATCGATTAATAGCTGCTTCCAAATCTCCTCGGCCTCCCCGATCACGACTGCGTCGGCGTGTTTGAGGGCCTCCTCCGGCATCGCGCTTACATGAACACCGCCCAAAACCACGGGAATACCTCTTGACCGAAATTCATCGGCTATGGCATAGGCACTGGTAATCTCAGCGGTATAGCCGGTGATGCCTACCAGATCAACCTTCTGTTCGTAATCTAACGGAGTCACACGAGCATCATGAATGAGGACATTCCAACCCGGCGGCGTGAGCGCTGCCACTGTCGGCAACCCCAAGGCCACGATACCCGCTTTCTCGTGCCGGACCTTTCCCCAATAACCACCTTCACTTTTTGGAAACACCAAGAGCAACTTCATAGAATCACTATCTCCTCGAAGGACGTGCTAAAGCCTGGCGGGGAACGGCAGGAGGAGCGCAAGAGATGTAACCTCTCGGCTGCGCTTTCTAAAGGCCGGTGCCGCGAGACTCATGAACCATATTAGCACAGGAAGCGAGCTATTGCTCGTCTAAGAAAATTCATTACCTTTCCCCGATGTGCTACGCCCTAAAAAGCTACCTGAATGGCGCCCTGCCGATCGTGGAAGTAACAGGGGTACCCTGGGAGACTCTTCAAACTTGAGCGATAAGATCTCTGTTGTGACCGTCTGATCGGCTCTATATCGCTTGCGCTTGAGGCGTAGTCATTTCACGAGCTGCGATGAGAATACCCTCTCCGGTCAGTAAGCTACGTTCATTTCTCTCAGAGGTGAGGAGTCTGAAGTTCTGGGTATAGTAGTGAAGAGGACCCAACAAGTTGACGAGGGTCATGAAAGCCAAGGATTGCCAACTCAGGAAGACCTGTGCGTCGAACCTCTTGTCCAAAATAATTCTACCAGAATTTATAAGTGACGTGAGATTTACCATTTAGTGACCTCCTTTCAATCTTCACTTTATGATTGACATCCAACTTGAGGCAGAGTTCCCGGGTGGTGCACGGATTTCTTGGAGGTCACCGATTCTGTGGGGAAAGTAGATCTTTAGGAAGGGTAATGAGTCACGCGGCCATACACGGTCAGACATCGCGTATGGAGCCCAGCAGCGTAATCGTGGGACTTAATATTGTGTTGACATTTCAGGTGCTTTTACTTACCACTGCTCTATCGTTTGTAGCTCGAGCAGGTTGGTCCCCGGAATGCTGATTCCTTGTCAGCTCGCCGGAATGTCGTATCAATTCCCAAGTTCCTCAACCAAATCCCTGTATTTCTGATGAATCATATTCCTGTCGAATTCCCAAAATTCCTGAGCATTCTTTCCTGCGCTTCCACAGAAAGGTATTGCATCATCGCAGGGAAGAATACCTTGTCTTCTTTTTCAATGTGCCGGGGATAGAAGGTAATCAGGAATTCAAGTTTTTCAATCACCACATCAAGGGCTGAATCGTCCCCAGCGAAATGGCGCTTCTTTGCGTCCACCAGATCGGCAACCGTTTTCCGTCCCAGAGACGTGCTCTTGAATGAGTTCGCCCATAATCTTCTTTTCCTCACTGGTCATGTCCTTTTGAGCGAGATCTCGAAAAAGAATGTCTTCTTCTTTGCCGTGGTGAGTCTTGTCGGCATAAACTCGGACGAAATCAACTGCATTGTCGATAAACACAGGGTTGATCACCTTCGTTTCTCGAATGCGCATGGCCTCCTTGTTTATGAGTGCGAGCATTCTTTCAATGAGACGATGTTCGATCATCAAAGGCGCTCTCACTTGCATGGATAATGACTCCTTTCCCGTTGGTTTAGGACTGCCGAGACTTCATAACGGCTCAATCTCCAGCCATTACAAGCCTTCTTCAAGATTGGCGAATATTTCTACGTCACCAGGAATTCTGTGAACACCACACTTAATTTTGGGCGGCGTCATTCGCCGTTACAAGGTGCCATTGAACCTACGAGTAAAAACGTCGGGCTCAACAACTATCAATAGAGAAGCCTCTCGCTCCTCATAGGGAGCATCGGCCTCTAATGGTAATCCTGGTGCTGCGCCTGCCAGTAGAAGGCGTGTAATCACGAGACATAATACCAGCATTGTGTTGACATGTCAGGTGCTATTTCTTACCTCTGCTTTATCGTTTGCAGCTCCGACGAATGTCTGCAATGCCTTTTTCCCGTAACTGAGATTCACGGCGACTCGATACGGAATACCCCGCCAGCCTCCGGAATACCCGCTTCAGAATGTTGGGGCGGAAAGTGCTTGACAGGGGGAAACGTCTGCCTTATACTTCATACTGAACATTTGCTTGTATTTCCCACCCGACTAATTTTAGCTGACGGGCGTGAAGCAAGAAGAGAGAGTCCAGGACTTAAAAATACGCCCGTGCTAATCACCCGCACATTATTTATTCCAGCAGGTTTGTCCCCATATTCCTCGGATAATTGTGTTCAACACCGCACTCATGTAGTTCGTACAGGGGTGTTTTTTCACAAAGGAGCAGAAGAATGAGCGCAATCAACATCTATGTCGGCAACCTGTCCTTCGACGCAAACGAGGACCAACTCAAAGAACTGTTCGAGGCGTATGGCCGGGTCGATTCGGCTAAGATTATCTCGGACCAGTTCACAGGCCGCTCTCGAGGATTCGGTTTTATCGAGATGGCCGAACGTGAAGAGGGCCTGCGTGCGATCCAGGAATTGGACGCCAAGGATTTCAAAGGCCGCAGCCTGAAAGTGAATGAAGCTCGCCCGAAGAGAGAGGGCGGCGGCGGCGGTGGCGGCGGTGGAAGGAGAGAGCACCGGCAGTCACGCTGGTAAAGAGCCGATCAGCTTTTATCATCTGCCGCGAAATGCTCTGTAATTGCTTTGATCTCGCCGTTCCCCCCGCCTGGAGGGACAGGGAACAGTGAGAGGGCTGAGGAGACTTTGTCTTCGAGCCCACTCCCAAGCAGTGCCAATCTAAAGATCGAGCAAGGGTTTGCTTATGCATGCTCTTGCTCGATCTACTTTATTAAGCCATATCTTCATCATCGAGCGTGACGGCGCGGGTTTGAAACCTACCCCTACATGCATTCCACCACACGCGGAATGCTTCGGATGCTGCAAAAAGGCGTTGACAAATCGAGACCGGCGTGTAGCGTAATCTCAGCCATTTCCAAATAGAGATAAACTCCGCGAAGAGTCAATAATGACTTGCTGGTGTGGTTACGGGACCTTGCGTGGCATAGCGTGAACTCATGTCGATCCCAAAGCTTTTTACCGCAATTATTTTACTGTTGGCCAGCTTTTCTTTTCCCGTCTTTCGCACGGTTGCCGAGATCAATCCCGCGGCGGAAGCCCCAGTGGTTGCCACACCGGCTGAAAAGGTGTCCCAACTGGTCGGTGATTTCGACCGGCAGCGGCATAAGCCGACCCGCAACCGCACCATGACCCGTTATAAGTTAGCACGGACAGATCTCGGGGTCCCGTTCAGGCATAAGGGTAGGACCTACTTGCTCTTTGGCGATACCGACGGCGCTAGCGGCGGTCACGCAATAGCCTACACTAAAGACCTATCGGCTGGAAAAGGGAATCAAGCTGGCATTCCCGCAGGATGAAACTGGAGTATATAAGCCCGTTTTCATCCCGGGCATCAGCCAGGAAGGCTTCGAGGTCCCGATGGAAGGGATAAGCGTCGGAGGCAAAATGTACGTCTACCACACCACAGATCACACCAAATCAGTAATAATGGGGAGGTCAGTGGTAGCCGTTTCCGAGGATGATGGAAACACGTTCAACTATCTGTACGACTTTTCGAAAGAACACTTCATCAATGTTTCGATAGTGGAGGTGAATCCGGAAGATTGGCCGGGAGTACCGAAGACCGACGCTGCCGGCCTGTTCATTTTCGGCTCCGGCACGTACCGGAGTAGTGACGTAAGGCTCGCGTTTCAACCCGCACACGAAATCGAAAACCCGTCCAGCCTCTGCTACTTCGCCGGTTCGGATCGTGCGGGCCAACCAACGTGGAGTTGCCGAGAGAACGACGCCAGGCCGCTTCTCAACGAGAACTGTGTGGGCGAGCTGTCAGTCTCGTATAACCGCTTCATAAAAAGATGGATCATGCTCTATAATTGTGAGTTCAATAAAGTGGGTCGGATTGTCATGAGAACAGCCCGTTTCCCGTGGGGCCCGTGGTCGCGACTTCAGATCGTGTTTGATCCTGCGAGGGACCATGGATTCTGTCACTTCCTTCACTATAGTTGGAAATTCAAGAAGTGCGACCGTCTGAGTGACCCCGGCCGAGAAAAAGAATCAGGAGGTCCATACGGCCCTTATCAATTCAAAGATTACGCTGTTGGGAATTCTCGAAGTACAACCATTTATTTCACAATGTCCACCTGGAACCCGTACACGGTTGTGCTGATGAAGAGCACTTTGTGGCTATCAAAACCAAATAGAACCATTAAACGAGGCCCCAGCCACTGAATGCCGTGACATTGTAACCGGAGGCCTCTTCTTATGAAGGCTATGCTACTCGATGAATAGTGCACGCCTCGCCCACAGAACAAACCGGAAGATTTATCTCCTGCTGGGCCTCGGAATAGTGCACATCTTCGTTACCTTCTCGACCATCAGTACCCGGCTACCTTGTCATCGACGAGATCTTCTATCACTGGATGGCCAAAAATTTCTCGGAGTCCTACAGCCTTGGAATATGGAACGGATATGAAGAATTTCAATCCCCTGAATTAGTCCACCCGACCTTTCGTATTCAAGACGGAAGGCTGGTCTCCCCATGGCCGAACATGTTTCCGATCCTGGTGCTCCCCTTGTCAGGCTCTGGGGCGTTTTCGGTCTCTTTGTCGCGAACTCCGTTGCTTTCCTCGGGCTCGTGGCAGTCTGCTTTGCCGCTGCAAAACGGCTTTCCCACGACATCGATCTGGCCCTCAATGCCTGTTTCATCCTGATTTTGGCTACATTCGCGTGGGAATACTCTCAAGCCATTTGGCCCCACAGCGTCGCGGCGCTTTGTGTGCTGAGCGCTTTTTATCTAGCCATCACTTCGTATTACTCGGCCGCGGGGAGGAGCGTCACCCTAACGGCGTTCAGTGCCGGGTTAGTAGCGGGCTTCGGTTTGGGAATCAGGCTTGATGTTGTCCTCATTTTTCCGGCGCTGGTTCTTCCCTTTCTCTTTGCTCGGCCTTGGCGACCAGTGAGGCCCTTGCCGTTTTAATTGGCGCTGTTCCGGGCCTCACGGTTTCGGCACTGATAAATTACCTGAAATTCCGGCAGTTTTCCCCATTTTCCATGGGAGATGGAGCGGGTGTGCCTGTTTATTTAGTCGCGGGCATTACGGTTCTCATTGTGGCTGCTTGGGTGCTTACAAGGCAGCGACACCAGGACTTCGCACATAGACACCGGCGCACAATATTTTTGGCCGCAATCGTGCTGGGCCTGGGCGTTGTAGCGGGCACACAGAGCCTGGTTCCGGCACGAAAAGTCATAGCCGACTTGTGCTTTTGGCTTGCAGACACGAGAATTCTTGATGCCGGAATAGGGCTGCCGGCAATGGAGAGGACTCCGGCCGGCGGCGTTGTTTACATTGGGGCGCTCAAAAAGGCGCTGTTGCAAAGCTTGCCTTTCCTGGTGCTCCTTGTGGTCCCGATCACCAACATCGTGCGTCGTGAAAAAGATTTCGCGGCACTGGCCATCCTGTTTGTTCCGCCTGTGAGCTTTATCGGGTTCTATTCCTGCTTGCCCTACACATTGCATCAGTACGGCGGGCTGTGTTTAAATCATCGGTATTTCACGTCAATATTACCATTTTTAGCGATCCTGTGCGCTTACGGGGTGAAGGACCTCAAGAGCCGTGGGGCGCGCCATTTGGTTTCGCAACAGGGGCGCTGATCGGTCTTTGCACCGCAGGAGCATACTATCTGTTTACTCAGGCACTGGATCCGACCTTAGACGATCTGCAAGTCCCCCTCCTCGTGGCGCCGTTGGTGATGGCAGGTTTGCTCCTCGCGTGCCTCGTCGTGGGAGAATGGGCACGGTTCAAGCGAGTCTCACATTTTCCGGTCAACCGCTTGGGTGATCTTAATAATTGCCCTGGTCTGGTCGGGCCTTGAGGCATTTCTTTATGACTATTGGCATCACCGTGTCCACCGCATCGTGAACTACCATGTGGGGGGGGAGGCCCTTAAGGTAGTGACCGCTGACTCCATATTTTTCACCGCTCCGTATGTTGACCCCTTTATGAGGCTAATAGAGAAAGAGCATGTAAGGATGGCCTTTCCAGGGTTTGATGGGTTCAAGGATTTTCCCCGCCTGCTGAATTTTCAGATCCAAACGGGTAGGAGAACCTTCGCTGTTTTTCCCAATGTTGTTTGGAAGCAGCTCCGGGCAGGCCCGCTGGTCCCTTATAATGTGACCCCGCTCATTGTTTTTCCCGGTTCTTTGCTCGGTGAAATTACCGTCAAGGCACGACGTTGATCGATGTTCTCGGACAACCGCGTAAGCACTCACTGACCGGGCGCATTTTGCCGCGCCCGTCATTGCGAGTCCCGCGACAAGACGGGAGACGAAGCAATCTGAGTTTTCTCCCGTGGTTCGCAGGACTGGAGATTGCTTCGTCGTTCCACTCCTCGCAAGGACAGGAGGAAAACGCTCACGCGTAAGTGAATGCATGCAACAACGCGCAGTTTTTCATTGACTCAAAAAACAAGTATAATATATATGTTACGCTAGGTCATGTGCAATACAACATAAAAGGGGACCACGATGACCGAAGGCCAGGATCGAAGAATCCTCATTGTGGACGATGAGCCGCATATCTGCGAAATCCTGTCACGCTGGCTGACCGAGGAGGGGTATGGGTGTGCCAGCACGTACAACGGGGAGACTGCTCTGAAATTCCTAGAGCAAGACAATTTTCATTTGTTGATCAGCGATATCATGATGCCGGGCATGTCCGGGATTGATCTCCTGACCATCACAAGGCCCCTTTACCCCGACTTGGCGGTCCTAATGGTGACAGCGGTGGATGACCGGAAAACAGCCATCCTTACGCTGGAACTCGGCGTGTACGGATATGTCATCAAGCCATTTGACAAGAACGAGATCCTCATAAATGTCGCTAATGCTCTGGAACGCAGGGACATCAGTCGCCTGAGCCACGAGTACCAGGAGAACCTGACGGAGCACGTCCGAAAACGGATAGCAGAGGTCCGAAAACAAGAAGAAGAGTTCGTCCTTCGCCTCGCTTCGGCCATAGGCCGTCGCACCGACGAGACATCGGCTCACGTTAGGAGAGTGGGGCTCTATTCGTCGGCGCTGTTAAAGGCTTACATGGGGTGGGAGGCCAAGGAAGTGGATAACATCAGGATAGCCGCGCCGATTCACGATGTCGGCAAGATCGCTATCCCCGAAAACATTGTGCTCAAGCCCGGAAAATTGACTGCGGAAGAATTCGAAGTCATGAAGACGCACACCGAGATTGGGGCACGCATCATGGAAGGGTCAGGCTTCGAAGTAGTTCAGCTCGCGAGAGAAATCGCATTGTCTCATCATGAAAGATGGGACGGTTCAGGTTATCCCCAGGGATTAAGAGAGGCAGCGATTCCGGAATCCCGCGGATAGTTGCTGTGGCTGACGTGTATGATTCTCTCATTTCCGATCGTGTTTACCGACCTGCCTTCTCGGAGGATGAAGCCCTGGCTATGATCAAAAAAGAGAAGGAAAAGCATTTTGACCCAAACATCCTGGAGTGCTTTTTCGACTCTCTCTTGGAAATGCAACGTATACGGCAAGAGGTGAATGCAGCAGAGTTTTTAGAGAATCTTTGGTAGAGGGGTAACAGGACGGATTGAGAGTGATCTCGCTTTCGGAATATTCTATCTATAGTGAACTGCATTGCGAATTACGCTTTATTACCGTTTTTGAGATTCCCCCCTCTCCCTTCCCTCTCCCGCCAGGGGAGAGGATTTTCTGATTCCCCTCCCTCGACGGGAGGGGCTAGGGGAGGGTGCTTCTTGACGCAATTCTCAATACCGTGAACTATAGATGTGAGGGCTTCAAAGCCCCCCTTTGCTAAAGTAGGGATTTAGGGCTGGGGTGAGAGACACAGGACGGGGGTATTCGTGCTACGATTTTGGCCTGAGCAGATAATTTGAAACAGGTTCTCCGTGCCGGTCACCAGACGGCTGCCAAGTGACCGCAAAAAAAAGACCCAATCGCTTTTGAGGCGAATGGGTCTTGAAAGGAGAGAATCGGAGCCCGCCGCACGGCAGCGGAAGGCTCGGGGGTGGTCAGTATTTCTTTGCCTTGACGGGTAAAACATCAATTCATGGGCTTCGGTTCATGGTTGTCAGATCTCCGGAGGGCTCGTCGACTCCTGGTCTAGCTTTTCATACCGCTCAAAAAGTAGCGTTCATCATCAGACCCACGGCCCAATATGACTGAGTGAGCTTGGCATTGTCGGTGGAGCCGCTGCCGGGGATACCGCCGAAAATGTCCGTATGCGGGATGGTCTGGTCGCCAGTTCCTTGGATAATTGTGGCGTTAATATTCCCATTTCCTTGAAACTCCAGCCATTCTCCTCTAACCCAAAAGCCCATGCCCAGATTCTGAGTGATTGGGGTGACAGTCTCAAAATCACCTTCGAGGAACCGGCCGTTATTGTCGTCCATTGTATAAAGAGTCTGGCTTATCTCACGCAGACCGCTTACAGGGCCGAAACAAAGTATTTGAAACGGGTCTTGGAAATGGTTCCATGCAAAAGGGCTGCCGATCAGACGTAATTGGTACGTCAGGCATTTCTCACACTTTGGCGGCGCACATGGAGGCGGAGCGCATAGCGGTGGACCGCACGGAGGTGGGCCGGGAGGGCCGCCGCACTGCCGCGCGAGGTTTTGGTCACAGGATTTCTTGGAGCCACATCTTCCGGTCAGACGAAGTCCGAAATAAGGTATATAGGATTTTTCCAGGGGATCTTGAATTATTCCGGCGAACTCGCCGAAATTGGCGCCGCCCGGTCAAACCCGGCCGCAAGTTATTGCAAAACCTCCTGGTCGGCCCGTGGTTGTATCTGCCTGAGTGCCGTTTCGAGGATCAACCAGTTTGAAATCTATGTGTTCGACTCTGAAACCGGCTTCAACCGCCCAATTGCTGGTGATATTATAGTCTACGCCCGAGTCGATCATCCACCACTGGAAATTGCGGCTGGTCCATACCCACGGTGACGTAGTGTTGGGCGGATTGTCGAGCAGATCGTTTCCGGGATCGGATGGGAGGAACACCTTGCCTGTGGCGTTCATGATCCACGTGTTGTCCCGCTGAAGATTCCCGCCTATTTCGCCGTAAGCAATCAAATCTCGGAACGGCTGGACCTGCAGGCCGACAAATCCTACCCAGTATTGGCCGTCCTGAAGCTTAAGGTTCATGGATTCGACATTAAGGGCGTCGGCCGGCCTCTGGATGACGGGTTCTCCAGCAATCAGCGAAAACGGGAAATTGAATTCCCAGTCCATCCACATATAACCAGCCCTGCCGTAGGGCTTGATGTTCCAAATCTCGTCAGCGTAATACAATCGAGGTGAGGTTGGCGCCCAAGGCATTGCAGGCGAAAGCCCTGCACCTGCACCCGGCGGTCCGACGGGTAATATCATGGGCGGCGCGCCCTGGGGCCACCCGATTGCCGGCAGCAATGCAATGAGCAGGGTGCCCAGCAGGAGTGGAAGTCTTTTCATAACCGAGCCTCCTTGAGAATTTTGACAGAGGTCGAAGCAGCCGACCGACTGCTGCTATTTCACTCATCGTTAGTATTCTATCAAGAAAAATGCCCTGATGTCAAGTGAATAATTATATTTCTGAATGTATTAAATTATATTTTATTAGGTTTTTAGTTTAACTAAATTGTGTAATAGCCGTTAATATAAGGACTGTGTGGTGATGGGAATAGGAGAAAAAGACGAGGGTGCGGCGGGAAGCCTTGTCCAAGAGGGCCCTCCCGCCGCAAGGAAAGCACCTTACCGAACAGTGCTTCGCCCTAGATCCGTACTTATGCCCAGGGACCAACCGGTGAACATCAACAGCTTTCTGATGTTTTGATCCACCCATACATCCGCGTGGGCGATGGTGCTCCTCGGGACATAGACAAGATCATTGCGGCTGAGAAGAAAATCAGAACGGGAAGTCATTTTGGTGAGATCGGTGGTGCGCGTCATGAACCTGCCGTCCGGTCCTCTGGAAATAACCAGGACCGTCCTCGGCTCTCCTGTTTCTCTGGTTCCTCCTGCCAGTGCGATTGCGCCTTGTACGGTCATCGGACCTCTTGACGTGAACACGCCTGGTCTGGCTACTTCGCCGTCCACAAAGATCAAGTTCCCGACAACTTCCTTTAGCAGGACGGAGACCTTCATCTCCGGGATAATACTTGCGTACTTCTTATTCACAATCTTGGTGAGTTGCGGTACCGTCAGGCCCTCAGCTTTAAGCTCAGGTACGAGCGGAAGCGAAATGTAGCCGTCCGGTCGAACGTTGATAAGTCGCGCCTGGCCGTTGGGAGCGGTCGCCACGGCCTTTTGAATCTCGTCCAGCTTCGCGTTGAATTCTCTGACAGACACCGTCATGTCGGGGTCCCTCAACAGATCCGAATAGACCCGTTTAAGCATCCTCTTCACCTCATCCGCGGTCATGCCCACGACGGAAACGTCGTCTTTACGGGGGATGCTTATTCTGCCGTCGGGCCGGACCCGGACAGTACGGTTCATTTCCGGATGAAAGGTGAACTCAACGTCAATCTGATCCTTGATTTGAAGCTTATAAGGAGATGTGGTGGCGCCGGGGATTGTCAAATAGAGGAATTCCAGGACGTCCCCTTCCGCCAGCCTGTACAGGGAAGATGGGAAATAATGCGTTACGCGGTTTACAACCGAGGGAGGGGTCTCATTCACAGCCCCCCTATGTTGAGGAATCATGCAACCGCCCAGCATTACCACAACAATGGGTAGCACGAGAATTCTCAAAAGAGCAATTCGGAAAACGTCAGAAGAATTTTGCATGCTCATCATAGTTGTTCCCATTTGGGCGACTCTTCAAAAACTTCGATGTGCAGAGTGCGCCATTCGCCTTCCCAGCGCATAGGCGTCGCCAGAATTGCACTCTAAAAGGCTGCTTCCAAAGAGAAAACGATCCCCTCTCTCTTTAATTCCAGTGACCTGCCCAACAAGTTCTCCTGATTGAAATAGAAGCTCTCCAGCTGGTACCCGACCTTCGCTTCCAAAAGCATAGACCCGACGGAGCCCATACCAAGACAAAATCCAGTCGATAGTTCCACGTGATTCAAGAAGTTGGGCGTCATACCGTAGGTGATGCGTCCGAAACCACCTACGTTGACCCTGGGGGTCCACGGTATGCGCGTCTGCACGTGAGCCCCAAGGCAAGGGACAAGTTCATTAAGGCTGATGGTGTCATCTTGCTGTAATGCCCCGGCGCTTATTGTGGACCGAAGGTTGATGAACTTCAGGTCGCCTTGCATTCCGCCGAACCAGCGAGGGCCCACGAGAAAGTCCAGGTCGTAGCCGAAGCCGAACGTTCCGACGTTGAGCTGCGATTGAACGGCCGTTCCCGTAGGATAGGTGAATGATTTGGTCTGTAACGTGCGTTGGAGAATCGTTCCACCGTGGTAGAGTTCGGGGAAGCTGCCATAAGCTCTAAGAAGATGGTGTTCCAGCGGGCGCACCGACATCAATAGTCTGAATGTCCTGTTGTCGACGGGCAATCCCATGTCATTTATGAAATCGATCACCGTGCCGTTTTCAGCTACATTCTGCGCTAACCCCATTCTGCCATCAATGCGGCTGAAAAATGCCTCAAATCTCAAGCTCGCAAATCCGTTGTATTCCAAGGGCTCCGCGGTGGACGGAACCGGAATTGTCATGAGCAAAATAGCAACACATGCCAGTCGCGCTGCTATGCGCGCCGACAATCCGCGGCAGCGTCTCTCTCCAGCACTCGTCATCGTGTTCGGTTTGCTTTGCATGGCCATAGTAACTGTATCCCGTATGTGCCGAGACGGAGAGATCCTCACTGCCGGGGCCTGGAGTTTGTCGGACCGGTGTATTGCCTCCGAGCATCACCGTATGAGGTGGCTGCCCGTTGCCACACCGGAGGGGTTGTTAAAACAGGTTGAAACGACTGCCGCGTAGGGTTGCCCTGATCGGACTTGCGGGAATTGTGGCGTCTTGCGTCAACCGAGAGACCGGGAGGCTGAGATACACCCTGGTTTCCGTTGGTTCCAGAAACCGCGGTGGGCGCACGGGCAGGGGCAAGATAGGCAATCAGCTTGTTAGCAAAGATGCCGGTTCGAGCAAGCAGAGGTCTTTGGGCAATGACCGGGGTCTCACGCAGCACGTAGAGCCCGTCCCGAAGCACTAGCCACGAGTTTCCCCCGGGTAATTGGGCGCCACAATGATCTTTCTGGGGACCTTGATCTTGGCCGACCACAGGGCTTCCTTCATGATAGTGTCCGCCCTTCTCCGCGAGAAGTTGCTCTCTTTCCTTTTTTAGAAACTGAATGTGCTCGACAAGACATTCGCGCATGGCGCTTCTGACGCCTTGAATCTCAAGATCAATTACGACAATCTCCTTGCTGCCGGGCATGTACTGTGTCGCAAGGGCCCTCTTCTTGATCTCCAACTGGACGATCTTGTCTTGAAAGTTAGTCAGGGAAGGTACCTCCCGTCAGACTCTGATCAGGAACAAAGCCGCTAAACACCCCTTCACCCGAATCTATGAGCTGCAGTACCAGCTTAGAGCCACGCTCTTGAAATTCGATTTTCTGTAACTGATTTGAAATAGCTTCAGTTGATTGGGTTTCCGAAGGAAGTCGGTCATGGAGCCGCGCCTGCGGGAGGTGCTTCCAGGACTCGGCTTCGAGGGTCCGCCTGAAATCAACATACCGGCAAACGTAAGCATCGAGCAGGCTGCCAAGAAAAGCCGGATCATCTCCGCGCAGTTGGACAGCCACTTTGGCCATTCCCGGCGAAATTTCCGAACTAAGACATGTCCTTTTGACAAGCCATTTTTCGAGTTCGTCCGCGCTGCCGAACCTCGAAAGTTCTTTTTAGCGACCCGTTCCCCACCATCTGCAAATGCCCCCCCTGCGCCAAAGTTTCGGGTCCGCGTTCGAACAGGTCACGCGACAAGAGATGCAAGATGTGCGGACTCTTGAGGATCTCCACTTCATCTTCAAGGGTCCTGCCCGCAGCATTGCTGGTATATTGATCTCGGTCGAGCAAAAGAAGTTTCGTTTCCAAACGATAGCCGTCCGACCAAGCAGCGTACAAAACTATGCCCGTCACCGCGAGAGAGAGCACGATTGTCGCGGTCGTCCACATTCCGGGACGACGGACAGAAAATGCGCTTTTCAGTTCGGCCAATGCATGTATCATATGAGCCCAACGGGAGACTTGAGGGCGCTGGACTGCTGCCGTCTGTTCGTGAACAGGCTGTGGTGGTCCGGGGTGGAGGGGTCCATCCGGGCGGGAAGCGTATTGGCCGTCCCAGGACAAGGTAAACTCTTCCGTGTCAAAGACCATGTTGTCAAACGCTTGGTCTGGAGTTTCGGTACACGAAAACCGCCCCACGACAGGATCTCCAGAGCAGGCGCTCCGGTGCGCTGAATCGCCATGAAGATTAGGAGGCCGGATTCCGTTTTTGATCACCATCTTGGCTTCACCCTGCCTGCACATGCCCAACGAAGCGGGTGGCATCACTCCGGGATCTAAGCAGTTGTTGACTGTCAGGTACGAGCAGCCGCTGGAGGCACGGAAAGTTTTTTGCTTGTTCCGGCAAGTCCTCGGCTCCGAGTCTGTCTTCGAACTCCACTGTCCAAGTGTGGCGGCAGACTCCTGCAGGAACTGCGTCAGACGGCACCGTGAAGTCCCGGGAAAGTGGCCACGTCGGCAAAATCGGGTTATGACTAGGACAAATCATCAGCGCCAGCCTCCGGGACCCTAGTACTGGTTTACAACCCCTTTGACTCGAGTCTCCGGGGCATACTTGATTCCGATGTAGATTCTATCAAATATAATTGTAATTGTCAATGGATATAAGCATTTCTTAAAGCCATTTATTTGTTATATTTATAATTTATTATAATTTACCGTCTTTAAACAGCACGTTCCATGATAGGCAGCCGGTTTTCCGCCTCTTGACTTTCTATATTCCGAGCGCTAATGACTGAATGTGTCGCCGAAGATAGCAGGCCGTTGCGCAATCCCGCGTTTCCGCGGGACTTTCCTGAATCCGTAGCACGGTGCTGCTCATCTTGTTGGCAAATCTCATGGGCTAAAAAGGAAGAAACTTAGTACGACAGGCTCCAGGGAGATTGGGTGACGTACCGGAACAGTGGGCGGAGCCTCTGTGAAGCACAACGGCTCCTACGAGCGGGGCCAAGCTGGGGGCTCATAAGGGGAATCCATGATAAAAGACTAGCGGTCCGATTTAGGGAAGAGTTTCACGAACTGGAACGTGCTATCTTCGGTAAAGAAGGCGCGGCCGAATCAGGTGTAGTCCAATTCACCTCTTCTCACTTCGGCGAAGGCGTCAGTTCTATTACGCTGGCCTTGGCCTTGTTTATGGCCCGCCTGCATCCCTCCGAAGAGGTGATGGTAGTAGAGGCTAATCTGAGACAACCCTCTTTCGACCAAATCATGAACCTGAAATCCGAGGGTTCTCTGCTTAACGTTTTGCAGCGGTCGGGTAGTCTAAGAGATGCAATAGAAAAGGTAGACAAGTACGGATTTTCAGTCATCTCCGCTGGACGGCCGCAAATAACAGACACTTTGATTTCGTACGAATCCGATCTGGAGCGCTTTGGGGACGTCCTCACCGTGTTAAAAAGAAAATATCGGTACATTTTGGTGGATAGTCCGCCGGTTATCCCGTTTATTGATGCGACCAGAATCTGTGAGGTGACTGACGGCGTAGTGCTGGTCGTTGAATCCGAGCGCACCCGTTCGGAAGTTGTGGACCACACTCTTGATAGGCTAAAATCCGCTGGGGCTGAAATACTAGGAATTATCTTGAATAAGCGTGAATTCCACATTCCGAAAAGGGTATATCGTTTTCTCTAAAGTCTTGCGCGTGATGCCGGACAACCGGAATGGCTTGGCCGACCCGCCTTTCAGCGTGTGGGTTAGGAAATCCCCCCTTCACTAGCGATGTAATGAACGTTGCAAGATGTGTATATTACGCTCGTCGGTTAAGAAACGCTTCGTATCGGGGAGCCTTTTTACCGGATCGACTCCTGGTTGCGGCACAGGTTTGAGAAACGCAGATATCGATCCGACCCCGAGGCCATGTCTTGGGAGCGGCTATGGAGCCGGCGCAATCGGTGGCTACGATCAAGCCCTTCAGGAGACCCTGTTCAGGACGTCAACCAGGCACTTTCGGAGGCGCTTCCATCCCAGTGGTGGCAGGACTCATCCTTCTGGCGTACCTTTTCGGCGCTTTATCCCACAGAGAAAAATCGCATTGTTTCCATGGCCGAGCGTGTTCTGAATGGATGGTTTCCACTATTTCAGTGGAAAGAGGTATACATGCCTGAGCCAGTCTCATGGTCCGCCACGATGGAGTCTGAAGGACCCTCGGAAGTCTGGCCCCGTCAATACTTCTCGGACATCGATTGTTCGCATAATCCCAGGCGCCCGGACCGCGACGTGAAGTGGTGCTGGGAACTGAACCGATTTCAGCACCTATTATGGCTGGGCGCGTCCTGGAGGCTCACCGGCGAAGACCGTTTTGCGGTTCATGCGAGGGCGCATCTTGAAAGCTGGCTGGAGAGCGTACAATACCCTCTGGGAGTTCAGTGGTCGAGCAATTTGGAGGTAGCCCTTCGCGCTCTGTCATTGGCGTGGTGCCATATCTTATGCCTGAACAGTCCGGCATGGGACCAGCAGTTTCTGTCCCGCTTTATAACCTGTCTTTATTTGCACGGAGTTCATCTGGAAAAAGGCTGACTGTCCACCACACGGAGGGGAATCACTTGTTGGGGGAATGTTCGGCTCTCTTTTGCATTGCCACTCTCTATCCGTTGTTCGTGAATTCCTCCGAATGGCGCAGACGGTCTGCGGCTATCCTTAATCGGCTGGTACCCCGCATAATTCTGGCGGATGGGGTTTATGCCGAGCAGGCGATCGGCTATTTTCGATTCGTCGCAGAGTTCCTGTTTCAGGTTTGCTTTCTTGCCCGTGGATCAACGCCGCAGCTATCCGGGATGGTAAGAGAACGTCTGGCCAAAGGGTTGGCTTTTATCAGGAACCTGGCGCCCGACTCCAAGGATCTCCCTATGATAGGGGATTCGGATACGGGCCTGGCAATAGGCTGGCGACTTTCCGATTTCTGGGATTTCACTTCTTTACCTGCCATCGGGTCTGTGTTGCTTGAACAACCAGGGCTGGCCGCGGGGCTTCCAGCTTTTCCGGCTGAAGCCTATCTGATGCTGGGTGAAAACGGGTTGAATTTGTTTGAGTCTCTGAGGGATAAGGCGATGCCGGGAAGTGATGCCGCCTCCCATTCCGCCCTCCTGATTTTCCCTAACGGGGGCTACCAAGTGAGCAGGGAAGAGCTTTTCAGCGTCATTCTTGACGTCGGTCCCTTGGGAATCTCTCCAGCGTACGGCCACGGACATGCTGACGGCTTGTCGTTTGTCCTGCACTATCGAGGCAAGCCTGTTATCGTGGATCCGGGGACTTTTCTCTATAATGGACGTCCTTTCTGGAGACGTTACTTTCGCTCATCTATGGCTCACAACACGGTACGAATAGATGGCAAGGACCCCGTAGAACCGCTTGAGACGTTTCGATGGTCAAATCCCTTGAAGATCGCACAGGAGCCCCCGATCAAGGGAGACGGTTGGCGACTCTTGCGGGGTACAGTCAATTGGGGACGGTTCGTGCATCGCCGATTCCTGATCCATGTCATCGGTGAAGGGGTCATTGTTTTGGACCATGTGAACGGGTCCGGAGAGCACGAGTTGGAATGGCGGGTTCACTTCGACCCCCGTTGGACGGTTCGACGGGAGGTAGCCAACACCTTAACCGCTGAGTTTGAAACTAGCCGTCTGGACATAATTTTCCTCAACTGCCATTCTGAAGTAGTGTCCATCCTCGATGGGGAAATAGATCCTGTTGGGGGATGGTACTCACGGTATTACGGTTCAAAAGTGGCCGCGCCGACGGTGAGAGGGCAGACGAAGGTCCAGCTTCCCAGTGGAGTCCTCACCGCTATCAAACCCTCGGCCGGAGTGTTGAGTGTTCCCCAAAACGTACCTTGGAGCCTCTTACCGCCTGACATGCGGGACCTCTTGCATTGCAACAGGTTCTCCGCCTTTGGCGGATCCAGGAATTGACCCGGAGACTATTTTATGCGCGTCTTGCACCTTCTACACAGATCGGTTCCCGGCACTCACGGATATGCTATCCGCAGCCGTGAAATTGTAACAAAGCAGTCGAAAAGGGGTTGGAGCCGCTGGTGATCACTTCGCCGTCCCAATCGCCTCTAGGGGAACTCGATGCGGAACAAAGTGAATACATAGATGGGGTTCGCTACTTTAGGACCTGCGGTAATATTCTGCCCCCCACTCAAGAAGTTCAAGACAAGAGCCCGGTAAAGGCAGCGCTCAGGGTTCTGCAGAATTTCTTCCTGTTCAAGACCGCACTCCATGTGGCCAGGACCTATCGGCCCGCGGTGATTCACGGACATTCCCCTTTCACCTGCGGCCTGGTAGCGAACAAGGTAGCCAAGAGGGAAAATATACCGTCCATATATGAAATGAGGGGAATTTGGGAAGATTCCCACTCAGGCCGCGGAAAGTTCAGTGAGACATCTCTGCGCTACCGGGTCGTGCGCGCCTTGGATGACAAGGCATTGAAAGCAGCGAACCTGTGTTGCGCAATCGGCAACTCACTGAAGGCCGAAATCGTATCCCGCGGGATTAGCAGCGATAGAGTCTTTATAGTGCCGAACGGCGTTGACGTAAAGGCGTTTACCCCTCATCCGCCCAACGAAGAAGTGCAAAACAGACTTGGCTTGCACGGAAAACTGGTGATTGGGTACATAGGCTATTTTTTCAAATATGAGGGGCTTGAACTTCTCGTCCAGGCCACGATCCGCCTCGCGCCTCAATTACCTGACCTCTGTCTGCTGCTCGTCGGTGACGGAGAGCTTATGCCTGATCTGAAAAACATGGTGGCAACCGCGGGGATTTCCGACAGAGTAATTTTCACGGGGCGTGTGCCGCACAAGGACGTCACAGATTTCTATCGCATCTGCGATTTCATGGTTCTTCCTCGGCGGGATACCCGTGAAACGCGCCTCGTAACGCCTTTGAAGCCCCTGGAAATAATGGCTATGGGAAAACCCCTCATCGCAAGCGATGTGGGCGGTCATCTGGAAATGGTAGAAGACGGCTCGAACGGATTGCTCTTTAGATCTGAAGATGTGTCGGATCTGTCATCAAAATGTGCGATGTTGGCAAGAGACAGGGACCTGAGAATGGACTTGGGGACACGGGCCCGCGAATGGGTGGAGGCCAACCGTGACTGGAGAGTTTTGGTCAACAGGTACATCTCGGCTTATGAAAAGCTGATTGAGGGGACGCGGACTTAACCTTGGATAAAAGCAGGCGAACGGGTCCTATACGAATGAGTGTTGGTAAAAGTGACATTAGCGATGGCCGGCAGGGGCGCCAGCCGCTACCATAATGCGGTGGCGTAGGGGAGATCTAGCGTTTCGCGGGACTCCCTTGACTGGAGGGGGAAGGCGGAGGATGATAACGTCTTGAAATTGCGACTCTTGGTGCGGCATTTCATAAGTGATGTGCCACTTTGGCAGTAGCGCCGGCATCTTGCCGGTTAGCCGAAAACGCAATTGACCTGACCGGCAAGATGCCGGCGCTACTGAGTATTGCATGAGAGAGTCAGGGAAAGTACTAGTCGCCTCGGAGGGCCACCGGCGGGAATGTGCGAGCGTATTTAAGCAACGCAGTACTTAGTCCTCGTCCTCCCGGCCGTCTCTGATCACGAACACTCTCACGGGTCTGCCTCGGACGGATTCAGAATACGGACTCAGTTTTGCTCTCGTAAATCCTTCGAAGCTGACGAGCACATCCATCCCCACCTCGCACCACAAGCACGTCCCCAAAGTCTCGAGCACGTGCCGACCATGGCTTCCTCGAACGTAGATATTGCCTTCGCTCATCTCCTCAATGACACCAACGTCATATTTTTGGGCCATCACCGGTTCGTCACAAACCAGGATGAAGAGGCAAGCTGCCGTCATAATGCTGAGCGTTACCCGCATGAGCCCCTATCCATTGTGGGAGCGGCCGATCCGCCTGTTCAAACTTTTCCGAAAGAGGCCAAAACCGGATAACCGGTATGCGCTTCCAGCGTTCTGGGATTGTCAAACGTGTGATCCAAGAAGTGCGCAGTAAGTATTGCGCCCATTCCCACGGGAATCGCCAGGAAAATGGCCCCTAGCACAAAAAGGAATGTTTTGGGGAAAATTGGGTCTACGGGGGTTAAAGGCTTCCCCACAATACTCACGTCTCTAACTTGTGCCCCACCCTTAAGATTTTCAAGCCGAGCCTCTTCCTCCTTTGCCAGGGTACCTGCAGGTACCTCTCCTTAGCTACGGAGGCATCTAACTGCATCCTGCGCGCCTCTTCACTCTTTTCCTCCAGTAACTGCAATTGGTCCTCTTTCTCTTTGAGGCTCTGTTCGAGGCTCATCTTCTTGGCCTCGACGACGTCTGTTTCCCCCTGCAGTGCTTCCTCGTATTTCTTGGTCATGTCCCTGACCATGTCAGCGGTGGCGCGGTAATCTCGGCTGTCGGGCTGGTAAGCCTCCGCCGTCTGCCATTGCTTTTGCACTGCCCGCAGAAGCTGAGAAGAAACTATGTTTATGAAGGTATTCTCACCGCTTCTCTCGCGCCGCTTGCGAGTTGTCCGGAAGGCAAAAAGCCTTTTTTCACAGACGCCAACATGATTTGGTACTGACTCAGATTGGAATTCACCTCAACCAAAACATCCTGAATCTGTTTTATGAAAGTAATAAGCTCCGTTTTCTGCCGCTCAGCAAGGGACAGACCCCATTTCTTCTTGAATTCAGCCAACTCACGATCCGCCTTCTCATACTTATCCCTGTAAAAATCGCTCTGTCCGGAAAAGAATTTCTCAGCGCCGGGGAGCGAATAAACTTCCATATGATACGGGATGTACTGATCCAGGTGTGTAGCAAGAATCCTTTGAGCCATAACCGGGTCCGAGTACTTGAATGACAGGTCAAGGACCTTGGATTTTACCGCCGCGGTAATCTTCAAGTTTTTGATGAGGCCCTGGGCTATTTTCTGGATTTCAGCGGCTTCACCGTCTTCGGACCCCGCTGGGGGCTTCTTGCCTCCCAAAGGCCGACCCAACTTTTCGTTCAATTGTTTGAGCCACCCTCGGATCATTCCGCTTTGCTTGGTCTTGAAAGTTTCGACTCCCAGCTTCTTGACAGTGCGTATCCACAGGTCAGGGCTTTGAAGCAAATCCATCTCACTGTTCAAATCCGTCTCGTCCACGTTCAGGTTGAAGGACATCTGAGCGGCCATCTCCTTCGGATATTGAAGCAGCGTGGACGTTTCTCTCTTTGCCGTTACAATGACCTTTGCTGTGGATTCATAAACGGGATCAACAACAAAACAGGTGACGAGGACCCCCAAAGGCAGAACCACCACCATTATCTTGAAAAGATAGCTGCGTCGGAAAAACATGCTGAGAGTATCCCGCAAGGATAGCCCCTGTTCTTCTCCCATTGTTCCCATGCTCCCCATCGCGCGATAATTGCGATTAGATGCCGATGTCCGAAGCTGAGCGCCCCATTGAGATCCGTCCTCGCCGGTGTTTAGTCACCGGGACGTGCACATGATTTCGATTCCGGGCCGCGCCACTTGAAACTTGATTTCATCTGAGAGGCCTTTTGGTCCCGCGCTTCTACAGATGATTGCCGGACATCCTAACCCCCAAGAAATCTCCAAAGAACTCCGTGTAGAATGCCCGCGGTTTTGTTCCCATAGTCAAGTAATATGCATTAATTGTTAGCACAAAAAACCAGAGATTTCAAGCCCAAAGCAAACAAAACAGTAATAGTTTCAGAATATTACGTAAGCCCCTGGATAAAAAGGCAAACTTTACGCACAGATGCCTTGGGCGGCATTAGTTGCGGGGCTTAGAACCAGTCGCATTACACAAAATCTCAAATGCCCGGCAACAAGAATCGGTCGTGGGCCTCGCAGTGACATCCTGGGCAGATCCCACCGCGTTCCACCCTGTCATTGCGACGACAGAAATCCCGCATTCCGCGGGAAAGCAATCTGATTCTATGTGGATATGTGTTTGCTTATGCCAATGCGCTTTCAAACAAGTTATATTAGCAATGGCCGGAAGGGACAACGGCCCCTACCATTATGTGGTAGCGGTTCCGCGGGACGAGGGGAGCCCGCCACGCTTGCTCGCATGAAAGCGAATTCCTATAAAAGTCCCGGATGGGAGTTAATATTAGGGCTTACGCTCTCAGGTTGTCCCCCCGTTTTCCCGAGAACCTGATCGCACTCCCGCAAGTCGCCTTTTTTCAAGGGTCTCCAAAACGCATGTCACGGCCAAAACGGCACAAAATTCTGAGTAAAGCGGGGCGAAGAAGTACGGCGAAGTGAATCGATACGGCAGCGATCCCAATATCGCGGCGAAAAACCCGAGGGAGGCCATATAAATCCAAGGATCAGGCGATGCAGTCAGCTTCCAGAGCCTTCTCATCATAACCAAGAGCAGCGTGTAGTAGAGGAGAAACCCCGGCAAACCCGTCTCAGCCGCCCACATAAGATATTCGTTGTGGACCGCTGATTCCCACGTGTGTCTCATGCTGATCGGCAGAAACTCTTCGATGTGAAAGAAGTAATTGTTCACGCCTACGCCCGTCAACCAGTTTCCCTTGAACATGTTAATCGCAGTGTACATTAGGGGTAGTCGATCCTCTCCCCAGACCCCCGTAATAAACCTCTCAATGGCAAAAGGACTCGCCAAAAGTAGGACCGCAACTCCGGCCGCGGCTACCTTGAACGTCTGAGTGGAAGAAAGCCAGCCTCGCAAATAGCTGACAGCTAACACCGTTATGGCAGAGACGAACGTCGCAATCCAGCCTCCCCTCACTTTGGTGAGCAGTATCCCCAGCACTACTATGCCGATGCCAATCAAGGCCGCCCTGTGCCGGGCCCTGTCTTTAACGACAAAATAATAAACAAAGAGTACCGGAAGCACGAGGTGCATCATGGCAGCGGCGGCATCCCAACTCCCGGAAAACCCGGCAGGTCGAAAGCCCTCCGCCTCGACAAAATGTGTAGAGGGCTCTCCATGCACCGTGTAATTGAGTCCCGTGACGAACTGAAAGATTATGTAGAGCGCATGGGCAATAGTATTGGTGAAGAGAGCGTACAGAACCACCCGGAGGTCCCGCTCGGACGAGAGGTTATTCACCAGATAGAAAAAGAGCAGGAAACCCTTGAATAGGTCCACTACCTCAAATAGTGTGTAATTGAGATGCTCCGATCTCAATAGCCCCGCCACCAGAAACGTCACGTTATCCATGCAAGAAACCACTTACCCAGTGAATGTCCCAATGTTAATCTGCTGTGTCGCAGTTGCGGCTGGGCCAGCATGAAACCCCAATGCATATAGAGGACTAACAGGACTGCATCAACGACGTCTATTCTGACCCCCGATGAATACGGCGACGTCTGGACGCCGAGCATAGGCTGGTAAATTATGTGATACCCGTATTCAAGAGGAATCGCGAATACCATTATGAAGAGTAGGAATGAGCGCAAATCCCTGATGAACAAAGCGCAACCCAAGAAGAAAAGGACCACCGCGTGGACCATGAAGATCGCTCGCCAGCCCACACTGAAGGCCTGCACATAGAGATAGCCCAGAATAAACGCCAAAATACAGGCGGCAAGGATAGTTACGGAATTTCGGAAAGAGGAAGCCACGCCTTGCAAGTGTTATTTCTCCTAAGATCGGTCAGGCTGCCGAAAACTGCATCAGTAAGCAATCACTCAGTGGGCAATCACAGGGATGTCATTGCGAGGGCCAGAGCCCGTGGCAATCTTCGGTGGGATGGGTGTCCCGCGGTGGGGATGGGCATCTTGCCCGTCCTCAATAGACAGGCAGGATGCCTGTCCCACCTGGAATCCATACTGGACCCCGGATCGGAGCTCAGGGTGACGAATGACCGGCAATCCCGCGTTCCACGCGTGATGGTCCCACTGGTGAGATTGCTTCGTCATTTCACTCCTCGCAATGACAGTCTTTGCCAAATGCCCTTTCTGACTCTTAAGCGAAGGGTTACTTCAGTAAGCTCCCTTCCCTTTCAGCACTGCTCCAATGGTTTTGAAAAGAATTTTCAGGTCCAGCAACACGGAGTAATTCCTGACGTAGTACATATCGTACTGGGTGTTCAGATGCATGGGTAGATCGCTGCGCCCGGAGACCTGCCACCACCCGGTGACCCCTGGAGGTACGGAAAGCCTTTGCCACTGCCAGTGATCATAACATTTAGTGAGAAAAGGCTGCTCCGGCCTAGGCCCCACCAGGGACATTTCACCCTTCAGCACGTTGAGGAGCTGTGGCAGTTCATCCAACGACGTCTTGCGCAGAAACCTACCCACCCGGGTAACTCGCGGATCGCTCTCGACCTTGTGAACAATTTCACAGAGTTCCTCTTTCGAACAGGGCGGCGCCTGGACATTCTCTTGATTCACATACATTGTACGAAACTTCAGCATATTGAAGATCCTGCCGTTCTCGCCTACCCTTTGGGCGACAAAGATGGCCGGGCCTCGGGAATCCAGCCTTACAGCTATCCAGATGACTATAAACAGAGGCCACGTAAGGATTAGACCCACTAAGCAGACCACTACGTCAAGGATCCGCTTGATAACTCGCCTGTGACCCCGAATCACCGGTTCACGGATGCCGACCAAAACCAACTCCCCGAGGATCTCCACTTCCGTGTTGACCATCCCTGCTTTGGGCAGCTCCGGCACAACGTATACACGTACAGGCAGGCTTTCGACCCGGTGGATCAACTCTTCCACCTCGACGCCCCGAGTTTCGGGTAGTGCGACGAATAGAATGCCTATCTGTCGTTCACTTACGATCTCGGGCAGATCTTGCAGGGTACCGACAATCGGTCCAGGCAGGTTGAGATGCTGTGGTGGCACGTCGCTGTCCACAAAGCCCACAACTTTCAAACCCGAAGCCCTATCTCGCTGCAGCGTGGTGGCAAGGTGTATTCCGGTCTCGGAGGCTCCTGCGATCAGTACAGGAATGTGGCTAATACCGTTGACCTTGTGCTGGACGTAAAGGATCAGAAGATGGCGAGTCAGCAAGAGCACACTGTAGTCGACAACACAAAAGTAAACCACGAGCATTCGGGATACTTCTCTGAATGCAAAATACAGAAATCCTGCCAGCATCAACACGGCCAGGAGGTAAGAAGAGGTGAAACGGCCAAACTGCTTACTGAGCCTGGGAATTATTCGAAGCTCATAGACGCCTGTGACGGCGAAGAGAACATGCCAGAGAAGGCCCACTATCACATAAATCAACACTGCGGGCAGTATGGCGTCGGACGGATCCAAAGCTTTGCCCGGTAGAAAGGGCCTCATCTTCGCCATTGCAGCGAGCAGCAGGAGGGTAAGTAAAACGTCGCCTGCCATAAGCAGAAGTTTATATCGGCGGAACTGCTTATACATTCTCCGGGCCTATCGCCGCCGCTCGGCTCGTCTCATTTTTAGCAGATATGCGACAATTGTCAGCAGCCCGACAACAAATGCTATCGGAGCGATAGCCACTATTTTGTTGAGTATGCTGTGGCCGAAAAAATACTTCCACGCCTTCAGGTAGGTCAACCACATCCCCGTGTAAGGCACAAAAGAAGGCCCTTCCAATTCCTGGGGCTTCTTTTGAAATAATTGCCAAAGCTCTCTTGCTGTAACGACTTTGAAGCGTTTATCCGAAGTGACCAGCTTAAGAAAGTTGTCCAGCTTCGTGATGTTTTCTTCATTCGGCCCGGTAACCGTGTGGGGCTGGTAAGGAATCGGTGAAGGAATATAATCATAAAGCGAGGAAAAATGGAGAAAGAATGTCGCCACGGGCAGATGGTGGTCCGCAATTTGCTTGAGCGCTTCTTCTTGCTCTTCCCAAATGAGCCTATCAATATCCAGCGCGGTCATGCCCGCGTATCCGATGAAGGGGATCCTCCTTACCAGGGTTATCGGAAGTTGATACACACCGCCTATCTTTACAAACCTGTTCACCATGTTTTCGGGTAGAGGAACTTGGCTGTTAGGGCTCTCCGGGAATATTGACGAATCCATAACAATACCGAATTCCGGCAGCAGGTGAAGCGTTTCACGGTCTATGGCCCAGGCACCTGCTCTATGAGCAATTGGCGGCGGAGCGCCCGCCCGCCTTATATTGTCAATCGCCGTCTGGAGAATTTTTCTACGCTCCTTGATTGAATACATGGTCAACAGGAGTCGAGAGAAGTCGATCGAATCCGGATGTGGGTGCAATTCTACGTCATGACCGTGTGACACAAGAAAGCGAAGATTCGAAAGCATCGTATCCGTAGAATCTGGCGGGCAGAGAGAGCTGACCATAAAGGTGCCCTTGAGCCCGTATTGTTCCAGCATTTCCGCTATGAGAGGCACGCCGTAGTCTTTACCCTTCCAGGCGCCTTGAAAATCATTCCCGCATGTCCAACACACATCAATAGTGAAAACCAGGTACCGTACCCCGGCTCTCCTCCGGCGCACACACGCATAACACCAAAGCCGAAAGAGCGACGGCAGCAAACCTATTGACCGGTAACAGTTTCTTAGAAAAGCGTTGCTTCTGCATAAATTTTTTCTTTGGCTCCAGGAAAGCTGCATTGCCACCCCTTGAAAACGGGATAGGCGAAACCCTAGAGTTGACTCCTTTGTTAAGACAAAAGAAAGTGGGCTTTCGTTCGTGAAAAAGTATACACATTGGGCGCGCAGGTCAAGCGCTTGATAAGCCGGTCGGCAAAGTGCGGGTAACATGCGCTTGGCCAAGCGAACCGCATCACTTGCGAAAAGACCACAAGTCTCGCGTTCCGCCGGACGGTTACCGTTGATCACCACAGCCTATAGACTGGTCCGCGGGGGCTGATTGAGCCAGAAGATGTTGGTTGACCAAGTGTCTGATCGTGAAGTATCCTCTGTAACTCGCGGAAAACCCGGTACGCCGTGCGGCTGTAAGTCCTCAGTTACCAGCGGCTAAAGACTGTCATTGCGAGCCCAGCGAAGCAATCTACTCCATCGTCAAAGCTGAGATTGCTTCGTCGCTTCACTCCTCGCAATGACACAAGATCGGCGATGACCCGCGTAACTGAGAGATTACGGTGGAGGTTGCCGGCCATTCAGTCCCGGTAGCAGGGTTCGCACCAATCCGGCCTTGTCAAAATCCCTTGGGGTCGCCCTACAGGGGTTGCCGTGGTATCGTACTCTACGCGGTAGGCTAGCCGCCGCCTGATTAGAGATACTGAGGAAAGGACGGCCAATGAATCTCAAGGGCCTGGTAATTTCCCAACACAACTCCAAAGACACTTCCGCGTATACGCATCGCATTAACAACGTGTCAAAATGTCTCGCGGAGAGGCATATCGACTGTGACGTTTTATACATGAAGGACCATTTCCTTCTGTACAAACAGATGGCCGCCTCGTTGTTTATGCCGTTATGGCTCGGGACACTTCGGGAATACGATTTTATAATCACCCACTGTGAAGGCGCCGGCCAAACGATGTTCTTCTGCCGGCCATTTGTTAAAGGTCCTATCATACATGATATTCATGGCGACCCCCTCGCACATTCGGCTCTCGAACGGCAAGTCCAAACTCACGGCCGCATAACAACTCCCTCGGTTAGGGTCAGAATTGTCTCGTGGATGACCCTAGCATGCTCCGATTATATTGTGGCACAGTGTTCGCCCCACGCGGAAGCGCTAGTTCGGGACGGCGTGCCCAGAGATCAGGTGGGAATTATTCCTAATGGTGTCGATCTGGATATGTTTCGGCAACTTCCGTTTCCCGAGCCCCCCGAGTTCACCTTGGCGTACGTGGGAGGCTTCCAGACCTGGCAAAATATGGACAACCTGGTCGACGCGTTTGATAGGGTCCAAAATCCAGATATCAAGCTGCTAATGATAGGATTCACTGAAAAAGACTCCTCGATTAAACAGCAGTTCGCCCAGAAGTTCGGAGATCGCGTGAAACTCGTCGATAGGACCGACCGGCTGTCGATTGTAAACATGTCGAGATCAGTCGGTTGTTTTATCATACCGAGGATCGATCATCCGACCATCCGTCACGCTCTTCCCACAAAATTCATTGAATATGCGGCTATGGGCAGACCCATTATGGTCAACGACGTGGATGTGACAGCGGATTTTGTTCGAAAGTACGACTGCGGCTTTGTCTCGGATCCGTCCCCCGAAAGCATGGCTAAGACGATGGAGGAGGTGGCGAGCGTTTCTTCCGAAGCCCTTGCCGCTATGGGAAGCCGTGGCCGACGTATGGCCGAAGAAAACTTCACGTGGAAAAAGATAGGGGATGATTACGCGGAGATGGTTCGCTCCCTGGTTGCACGTTTTCGCGAAGAGCACAAGCCATGACTCCGGACCTGACCCGCGCAGTTCTAGTGTATGACCCCGCAGATCTCAGAGAGTTTGATCTGGATCCCTCTGCTTTTCGAGCAATGGGCCTTCAAACGCTGGAGGTCAGCTATTCCAGTCTTGGACGTGACCCGAAGTTCGTGGAACAAATCGCTGACACGGTCGCCGACGCGGTCGTTTTTACCCGGCACAGTGGCACGGATGAACGGGTTTCCATTGGACCGCTTCTGGCACGACTCCGGATGGGATATACAACCGTTTCCGGAATAGACAAGGAATGGGCGAAGCAGCAAACCAAAGAATGCATCAGCGATTTCCTTGCCGGCCATGGCAGAGTCGACCTCCCTCCGGTTCCACCGGAACGGTTCAGCCGAGACCGAGGCCCCTCGAAAGGTACGTTTTCTCTAATTCTGGACTACGAGCAACTTGGCTGCGCGCGATTCGGACTGCCGAGGCTTTTGCCGCTTTTAGAATCCGCAGGGATTCGAGCGACTTTTTTCGTTACCGGCTTTATGGCTTGGTTGTATCCTGAAGTGCTCGAACGAATCGCGGCAGGGGGGCACGAAGTGGGGGCCCACGGCTCCATGCACGAATTCCTCCGCGGCCGGCATTTCGAAGATCAGCTCGGACGAATCAGCGACAACGTTCGATCCCTGGCCCGCTTTGGAACCGTGACCGGGACAAACTTTCTCTATCGAATGGATGAAGTCTCTCCTCGAGCTATGGTCGCGGCCGGCCTCAAATACGTCGTGCTTTTCAGACAACATGCTTTCTACCGGTCACGTTTCATTGAGGCATCTTGCTTGCCTCGCGCGTTGCGCACTGCGGCCGGCGACATAACGATGATTCCGATCTCGGCAGAGACCTACGCCGGTGATTATCGAAATATCAAGGGCATGATCGACAGCGCCTGGAAAACTGCCGTTCGCGAAGGAGTGAACCACATCAGCGTGTTGATGCACCCGTTCAAGGACGGGCGTATCGACCGGCTACCACTTACAAAACAAGTTCTGAAGCACCTCACGGAGGATCTGCAATTGCAGGGGGCGCCGCTGAACAGTTTACCTTTGCCTGAATCAGTGGACGAAAATGCTCTTCGTGTCGGATACCGCTGGCATGGGTATGAACCTCGGGAACCGGACGAAGACGAGCACCATCCGGTGACCAGGTCCTGGTGGACTCCCATAATCTATCAGTCCAAGCGTGCTGAAAATCTCATGGACGCGCTCAACTCCGTGGGATGCCCGGCAGTGCTGACAGCAGAGGTATCGACGACTGACAGAAATGTTAGCATTTTTCCCGATTGCGCCAGCGGGAAAACTGCTACCGTCTTTTCAGATCCCATAGGCAACCCTCGGCGAACCGCCTTATCAGTCATGGAATCTCTTCGGTACACTAATTCCGTTACAGTAGCCCCTCCATCATTCTTGACCGACTTTCTGGGCTTTTTCATTTTTCATCTTCCCCGAAGCGGGGAAGAGATGGCGCTCACTTTGGGTAAAGTCTGGAATAAACTCAAAGCAAAAGTGAAGGTCCACGGGGACGGCTCTTTATGAAGATTTACCGTCCCGCGAGACGCGGGATGCGCGAAGGACGCGGAGACGAAGAAATAGCTTAAGCATAGGCGCGTAGGCCGGCGGCCACTGTGCCGGGGCGAGTATCATTTTCAATACGGGGGACCCTCGTCTTGTGTATCTCATCCGAAAGAAAAGAGAATATGGATTTCTCTGCGATCTCTCTGTTCTCTCCGGTGAAATGATATTTTCCGGATAACAACAGCAACACGTTTGTACCCTGAATCGGAGATTCTTTACGAAAGCTCGGATACTGTAGCGTAATCCAGTGTTACGCAGTACTTTCCCAAATTCGTAGCCCGACGGCGCGACAAACCCCTACATGCTCCCATAAATAGCCCTTATTTCGTCAATTCCTCTTGAGAATTCAAATGTCTCCTCGAATCGGGCCTTCGCGCCTGCGGCCAGCTTTTCACGAAGCTCCTTGTCCCGTTTCAACAAAAGTACGGTTTCCGCTATTTCGTCCGGGGATCCCGGATTGATTAACAGCCCGGAGACCCCGTTATCGATCATGTCCGGGATACCGGCGACCGGCGTGGAGATTATCGGAAGCCCGCTTCGCATGGCCTCAATTATAGTCACTGGCATCCCCTCCCAAAAAGACGGCAGAAGGAATATGTCGGCAAATCCCAGGAAAGAAGGGATTTTTTCTCGCTCCATCTCTCCTGTCAGTTGTACCCACGCGCCTAATTTCTGATCATTCACAATGCTTTTGAGTTGGGCCATATTTCCGGGCCTCTCCTCGCCTCCGAGCAGGACAAACCTTACGGACTGTCTAGGGAGATCACTTTCGGAACCGCTTTAAGTATTTCAAAACTCCCCTTATTCTTGCCTACGCTGCCCACCGTAAGCACTACAAAATTTTCATTTGTCAGGCCGAGGCTCTGTCTGGCCTCTTCGATTTCGCGGCTATCCGGAGAGTTCAGAGCATGAACAAAATTCCTGAGTATCCGAACGTCGGCCCTGGGGCGCAATTCTTTTACCTTGTCAACCCACAATTGATAGAGCACCACCATCTTGGTAGGCAACTCCAGCCCAATCCTAGTATAGAGTTTCTTGAACGGGGCAGCTTCGGAGTAGAAACTGGTCCAGTCGGTTCCGTGCACGTGGAGCAGAATCTTCACTCCGGCAAGACGGCTCAGCAACATGAAGATGGTGGTTCCCAGAAAAACCGGGTCCGAAGAGTGAATGTGCACAAAGTGATACTCACCGGAACGCACCTTGCTGAAAAACCTGAGGAATCTTTTGGCTCTGAAAACGTTTTTTCCTATCAGTCCTTCGGCGTCAGGCGGAAACACGGCTGATCTGTCAAAGACTTCAAATAGATACTCCTTCGAAAGATCCGAGGTTACGATATCCTCCAACACTGAGGCGATCCCACCATAGGGTGGAGGAACAGGACCCACTACGAGAACGCGCTCTTCACACTGATCCCCCTCTACAAATAATCTTCCAGTCGGATGCGGGAAACGACGAATGCTTTCTTCCAGGAGCCGATCCTGGGAATGCCTTCTACCTCTTCGATGATCACCCTCATGGTGGGAGACGCCAGGCAGTCACTGATTTCAGTCCCGAGTTGCTCCTTTGTGCTCTCGGAGATCCTTTCCCACGGCACTATCATTACTCTGAGGGTCTCGACATCTTCTTGGATGATTTGCCCCTCCTTGATCTCCTCAAGGCGGTGAAAGGGGTAATTCAACAGGAGAGGAGAGACGAGCTTCCCTTCGGGTGTAACGACGAGATCCGCTTCTCTGCCGATTATGTTTGAAATCAGCGGGTGCTTTCTGCCACAGGGACAGGGGCCGGAGCCATTCGTAGTCAGGTCGCCCGTCCTGTATCTCAGGAATGGCATTACCATATTATGGAGGCCGGTGCCGACTATCTCCGACATTCCGTCCCTGAATGGCAGGAACTCTACCACGCCCATCTCCATCTGGACGTGGTAGCCCTGTCCCAAAGAACACTGCATGGCAATTGCAACGGATTCTTCCTGGCCGTAAAAGTCCGAGACAGGGGCCTTGAACACCTGTTCTATCCGCTCTGTCATGGGCGGATACATGTTTTCCGAACCGGTCACGATGAATTTTGGCGGCGGAATGGTCCTCTTGTTTCTTTCCATCCATCTGGCCAGTATATAGAGCGAGGAAGGCCATGCGCTTATAAAGGTCGGCTTGAACTGTCCCAATAGGTCCACCATCTTTTTGAGGCGCGGTTCGTCCATGTCTCGAAAGGAAATCCTCAGCTCACCCGACCAGCGAAAATTCTGGTAGAGCCGCGTGGGATCGGCCAGGGGAAGCACCTTGAAAACGGCCAATCTGTCCCCCTTCTTGAAACCGAGCCACAACAGGTGACGAAACGCAAGGGCCCTCTCCATAGGTCTGGTGGTTGGGTCCATATAAAAATCGAGAGGCGCCCCGGTGCTACCGCTGGTGAAGACTTGTTCTCTCTTCAGAAATGAAATATTGGTCGCGACAAGGTCTTTTTTCCTGTTTTTGACAATTTCTTTAGTCAGAAACGGCAACTTTTGCAGATCTTTTATTGTCCGGATGTCCCTGGGCGTAAGGCCGTTTTGCTGAAAAACCTCTCTGTAATATGGAATATTGGTATAGCAATGATTGACCAGGATTTGCAGACGCTTCTCCTGATAAGCAACAAGTGTGCTTTCGTCCCAGGTTTCGCTTTCAATCAGCAGGGAGAGCGCATCCCTGTACGGCCTGCCGTATCTCACTGACGGTGGCAGCCTATCCGCGACGAGCTGAGCCCATTTGAGTACGGGCGCCGGAACTCGCTGCTGCAACAGAGCTTTCACATAGCCTCTCATTCGCCCACCTTTCCAGCCTTGCGTACCATCAATGCCTCCAGGAAACGAATCTCCTCCCGAGAAACCACGCGCAACAAAACGACCAGTGAGCCATACACGATGGCGGATATGGCAACATTGAGGAAGATATTGTAGTCTCTCAAAACGTAGGTGAACATGCCCATCACTGAAGCGGCAAAAAGCACTTTGGTAATAATATCGGTAAACGGCACTCTAAAAAGGTTCCTTTTGATATATATGTACCTGAAGATTATTGACGATGATTATAGTAGAAAGAGGAGCTATCACGGCCCCCATTACCCCAAAATGAGATATAAGAAGGAAGCTCAACACGGTATTCAATATTGCCGCAGCAATGTTGATCATCAAATCCACTTTCTGATTGTCCGTGGCAATGAGGACCTGTGCCTGGATATAATCCACGGTGAACGGTATTAGAGACAATATGTGGAACCTTAGCACCATGCCGGCGGAAGAAAACTTCTGCCCGTATATCAGTGCGATGATGTTGTCGGCAAGTATGGATATGCCCACCACCACCGGAAATGCCCCAACGAACAGCCATCGCAATGAATCAATGGACAGCTTCCTGAGTTCTTCCACTCCGGAAGCAAACTGTTTAGCAAAGAATGGGAGAAGTGCGGAAGAGAAAGCCACGGGTACCGTTTTACATATCGCTAGAAGCCTGTCTGCCGCGCTGAAGATGCCAACTGCCTCCATAGACTGCAGCTTGGAAAGCATTATTTGGGCTATGCTAAGATGGATGGTTGAAAAAATTGCAATACTGGTGAATGTGGGAGCTTCCTTCGTCAAAATGCGCCACACATCCAGGTTTAGCTTTCCACGAGGCACACCGAACCTCTTGACATAAAAGCAAGACATCACCACGAAACCGAAGAGGCGGCTCCCGAGAATTGCCGTGAACAGCACCACAATTCCGTACCCATGCAACAGAAGCCACACACACACAATGACCCTCAGAAGATTCTCCAGCACATACGTTAAGGCTACATATTGCGCCTTCTCCGCGGACCTGAAGATCGCTTCCATGTAGACCATTGCGGTGGAGGTCACGATCGAGAGAGAGCATACGAAAGAGGCGTGCAACACCTCTCTATCGTACCCCATGACGGCCACAAGTGCGTCCATTGCCACCATAGCAACCAGCGAAGATATTGATCCAAAGATGCCGGCGTTGAAAAGAAACTTGTGCGCGTCATCGGGCCTTCTGGCCACCTCTCTCACGACTAGATCGCCGAGACCCAGGGCTGCGAGTGTATTGAAAATCCACATGTAGGAGAGGACGAGAGAGTACCTGCCCCAGACCTTTGACTCCCATGTATCGCGATATCACCAGGACCAAAATGAAGGATATGAACGGATTGAGCACATTGGGTACGGACAGAGCAAGAGTGTTCTTGAAGACGCTCAGCCTTAATCCCATAATTTCGAATCCCCTCGATTCAACTTTGATCTCATGATTCCGAAATTAAATTACAGCTTCAGTATCAAACACGCCCGTAGGTACTATAGGGCGGCGCATTGAGTTCGGGGAAAACGATCCACAGTAGGAGCGGGTTTCAAACCCGCCCCTACCTCAACATCGCCGACCAGGGGCTTAAGTATCGGCCAAACCCGCCAACAGACCTTCCCTGGAAGAGTTAACGGCCGTATGGCGTCTCAAGCGGTGTAATGTCCACCCCCTCGGGAAATCGCAGCAGCGGGTCGATTTGAAACTGATACGAGGGAGGAGTTATCGGAATGTCACCTACTTCATAGAGATCGAGTGATCCGCCCAGTTCTCCGTACGGACGGTCCTTCGTCAACGGTCTGCCACCCAGGCGGGCAATTAGTACGCCTTTATACCTGTTGTCTTTGTCGTACTTCAGATATTGCTTGTAATGCAGAGGATTGGTGGCTCCCATGGTCGCCTGGACGAATCCGGCATACTTACCTGTCAGGGTGAAGAGTGTCCAACGTCTTTGCACACTGTCCCAGGGAGCGTACCCGATGATTTTGTTGTTCGTCTGGTCAAAGACCCAGTCCGAACCCGCATAATTGGGCCTGGCGGCTATGTAATAACTTGTCGTCTCCAGAGGTTCCTGCGGCATAACCTCGAACTGTCCCATCGCGGGCAAAGCGGCGATTAAAAGCACTGCCACAAAGCTAAGAATGGCTGTAAGTCTTGCTCCGGTCACCGATCGTCCTCCGCTGGCTATTCGTCTACACTCAATAATTAATTTAAACCAATGAGTTATAATGTCAATCACACTCTTTTGCCGGACGTTTGCCGTAAAAGTCGTTTTCGTGCATAATTCATATTCAATACTTGACAAGTGGACCTCGAATTATGTTCACCGTATTGCTGGTTTTCGGTACGCGGCCGGAAGCGATTAAGCTGGCCCCGGTCTACAAAGAAATTCGCAAACGCGCGGATCGCATACGGCTTGTTTGCTGCGTGACGGGCCAGCACCGTCGGCTCCTGGATCAAGTATTGGAGGCATTTGATATCCGGACCGATCACGATCTCAATATCATCAAAGAAGATCAGGGCCTCTTTCACATTACCGTAGGCGCGTTGCAGGGAACCAGGAATATGCTCCTTAAGGAGAAGCCGGACATCCTGATGGTGCAGGGGGACACCTCATCGGCTTTTGCGGCAGCTCTGCGGCGTTTTATCTGAAAATCCCCATCGCCCATGTGGAAGCGGGGTTACGGTCTTATGATCGGTTCCAGCCCTTTCCTGAAGAAATCAACAGGACGTTCATTTCTCGTTTGGCGGACCTGAACTTTTGCCCCACCAGGAGGGCTGCTGAAAATCTTCGCCTCGAACAGATATCACCGGATTCAATCCATGTTACAGGCAATACGGTAATCGACGCCCTGCTCCAGACTGTAGCGCTACTTAAGGAACGCCCTGAGATGCGTGAAGAACTGAGCGAACTTGACCTTCCACGCGGCCAAATGATTCTGGTCACCGGGCATCGCAGGGAGAACTTCGGGCCCGGTCTGGCCGATTTATCGCACGCGCTGGTTGACTTGGCTGAAAAGTTTCAGGATATTATTGTGGTTTATTCCGTGCACCCCAATCCCAACGTTCGCAAACCGGTGGAAAACATACTGGGATCGCAAGATAGGATCAGGATCATCGCACCGCCTGACTATTTCAGGTTCGTTGCCCTTATGAGTGATGCCTACTTCATCATAACCGACTCAGGCGGCATTCAAGAAGAAGCGCCGTCCTTGAAAAAGCCCGTCCTAGTGGTAAGGAACGTAACCGAAAGACCTGAGGCGATTGAATCGGGGGCTGCTATCCTTGTGGGAACAGACCGGCGTCGGATCGTCGCCGAAGCTTCCCGACTCCTGGAGGACACTGCGCATTATTCTTCCATGATAATACAGGAAAGCCCATTTGGTGACGGCCACGCGTCGGAACGCATCGTAGACGTCATGGAAACTTTCCTGAAGCAGCGCACCGGTGCTGCACAGGAACAAATCGTGGGCCAAAAGTCTTGACCTGTTCGGACGACCAAGCGCCTCATGCGAGGCGTAATCTAACCGGTGGACTGAGAATGAAGCCTAAAAAAATAGTGAGTGTTGTCGGGGCCCGCCCCAATTTTATGAAAATCGCTCCGCTGGAGAAAGAGTTCAAAAAATACACGATTTTGTTCGTCATATTACCGTACACACGGGCCAGCACTATGACAAAGAGATGAGCGACGTGTTCTTTCAGCAGCTCGGTCTGGCCCCGCCGGAATGGCATCTCGGAGTAGGCTCCGGAGGCCACGGCGAAATGACCGGCAGAATTATGATTGAATTCGAGAAGGTCTGCCAAGAGGTAAAACCCGACATGGTGATCGTTGTGGGAGACGTGAATTCCACTATCGCGGCGGCCCTCGTAGCACGAAAGATCTTTATTCCTGTGACTCACGTGGAAGCGGGCCTGAGGTCCTTTGACGAAACCATGCCTGAAGAACACAACCGGCGTCTCACCGATTGCTTGTCGAATCTTCTGTTCGTTTCCGAGCCATCCGGGGTGGAAAACCTTAGAAGAGAATGCATCGACATGAGCCGAGTGCACCTGGTGGGGGACATTATGCTCGAGACGCTTCAAATGTTTCTTCCCGGCATAGAAGAAAAGAAACTCTGGGAAACGTTCGGCCTCGAGCCGGGTTCGTACGCATTGGTCACCATACACCGGCCTTCCAACGTCGATGACCCCGACTCTCTTAGAGAAGTGATTGATATCCTGGAGCTTATCCCCTATCCTATAATATTCCCTATCCACCCGAGGACTTTGAAGCGCTTGGATGAGTTCGGTTTGAAGAAAAGAATCGAAGATATCAGAGACCTGAGAATGGTTCCGCCTCAGCCCTATATCGATTTCTTGTCTCTCATGCAGGGATCCGCCTTAATTCTATCAGATTCAGGGTCAGTCCAATCGGAAGCAAGTTTCTTCAGTGTTCCCTGCCTGGTGTGCCGCGACAATACCGAGCGGCCAATCTACCTGGAGCAAGGCACATCTTGTCTGGTTGGAAGAGATAAACAGCGGGTCACGGCGTGTATGGAGAGGATCGGAACGGGTGAAGACTTCAGATCCAGCGGCCTAATAAAGCAACTGGGGAAGGATGTGGCCCTTAAGACCGCCAACATTATAGTTGACTATTTTCAATGAGTTGACACTGGCTCGATGTACTGTAGGGGCGTTATTCGTCAGGCCCGTCACCAGTGATGGTCCCTAAGTAATCGATGTCTCTCATCCGGGTCCTGCTCATCGAAGAGCAAGGCCGCAACAGTGTTGAATATATCGGACAGTTTGATAAGCCCTTGCAGTTCGCCATCTTTCATTACAGGCACTAGCGAGACATCATTGTCGAGCATGATGTCCAGGGCTTTCAGAATGCTGTCGTCCACTTGAACCGATCCCTTGAATGCTATGACCAGCTCCTTTACAGGCTTGGCAGCCTCATCCAATTCGCACGGCTGGTCTGTCTTGTCGCAAAGGTGTCTCACGCTCTTCAACAGGTCTGTCAAGTGCACAAAGCCCAACAAGTTGAAATTGTCGTCTAGCACCAAGGGTGTCGAGCGCCCGTGCTCTAGCTTTTTGTCCTCGGTGACGATTCTCAAGATCTTGATTGCGGTGCGAACATCGGTGTCGGCCCTGAGCTGGGGCCGATTCGTTGCGATTAATCATTAGTTCCGAGACCGGCATTGAATGCGGCATGTCAGCACCTCTTTCTAAAGTCTTCCAATTCATCCTCACTATGTTGTGACGTTCACTGTCTCTCGTCAGTATCGAACGAGCAGGAATACCGAGGATATTATCAGGCTTATTATCGTGATCGGTGCAGCCTGCTTCAGGAATTCGTAAAACGTTATCTTGTACCCGGACTTCTCAGCCATGCCGGTGGTTACCACGTTTGCCGAGGCCCCTATTATGGTGCCGTTCCCTCCGAAACACGCGCCGAGAGAAAGTGCCCACCAGAGGACACCAACCTCCGCGCCCGGAATAGTCTTGTTCAGAAATGCAACAATAGGCAGCATAGTAGCCGTGTATGGGATGTTGTCCACAATCGCCGACGCAAACCCTGAAAACCAGAGAATTATCAGGACTGCCGCGATCAAATTGCCCTGGCACACCTTCAATATCCCGTCGGCAACGGCCTGCAGTATACCTGTCTGCTCGGCCGCGCCCACAACTATAAAAAGCATGATAAAAAACACGAGAGAAGGCCATTCAACCTCTGTTTCCAACAACTCCACGATGTCCGTTTTCGTCACGAGGATGATGAGTCCGGCCCCGAATAGCGCTGCTATGCTGATCTCCATATGGAAGAATCCGTGAACCACAAACATTGCTATGACGCCTAGCAGCACCGCGCCCTCCGATTGTCAAGACACGGGCGTCCGTGATCTTGTACTTCTCCTTCAAGAACTTGACCGTCTTTGGAACATCGTCCACCTTCGCTTTGTTGTATTCCTTCCCGTAGTAATGTTTGTTGTAAATAATTTGAGCTATCATAACCATTATTACTACAGGGGTCAGATTGATCACGAAATCATTAAAAGTCAGGCCCGCATAAGAGCCGATAATAATGTTGGGCGGGTCACCGATCAGTGTCGCAGTGCCACCGAAATTGGACGCCATTATTTCGGGGAGAAGGAATACAAATGGAGAAACCCCCAGTACCACGGCTATCTCCATTGTGACAGGGGTAAGCAGCAGCATTGTCGTTACGTTGTCCAGGAAAGCGCTTACTACCGCGGTGACAATACAAAGGGCCGATGAAAGAAGGTATATGTTGCCTCTTGCCACCTGAAAAGACTTGTAAGCAAGCCACTGAAAAACTCCCGACACCTTCAGCACACCGACTATGATCATCATTCCCATCAGGAGGAAGATCACGTTCCAGTCCACCGAGTGAATGGCCTGTTCCCATGTAAGAACCCTGTAGGCTTCATCGAAAGTCCCCATCGTATGAGTTATGAGGAGCAGTATAGCGGCCCCAAGGAACGCTGCCAGAGTCCGGTGCACCACATCGAACGCTATAAGCCCGTAGACTGCTACGATTACTATCAACGCTATCCAAAATGCAGCACCTTGATAACGCGAGAGAGAAACCGAAGTGCTTGTCACGAACCGGTGAATCCCCTGTGCGTAGACACCCTCGTCCAATGGCCTCAGAGAGATTGCCTGAGAGGGTTTGAAGCTCGGTCTGGTAATCTTGATCGACCATTTCCCGTCTCTGATCCTTTCTGCCGGGGCCGATATTTCGATCATGAACAGCCCGTTTCGCCCTGTGAAGTATTCCTTGGGCGGCCCGGCTCCGTGGGTGACCGGCATGAAAGGTTTTCCGTCCAGATAGGGGATGACGTTCGCGTCCGAAAGGGGCATACCTGCGGAATCCAACACCTTGCCCTGCAATACCAGCGTGCCGACCGGGATCGCAGGTTTTTCACTGAAGCAGGCTCCCGTTGCAAGTAAAAATGCCGCGACTGTAAAGACAGACGTCAATACGCGCTGCTTCATGAACGAATCCTCTCTCGCATGTATGGGCGCTTCTTCACGCCGAAGCACGAAATCATATCAACAGCTTTGCCAACTCATCCGGAAATCGTAACAGGCATTTCAAGTAGAAGCCAGATGAAATATCAGGCCCGTCCGGATGCCGGCATGGGCATGGTACCGATCGAGAGGCCATGGAGCAAGCATTCGATATTTATCTAAATGAGGGGGTTACTCTGGGGACAAGGCGCTGTCTCACCAAACCGTTTCAGATTGAGGATTAGCTGGAAGCTGTCAAGGAGCCTCCAGACTCATCTGATCGAATGCGGCACGATCCGAGGGTATTTCGACCTTCTCACGTTGTTGGGGATCTGAGGGGGCCCTTGATAAGCTACCCACGCCGGAGGAGGAGCGCAAGGCGGTGGCGGAGGGATTATGACCGGCACAACGATTGGAGGCGGTGGTGGAAAGAGTGGGGAAGGCTGGCAGCATGGAGCCATGGGCACTATCGGCGCATCACATACCGGCGTCGCGGGTGGAGCGCAAGACACCGCCGGTCCGCACTGAAACGCGAATACTTGAGCCACAATGATAACTGCGCCGCAAAGGAAAAACAGCAGACAACCAAATAACCTGGCTACCATAGCATGCTCCTCATAAACTCGATGTTAAACCAATAGAGTATCAAATTTACTTAATGCAGTATATCATCAATCGCAAGAATCGTCAATAATTGCTGGGTACATTATCTTGATAGGCATTGTAAAACCGGCGGAATGCAAACCGTGTTCCCCCTCTGCGTTCTCCGCGCACTCCGCGGTGATTCCGCTCGGAACACGGGACTGCTTGCCCTCTGAACACTTAACTTTCAGGGAATGCCTTCGATCTAGCCGAGAGTTAATACCTCACGCCACTGCGGCACGTGGACCTCAAGCCCGAATCGCGCTCTGATTGCGGTCGCCAGAGCTTCGCTTGAGTTCGCTTCGCCGTGAATTACGAAGACCCGCGGCTTTGACTTTCCCGCAAAATGGCCGACCCACCCGAGGAGGTCCGCTTGATCCGCGTGAGCGGACAACCCCCCGATGGTGAACACCTTTGCCCTGACCGCTATTTTCTCTCCGAAAATCGTGACCGTTTTGGCGCCGTTCACGATCTGCCGGCCGGTCGTCCCTTCTGCCTGGAATCCGACGATAACGATGCTCGCGCCGGGGCGCCACAAATTGTGCTTCAGGTGATGTTTGATCCGGCCCGCGGTGCACATACCGTTTCCTGCAATAATAATCGCGGATCCCTTCAGTTGGTTGATCTTCATGGATTGGCCGGCAGTGGAAGTCAGTTTGAGGTTTGGCATATCGAATGGATCGAAACCTTGCCCGACGATGGCCCGAGCAGTCTGCGTCGTAATACTTTTTGTTCCTCCGGAAGATCTCGGTTGCCTTAATGGCAAGAGGGCTGTCCAAGTACACCGGAATATCGGGGAGCTGGCCGGCTCTGGAAAACTCACCGAGAAGATATAGGATTTCCTGTGTTCTTTCGAGGGCGAATGCGGGGATAATCATCTTTTCTTTATTGGAAACCGCGTACTTGATAGCATCCAGGAGTTCCGCCTTGCTCTCTTCGAACGCGCGGTGCAGGCGATCACCGTAGGTCGATTCGATGAACAGGTAATCGGCCTCGACGATTTCAAAAGGATCGCCCACGATGAGCTGGTCATGTTTTCCCAGGTCGCCGGTAAAGACGAGTTTTGTTTCCTTCCCTTCGTCCTCGACCCACAGCTCCGCGATGGCTGATCCGAGCACATGCCCCGCGTTGCGAAGTCGGACCTTGGTGCCCGGATCGAGATCAATGGTCTGATCGAGTTCTGTCGGGACCAGATAGCGCAGACTCTCTTCAGCGTCTCTTGTCTTGTAAAGCGGTTCTATGCCTTGCTTGCCTTGCCGTCTGTTTTTCTTTGTCTGCCACTCTGCGTCCATCTCCTGGACGTGCGCGGAATCGAGAAGCATTATTTTGCACAGTTCGGCTGTAGGCGGCGATGTGATTATCCGTCCGCGAAAACCGTCCTTCACTATTTTGGGAATGCGCCCGCTGTGGTCGATATGGGCATGGGTCAGGACGAGGTTCTTGACCCCTTTCGGGTCATAACCCCACCCCTCCCAGTTGCGGCGTTCCATTTCTTTGCCGCCCTGGAAGAGCCCGCAATCCACAATCAGGTTTTTGCCTCTGGAAGTTTCAACAAGAAAATTGGAACCGGTAACCGACCCCGCGGCTCCGAAACAGGTAACCTTGAGCATAGTGTTGCCTTCCTTAATCTTAGCTACTGGCGCTCTAGCCTCACCGCTCGTGAGCATACCTCACAGCGTGTTTCCGGATCAATCGGAAACTCGGTACTCTGCGGTGCAATGTTTCCGGCGGCCTACCGCAACGGAGCTGGCGCCCGCTTGCACTGAAACATGTTCACTACCTGTGCAAAATATTATCATATTGACTAATTCAATCAAATTGATTATTTTCTTAGAGCATGGAGAAGCGCAGGCCCCACTACCGGCTCGCTGAAGTCCAAGAAGTGGTTGCTGATCCGGGAACTCAACCATTCACGGCAACGGCGTTGCGCGGAGGTCTCGCATTGGGGATGACGGAACCGGAGATGCGGCAGGTGGTGCTCGCTCTCTCTCGCCGCGATTTTTACAAGGCCATGACCACGCACACCGACCATCAGGTTTGGCAAGACGTATATCACGGCAGGACTCTTGATGGCATGCCCGTGTACATCAAAATCACCGGCTTCACCGATGGTCGTCCGCCAGTCATCCAGTTCAAGGCTAAGTGAGGCAGAATTATGAAATGTCCAGCTTGCGACCACCGTGAGATGGTGGCAAAAACCCATGATGAAACTCTTTCCTATGGTGGTCAGTCGTTGACTTTGCACGCTATGCGGGCTGAATGCTGCCCGGTCTGCGGCGAAGAGGTGTGGGTCGCGGAGAGCTACCGACGGTATGTCGAGGCTCAGGCGGCACTGCTGAGAGCGGTGAAAGGGGATGTGAGTGCTGACATCCGGCGTATCCGAAAGCTCCTGAAACTTACGCAGGCAGAACTCGCACAAGCTTTCGGCGTCGGCAAAGTGGCATTCTCCCGCTATGAACGCGGTGAGACTCGCCCGCCTGCCCCTCTGGTCAAACTACTCAAGCTGCTAGAACGGCACCCCGACTTGCTGACGGAAATTCGACAGGTTGGCACAGCCGAAGAGCGTTTATCGGGTCCAATTAGTCGCTCGACACGGACTGCCCGCAAGCAGGCTGCTGGTTAGGCGTTTGCCTAATAGTGGCTCGAAGAGAACGGAATCGTATATAACCGGTCAGCAGAAGATTTCGCAAGATCTGGAGGTACCAACTTGGACCAACAATCAGAAATGAGAAAGATATCGGTTTATTCCATAGCCATTGCTCTGGCGCTTGGCGTGGTTTTGGGTTGGGTTCTGTTTGGCAGCCATGGCAGCATAGCAACCTTGAGCCAAGCCCAGGCGGCAACAACGGCGAGCGGCCCGCCTCGCATCGATCACATACTCCTGGAAGTTTCGGATATGCAGGCTTCGATAGCCTTTTATCGGGACATGATAGGATTGCGACCAAAGTCCCTGAGCAGCAATTTCAGTACACTTGAGGGTGCAAACGTCGATATCTACCTTTCCACTTCTCCCCGGGGCTGGAAAGCGCCGCGGGGTAAAGGTGAACGCCTGGGGCTTGGAATGTACCCTCATTTTGAAGTTCCAAATGTATCGGAGACTACAGCCCGTATAAAAAAGGCTGGTCATAAGATCGTGCAGGAGCCCCGAGAATACGGCTGGGGAACAGAAGCCTTTGTAGCCGATCCGGACGGGTACACTTGGGCCCTCTTCAGTTGGCGGAAGAAGTAGAGTCTGCACGCTTTTTGGCTCTTCCGACAGTTCGACTCCTCCTCCCGCCTTCAGTTGATGAGTGGTGCAGACGAATACTCCACATCATAGAGACAACGGTGAAATACTCTCAACGTCCCTTGAAGGGACGGTACGGATAAATAGGTTGCTTCACCGAGTACGGAAGTTGACACAAATGATCATCATCGGCGAAAAAATCAACGGCACCAGGAAGCGCGTGGCCCAGGCAATTCAGGATCGCGACGCAGACTTCATACGTGACCTGGCGGTGCGCCAGTTTGAAAACGGAGCAGCGTATCTCGATCTGAACGCGGGCACTCTGCCCCAGCGTGAGCCGGAAGACATGGTATGGCTGGTGGGAATTGTGCAGGAAGCAGTCCCCGACGCCACACTCTGTCTGGACAGCGCAAATCATCAGGCCCTCAGGGCCGGCATCGAAAAGGCAGTCAAGACCTGCATGCTCAACTCACTGAGTGGGGAACAATTCCGCATTGACGGCGTCCTGCCTCTCGCCTGTGAATTCCGGACCCATCTGATAGTCCTGCCCTTGGATGACAAGGGTATTCCGAAAACGAGCGACGGGCGGATAGACATTGTGCGTCGTCTCGTGGAAATGACCCGCGGGAGGTCTGCCTGATGAGAAGTTGTACGTGGACCCTCTCGTGATGGCAATTGCCACTGGCACCGAACACGGGAACATCACATTGGAAACCTGCCGAAAGATCAGGGAAAAGTTCCCCGAGGTTCATCTGACCTGCGGATTATCCAACATTTCCTTCGGGATGCCCCTCCGATCGACTCTTAACCAGGCTTTCATGGTCCTTGCGATACAAGCAGGTATGGACAGCGCTATCATCAATCCGGAAGAACGAGAACTTCGGGGAATTATGATGGCGGCTGAGGCGCTCGTTGGAAAGGACCGTCACTGCATGAACTTCAACCGCGCATTTAGGGCCGGAAAGATAGGGCCGCAAACCGAACCCTGAGTGGTTCTCAGAATGAGAACATGAATGCACTCCACCGGGGAGGAAAAACCATGCAAGATCTCATTAATGCGGTAGTACAGATGATGGAAGACGATGCTCTCGGTCTTACCAAGTAGTATCTGGACGAGGGAGCGCCCGCTCTGCAGATCTTCGATGCGTACAAAGAAGCATTGGGAATCATAGGCAAACGGTTCGAAGATGGCGTCTATTTTGTGCCGGAACCGATCACGGCCGGAGAGATGATGAAGGCTGCATCCAACCTGATGAAACCCCTTATTACCGGAGATCAGGGATCCGAAAGCAAAAAGGTGGGAAAATACCTCCCGGGTACGGTGCAGGGGGATATTCACGATATCGGAAAAGACCTCTTCAGAGATCTCCTGTAATGTCATGGCTTTCCTGTTTTGGACCTGGGCGTTGACGTGCCTCCCCCGGACTTTCTCCGAGCAGAGTCCGAATTTAAGCCGCCTTGAGGAGAGACATTATGAATTTGGCCACCAATGTGGAACGATCTGCGCTCTTTTTCCCCGACCGACCGGCCATTAGCGAAGCCGGGGTAGAGATGAGTTACGGGCAGCTTAATGACCGCTCCAATAGTATAGCAACAGCGCTTATGAAGATGGGGGTTAGACACGGGGACCGGCTCGCCCTTTGTGCGCCGAACTCAACCGACTGGATTGTATTTTACTTCGGGGTGCTCAAGGCCGGCGCTGTTGCCATCACGCTGTCGAGCCTGCTCAGGCCGGACGAGCTTACCTTGTTACTCAACCATTCTAAGCCCAGGTTCATTTTTACCACGAATGACAAACTTGACCATCTCGAAAACGTACGAGGCACGGCAGGTATTGAAAAGACTATATGTGCAGAAGGCGATGTAGCGCTGCAAAAAGTCCTGGACATGGGGACTGGATCATTCAAAGCGGTTGACCGAGAGCGCACGGACACGGCAGCGGTCCTTTACACCGGCGGCACTACGGGGGTTCCCAAAGGAGTCATGCTGAGCCACGAAAACATCAACGCTGGCAGTCACAATGTAGCCTTCTACGAACGCTCTTCGGAGACGGACCGGGCGTTATGTTTTCTGCCCTTTAACCATGTCTTCGGGCAGATACACATTATGAATGCCACTATCTTAAGCAGCGGATGTGTCGAGATTCTTCCGAAGTACGATTTAGACCGTGTTCTTGAGGTCACAAGCGCGGGCCGTGTAACGAAATTCTTCGCGGTGCCCACGATCTATACCCGTCTGCTGACGATTGACCGACTCAAGGAGAAACTGGGGAATATCCGGTACTGTTTTTCAGCGGCTGCCAGCATGCCCGCGGAGTTAGTCCGGCAGTGGAAAGAGCAAACCGAATTGACCATCCATGAAAGCTACGGCCTGACTGAGTCGGCAACGGCCGTCACATATAATCACTCATATCGCCATGTTGTCGGTTCGGTAGGAGATACGGTAGCCGGAGTGGAGGCTCAGATCAGGGATACCCAGGGTAAACGAGTGGCACAGGACCGGCAAGGTGAGATCTGTGTTCGAGGACCCAACATTATGAGAGGATATCTGGATAATGCCGAAGAAACGGAAAAGGCATTCTGGCCGGGCGGTTGGTTCCGAACCGGGGATCTTGGTGTCTTTGATGACAACGACTATCTTTTCATTGTCGATCGGCTCAAAGACATGATTATAACGGGCGGCGAAAACGTGTACCCACGTGAGGTGGAAGAGCTAATCTATACCGTGCCGCAAGTGCAAGAGTGTGCTGTTATAGGGCTTCCCGACGCGGAGTGGGGCGAGCGTGTGACCGCATTTGTCGTGCCCCGGCCGGAACAGCGAATAGACTTGAACGAACTTCAGCTCTTTCTGAAGACAAGATTGTCCCCTTTCAAAGTGCCCAAAGAGTTCCGGATGGTGGAGGATCTTCCAAAGAGCCCAACCGGAAAGATTATGAAAAGAGAGGTTATAGCCATTGCCAAAAGTAATGACCTATGCACCACCCGTCACCCCGGCGAAAGCCGGGGTCCAGAACATATTGAAAAGACTGGATTCCGGCTTCCGCCGGAATGACGGCGTCAGGTTACCTCCAATCGGACAAAACTTTTGGCAATGGGTAGTGCGCCAGGCAAAGCTTGGCATCTCTTTCAGGGTGAGAGTCCCTGTCGGGTAAGGCCTAACCAGCCACCCGTATCGAGTGTTGCGGATATGGAGGAGGAAGTCAACGACGACCGAACGAGATATCCGAAGCGTACACAGAGAATCCTGAGGGCCGCAGGGGAGGCCGCACTCCCCTAAGCGATTCAGCCTCGTTACGCCATTAGAGCAGGCGGCGACGGTGTTACCTAACCGCAAGCCAACACAAAGGGATCGTTACGGTGAGATCCTGGAGGGCCTGTCGGGGTCAGAGAGCGTGGCACGCAGGAAGAGAGATGTCAGGAACCTGGGAGGCCCCATGGTCTCCCTCACAAGAGGGTAGGGTGTTTCGACGCAAGAAACGAAGGGCACCTGACGGATCATGGAGAGTCAGATCGCTCCATAGTACTCCGAGGCGGGAGAGCCGACCACATGGGGAAGGGAGCGACAGGGCTGTGTAGCCCGCAAAGGCAACATGAGCCGGATACGACAAGCTGGAGTTCTCATGCAAACCTCACTGCGGGGAATAGCGAATCGGGCAGCGACCCACAAGGAGCATCGGTTCCGCAACCTGTCCGGACTTCTCAATGAGATCAATCTGGCCTGGTGTTTTAAGTTCTTGCGAAAGGACGCAGCACCAGGTGCAGATCGTGTGGATGTCCTGGATTACCAGCAAGAGCTGGAATCCAATATTCGCAATCTCGTTGAGCGTCTCAAGGGTCAGCGGTACCGAGCGAAGTTGGTGCGGAGACGTTATATTCCCAAACCGAATGGGAAAATGCGTCCCCTGGGCATCCCGGCCACTGAGGACAAGCTGTTGCAAGTCGCAGTAGCCAAAATCCTCGAAGCTATCTATGAGCAAGATTTCCTGGACTCAAGCTATGGGTATCGTCCCAATCGCAGCCCCAAGGCTGCGAGTCAGGACCTTGCCCGGACGCTTCTAATAGGAAAGTATTGCTGGGTTGTGGAAGCGGATATCAGAGGCTTCTTCGATACCATAGATCATCAATGGATGATCAAGATGCTCGAAGAGCGTATCGAGGATAAACCGTTTCTCCGCCTCATTCGTAAATGGCTTCGAGCGGGGATACTGGAGACGGACGGCCAAGTGGTGCACCCGGTAACGGGAACTCCGCAAGGCGGCATAGTGTCTCCCGTGTTGGCCAACATCTACCTCCATTATGCGCTGGACCTCTGGTTTGCGCGGCGGATCAAACCCCGATGTCAAGGGGAAGCCATGATCATCCGCTTTGCTGACGACTTTGTCTGCACCTTCCAGTACCGCTCCGATGCCGAGTCCTTTTATCGTGATCTCGGTGAGCGGCTGGGCAAGTTTGGGCTCAAGGTGGCCCCGGACAAGACTCGCATCCTCCGCTTCTGCCGGTTTGATCTGAATGGAAGCGGTCGATTCGACTTTCTGGGCTTCGAGGTACTATTGGGAGCGGACCCGCACAGGACGCCTCGGCGTCAAACGGCGGACCTCCCGGAAGAAGCTTCGCGCTTCCCTTGCCAATATGACCGACTGGATCAGGCGCAACCGCTCTCTACGGGTGGGTCAGCTTCTTTCCATCCTGTGTGCGAAATACCGCGGGTACTGGAATTACTATGGGGTGATTGGCAACTCAGCCAGTCTCGGCCAGTTCTTCTACCGGAGCAAGCGTATCCTGTTCAAGTGGCTCAATCGCCGTAGTCAACGTAAGAGCTATACTTGGACGGGGTTCCAGGCTCTCCTGGATTTCTTTGGCGTGGAGGGACCTCGGATCACCCAGCAGCACGGCCCAGCTCAGCTTCGCCTCATGTGATCACCTCTGCCCGTGCGGCAGCGAGCAGCACTGAAGAGCCCGGTGCGAGAATACCGCACGCCGGGATCCGTGAGGGGGCCGTCGGGTAACTGGCGGTCCTACCTCGATTAAGAAGCAATTTTGCAGCGAGTGAGGCTTGTCACGGTCTCCATCCCATGAAAAATCAAAACCCATGAAGGGGACGACCAAGACTACTCAATATGGTCGCTTCATCATTGACAATTTAGTGGTAAATTCTTAATTAGGGTAAGATATTTTATTTGGAGAAGGATTTCTGGAATGTCCGACATGGCCTACAAGAGCGACATGAGCATTGATGAGCGGGTAATGATGGCAATCGTTAGAGTCGCCGAGGGCTTCAAGAAAAACTCTGCGGCCCTCGTTCAAGAAACTGGGGTCTGACGTTCCCCCAGTACAACCTGCTCAGAGTCTTGGATGCGTCCGAAAACGGCCGGAATAGCATGAAAAACGTGAACAGAATCATGTTGGTTTCCAGCGCCAACATGACTGGCATTGCCAAGAGATTGGAAAAAAATGGGTTCATTATAAGGACAAGCGACCCGAACGACGACCGCTCTAAAAGGTTGCAAATTACACCCGCGGGAACACAGGTACTGAACGCTATTTCTGATCACAAGGAGCGAAACATAAAGACATATCTCAAGACATTCTCCGCGGAGGAAAAAACTGCCTTGCTTGATACACTTCGAGAGGTACTCAAACAGACAAGGAGTGACTAGCCGTCAAAGTCGGCATAGTATTTGCCTTTTGGTAGTCATTGTAATTATTAAGGTTAATGACCGCTTGTGAAGGGCGAATTCCCGAAATTGGCAGCCCGCGCCCCGCTGGGTGGTCTATGCACAAATCAACCACGCTTATGGCGTGACCCGGCAGCGACGAGGCCAAACCATGAGTCCGGTAAGATCGGCCTCCGTGCCGGTCGCCAAATGCCCGTTGAACGGTTACATTTGTTCTTCCCCTCGTCAATAAGGAGGGGAAGAAGACGGAATTACGCTATTACTTTTGGAATTTGGGAGACTATCCGCGTTTGAATTGGGTTTCCGCGGCCGCCACTTCCTGCAAACGGCGTAGTGGATCTTCGCTGTCAGTGTCAGCTACCCCTCTTTTCTCAAGGTGCTGCAGAATCTTCTCCGGGGTTATGGGCAAGTCCTTGCATCGGTAGCCCGTAGCGTGATAGACGGCGTCGGAAATGGCAGGCGCCGTAGGAGATGCAAGGCCCTCTCCGGCACTCCTTGGCTCCCAAAGGTCCCTCCGACTCATACGTGTCAACGTGGACCACTTTGCTTGGCGGCATGTCTATGGCCATGGGCATTTTATAGTCCGCGAAGTCGGTGTTGAGGGTTTTGCCTCCGTCCATGACGCATTGCTCAAAGAGGGCATATCCAAGCCCCATTTGAATGGAGCCGTTGAGCCTGTCCTTCCACGTTTCTCGGATTGATAACTGTCCCGCAGTCATGGGCCGTCCACATCTGCTTGACTTCCACGAGACCGGTTTGCTCGATCGACCTCAACCTCGGCAACTTGAGCGCCGAAACCAAAAGCAGGGGTCACCAATCCCTTGTCCCTAGGCGTGTATGAGCCGCGGGCGACAAGCGGTTCCCCTCGGTTTGCCTTCTGGGCCATGGCGACAGCCTCTCCGAAGCTTAAGCCATAGGAGGCCTTGGCCTTGGACTGCACCCTTCCGTTCTTGCATTCAATCTCGTGGATGACGTTGAGATTAAATCTGGCCGATACAGCGCAAATAGCTTCTCCTTAATCTTCTTCGCCGCGTCGATCACGGCGTTTCCTGCCATCAGAGTGATCCGGCTGCCCCAGGCGCCCAAGTCAGCTTGCGGGGTCATGGACGTATCCGCGGAGGTGATGCGGATATCCTCCATCCTCAGCCCCAGTTCCTCCGCAAGGATCTGTTTGAGTACCGTATCGGAGCCTTGTCCGATATCGGCGGCCATGGTAAGCAGATGAACGGTGCCATCGCAAATGCTCTTACTTCTGCCGCAGAAAAAGGATATTCGGTGTTGAACCAGTTGAACACACCTCCTGAAATAAAGCTGTAGCAGCCGATGCCGATCCCCTGACCCGGTTTAAGGTGTTTCCGTTTTTCCTTCCAGCCGCTCATTTCGGCAACCGCCTTTATGGTGTCAATGAAGCCGCAACTGGAAATGGTTGCCACATCCGGAATTTCGTCTCCGCTCACCTGGGCGTTCTTTATCCTGAGATCAATGGGATCGATCCCCAGTTCCTCTGCTGCTATATTCATCTGGGTCTCACTGGCGTAAAGAGACTTGAGGCGCGCCGAAACCACGCATGGCGCTGGCAGGCGGCTTGTTGGTATACACATGTTGCCCATGAAATCGATAGCTGGGATAGCGGTAAAGCATGGCCCCGAAGTTGCCGCACAAAAACGTGGCCGTGGGTCCCATGGCATTATATGCCCCGCCGTCCAATTGGATTTTCACGTCTTTGGCGACAAGGGTCCCGTCCTTCTTGAATCCCACCTTGGAGCGGATCCTCATGGGATGTCTTCGCCTGCCCGACCAGAAATTCCTCTTCCCTGCTGAGAGTAAACTTTACAGGCCGGCCCGGTCTTCTTGGCCATGAGGGCGGCGCAGAATTCCCATGTCCGCAATTCCATTTTCCCGCCGAAACCGCCGCCTATAAAAGGCTTGATCACTCGAATATCGTTTTCCCGCATGCCCAGCGTGGAGGCCAGGAGGCACTGCACGATGTAAGGCACCTGGGTGGACGTCCAAAGGGTGATCCGGCCGTCCAAGTCCACTTGGGCCAGGGCCGAGCAGGGTTCAAGATAGGCATGGACCACCGGCGTGAACGGTCGAAGGTGTCTTCCCTGACATAGTCAGACTCCGCAAAACCCTTTTCCACGTCGCCGTACTCGATCTTTCGATTGACGCTGACATTGTCGGGGCAGTAGTCGTGTAGGACCGGTGCGCCCGGCCTGCATGGCCGAATCAACGTCAAAGACTGCCGGCAGTTCTTCGTATTCCACTTTGATCAGTTCCAGAGCTTCTTCTGCCGTGTCTTTGTCTATGGCGGCCACAGCGGCCACTTCGTCCCCTATGAATCGCACCTTATCAACCGCCAAGGGATACTCGTCCTGCGTTTCAGGAAACAGCCTCCAGTTACCGTATTTGATCTTGGGCGTGTCTTCCGCAGTGATGACGCACTTGACGCCGGGAGGGACGCGGCCTTGGCTGGTGTCGATATGTTTGATGACGAGCATGGGCCAATGGGCTTCATCAATATTCGTCCGTGAAGCATTCCCGGCAACTTCATATCATCCGTATATATGGCAGATCCCCTTGCCTTGACGGCCGGCGTCGCTCCTCGGGACATCTTTGCCGATAATGTTGAATTTTTTCATAATTCTTCCTTTCCGATTGGCTAACCTTTGTTCGCCCGCTCATGGGCTTCCTCGAGGGCCCGCCGGGTTAATACGGCCACCATTTTTTTTCGCCACTCTGCGCTTGCTCTCACGTCCGAGATGGGCTTAGCTTCTTCGGCGGCCATGTTCACCGCCTTTTTCGATGAGTTCCTGCGTCCATTCTGGCCCTGCATAAGACCTTCAGTTTTTACGCACGCAGGGGAACAGGTGCAACGGCACCGAGGACAATACCGGCTTCTTTGCAGGTTTTGCCGTTAAAGACTGCCATGACTCCCACGCCTACGGCTGCAATATCCACCCCGCAGCGGCAAGATATCCGCATGTATGAGGCTCCTGATTTCGGCGGAGGAGGCGGAACATGTATGGAAGTCATGATCTCACCGTGCTCCATTGCTGTGAGTCCGGGCCCTCTAAAGAACTGATCCAAGGGCAATCGTCTTTCTCCCTTCACGGCTGGCCAGTGTGACTTCGGCTCTCATGGTTATCAGGGGAGGCGCAGTATCGGCAGAAGGCGCCGCATTGCAGAGATTCCCGGCAACCGTTCCCATATTGCGGACTTCAACGTTGGCCATTACCTGAACTGGCTGAAGCAAGAGCAGGATAGTGATTCAGGATGTCGGGATGGGAAGCGACTTCTGCGAGCCGAGCGGTAGCTCCTATGGTCAGGCCTTCTTTAGCATCAAAATGAATTTCGTCAAGTCCTTCAATCCCGTCAGAGCGATGATGGCCTTGGGCTTCAAACGGCCGTGATTCATTTTCACCATAACATCTGTTCCGCCCGCCAACACATGAGCGCCCTCTCCCTGTTCCGCAAAGCAGACTCAGGGCCGCTTCCAGGGTTTTCGGTGCAAAATATTCGAATTTTGGCAATCTCATCGCTCTACCTCTTCTGATCGGTTCCCGCTTCATTGTTTCCGCCGCAAGCGAGACGGCTTCCACAATCTGATTGTATCCCGTGCACCGGCACAGATGCCCGGACAAGGCCGGCCCTGATTTCCTTCTCAGTGGGAGAGGGGTTGTGACTCAAGAGATGGACCGCAGCCATTTCCATGCCGGAGGTGCAAAAGCCGCACTGAATTGCCCCTGTCTTGACAAAAGCCTCCTGTATCGGGTGAAGCTCTTCTCCCGAAGGCGCCAGGCCCTCCACAGTCGTGATGGACCTTTCCATCCACCGAGACCGCCAGGGTCAAGCATGAACTGACGGTTCGGTCATCCACTATGACCGTGCAGGCCCCGCAATCACCGGTGCCGCATCCTAGCTTGGTGCCGGTCAGGTTGAGGTCTTCGCGAAGCACTTCATTCAGAGTCCGCCAGGGATCTACTGCCAGCGAATAGTCGTCCCCATTCACTTTGAATTTGATCTGATGTTTCATTCCTTTTCGCCTCCGTCCAAAACCCCGATAGGTAACCTCGGCCGTCCGTGTGGCCGAGGATCATGATTCATGGGTCTTGTTGCACTGTTATTCCGTTAAGGATTGATTATCCTGCTCCGCTAGGCGGCCCCGGAGGGGCGTTTGAAAGTAGCCAAGTGATTCAGAAATTGTCTCAAAACTCTTGCAGATCGCGAAATCGTGCCACGATCTGGGCTCTCATGTGTTTCGTTTC
>CAWHDO010000043.1:0-164510 GCA_963828085.1 uncultured delta proteobacterium
CTCACCCCAGCCCTTGTATGTTGGTTTGCAGGTACTCCAGTTTTCTTAGGGGTACCGCGAGAGTGGGGGGACGGTACTTGTACCTGCCAGGGTGAGTACCGTGGGATAAAGGGGGGCTGGCACGGGCGTGATAGATCGTTAAGCCCTTGGGATGTTGCAAGCCCGTGGGAGAGCCCGGATCGTCACGTCCTCTTCTGTTCAACCCGAACAGTTGCCTGGGCGCTATGAGCCCGCATCCTGCAAGGTTGGGGAAAGGACAGTTTTCTATGAAAAGTTCAGAGGTCTTTGTTGGCATAGACATCTCTAAGTCTGAGTTAGAGGTGGGATTCTTCCCTGAATCAGCGATTTGGACCGTGTCCAACGACGATGAAGGGGTGAGTGAACTCATTAAACGATTGGAAGAAGCATCTCCGACGCTAGTGGTAATGGAAGCCACGGGTGGATTGGAGAGACCTCTCCACGCTGTTCTCGAATCAAGCGGGTTGAAGTGCGCCGTTGTCAACCCTCGGCAGGTCCGCGATTTTGCCAAGGCGTTGGGCGTGCTGGCGAAGACGGACTCCATAGATCCGCGTGTGTTGGCCAGATACGGCCACTCAGTGCGACCTGAGGCCCGGCCTGCAAAAGATCCCGAGACCCGGGAGTTGGAAGCATTGCTGACGCGGCGTCGGCAATTGGTGGACATGCTGACTGCGGAGAAGAATCGTCGTAGACCGACGACCTCTAAGCGTGTTCGCAATGACATCCAGGTGCACATCCAGTGGATGGAAAAACGCCTCAAGGAGATGGACAGAGATATACGCCGTGCCATAAAAGATCTTCCTGAATGGCGAGGAAAGGACAAGATTATCCAGAGTATTCCCGGAGCAGGTCCTGTTTTATCTGTCACGATGCTTGCGCTTCTTCCGAAATTGGGCACACTCAATCGCAGACAAATAGCCGCCCTTGTAGGAGTGGCTCCTTTCAATCGTGACAGCGGTAAGATGAAAGGTCGCCGCTGCATCTGGGGAGGCCGAGCACCTATCCGATCAGTTCTGTACATGGTCGCAATGGCAGCCACACGCTGCAATCCTTTGATCAGAGCCTATTATAAACGTCTCATAGCGGCAGGAAAGATACACAAAGTTGCCACTACAGCTTGCATGCGTAAGATCCTTACGATCCTTAACACGATGGTGCGCAACGGTGCATTGTGGAACGCTCAAGGTGCTCAAGCCGCCTGACGAAAAAAACGTCGGACGTGCAACAAAAAGGTTGACAACCAACACAGTTGCTCTCCCGGAGGGAGAGGGACCGAGGGTGAGGGTATTCGTGCTACCAACTTGGTCGTTCAAAGAATTTCGCAACATTTTCGTACAACCCTGGTGCTAAATCGAATAGTCCGCACCGCGTTCCCTGCATTCACTAGCTTCTTCCACAAGTTCTTCGAAGGTCGTCCCATCGTAAACCTCTTCAAGCGCCTTCTCCGCACGTTTCCACAGGGAACGGAAGGCACAGTGTCCGTACATGGAACAAGGCATCTTCTTTCCGTCCACCATGCACTCGACAGGAGACAGGGGACCTTCGACAAATCTCAAAATCTTGCCCACTGTTAGCTCCCGGGCCGGACGAGCCAGAAGATAGCCACCTTCTTTTCCTCGCACCGACTCGACAAACCGTCCACCTTTCAATTGGTTCAAGATATTTTCAGGAAACCTTTGAGGGATCGCCTGCGCTTCCGATATTTCACTGATCTTGGTTGCTCCTCTCCCTTGTCGCTTTGCCAGTTCAAAGACAGCTCGGTACAGCGTATTGAGTTTTTTGAGAGATCGGCATGTACTGAAACCCGATATTATATTATCTTGTCTATCGATGTAGTTGACATTAAACACGGGCTCTTATTTCTTGTCAAGATTTTTCTCAAGATCCCCTGAATCCTCCCTCCGCGCAGTGAAAATGCCCCTTTCAGCCATAGTCGCTAACTCACGAGGGAGGCTGGGTCCCGGAATTCCTCCTCACCCTGCCCCCCTTTAGTAAATGGAAGTGCAGAAGTTGGCTTTCTCGCCCCTTTCAAAAAGGGGATTTAGAGGGATTTTGGACGGACCAAAAAATCTGCGATAATGAATAGTTGCTACTTACCTGGTCGTAACTATAGCTTTGCATGAGCCAAAAAGCTCCTTGACTATTCGGGTCAAATAGATTAAGTAATAAATTCATGGAGTTGATTTTTAGTTACAAGCGGTGAACATGACCGGAACCGAAACCAAGGACGACGCCAGCGTATTTAGCTGCCCGTATTCCGCCGGCGCGGAGTTCGACCGTATTTTGACTAAAGCCGAAATCCTTTTGCAAAATGCGGCCTTGCAAGAGGCTCTAGACCTGCTCACCGTTGTAGAAAAGAGATATGTGCGCGCGGCTAAACTGTTCGATCTGCTTGGCGACGTGCTCCTTCGTTGCGGCAACATCGAGGAAGGGCTTAGATACAAAACCCTCCACGAAGTGTTGAAAGGGACTTTCAAAATAGCATCCGACGAAGCCTATTGCAGCCCCGCTCGCGCTCCGAGGGCGGCGGATGCGGACTATGACTCCGGCTCCGACGCCAGGCCACCCGAACGCAGGGTTTGCGCCCGTGCGGACGAAGGAGCCGTAGCTCCGTGCGGGATCCCTGAAAAGAGCCTCGAGATAAGGGATTTCATGCCGGTAACCGCGGCAATGGGGCATGGACTGGTGCGTCAGGGGCATTTCGATCGTGCCGTGGAAATTTTCAGTATTCTTGTGGCCAGGCACCCTGAAGACCGGTCATTACAAGAAGCTAAGGAACAGGCTCGCAAGAAAGGCCGCCAATCTCTGGTTCTAGACGTCCTCCAGCGTTGGCTCGGGAAAATCGAGCGAATGAAATCCAACCAACCCTCGGAATCATGAACTCTAAATTGCTTTCGCTTCATGAGCGCTTACCAGGACTGGGGGTGGATGCACTCCTATTTAATACGTCCGAAATCTTGTCCTCTACGAACCTTCGGTACTTGTGCGGCTTCTCCGGATCGGATGGCACGATTCTGGTAACTCAGACCGAACGCCACCTCTTCACCGACGGTAGGTACAAGACTCAGGCCCAGCAGGAAGCTCGAGGATTTCGTGTCCATGTGGTTCGGAATAAGGTGGACTCGTTGGCCCGTGCCATCAGCCGCGCAGGGGCGCGCAGAATAGGGGTTGAGTCCTCGCGGATAAGTTACGAATTTGTGGCCCAGTTGAAGGGCAGACTCCCTGAGATGGAAGTCGTTCTTCTGAAACGGACCTTTGTGGAGGGTCTTCGTATTCGCAAAACAGCCGAGGAAAGGGAAAAATTAGCAGAGGCCGCAGCGATTGCCTCGACGGCGTGCCGCAAGGTAGTCGATGGTGGGTTACTAGGCAAAAGGGAGATTGAAGTCGCTGGTGAAATGGAGGCCCTTTTCAGGAGCGCGGGCGCTGAAGGCATAGCCTTCGATACAATAGTAGCCTCCGGAGAGCGTAGCGCCTTACCACATGGGAAGGCATCTGAGAGGATCATTGGACCACAACAGTTGGTGGTCATTGACTTCGGGTGTCGATTCCAAGGCTATAACAGCGACGAGACGGTGACGTGCCTTACCGGCTCCCCTTCGTCGGAACAGGTGAAGATACACCGAGCGGTGTATGAGGCCCACATGAAGGCACTGGAGGCCGCCAAAGTTGGTGTGCGGGCACGTGCGCTGGACTCTCTGGCCAGGACGTCCATTGAGAAGGCGGGCTACGGCAAGTACTTTCTTCATGGTCTGGGGCATGGCGTAGGGATGGAGATCCACGAACCCCCTTACCTATCCCCCCGGGGCAGAGGATTCCTGGAAGAGGGGATGGTTTTCACCATCGAGCCGGGGATCTATATTGAGGGACTAGGGGGGGTCCGTTTGGAGAGTCTGGTATTTCTGGGACAAAATGGGCCTGAAACTCTTTCTCAAATGACCAAGGATCTTATTTTCTGCGGCTGACCGCGTCCAGACCAGCCGAACCTCTCAAGGAATTCGGCTGTCTATGTCCGTAGAGTTCAGAGTGAGTATGGGCGGGTTCGAGACCCGCTCATACCAAGTTTCCGCGGATCGTTCGGTCACAGCTCTGGCAACCAGTATAATCATTCTTTCGGCAGGGGAGGACCTATGTATTCAACTCCTGATTTCAGGAAGGGACTCAAGATTGAGCTAAATGGAGAGCCCTTCACCATGGTCGAATTTCAACACGTAAAGCCGGGAAAGGGTGGAGCGTTTGTAAGGACGACATTAAAGAGCCTGATTACCGGAAACGTTATTGACCGGACATTTCGGTCAGGTGAGAAAGTTGATAAGCCCGACCTTGAGGAAAAAGAAATGCAATACCTCTATGAGAGCGAGGGCGAGTTCCATTTTATGGATAGCGAAACCTACGAACAATCGTTTCTCACCGCTGAGCAACTGGGGGACGCACGAAATTATCTCCAGGAGAATGTAACGGTTACCGTTCTCTTCCACAACGGCAAACCGATCGGTGTTGACGTGCCGATTTTCGTAGAACTGACCGTGACTGCTGCAGAACCGGGGATCAAGGGAGACACGGCAGGAGGAGCGACCAAACCTGCTACGCTTGAGACAGGAATGACCGTACAGGTCCCGCTCTTCGTAAATGAGGGAGACGTATTGAAGATCGACACTCGCACCGGGAAGTACATGGAACGGGTGCGGTGATCACGCTCTTTGCACGTAATCAGGACCGGCCCCCAAGCATCTTTACTCCCATGAACTAAAAACCCGGCGGCGCTCCGCTGTTACGGACGAGGACGGGTTCAACTCACGGACCATGCAGAGCGACAGCCCCGTTCAAAAGGATAGATTGATGGACACCTTGGGCCTTGTGGTTCACGACGAACAGACTTTTCTCACCAAAGTCGTAAACACCGGCATGGAGCAGGGGATTTTTACTCGCGACAGAGCTGACGAGATCATCAGAATTTCTGTTGCCATGGCGAACAAATATGTCCTCCAGAAAGAGGTGGATTTTCGGTCCACCGAGGAGTTGGCCAAAGTCCAGGAAACCATCTTGAAGTTAATAGGAGTCGGCCTTGAGATCAGGAGTAAGGGCGAGACAGAAATCGGCATAGGACTACTTATGGAGGCATCGCCGGTGGACCTGTTTCGTCTGGCCTACACCCGTATCGAAAGGCTTCGTCACAGTTGGAGATCGCTTCTGGGGGATCATCGGATCGAGATCCTGGTCAGTGCCGACGAGTATCAATGTTTGGCCGACATGGCCTGCCAGCGTCTTTCCGAAATGAGCATTTTTGCGGAATCGGAACTCCATGCCATCCGTTCCCTCACCCTCGATGACGAACTCTTTTCCACTCTCGGGTTAGTCGAATACTATGAAGCTGAGGCTGGAAAGGTACCAGTTCATTCTGCGACTTAAAGAAATCTTACCCTTTAGCATGCTGAATCGGTCACCCTCCGTGAGAGCCGACAATCTTGCGGAAGTTGATTCCGTAAGACAAGCTCTCATAAACACGCTGATTATTTCGGCTTATGCCGAATCCGATGATCCCGTCGCAATAACGATGCGGGATGTGCGCTACTTCCTCGAAGCATTGGATCCTACGGACACGGCTGACCTTTTTCCGGAGGATGTGGAAAACGCGATCCTGGATGTCATCCATGAATTAGGCGAAGCGCTGGATGAGCGGGAAGGGTCTCTTTTGGCAAGGGAAATCATCAGCTCGGCACACAAACTTCTGGAGACCACCTTTCACGAATGGGATACGGTGAACTCTCAGTCGGAGGGCGTGTTCTTCAAAAGATGGTCCAGACTCGTCACCCTGTCGGATATGCCGGACCCGATAAACCGATTGCTCTCTTCGGATGAAATGCTGGACGAATTCGATTTCGAGATGCTTCTGAATCAACTCTTGAGCCTTCCGGAGAAAGAGGCATTGAAGCTGACAGACAAGTTACCCTGGAACCGAATGACGCCGGAGATGATCATAATGCTGTTTCATCAGGCCCATCCATACCTGGGAGCATTTGTGAAGAACATTTCCTTCAGGGGATTCAGTGCTGTGGAATTGCTCGAACTTCTGGAAGCGGTCGACTCGGAGACCTTCAAGGAGCTGACACCCGTTCTGGAGAAGTTCCTGAGCGAGACGCACTTCTCTTTGGAAGATCTGGAGACGCTGGCAGCGCTGCCCCATTCAGAGGCGTGTACGCTGCTTCGGATGGCAAACCCACCGGCAGGGTATGAAGCGGCACAGATCCTGGAAGAGTTCAGGGACACTTCGGACAAGGTTCGTCAGGTCCTTTTTCACTCCTGTTTGGGAGCCGATTTCTTTTCGCAACTCTTGGAGCTCGCGTGGGCTATTGACGCCAACTTCGTGAAACGTGAAATAAAAACCATCCCGGCATCTCACATAGGTTCGTTTCTGTTGGCCGCGACGGGCGGGCGGGAGCCCAGGCTTGTAAGCAAGCCTGGGAGCGGAGAAGGCACCCTTCAGTTTGAGTCGAAAGACTTGAACAGCCTCTTCAGGTCCCTTCCCGGAACCAAGAAAAAGGCAGCACTGAAGTTTTTCGCCAAGAAATAGCCGAAAAAGCGTGACGGATCGACCTAAATCGATGGCCGAGGTGTTGTCCGATTTGCCCTGGCTACCTCCCGCCGACCCAAAGAAAGCGGGAATCCGGAGTTTGGACCCTAGATCAAGTCCAGGGTGAAGATGTCATTCCCGTAAATCGGACCAAAGTTTTGGCAATTGCCATACGTTGTCAATAGCTCTAAGAGTCACGCCTCTCCCAGCTCTCTAAGGAAATCAGGATTGACAGCATACCCGAGTGTCTTGGCTACATGGGAGTGCTTTCTAGCCCTCTCCGTTTCCCCCTTATGAAATAAGGCGACCGCGAGATTGTTGTGAGCCATGGCAAATCCAGGATGTATCTCCACAGCCCGCCCATTGTGTTCGATGCTCTTGTCGATTTCGCCCAGGGACAAGTAGGCGTTCCCCAAGTTCAAATGGGCGACCGCGGAATTAGGGTCGATACGGAGCGCATTCTGGAAACTCTGAACAGCCTGTTCCATCAACCCCTTGTGCATGAAAGCTATGCCAATGTTGATACACCCCTGAATGAGGTCGGGTCTGTACTGTAAGGCTTTGAGGCTTTCTTCAATGCATCCGTCGTAGTCCCCCTTCTGCAAGAGTATGCCTGCCACATTGATCCGGGCCTCTAATAAGCCCGGCTTAAGCCTGAGTGCCGTACGGAATTCCTGGAGTCCGCGATCCCACTCGCCCCGTTGGACAAGCGCCAGTCCCAGGTTGTAATGGGTGTTGGCGGAATCGGGCATAGAAGCCACAGTCTGTTCTAATTTCTCAAGAGAAACGTCCTCCCCGACCGGGGTACCCGAATCCCCTGATTTTTGTTCCGACATTTTTCCTCCGCAAGTTAGGTAAGAGGTTATAAAAATATATGTTTTCATGCGTGGAGTCAAGACGCGAAAAATATGGTACCATGACGGCCGAGTGTCCCGGCCATGTGGTTTTCTTCAAAGGAGCGACGAACAGGGCATGGAGGATCAGTCATACAAACTCGGTACTGGAAGGTAAACTCCGGGACGGCATCGAACGGCCGCAGGCAGTCAAGAAGCTCTCGGCGGTCCTTAAACGAGATGTGGAGGAAATTGCAGAACTTCTCTCAGGCAAACCGAGGGTGATGGTAGAAGGGCTTGATTACAGGGCCGCTCTGAAATACCAGAGCCTTCTCGCAAGTGTTGGCGCCCTATCGCGAATCGAGCCTGAAGCTGGAGTTGCCGCGGCAGTGGCGGGTTCAGTCGATCAACACCCGGCAGAGGAGCCGGAGCACCCTTCGAGCGACAGGAATCTCTGCCCGAAATGTGGGTACCAGCCAACCCGCGAAGACGATGTGCTCTTGGTACGAGGAGATTGCCCTCGCTGCGGCCTAAAGGTTGCAGCGTACCTTGACGAGGAATCTGACGAGGCCCCAGGGCTCGTGGAAGAGCTTGTCCTGTCCGATCGCTCCGGTGTCCGCACCATTTACGGCTATAGGACACCGGCTTCCTGGAAACGGAGGGCTCTGGCATCGGTACACACTTTTTTTATGTTTCTCGCGGTGTACTGCTGTCTCGCCATGTTGTTCGTATTCTCTTTCGTTCCATTGGCATTAGTTCCAGGTTTTGCCGGCAAGGGACTCCTGGACGCGGCCTTCATGTCTTTCCCCCTATTTCTGGCCGCGCTAAGCATTATCTTGATCTCGTTCGTCTTGCCAATTTTTAACCGGGGGCTTTCGTGGGGCCAAAAATTGGCTGGAATCGTCGTCCTGTACACCCAGGACGCACAGATCGGCGGCCTTTACCTCTCGCTGGGATTCCGCGTGGCCTCAATAGGGCTGATGAGCTTCGCCCCCGGTCTGATTATTCTGTGGCTCGTATCCAATCTCGGGATTGCAGCGAATCCGGTCTCAGCCAATGCGGTCATGATCGCGACGGCGATCCTGAGTTGGGTTGGGTCCTGGGTCTATCTGGTTCGGACTCCTGAGAAGAGGGGAGTATTGGATCGTGCCGGCGGAACTATCCAAACGGAAGACCAACCTCTTCCCCAAGACGCTGTGAAAAAGGGCCTTATCCCCATTGGCGTGGTGGTAGTATCATCAATCGTTCTAAGCATAGTCATACCCTTCTGTTGGAGGCTCCTAAAATAGCGGACCCCCTGAAACTCACCTTCCCCGGTCTTGTGACGTCACAGCAAGATCGATAAAGCACACGGGACCCCGAAACGGGAGCGCCCTCCCCTTTGTACAGAAATCACCTGTTTGCTTGACAGCTTGTCACAAGTGATTAACTAAAGAGAGTGAGATCGACTCCCGGATCGGAGGTGAATAGTAAATGTCCGATGTTGAATATGAAGATTTCACCAAAGGAGACCTATTTCGGTTACTGAACGAAACCAGTGATATACGAATTGAGGAAGAGATGAGCCGGCCGAGAGTAGAAATATGGCCGACTGATTCATGGCAACAATGGGTGTCTTCACACGATGAGTCGAGGAGATCCCTGATTTGCAACCTTCCTTCCATGAAGGCCAGTCCGTTCTGTGCAATGGGATACCACTAGAATCCATTCCCTTGCCGTTTCTCCTACCGAGATGTCCGCCCCGCATCCGTCGTGGGGTATTTTTTTGAAGCATTCCCGCTGATATGTCAGGAAATAATGCGAGAACTCATCAGGCAGAGATTGCGGTTAAAATCCCGTGGCACTTGCATGAGGTGGCAATGATGAATCTCCCTTCGTCTACAAGGCGAGCAAGCCCGTGGAGATCTCCCAACCGATAACCTCCCACCCCCGGCAGGATCTGCGAACTTTTCTGAATCAGTATGCTGTAGCCTGATACCTCAAGCCGGCTGATCGCATCATAGAGCGGTTCTCTCGGCTGCCCCGTGACTGTGCAACGAACACCTTCCGGGCAGTTATCCGGGCAAACGAAGTCCGCACGGCTGCAAACGATATTGGACTCGTTGATAAGCAAAGCATTGGGGAGAAATCGTCGTATCTCGTCCGGTATCGCAATCTCGTGTGAGTTTACATGTTTGGCCATGACGTACGAGGCCGCCAAATTAAAAGGGACCATCGGAATTATGAGATCTTCACCGTGCAATAGAGGGGAATTCCGAAGCGAGGAGACTGCATCTCCTTCAATTACGGAAACCACAGGCAATAATTTACACGCGGATTTCTCCGCGTCCTGTTCCAGGACAATGATTCGAGATTGAGGAAATGAATTCTGCAATCGCTCCAGGGCGATGCATCCGAATTTTCCAAGACCCGCGATCACAAATGTCGTTTCATAGCCTTCCGCTAACGACTCGGGGCTTTCCCGACAGGTCAGGGAATGCGTGCACATCATGGAGGCCTCCGAGAGTCTCAAACATTTCACGAACCCATGGTTCCTGTTCCGATCCTAGCTCAATGATCAGGGCGCCGCGGTCTGCCAGGTAGTTCCTGGCCTGAGAAACCAGCTGACGGATGACGTTCAGTCCGTCCGGGCCCCCATCGAGTGCTAGACGAGGCTCAAAATTGATCTCCGGTTCCAGAGTAGCGATAACATCGCTTGGAATATACGGCGGATTGCAACAGACCACGTCGAATTTGCTCCCCTCTCTGAATGCAGTAAATAGATCCGAAGCTATGAAGGAGATGGAAGCTGAAGCGCCCAGATTCTCCGCGTTAAAGCGCGCGGCCTCAAGCGCCAGTTTGTCAATATCTGTGGCAACTATCCGAGCACGAGGGTTTTCGAGCGCAATAGCGACTGCAATTGCCCCCGATCCGGTGCCTATTTCCAGAATGTTTGGGACGGGGCGGTCCCGTAGCTCTTCAAGAACCGCCTCCACGAGGGCTTCCGTATCCGGCCTTGGTATGAGCACCCCCGGTGCCGCCCTTAAGCGCAAGGACCAAAACTCCTTAACGCCTCTTATCAACGCAACAGGCTCACGCATGGCGCGGCGCCGTATAAGCTCACGGTATCGGATCCGTTCCTCCTGCCTCAGAGGTCTGTCAAGATTGAGGTAAAGGTGGAGCCGATCCACGCCCAGGCAGTGCGCCAGAAGAACTTCTGCGTCAAGTCGGGCAGTGGTGATACCTTTTTTTCTGAAGTACCCGGCGGTCCATTCCAGGACATCTTTGATGGTCCAGCGGGCCGGAATATTTTGCCGTTCATCCATTTTCATAAGCTCACTGAAGTGCCTGCCAGTACTATAGTATATTCACATGACAGAGGGGGTGTCTAATCAACACTTGTCAGAAATAACCATTCGCTCCCTCGGGGGTCATGTGGTCATTGCGAGCGGAGCGAAGCAATCTTGGTTTTCTCCCGCGCTTCCCGGGACTGAAGATTGCTGTGTCGTTTCACTCCCCGCAATGACAGCCGGGGGAGACGCCCCGGCGTAAGTGAAGCGTTGCCCTCCTGAGAGTGTTCCCCGTTGACAGCCCCACGTCGATAACGTAAGGGTTCATAACCGGATAGAGAAGACGATCACAGCCTCGGCATTTGCCGGTGGCATGCTAGGAAAAAGCAAGGCAATCGGACCCCTGGTCGAATCCTTACAGGCAGAGACGTCCAAAGCCAGCGCATTGCTGGGTTGGAATCCGCCTTTTTCCATCGATCAAGAACTTGGCTGCACCGCGGACTGGTACCGGCACGCGTACCACAGCACATGAGGCAGGCGCTATGACCAGTATTCTTGAGTTGATCGGGCGCAGTACGGAGCTTTTCACCGGTGACATAAGGGACCACGAAGATGAGATGCGATCCGTGCTGGCCTCCAGCAGAATCCTTGTCGTCGGCGCTGCCGGGAGCATCGGAAGGGCAGTCTCAAAGGAGTTGTTCAGGCGGAACCCGCTCGTTCTCCACGTTGTTGACCTCAGTGAGAACAGTCTCACCGAGCTTGTCCGGGACATACGCAGCTCCGTCGGGTACATCGGCGGGGAATTCAAGACATTCTCTCTTGATTGCGGATCGCTGGAGTTCGAGGCATTCATAGAAAACCAGTTACCGTACGACTACATTTTGAACTTTTCCGCGCTCAAGCATGTCCGGAGCGAACGAGATCCATACACGCTCATGCGACTGATCGCGGTCAACATCCTGATCGGCGAGAGACTTCTCAGATACGCGGAGCAAGCAAATTCCTCGAAGTATTTTGCAGTTTCAACGGATAAGGCTGCCAATCCGGTCAACATGATGGGAGCCTCCAAGCGTGTGATGGAACTCTTCATGATGAGGGCCAGCTCAAAGGTGCCGGTGTCCAGCGCACGGTTTGCAAATGTGGCATTTTCCGACGGTAGTCTCCTGGACGGCTTCACTTACCGGCTTCGAAAACAGCAGCCAATTGCTGCCCCACAAGATGTCAAGCGGTACTTTATTTCCGAACGTGAAGCTGGGATACTTTGCCTGATAGCCGCGTTTGCAGGGCGAAATAGAGAAACGCTCTTTCCCAAGCTGTCGCCCACCCTACATCTGACCACCTTTTCTCAAATCGCTAAAAACTACCTAGAATCACATGGATATACTCCGTACCTCTGTGAATCGGAGGACGAGGCACGAGCCAAGATGGACGAACTCTATGCCAGGAAGCTGTGGCCGTGTTACTTCTTTGACAGCGACACCACGGGAGAGAAGGAGTTCGAGGAGTTTCTACGACGAAACCGAAGCCGTGATATGGGACAGGTTCCGTGATATAGGCGTCATTCAGAATTCCGAACGCGGCAATGATGCAATACTGGAAGGGTTTCTCTCAACTATCACAGCCTGGCGTAATGAGAAGAAATGGAGCAAGGCCGATCTGGTACACCTTTTTAATGAGACGTTGGGCTCCTTTGCCCACAAAGAAACATTCAAGTATCTCGACGATAGGATGTAGCAACCGTCCACTCGGACGCCCGCAAGACCCCGGAATCACGATAGGGAAGCCCTGGAGGGGGAGACTGTTTCCCCCATCCCCACCAGGCGCAGAGTCGCCTCAAGCGCGGTGAAGTATTACAAAACCTTGAAACCGCTCCTTCGAAATGTTCATTTTGCATAGGTCTGCTTACACAAGAACAGGAAGTTGGCTGTGCCGAATGATATCAATCAGAGAATGCCGGGGTAATAGGCTTGTCTTCTGAGTGATTATCTCTCCCCTCATGTCTTGACGTGGCATCCGTGCCAATTCAAATTTCTTTACAATCTGTCAAAAAAACCGACACGGGAGTGAGATTTGTCAGCAAAACGCTTGCCTCTGGAGAGAGCAGGAAGATAGCACTAGCAATGGCATCAAAATTGCTCCGATAGATCATGGGAGATCATCTTTCTCCTACACGTGAGCGCACGTAAGCCAGCTGCTTTCGCGGCGAACCAGGTGGCGCATGCCAATGGATCTCAATGAGATACAATCAACAGTATGGGATGCTCCGATGTCGGCGTCCGGCCGCCGGAGGGATGTTGTGATGGAGGTCAAGTCGGAAGGTGGAAAAAATAGTGCCCATGCCGAAACATGTTCCGCAATAAGACATGAGGAGATGAGGCATGAAAAAGAGGCTTTTGGATGATTACGAGAACAAACTCAGGACAGCAGATGAGGCAGTCAAGCTTGTTAAATCTGGAGACCTTGTATACTACAGTCATGTCGCCATGTTCCCGATAATCTTGGATGAGGCTCTCGCGCGGAGGGCTGGAGACTTACGGGACGTTCGCGTGAATAATGTCTGCGCCCTACATCCTGCCCAAGTGGCTCTCTGCGATCCGGAACACAAATCCTTTACCTACTGCAGCGGCTTCTTCGGTCCCGCGGACAGACAACTGGGCAAGAGGGGGCTCTGTTACCACAGGCCGGGCAACTTTTCCGAAGCACCCCGCAGGATGTCCAGAGGGGAGGTGCCGGCGCCGAATGTTGTTTTCGCCAAAACGACTCGCATGGATGAGAACGGCTATTTCAATTTCGGGGTAGCTGCAACTTATCTGCATGCTTGCTGCCAACGAGCTGACAAGATTGTCGTCGAGGTCAACGAAGGGGTCCCGACCTGTCTCGGCGGATATGGAGAGAATGTTCATATTTCAAGAGTCGACTACATTGTCGAGACGGAGAGGACAGAGCTATTTAGCCTCCCGAAGCTGGAAGCCTCGGAAGAAGACAAGAAAATTGCTTCCTACATTATGGAAGACATCCATGACGGATGCTGTCTGCAGTTGGGTATCGGTGGCATTCCTAATTTGATTGGCAGCATGATCGCAGAATCAGACGTAAAGGATTTGGGTGTTCACAGCGAAATGATGTGCGATGCCAATATGGAGATGTACCTAAAGGGAAAGATCAACGGAAAATATAAGTATACCGACAAGACTAAGATGGTATACACTTTTTGCTTGGGGTCTCGAGAACTTTACGAGTTTGTCGACGGGAATCCTGCCTGCGCTATTTACCCGGTGGATTACACGAACACCCCGGAATATGTTGCACGGAATGACAACATGATCAGTATCAACAATTCGCTTCAGGCAGATCTTTGGGGCCAAGTCTGCTCGGAATCGCAAGGATCGAAACAGATATCTGGATCGGGCGGCCAACTGGACTTTGTTTCCGGGGGCCTCTAATTCGAATGGCGGAAAAGCATTTCTCTGCATGAGGTCCACGCGTATGATGGGAGATCGGCGAGTTTCCAGAATAGTACCTGAGGTGAAGGGCATCGTTTCAGTTCCGAGGGCCTCTGTTCAGGTACATAGTGACCGAAAATGGCAAAATTAACCTCAGGGGAAGATCCACATGGGAAATTGCAGAAGGGGTCATCTCACTGGCCCATCCGGAATTCAGAGACGATCTCATCAAGGCGGCCGAGGAGACGGGCATTTGGAGAAGGAGCAATAAGAAAGTCTAAAATGCTCGGAACGAAGCAGGGGGGCAGGTTTTGAAATATTAGTTTCACTGCTTGTGGTGCCTGTTCAGACCAATTCGCTGATTGTCTGACGAGAGAGCCCAGGCCATCAAGAAACCCCACCTGTTCTGATCACCCGAGACAATCCTTGGTCGTGCGCCGCCTCGGCATATGGCGTGTTAGAAGTGAAAATGGGGAAACTTGTTTTCTTTGGGTTGAAAACTTCGCTGCCTTATTGTAAAGTATTTTTTTCATACGTACTCCTTGCCCGCGAGGGCTTGACACCCGAAAGGAGAAGCCGTGAGACGCTACGAGTCCGTAGTCATCCTGGACCCGGAAATGCCGGATGACGACATCAGAAGTTTTACCGACAAATACACCGAACTTATCAAAGCCAACGGCGGGGAAATCATCAAGATCGAGGACTGGGGGTTCAAGAGGCTCGCCTACCTTGTCAGGAAAAAGGAGAAGGGGCGATACTTCCTCTTTGATTTCGTGGGCGTCCCCGCGGTGATAACCGAATTGGAGAGGCAGTTCAAGATCTCTGAAGAAGTGCTGAAATTCCTCAGCGTTAAAATCGACGAAGACGTTGATCTTGAAGCATTCAAGGCCGCGGAGGAAGAGAAGCGGGCAGCCGAGGCCGCACGCCGAGCGCCAGTTGAACCCGCGCCGGTGGAACCGGCAGCCCCGGCCGTCACGGAGGAGGGCACAAAGCCGCCCGAACAGGAGGCTACCCATGAGCCTGATACCGGAGAGCGGCCCGAGGCTACTGAAGCCGAAACCGAGCAACCCGCGGCTTCTGAAGAGAAGAAGGAGGGAGAATAGTCATGAGCAGACCTCCAAGACGACGCCCATTTCCCCGTAGCAAAGTCTGCCGCTTCTGTGCGGACCCATCTCTTAGGATGGACTACAAGGAACCTAACATCCTGAAAGTATTCATCACAGAGCGAGGGAAAATCATACCCAGAAGGATTTCAGGTAATTGCGCCAAACACCAGAGACAATTGACAGCGGCCATTAAGCGGGCTAGAAACATAGCTCTCCTGCCCTTTACGGTGCCCAGGCGCTAATCGAACTTGCGGAGTAATGACAATGGACATAATCCTTCTCGAACATATCGACGATCTGGGAACGGTTGGACAAACGGTTAAAGTGAAGGCGGGCTATGCCCGCAACTACCTCTTCCCGAAGAAGCTCGCCTGTCCGGCCACGGACAAGAATCTCAATTTTTATCGAGGCCTGATAGAGGCGAAGCAGAAGAAACAAGCCAAGGCAAAAGGGGCAGCGGAACTTCAGGCCCAGACTATTTCGTCCCTCGTCCTGACTTTTGTCAGAAAATCGAGGGGGCAGGATGCCCGGCTCTTTGGCTCGGTTACGAATATAGACATTGCCGAAGCTCTGGAACAACAGGGGTTCGAGATAGACAGGAAGCGGATCAGCATCTCAGAGCCTATCAAGAAGCTTGGTGAGTACAAAGCCACCGTACGCCTCCATCCGGAGGTTGCAGCCACTATAACCGTCGTAGTCAAGTCGGAGGAAGAATCCGAGAATGTCGGCGGAAAATAGCAGTCAAGTCAGGCTACCTCCCCAGTTCCTGGAAGGCGAGCGCGCTATCCTGGGGGGACTGCTCATTGACAACGACGCTCTGCCGAGGGTCTTGGCGACTCTTTCGTCCGAGGATTTCTACCGGGAAGCGCATCGCAACGTTTACAGGGCTGTCACGAATCTGTTCAACCGCAACGAGCCGGTTGACTGGGTCACCCTAACCGCAGCCCTGAAAGAAGCGGGCCTTCTGGAAAGTGTCGGCGGACCTGCGTTCCTGGCGGAGTTGGTCGATGCAGTTCCAAGCGCTGCTAACATCGAACATTACACTAGAGTTGTTAAAGAGAAAGCTGTGCTCAGACAACTGATTTCTTCAGCCACAGAGATCAGCACGCGCTGCTATGAGGACCATGGGAGTATCGATGAATTCGTCGATCAATGTGAGGAGTTGATATTCAAGGTCGGAGAGTCCAGGATCCAATCAGGATTCGTGCACATCAAAGACCTCATGACGAGAAGCATTGAGACCGCTGAAAGCCTCTACGAGCGCAAGGAGAATATCACCGGCGTCCCCTCGGGCTTCCGGGATCTGGACATGCTCACAGCGGGCTTCCAGCCTTCAGACTTGGTCATCATTGCGGGGCGCCCTTCTATGGGCAAGACCTCATTTGCACTTAACGTGGCCATGAAAGCTGCCATAGATGACGGAATACCCACCGCGGTCTTCTCTCTGGAGATGAGCAAAGAGCAGATCGCTCTGAGGCTACTTTGCGCCAGGGCCAAAGTGAACCTGAGAAGCCTCCGCACAGGGTATCTCACTCAAGATGACTGGGGGCGCCTTACCCAGGCAGTGGGTGGCATTTCCGACTCATCTCTTTACATTGACGACACGCCTGCGATCAACACCTTGGAGATCCGTGCCAAGACGCGGCGTTTGAAGAAGGAAAGGGACCTCGGCCTTGTCATCGTAGACTACCTCCAGTTGATGAGGGGCGCTACGAAATCAGATTCCCGGGAGAAAGAGATCTCCGAGATATCACGCTCTTTGAAAGCTCTGGCCAAAGAGCTTAGCGTACCAGTCATAGCGCTTTCACAGCTCAACCGTAAGGTCGAGGAACGTCCGAACAAAAGGCCGCAACTGGCTGACCTCAGGGAATCCGGCGCCATCGAGCAGGACGCGGACGTCATCCTCTTCATCTACCGGGACGAAGTCTATAACAAGAGCGAGGACAATCCCAAAAAGGGCGAAGCCGAGATCATCGTCGGAAAACAGCGTAACGGCCCCATAGGTGAAGTGACAGTCTTTTTTGATAAGGATTTCTCCACTTTCCGACCCCTAGCTCGCAGGACAGAGCCCCCGGAGGACGATTCAGCCGTCCTGTCAAATATTTAGCAGTTTTTCGTGGACGGGAACGACAGGCAACAAGGTTGCCCGGCTGGCAGCCGCTGCCCGGAAAACGAGCCTCCCGGGTACTGCGCTGGGAGAAGTGATTACGCGTGCGTTTAGGACAAAACTTACGAAAGAAGGTAAAAACACCCCCCCGCTTCTACTCGCTTTTCCGCGGAACCAGACTCCCTACGGGAGCCAGGACCAAATCCCTTGGAGACACCGCTGCGAGCACATCCTCGTGGCTTCGTGAGTTAGAGATCTCCTCCAGCCACTCCATCACATCGTGGTACCGTGTCCCCAGGGCCCTGAGAACTGCCATTTTCTGCTGAACAGAGGCTTGTTCCTCGAAAATGAGATGAAAGAGCAATATTCCTTTGCTGTCACTTGCTTCTTCGTCGAAGAGAGGGAGTAGCAACAAATTCTCAGTCCCATCAGGCCCGGAGCTCTCCAGACAGCCCTTTCAACCCTTAACGTGGTGCGCTTGCTGCCGCCGGCCGGCCGAGGCTGGTCGTACCGTGAGGGCTTGCCTACGCAACTCCCGAACCGTTTGGAAACTTGAATCCATGGGGTGTCCCCGCGTAGACCCATAGATCCGCCGCGCGCCGCTTCCATAATTTTGTAAAGCAGCCCGCCCTGTACCTTTAGAATGATGGGAGACACGGTGCGCAACAGTCGTCGATCTTGCTCCTTTATGTAGCTGGATAGTACCGAGAGTTCCTCGAGAGCGCTCAGCAGGACAGGTGGCAGTACCTCCTGCGGCCTGGAAATGCCGACAGTGACAGTTTTGGCCTGATGTCGAATCGTATCAATGGGCCGGGTCATGTCTTCTATGGCCCGGTTGAGTATTACGATCCCTTCCTCGACTTCGTCTCTTGCCGCTTCGCGGTCATGCGGGCTGTACTCAGCCCCGCCGCGTACGTCGCCAGTGCAGCAACCGTAGAAGCGGGGAGTGACGCGTTCATCTCCCCCGACCCTATAAGCTTCATGGCTTTGCCTAACTTTGACCGCAAGGCGTCCGGTACCAACTTTCGGGCTCTTCCAGTACTTTGGCCAACATAGATCGGACATTTCGAAGTTCCTCGGCACTGGCATCTATGGCCTTGGCAGCGTAAAAACCCCACAAATGACCGGCCACCGTTGCTAAGACAAAGCCCAGACCCGCCCCGATTATCGGCAGTTCGATCAGCCGCTCTGCATGTTCTGAAGCGGGTCTCGCCACGGGCACACAACACAAGAGGCTTGCCGTTGTGGGCCTTGAAAATCGCGACCTCTTTCGCAGTGTCCTGAACGAGTTGCTCCGGCAGATCGTTGGCCACTACTATCGTCAGCGGCTCTGTTGAAAGATCGATATGCTTCTTATCCTCTGTAAAATCGCAAGGAATCGATTTGTAACACAGCTCACTGAGCTTAATTCTGATTTCATCTGCCGCAATCTTGTTGGGTCCGTTTCCCACCACGGCCCAATTTCGGCTGGACGGTCCGTACTTTTCCGCGGCCTCCTTGATCGTGTCGCGATGCTCCAGCACTGATTCAATTTCTGCCGGGAGTTTCTCCAGTTCCTCAATTTCGTCGTAAATCTCCTCTTCTGCCAGGGTGTTGAATTCCTGGGCCAATAATAGGGCCGTGAGTTTACCGGCTGAAATCTGGGAGTAGAAAGCCTTGGTGGAAGCCACCGCCATCTCTACGTCGCGACCGTCGCTGGTATAGAAGTGAGAATTGGACTTAGAGACAAGGGGCGAGTTGCGACGGTTCACAATGGCATGAACCCACGCGCCCTGCGAGCCGGCCACGTCCACAGTGCGGTTGGTGTCGGTGGTGGTGCCGCTCTGAGAAATCGCTATCAGCAGCATGTCTGCCAGAGGCTCTTCAGAAAGAAAGCCGGACAGCTCCGACGATTTACGCCAGTCTACTGTAACGCGCGCTCCCGTAAGTGCGCGTTCGATCAGATGGGCCGCTCCCATAGCAGCCACTGACGCGGTCCCCTGACCTATAACCATGATCCTCCGGACCGGAGGCAAACCAGGGTCCCTCAGACGGCCCAGAAGGCTGCCGAAGCTTCCGTGGCCCTCTTTGGAGAAGTCTATTTGCCCTGCCACCTTTCGGTACTTGTGTTTGATGGTCTTCCTAATGCTGGACGGCGCCTCGTGTATTTCTTTTTCGAAATAGTAGTCGTACGATCCGCGGAAAATGTCCCGAGAATGAATGTAGATAGGTTCACCCTTGGCGTCGAATGGCTGACCATCTTCCAAGAACCGGCCCGTCATCAGGTCCGGGTCGGAAGCGCCCACGGTAATGACAACCTGAGTGCCGCCGCGCTCGGTGCCCGAAAGGGCGTATGACCTCCGGGTACGGGCCGCAAGGCCATAGACTTCGGACGCCAGAATAAAACCGTCTTTGACTTTGCCCACAAATAGGCTCTGTCCGCTCCCCTTCTGGCCGAGAAATAGTTTCCGCGGGTATTGAGGGTGCTGCATGACCACGGCCAGAGACCCCTCGCAGGCGTTCATAACTCCCGCAAATCGGTCCTCAGGTGGTTTGGCGGAATCTGTGCTAAGACGGTACAGAAGCGGCAATGCCTTGGTGTCTGTCGTGATCAATGGGTCAATATCATATCCCTCACCTCTTACCACGGAGTCCATGAGGGTTTGATAGTTGTCTACGTCGCCATTCAGGACGAATTGGGCTCCTGTGTCATCACGAGTGATAAGGTGATCCCGGCCGCGCAAACAGCCATCAACCGGATGACAGTTCGACAGGCTGATAATTCCGTTTGAGGCCCATCGCGTGTGGGCTATGATGTTGATCTGCTCTGTTAAGCTTGCTATTTTCCACAGCAATTGGTCGTCGTGAACAGCGCTCCTCAGGCGGCTTGTGTTATCTCCAAGCCTGCCCACGAGGTTCGCAATCTTGTACACAAAGGTGTAAGAGATCCTGCCACTTGTCAGTTTTGTTGTGTTGGTAATTCTATGGACGCCGCTCTTCAGTCGTTCATGGTCAAGTGGGATCGGTTGCGCGACCTGGCTCAAAACTGTTTTCAGGTCCGCATCGTCGCGAAGCAAACATTGGATTGATATGCCCGCTGAATCCCTCCCGCGAACTTCCAGACGGTCAACATTCTCCATGACCTGCTCCACCGCCCAGGCCACAAAATGCCTGGAACGCCCAGATTCGGAGCATGCCAAGCCTTCCGGCAACAAATCTGTCGTCCGGACTACGTTGCCAAGGACTTCCTTATTGATTTGCCACAGACAGTCCCGCGCGTCATCAGCCAGTTGTTCAAGGCTATCGGTCCTCCCGTATAATGCGGTCCATTCGGTGGTCTGCTTCACCACGCCGTCGAGAAGCTCGGCAAGGCGTTCCATCTTCGGAAAAATAGCTGACCGCTCGACAAGTGCCATGTGACAGCCGAAAGACATCAAGTCGTCGAATCGGTTGACCAGATCCCGAAGGGACTCGTGACAGTCTTCCAACCTGCTTGAGTCGGTTGCAAGGGCCTCTAAGTTGTTGAGGATGCCGTCCAGCCAGAATAAATCAGCCGCTTCCTGCCATCGGCCGTTGCTTATGAAGCCTGCTATTCCGCACAAAGTAAGTTCCTTTCTGGTGACACGGCCTGAAGAACCTATCAAGCCAATGCACTGTGAAACAAGTCATATAGCCGATCGCCGTTTCCGGCGAGTCTCAAAACCGCAGTCAGGCTGTGCCGTTCGTAGTGCAGGAGAAATGTCCGAAACGGCACAAACTGCTGTGATGAAATAATGCTCGCTTTAATGCGTATTGGTGTCAATCACAACGTCGGCCAAGATAGCATATCCCCCCATTGTTGAAAGAGTCGCTCCGTCACTTTACAAAAGGGAAACTTTTCTGCGGGAGCGGAGTGGGTCTGCCCTCTATTGGTGAGGTAAGGGGCATGGGGCGAAACATTCCGCTGAGATCGGAGTTAGTGGATGCTGAAACCAACCCCTCGGCTTTCAATTTTAGCAGTCGTTCCCTCTTGGCAGAGGCGTCAGCCCTCATGAATGACGGATCGGACACCAGTAACCGCCACACCGGCAGCTTCTCAAGCTCTTTCCTAGTCTGCACGGTGATAAGGCTTTTTTGTTCCAGATCCCTGAGCTTGACAAGCTGGTCAAAGGGAGAGGCTTTTCGGTAGTCCTGGTCCATAGCCAACGCTTCAGAGACTAGGATCGCTTCGGTGGGCACCCAGTAGTGCCGCCCAACTAAGCCAGAGTCTCTTAGCTTCTTCAGAATCTCCAACTCTTCCAAAGGGGACGCGGAAGTCGTGATTCTTGGCGCCTGTGACGATGCTGCCCGCATAAAGGCCGGCGTAGGCCAAGGCCACAGACCAGTCCACGAGATTCTTTTCCGCGAGCTTGCCCAATATTTCCAGCTTCTCGTGTGGAGATCCTCCAATGTAGGGCGTTTGGCTTACCAGGTACTCCGCAACCAGGACGCGGTTCAAGAAATCTCTCGGGATCTTGATGTGACTAAGTTGATGATCGTGTGCCAACTCGGCCCACCTTTTCATCCGTTCCAGAGGGTCGGATGGCTCCCTCAGATATTGATCTCCCCAATCAAGAACAAGGTAGGCCACATCCGACTGCTTGATCCTGTTTGCTCGCAGCAAGTCAGCAACCAATCGCAGTTTCTGAATGGGATCCTTTCCTTTGAACTCCGGAGACTCGATGACCCCTGACACGACATCAAAGACGTCGAAGGCTCCTGACTGGCAACAAAAGAGCGCCAGTGAAAGAAGAACAAGAACCACCGCAGATACCGCGAACCGGTGGACGTTTCTGCTGTTGTCCTTCAAATCCATTTTAAAACTCAATTTTCCCATATCAAGTTGTCCTGGGGGCCAGGATCTGGCTTGTCAGCTTCCCATTTTCCCCGGAAAACCTTCCAAGAACATGGAACCATACAAAATGGCCGTAAGAAAGGACTAACGCCATTACCAGACCCGATACCAGGAAGCCCACGTCTGGAATCTCAACCAGGAACATCGCCAAAAACACGGCAAGCATGCAAATCAGCCCCGTGGCCAGCGAAACCAGGGCCAACATGCGATAGGGTTGCCCACCCATCTTTACCAGGGCCATAATCTTGCCGGGACTGAATGCGGTCTTCACCTGTTGAGATCTGCCCAAGACGACTAGGGCCGCCGGTACCATAAAAAGGGAAGCCGCGTAAACAAGTAAGGTCAAACCCATGAGCACGTACCTGACCAATTGCTCGGAATTCAGGAAGCAGGTTATCATGCCTATAACAAGAATTCCCACGGGCAGGAGGGAGCAGACCACGACCACAAGCAAAATCTTTCCTCCCTGGATCACCATATCCTTGGCCGCTCCAAAGTTCCAGTTAGGAGGTGGACTGATCGGAGCCTCACTGCTGGTCTGCATGAGACTGCCCAAGTAACCGTAAAGAAGTACCCAGCCGATCAAGCTTATCGGCAACCCCACCAGGAATTCAAACGACAACGCGGCACAAAGCACAAATGCAATCCCTGCAAATATGGCCAGCGGCTGCCAGCCGCCTCCAGACACCGGATAATGAACGATGCCGGATAACTGTTCGTAAAAGAGCGGCCCGGAAGGTTCGTCCTTTCCAGAAGCTTCAGTTCCATCAACCAACGTCATCGACTCGAGGGCCCTTTCTTCGGGTCCCTTTGCAATCCCGGGAACAAATCGCGGAAGTTGGCGATTTCAGCGGCTTTAATCCAGGGACGCTCTCCCATCCTGAGGGAGGTGTCAGCAGTTATATCTCCGTCCCGTATCATGGCGACTATTTCGTCGTCGATAAAAGGCCCCTTGACGATGTCCCCCGACAAAACTATCCAGCGCCGACTCTTATCTTGTGCGGACGGCGCTTGTTCGGCAGCTTGGCCAAAGAAGTGGGGCTCCAAACTCGGGCCGCTCTCTGATGATCTGCCGGCTCGGTCATTGTAAGCGTCTGAGTCCGGCAGCTGGCTAGTCTCGAACTCGACCGGCAGTTCCATAGCCGGCTGAGACGAGGACGCGCTTGAAGTAGCAGCTTTTGGAGAGACGGACTTGATCCTGAGCTTGAGGACCTTCCCGCATTTCTTGCACTTGAAGCTGACCGGCTTTTCGGTGACGGGAATCTTGACCTTGTAGGATGTCCCGCAGCCGCTACATTTTATTCGTGCCTCTTTCTTTTCCATAGTCCGTCGAACCGCTTGAAACTCGTGTATCCATAGATAATGATCGCGTGATTTCCTTCAGATCAGTTGCGGGGCGCTGGATCTACATTCTTCCCTCACACTCGGGCGGGCTACCGCTCCGGCCCGACGCAAGATCCGCACTCAACCGGTGGAATCAAAATCACATCAACCCCATTCTGTAATCGGCAAGGCGGAGATTTCGCCACCGGAGCCGATCTTAGAATAAAAACACGACCATTGGAAGACATTTTTAAGCCGGGCGCTCTCTCCCGACCATCCGGACTGTGCATCGGCGGGAAAAGAGGGTCGCAGAGCGCTGTGCATTTAGTCTTGCAGGAGCAGGGGTTTTCTTCGAACGTGTCATTGCGGACGCAGCGAAGCAATCTGCGGACCGGCAAAGCAGAGATTCCTCCGTCGTTTCACTGCTCGCAATGACAGGCGCTGATAGAGCCCTTCGGATAACTATAAGCATTCGAGGAACGCTAGTGTACTCTTGGAGTTTTTGTCCGGCCCATGTATGTTGTAGGGACTGACGAGTAAAGCCTACGGCCAGGCAAAAACATGCGATTGCGAGGCCCAAGAGAGACCGAAGCAATTCCGGAGGGCCTACAAATCCGAGAACTCGCCATCGGAGGCAAACGTGATTGACTTTCACACTCATACCATTCTGAGTGACGGAGCACTTATACCAAGCGAACTGGTGCGTCGAGCCTGCAATATTGGATATCGAGCCATCGGTCTGGCCGACCATGCGGACGGGTCCAATCTGGAATGGCTTGTCCCCAGGATAGTCAAGGTCGCAAGGGACTTGAACCGCTTCCAGGAGACCTTCGTGATCCCTGGTGTTGAAATCACTCATGCGCCACCAGCCCAAATCTCCGAACTGGTTGACGAGGCGCGGAGACTTGGGGCAGTATTTGTTGTGGTTCACGGGGAATCTCCTGTCGAACCGGTCGCGGCCGGGACAAATCTGGCCGGTATCGAGGCCGGTGCCGATATACTCGCCCATCCGGGCTTTATTACCCTTGCCGAGGCTCGATTGGCAGCCGAAAAAGGCGTCTTTCTCGAAATCACGTCTCGGACCGGCCACAGCATAACCAACGGCCACGTCGCGGAACCGCTCTAGACGGGGCGCTCGACTGGTAGTCGACACAGACACCCACAGCCCTGGCGATCTCATATCCCGTGGAACCGCACTCAGAGTTTTGGTCGGCGCGGGATTAACCGAAGTCCAGGCTGAGCAAGTTCTAGAGAGAACCAGTACTTCTCGCAACTTTTCAGCGGCGGTTTACTTGAGAATGGCTGGTAAGCTGGATCACCGCAGTGTGCGCCGGGAACGATTACCCTTTATGACCTCTTTGTTTCGACGTTCAAAATCACGCTTCAGTCCTCTCCTGACTGCCGCAATTGTCGGCATCTGGGTTGTGCTGGTGGGTGTGCTCGTTGCGGACAGGTACCTTCCCAGGCGGTGCCTCGGACATCACCGAGGGTCTGCGGATCTCGCCTGCTGAAACAGATGACTGGTTCCTGATACGGATCGGTGGCGCTTACTCCGGCTACGGTCGTTCCAGGCAATTTCGACGGGAGGATCACTGGAGGTTGCGGGACGATCTGAACATTTCCCTGAATCTTCAAGGTCAGATAAAACCGATCCGCATCTTTACCGAGTCTGATTTGGATGAGAATTTCCGCCTGATTTCCTTTCGATTAAAGGTTTCATCAGGGATTATGTCATTCGAGCAGAAGGGCCGTATGGAAGGCAGAGATCTTCTCCTTGAGATGCCCGGTTCGCAGAGTGGCAGGCCCAAGCGAATGAAACTTTACGAAAGTCCCAGGATGTCAAGGTCCCTGGGATTGCCCGTTCCCTTGACGGGCCTGCAAGTCGGCGAAGAAATTCACCTGCCGATCTTCGATCCCCTGGACGGCAACAAATGGGACACAGTCATTAAGGTTTCTGGAAAAGGCTGACCTGGACTTGGGGGGTAAGAAAGTGGAGGCTTGGCGGGTGCGCGCTACTATGCGTGCCCTGGATCTGACGATGTGGGTAGACAATGAGGGCCGCCTCTTAAAAGGACGCATGCCGCTAGGGATTACAGTCACACGTTCAGACAAAGCTGAGATTATGCAAGAGATGCACGCCAAGCATGAGCTGCCCGATACTGTTTCCCTTGCCGCGGTCCCCTTGGAAGGCACCATTCCGGAAGGCGATGACCTTAAGCTCGTCCGTCTGGAAATACAGGGAGGTAAGGATTGGCCGATCCCCAGCGATGATTTCCGACAGACGCTGAAAACTCCGAGATCGTGATTACCAAAGAGACGCTTCCGGAACCCACGTACGCCCTTCCCTGCAATGACCCGAAAATGGAGCAGTATCTGACCGCATCCAGGTTCATTCGAAGCGATAACGGCGCGATAGTTCAGAAGGCCAAGGAAATTGTGGGAGAGAGAGAAAGATCCCGTCAAGGCAGCGGGTCTTCTCAACAAATGGGTATTCAATTACCTGAAAAAAGTCCCTACTGCTTCAGTTCCCGATGCATACACCGTGTTGCAAACAAAGCAAGGGGCCTGCAACGAGCATGCGGTCCTGGCGGTTTCTCTTGCGCGCGCGGTGGGCCTTCCAGCGCAAATTGCAGTGGGACTTATCCATGCCGATGAAGGGTATTATTATCACGCTTGGGCAGTGTATTGGGCAGGCAAGAGATGGTTCACGGGGATCTCTTATGAACAGGCTCCCGGTGGGGCCTTCGTACGTTACCCTCCTTTATGGTGATGTTGATAAGCACGTGAACGTGGTATCGTTTCTCGGTCAACTGAAGCTCAAGGTTTTGGAGGCGAATTAATGGGCCGGATATGCAACGAGGTGAGTTGAAAGAAGATGATTCGTATTGAAAACCTGACAAAAAGGTTCGGCAAGACCGTAGCCGTGGACCAAATAGATCTCCACGTCCCACCTGCAGAAGTCATGGGGTTTCTCCGGCCGAACGGGGCGGGGAAGACCACTACGATTCGAATGCTGGCAGGACTTATGAAACCTGACACTGGGACCATCATCCTGGGTGGCCACAATCTGGCGACGGAACCTGAGAAAGCAAAAGCCATCACCGGGTTTGTCCCCGACAGGCCATACCTTTACGAGAAACTCACGGGTTGGGAGTTTCTTCAATTCAGTGCGGGGATCTATAGTGTGGACCCTGGGGACCTTGAGGAACAGGGGAGACACTATCTCGAACTGTTCGAACTGCTCGACTGGAAGGATGAACTCATCGAGGGTTACTCACATGGTATGAAGCAACGGCTTATTATCAGCGCCGCGCTGCTTCATCGCCCGAAAATTTTCATAATCGATGAACCAATGGTGGGACTTGACCCACGAGGGGTTCGACTGGTGAAGGACCTCTTTATGCAGATGGCCCGCAGCCGCGGGATGGCCGTGTTCCTGTCTACGCATACGCTTGCGGTGGCCGAAGAGATCTGCACGATGATCACGATCATTCACAAGGGGAAGATCATAGCATCTGGCACGCCGGCCAACATAAAAAACTCCATTGCAAGAAACAAAGGGCAACCTGGAAAAGGCCTTCTTGAAACTAACCGGGCACGAGGAAACCGAAGGGCTCAGAGGAAGCCTGGGAATGGTGGACATGCCGCCGGAGTAGTTGAAAAGGACGACAGTTGGGGAGTCCATTTCCGGCGTCACTTACGGGGATCGTGTGCGGAATAAAAATACCACGCCACAGGAGGCAATTTATCATGACCAGCCGATTAATCCGTTTTGCGGTCCCAAATGTTCTATTTACAGTCGCCTGGCTCGCAATAATGTTTATTGCGGGAACTATCGCTGCCAGGGCAGATGATTTCGCTGAAATCGAGAAGGCTCTCGCTGCAACGGGGGAAGTGGAGGAAGGCTCTCTGGTTGTGCGCTTTCCGCGCAGTGACATAACGGTTACCATCGACGGTGAAACTATACCCACCGGACTGGGGCTCGGATCGTGGATTGCCTGGAATAATCTGGGCGACGATACAATAGTAATGGGCGATCTGGTGTTGCTGGAAAAGGAAGTCAATCCAATCATTTCCGCTCTGCACGAGGTGAACATCAATGTAACGGCTCTGCACAATCATTTCATGAATGATCAACCCCACGTTATGTTCATGCACATCGACGCCATGGGCAAGGGATTGCAGTTTCACGCGGCATCAGAAACACCTTGAGAAAAACCGGGACACCCCTACAAACCGGAGCAGGCTCATCGCAGCCTGCTTTGATGCTCGACACTCGACTCATAGAGAAAATAGTAGGACATTCGGGCAACAACGCGGGAGGGGCATTCAAAATTACTGTGGGGCGATCCGGCGTCAAGAGTCACCAGATGGAGTTGACTTCCAGTATGGGAATGAACTCCTGGGCTGGGTTTGTGGGTATAACAACGCGCCCGTGCGGCTGGCGACATAGTGATGACCGCGACAGAAGTGAACCCGGTCATCCGCTCTTTGAGAAACGGCGGAATTGGGGTGGTCGCAATCCATAACCATATGCTCGACGAGGAACCCCGCATGTTTTTTCTTCACTTTTGGGGAACCGGGCCCGTGGAAAAATTGGCTCAAACGGTGCGCGAGGCCCTGGACGTAGTTGAAGGACCCGTGCGCTAAGAGGGGCATTGGTCTTAGACGACCGGGGAGTCTTCGCTCAATATCCGCTGATGAGCCTATGAATCTTTTTTGCCTGTCACGAATCATAAAGAGCATAATTGACAAGAGGGAGTGGGGGCATGGGATCATCAGCGAGGAATTTCGTAAGTGGGTTATTGTTGTTGAGCCTGTTGCTGTCTGGGTGGAGCTTGTAAGTCCAGTGCTGTGGCTTCCCAGGATTCCCCTGAGGATGCCATTTTCGATCAGGCATTGAAGGAAGCGGCACAGGAACTGGCGCAACTGAAAAAAGAACAGGCGCAGGTTCAGAAACAACTTCAGCGAAAGCAACACTTTGCCAAAGAATTTGAGGCTCTACTGGCCAAGGCCATGCAACAGCACGCCAAAATAAAGCAGTGGCAGAAAGTGCACTCGAGGGAACGGAGAATATATGCATCCGGTAGCCGTCATAAGAAGCGTTTACTGGTTGCTACGAGGCTATTTCGATGATCGTGGCTACATAATAATTCACGGACTGAAATAATACCGGGGGAAATCACAGCATGATTTCCCCCGGGTTTGCTGGGAGGTTGGTGTGTCTGTTGGGTGAGCTTAAAGAAGGTGCGCCTGCTAAAGTATCCGCTGCTCCTGGCGGTTCCCCCACCATCTCGGTGCTGAAAAACTGCGAAGCACGGACAATTTTTCTTTTGCAGCTTCCGCGGCCCAAAGGGTGCCCCATGCGATTGTCAGCAAGAGGGGCGCAAACAGGAGAAAAGTGCAGATAATCGTGAGAGAGTAGTTTTGAAATAACATAGCGTAGGTAATCGCCAGCAACAGGGCAAAACCTACAATCCCTATTCCCAAGGTCCAGGCGATCATCATGGCTGTCCCAAGAAACATGGAAGCCCTGCCCAGCGGTACTGTGGTGCTGGTTGCAACTCTCATTTTGTGTTCCTCCGAGTCTGTAGATCTCAGCCTAGCCTATAATTGCTGTCACCTGTTAGAGCAGAATGTGTGCCAAATCCGTATAATCCTCAAAATGGCTTTAATAGGCGGTTTGTCTACAAATATCTGCGCACGGAAGGTTGTCAAATTGGGAGATGTCTTAGGTAAAAAACCCCTATTTCGCTGCATGCAATAATTCTAATCATTTACGGTTCGATTGCAGGAGTTTTTCCTGGCGGTAGGGAATTTTTCCCTAGCGTCAGGGAAATTATACTGTTAATCGGGATGGGAAGGGTAGGACCGAGTAGAGATCAAAGATTTGCATATAGTGTTTCAGAGAATCAGGGCTAATTCCCAGGAGTTCCGCCGCCCGTTTTCGACTACCCTCGGCTCTGCGAAGAGCTTCCACCACGAGGAGACGTTTCACATTCATCGTCACGTCGTTTATGGTCTCATTTTCAGGAAAACCAACTGTGACGGACCATGTCTGCCCTGGTTCCTTTGATCTGGATTTGTTGTTTATGGCGAGGTCGCCAATGCTGATACGCTTCTTATCACAAAGTATCAGGGCACGCTCCAGCACGTTGCGAAGTTCCCTGACATTTCCAGGCCAGGGATAGTCTCCAAGGGTTCTCAATGCCGCCGGATCTATTTGCGGCACAGAATCCAATCCCAGCTTGGATGAAAGCTCTGCGACTAAGCCTCCCACCAAGCCGGGGATGTCGTCGGCCCTATGCCTAAGGGGAGGAACCTCTATGGCAAAAACATCCAATCTGTAGAAGAGATCTTGCCGAAATCGGTTCAGTTTCACCTCTTTTACTAAGTTTCGGTTGGTAGCGGCAATCAGCCTGGCGTTCACCGTGAAAAGCTTAACCCCGCCCACTCTGGTAAATTGGCGGGTATCTAGGAAAGTGAGCAGCTTTGCCTGAAGGGGAAGTGACAAGTCCCCGATCTCATTAAGTAGTATTGTGCCTCCTTCGGCCAACTCCAGTAGCCCTCGCTTCGGCCCCTTGGATCCGGTAAAAGCGCCGGATTCATACCCGAAAAGCTCAGATTCTGCCAATTCCGGGGACACCGCAGCACAATTGATGGAAAAGAAAGGTCCATTCGCACGCTTTGAGTGGTCGTGGATGTAGCGAGCAATATGGTCCTTTCCGGCTCCGCTTTCTCCCATAAGCAGAAACTATCGTGTCTGTCTCGGCTGACAAGCGGGCTGCACGCAGAGTCAACCGCATTGCCGCAGACTCACAGTCAGCCTCGGCAATGGGGGGAACGGATTGAGTCCGTTTTCGATCGGTTATTTCCCTGCTGATTCCCAAAATTCCAATAATCTTCCCACTACTGTTCCGCATCGGCACCTTGGTGTCGAGAAAAGTTCGAGGAACCCTTCCAATGACTCTTGTGTGTTCCTGCTCGACGGATTCCCCGCTCAAGACACGTCGATCAACGTCGTGGAGAATTTCTCCAAGATTCCCGTCGTAAATATCGTTGTCAGTCCAACCGATGATATCCGATTGAGGCAATTCGATCATTTTCGCGAATGCCGGATTCACGTGTGTGTATTGAAGAGAAGAATTCTTAACAAAAATACAATCTCTGGCCGTCTCGAAAATCCCCCGAAACCGTTCGGCGGACTCGTATAATTCCTCTTCCATACGCTTTCGCTCGGTGATATCGAGATAGATTCCCGCCATTCGCACTGGTTTACCGTTTTCGTCGGTTTCGACTACCTTGCCGCGGTCCAGGATCCATTTCCATTCCCCTGGCTTGGTTTCCAGTCGGTATTCGGCTTCAAAATAATGAGAGGGGCTTTCAAGATGGCGTTCCAAAGTTTTCAGGACCCTGAGCTTATCATCACGATGGATCTTGTTCTGCCAGGTACTAAAATATGATCCAGTTTCGTCGAGTGAACAACCGAAGGTGGTACTCCACCTCTGATCAAAATAGAATTGGTCAGTGTCGACATTCCAATCCCATGACCCCAAATTCGAAGCTTCCATTGCCAATTTCAGTCTGTGCTGACTTACCAGCAATTCCTGCTCGACGGCTGCACGCTCCTGTATTTCCTTTTCCAGAAGGCGTTTTGACGCCAGGAGTTCGGCTGTCCGCTTCTCCACGCGAACTTCCAGGTCGTCTCTTGCCTGACGTAACTCCTCCTCCGCTTGTATCCGCGCAGAACAACACCGATAATGCTTCCAATTGATTCGAAAAAGCGCACCATTTGCGGTGAGAGGCAATCCTCACGGGTGTCGTTGAATTGCAGGAGGCCGATGATTTCACGACCGGAACGGATAGGAATCATGGCCACTGATTCGTATACATGGTCATTAAATCGAGTCCCGATCACGCGTCTAATATCGTCTCCATACTCTGAGCCCAGCAGCTTTGAGCGGCTGTTAGTCCAGAAGCTTCCGCCCGCAGTAAAAAAAGGCAAGGAAGGGTCGGTCCTTCCCCGGATTATCTCCCCGCACATGCACTCCAAAATAGGTTGCCCTTCGGAATCACGAATTATTTCGCCACACGCGTCTCGCTGGCAGACACAGTTTTCCTCTGCTACGAAATCATCAGAAAAACCCTCAGTGACACAGTAGGGGAAATTTTCACCTTGACGTAGCCGAATGCCCACGGCCTCAAATCCGCTGAATTCTTTAACCAATAACAGGATTCTCCCGATAAGATCGATTTTTACTACTCGTTCATTCAGAAGTGCCAGAATCTCAATAGCAAGCTCTCTGGTCTCCACAGCCAATCGGAGTTTCGATTTCAGTACTTCCGGGAGATCTTGTTGGGTCAATCCTCTTTTCCAATTCTCTTTTGTCTTGCGCTCTTTCATTTCATACCTTTTACGCCCAAAGAACTTGAATGGACGTATTCTTCCCTTGTAGGTACCAGGATGCATTTAGCAATTCCCGTGCCACCAAGAACTCGAAAGCGCAAAGCGTCAACCTTCCGACAACACAATACGTTCCTTCATAGGTTGATGTCCATCCATACCAACTGATGAAGATAATCACTTGTCGATATTATTGCACTACTGTCCCGTGCCACAGCGTTACGTTCCTCTGCCCCGACGAGCTTCATGTCGGATGTCTTTACGTGTGTATAGTCTTACTTTTACAGATCAAATAAGAGGTGTGCTGGACGGTCATTAGCGGAAATGGATATACCGGGACGCCCTCCGGAGATCGGCTCCACGTGCGGGCGCCCAGTACGGCAACTCATCCTTCAACCCCAACCCATCAACGAAACTCATTGGACGCGTCGCAAGATTCATGGCTAATTGATTCAGGAGTTTGATCAAGAGATGACCCGCGGCTGCATCTGGCTCAGGTCCCGATATAGGCCTTTTTCACCTTGTCGTCATTCATTAGCTCGTGACTCGGTCCTTCCAACACAATCCTTCCGTTTTCCAGTACATAGCCCCGGCGAGTGATCATCAACGCCATGTTGGCATTTTGCTCGGACAGGAATATTGTAGTCCCCGCTTCATGGATGGCTTTGAGAACTTCCCCAATGATCTGCCGAACCACAAGCGGCGCTAATCCCATGGAAGGTTCATCAAGTAATAACATGTCCGGTTTGGACATGAGGGAGCGGGCGATGGCGAGCATCTGCTGTTGCCCTCCGCTGAAAGTGCCGGCCGGTTGGTTTTTCCGCTCCTCCAAGAGGGGAAACAAGGCATAAACCTGTTCCAGAGATTGCTGGACACCTTTGCGATCCTTCCGACGTGTGTACGCGCCCAGCATCAGATTCTTGTATACTGAGAGCTGCGGAAAAAGCTGGCGGCCTTCCGGACAAAGACAGAGACCCTGGCCTACGATTTTGTTGGCCGGTATTCCGTCAATACGCCGGCCCTTGAACTCTATCGTCCCCGGGACGGCTTCAGTACTCCCGCAATGGTCCTGAAGAGAGTGGTCTTGCCCGCGCCGTTGCTCCCCAACAGAGTGACAAAATCACCCGGGGAATTTCCAAAGAGATTCCCCGGACCGCCTGAAATTCGCCAATGAAAGTGGAAACATTGGCAAGTTTAAGCAACGTACTTTTCTCCCAGGTATGCACTCGATAACTTCAGGATTGTTGCCGATTTCTTCGGGTGACCCCTCGGCGATAACTTTCCCGAAATTCAAAACAATGATTCGTCGGCCAGGCCCATCACCATCCGCATCTTGTGTTCGATAAGACAGACCGTGATCCCCGTGACCTGATGAATCTTCTCGATCAGGTTGGTGATTTCTTCGGTATCTTCCACAATTAGGCCACCGGTGGGCTCATCCAACAGAATCACCTGGGGTTCACCGATCATGGCCACCCCGATAGACAGGCGCTTCTGCTCGGCTTGGGAAAGGGTGGAGACGAGATGAAATGCCTTTTCTTTCAACCCGATAAAGCCAAGCGTGTCCGCAACCCGGGCCGTGGTTTCGGCCTTGTCTTCATCCCAACCTCGCGTACGAAAGAGAGCCGACCAGAAACCTATCTCGGTGCGCATTCGATACCCAAGTGCAAGGTTGTCCACGACACGTAACTGGTCAAACAGGGCGGTGGTCTGAAAGGTGCGGCCTATGCCTTTGCGGGCTATCTGGTAAGGCTTCAGGTAGGTAATTTCCTTGCCCTGAAGGTGTATTCGGCCTGAAGTGGGCTTGATTTGTCCACTGATCAGGCCGAAGAGCACCGATTTCCCGGCCCCGTTGGGTCCGACAATGGCCAGAATTTCCCCCTCATGAACATGCAGACTCACGCTTTCGACAGCAGCAAGCCCGGCAAAATGCTTGGTGAGATTTTCAACCTGCAATAGCACGCTTCTCTCCCTCTTTGGCTACTAAAATACGCACGCTCTTTTGGCGCAAGTCACTGATCGCTCCCATGATCCCCCGCGGAAAGTAGATGATCACCGCGATCAATAGTGCCCCAAAGATAATGAGACGGTATCCTTCCAGAAATTGTAGGTTCTCCATAAGCACCGGGATGGCAAATGCACCGATAATGGGCCCGGCCAGGGTAGCCGCTCCTCCCAAGAGGAGGTATACCAGCCAGTTGAAGGTCAGGCTCGATAGAAGCGGTCCTGGGGCTGATACTGCCTATTAGACTGGCATAAAGGCCACCGGCCATCGCGGCAAAAAAATTGCTCACTACAAAAGACAGGACCTTCACGGAAAAAGTGTTTATTCCTACCGCCTCAGCCAGGATTTCATTATTCCTTATGGCCATAAAACCGAGCCCCACTAGAGAATAGACCAATCGATGCATCACAAGTAGCGTGAAGAGTAAGAAAGCTAGAACCAGGTAATACTGAGCAGCCATGGTTTCAAAACCGATTCGCCCGATCCACGGAATGGACAGGGGAGTCGGCAGAGCGATCCCCACCACGCCGTTGTAGCCCCCGGTAAGCTCGATCCAGTTACCCGCGACAATAGAGACTATGACGCCGAAGCATAATGTGGAGATGGCAAAGTAAGACCCTCTGGTCCGAAGTGTGGGCAGCCCGATCAAAAACCCGACCAAGGCCCCGAGAAGCGCCGAAAGAGGGAGCGCCAGCCAGAAACGATAGCCCATGTTTGGTCAGGAGTGCCACACCGTAAGCCCCGATGCCGAAAAAACCTGCGTGGGCCAGGGAAGCCTGGCCGGTGTAGCCCAGGATCAAATTCAGGCTGAGGGTGCAGATGGAAAAAAGGCATCCCATGATTACGATCTGAAAGACGTAGCGGTTGGTAATCAAAATGGGAAGGGCCAGGGCCAAAACCAGTAGGAGCACATAAAGCCACTTCTCAGACAAGAACCTTTTCGCCGCCATCAGCTCACCTCTCTGCCGAATAAACCGGTCGGCCTGATGGCCAGGATCAGGATCAAGGCGCCGAAGGCATAAACATCTTTGTAGGCGGCTGATAGATAGCCGCCCCCAATGGTTTCGAGGAGCCCGAGGATGTATCCGCCCAGGATTGCACCCGGAATGCTCCCCAGCCCGCCAAGGATTACGATGACAAAGGCTTTCATCCCCAGAAGAGCCCCCATTGTGGGGGAGATCATAAAGATGGGAGCCACCAGACAGGCTGCCGCCGCAGCCGTAGCCGCGGAAATGGCAAAGGTCATGGAGGAGACCCTGTTGACATTGATGCCCACGAGCATGGCCCCTTCCCGGTTTTCCGCGACCGCTTCAATTGTCGCCCCGGGTGTGGTTTTTTTGATGAAGATCTGGAGTAGGATGATCAGGACAATCGCTGCCACTATGACGAGTAGACGCTGGTAGGTCATGGTAATCCCAACCACTTCCACGACGCCGGGGTATGGATTGGGAATTCGCCGTCCCTGTGGTCCCCACAGAGTGATTACCCCTGTTTCCAGAATCATCAAGGCGCCGATGGCGGAGATAAACGAGTTGATATGAGGCTTGTCCCGCAGCGGGCGAAAGACGATCCTTTCGATCAGCATCCCCCCGAAGGCCAGGATCACCATGGAAGCAATCAGGGCGGTCCAAAACCCGAACCCATAAACGGTCATCAAGAAGAAACTGATGTACGCCCCCAGCATATACAGATGGCCGTGGGCAAAATTGGGAATGTTCAGAATACCAAAAACCAGGGTCAGTCCGACAGCCACGATCGCATAGGTACTGCCCATCATGACGCCATTGAATACTTGCTGCAAGAAAAGTTCCATAGGCCTTCCGTAACTGGGACCGCAGCCGGCTACGTCACCGAAAGATCCCTTAGATTTGGACTTTCAAGCCTGGAAGCAGCTCGATGCTTTGGATTTGACGAGCGGGTCCCCACATTTTTCACACGGCTGCGCAACTTAGGGTGGGGCTTTATATCAACGTCATTGGCGGTGAGCCCCGCCCTTCGGATGAGCGGGGCCGGCTGAACCCTGTTTTACTCTTGCTTTTCGAACTTCATAAACTCCCACGTTGCATTACCTATCGGCGAAGCTTCCTTCTTAAACTTGTTGAATTCGGCCTCTGTCCTGAGCCACCACGCGCACAATTGGATGGGGCCATATTTTCCGGCCTTATCAATAGTCTGCACGACCCCCGCACACGCCATGCGGCCTCCCGGAGTAATGCTGAAATACTCCACTGGAAACTTATCTCCGCTTAGAGGAAATGATTTCGGAAAGGCGGCCCGAATTGCCGTAGGGTCTTTCACGGTTCCTGCTGCAACCATAGCTCGGGCCAAGGCGTGCATGGCATCGTAATTGAGTGCCACTTCCCAGGTTTGCATGCGCTTGTGTTCACCCACGTATTTCTTGTCGAACGCGGGAGCCGCTGCTGTGGGGGACATGGCCACTGAGGCTACTCCGATGGTGTCGCCCATCAACTGGGTTCCCTTGAGAATATTGGCGATGTAATCCATCTTGGCCTGATCGATCAGTATAAAACCGCCTTTGTATCCCAAACCTCGGGCCTGCTCAATGACCAGAGCGGTGGTACCGGACGGCCCGCCGATAAGGAGAACGTCAGGCTTGGTGGCCAGAGCAGCGGTCAACTGCGCGGAAAAATCCGTCTCAGTGTAGTAATTGGCCGGTTTGTCCTCGGTGATCTGGCCGCCTTTCGCCTGCCGGTCCTCCCTAAAAGCGTGCCGCCAGTCGTCCCCGTACGCCCCCAGCGTCACCACCATGGCTGCCTTGCGCCACCCCTTCTTCCACGCGAGATCGGAAAAGCTCTTTACATACATCGTGAACGGAGGTGGAACTGCCACCAGCAGTTTGTTACCCATCTCGATCACCTTGGGCGTGCTGGTATAAGCCATGAGGAGAAACTCGTGCCCTTTCTCCTCGTTGATCCTGGCCATGGCCGCCAAGGTGCTGAAGACCGGGTTAAACACGGCCGGGGCCTTGTGCTGATCCAGCAACTTCCGCGAGTTGTTAACCGCCTCTGTGGGATCCACACGATCGTCGAGCTTGACCAGTTTGAAGAGGTACTTTTCGCCGCCGACAACTATGCCACCGGCCGCGTTGATTTCTTTGATTGCCATTTCCACGCCATTCGCGCAGTCCTGACCATATTCAGCAGCTACGCCGCTAAGTGGTCCTGAATACCCTATGACCACCTCTTTCGTGGCCTGCGCGGAGGCAGCGGCAGCAGGCAAGGCCAAGGCCAGAACCGCCACCAGGGCTAACACAAGACCGGAGAAACCTCTCGAGTACCTCATCACTTTGCTCTCCTCTCGTTGAATTGGCCGACACTTTCGTACCCGGACTCTGCTGGAAGATAGCAGGGTCGAGGTTTACCGTTGCGAAGAACCCCAAAAAGACCGTGTAAATGCTTGCACGTTTGTTGAATGAGATCTGGCTGACGCAGTTCTTGAACACCAAACCCGGTTCCTCGTCTCACAACCCTGCTGTCCGTCAGGACGTGGTCAATGCCTGATGTTGCCGATTCTCCTCTGTTTTGGATTCCATGAGGGACAAAGCCATGCGCTCGTGTACTTCGCGGGAGATCTTCCGATAGAGGTGGTAAAAAAAGACGCCCATTATGTCCCTCGCTCGCACAGATCGCAGGGCGTGTTCAGCCGGAGATAGCTTACCCAACCCAGCCTGCCAATAGTACCTGTGGCTCAAGACCACTATATCTCGGAACATGTCACGATAGAACTTCAGCGCCTTCGGGTCGAAACCGTCTTTAGGCCCTAAACCGATCCTGTCCATGTCCACAACGACCTTGCCTAAAGTCAGGTCATCCTGGGTATAAATCTTTTGACCGCTCCAGATCTCCGGAGTTATGATGCGCCATTCCTCCATCTTGGCCAGCCACTTCCGACCCAGGCCGGTGGCCTTTCGAAACTCCTCCTCTCCCACTAACTCGGTCGGGAGAAGCTTATCCACCGGGCGAAAGTAGTCCGTGTGAAGCTGGAGGAACCATTCGCGCTCCGGCGAACCCTTGTCGTACTTGAGAATCCTTTTGATCAGCGAGAGGGGGAGAAAGCAGTGGTCCTGCAACTCTTTGATGAGGCGAATTCGCTCCACATAGCTCTCGTTGTATTCCGCGACGTTCTTCCCCAGCTTCCGGGGTCGTGGCAGAAGGCCCTCGCGGATGTAATAATGGATAGTTTCCTTGGACACCTGGGTCTGTTTGACCAGCTCGCTGATCTTCATTGGACCGCTCCTTGTGAATTGCTCGTTCTCCCTCCGTGCTATAGGGGAGAGGAAGCTTCCGGCCAGACTGTCGTGTCCGTCCCAAGAGGGGAGCCTGAATTGATGATTAGCGCATTTTATAAAACAGGGGGGCGGCATGTCAAATACAATCTTTTTCCATAATGGATATATCACTGCTTTCGCGTGACTTTTTCGTGAAGCATGTAGTAATACTTATCACTATCATGGACATGGCACCTTTCCGGGTGGCGTTTTCCCAACTCAGCACTGACTGGAGGTAGCGATGATGGAATCCAGACCGTGGCAGCGGCACTATGACTACAACGTCCCCTTAACAATCCGATACCCTCGGATCCCACTCCACGAGTTACTGAGCATCCCCGCGAACTCGTACCCTGATAAGGCCGCACTCAGTTTCTACGGGACCGAGATGACATTCTGGCAACTCCGCCATTTCGTGTTGCGCATGGCCAATGCCCTGGGAAAGCTGGGCGTATCCAAGGGAGATCGGGTAGGCATGAACCTCCCCAACTGCCCTCAGTACCTCATCGCCAACTACGCGGCCCTCTCCCTGGGAGCCGTCGTGGTGAACTTGAACCCAATGTACACGGCCGTGGAACTCAAGCACGCGGCCCAGAAAACGAGGATGACTACTCTTTTCACCTTCGATATGGTGCTTCCCAATATCCGCGCGCTTTGTCAGGAGGTGGAGATTCCCCGAGTGATCGTCACCAAGCCGACAGATTACGTCTCCGGGCTCGGCCGGAGTTCCAAGGAGGGCCTGGAACTCGATCCGAAGTGGCATCATTTCTCCGAGCTGCTGGATGGCTGCACGGAGACCAAACGCCCGCGGGTCCAGGTCAATCCGGAGGACCCGTGCATGATTCAGTTCACCGGAGGAACCACCGGCATCCCCAAGGCAGCGGTCCTCACGCATGCGAACCTGGTGGCCGCGACCTTCCAGTGCGCCTTGTGGGGCTACCCCACCACTAGTCTCACGCCGCACGAACGGCGCAACGTGGTGGCCGTGCTCCCGTTCTTCCACGTGTACGGGAATATCGTCGTCATGAATTGGGCAATGCTCAACTGCGCCACACAGATCTTGATCCCCCGGTTCCAGATCGACGAGATCGTAGGAACCCTCGCAAACTTCAACGAGATCACATTCTTTCCTGCTGTGCCCACCATGATTACAGCGCTAATCAACCATCCCAAAGTGGCGGAGTTGGATTTAGGCAAAAGGCTGGGTCTCCTGAACTCGGGCGCGGCCCCCATGCCCCTGGAACTCATTGAGCAGGTCAAGGACATGGGCATCTTTTTCAGCGAGGGCTGGGGGATGAGCGAGACAACATCCCTGGGGACGGCTAATCCTATAATGGGCCTCAAGAAGGTGGGCAGCATCGGCGTCCCGTTTCCCGACACCGACATCAGGATTGTCGATGTGGGGCAAGGTTTGGAAGATGTTAAACCGGGCGAGCCGGGCGAGCTTCTCATCAGAAGCCCGCTGATCATGAAAGAGTATTATGGCAATCCCGAGGAGACAGCCGGCCAAATCAAGGGAGAGTGGCTGAGTACAGGTGATATCGTGGTCCGTGACGAAGACGACTATCTATTCATTGTGGATCGCAAGAAGGATATGGTCATCGCGGGCGGGTTCAACATTTACCCGCGGGAGATCGACGAAGTGCTCTTTGAGCATCCCAAGGTGCTGGACGCAGTGTCTGCAGGTATCCCGGACGAGTATCGAGGCGAGACGCTCAAGGCCTATATAGTTCTTAAGCCGGGAGAGACGGCTACTGGTGAGGATATCATCGCTTTCTGTAAAGAAAAGCTCGCGGCGTACAAGGTTCCCAAGTTGGTCGAGTTCCGAGACGAGCTCCCCAAGTCCGCTATAGGGAAGATACTTCGTAAGGTCCTGAGGGCTGAGGAAGAGGCCAAGGGGAAGGCTTGATCGACCATTCCCATACGCATTGAGAACCACGCTTCACCGGAACCCCTGATGATTGGCGTGCCGTATCGGCATGTCTCGGGGAGGTTGTTGGCTCAATTTCAATGTGTCATGATTTACTATAGTTTTGCTCTTTCGTAAGACTCGGGTCGTTTTGTGAAGGGGCGTGTGCCGCATTTCGAGTAGTTGTGGTGTTCGCTGGGATCGCGCGAAATTCCGGGGATGAAATGAGAGCGTCTTGCCGCAACGAGCATGTCCGAGAAGGTGACATGTCGCTTGGAATACCAGGGTGCAGTGCGGACCAAGAGGTCTTTTCCCGCACGGAACTGATCCACGAACCAGACCACCACGAAGCAATAGCTCCAATAAGCCATGAGCGGGGCACGAGTCACGGATTTCTCGCAGCGACACTGAGGGTCTGCGCTGCCGAGCAGACTCTTGGTCTCCCGATTGGTGATCTCGATACTCCAGCGGTGGCTGAATCTTTGGATGGTCTGTTCATCGGAAGCCGCCGTGTCGGTGTCGAAGAAAACCGTGTCCGGGTACTTGCCGGCAGGATCTCGGACCATCACAATGGACAAAGGTTCATTCCCAGCAGCCTTGTACCAGATCGCCTCAAAGCGGTACACAGACACGATGGTCTCTTGGCCGTACAGGGTGATCCAGATCCATTCCCACTGGTTCTCGTCGCGGCCGAAGATCGATTTTGGACAAGGCAGACGGTCTCCCTTTTTCCGTGGACGCCCTCTTCTGCTGGTGGTTTTTTGCACCACCACAGCGTAGAGGGCAGCGTCCATGCGGACTTTTCCCGTAATATGAACCCCGTGGGGGCGACTTTGGAGCAGTTGTTTGTTGGAGTATCCGCCATCAACGATAACCCGGAGGGTTATGGAGGGATCAAGCCACGAGCGAGTTAACCGAATCAACTCTGCGCCCAACTCGGATTTGCTCTGGTGTTCCTCGCCCACTGGCTTCACCTTCGCCTTTTCAGGCCACCACAGACGAGCGGCATAGGGCAAACAAAACACCCTGTCGGATATGCCAGGCAAACGAACCACAATCCCGATGATGACAAAGCAGACGCCGTATCCAATCGGCTTTCCGGTCTTAGGAGCGTTCCCGTCGTGCTGAAATCCGGCGCCGAAGATCTTCTTACCTACATGGCTATTCAGCGTGTCGTCCAGGACAAGCTCAATCTCCGTCACACCAGGCAACAGGGTATCCACTATCATCCTGAATACCTCAAAAGCCACTTCTTCCGGCGTCCATTTGGCCTTCTGCAGGAACCGGTAGATGCTGACGAAGCTCTCCGATTCGTGCAGCCTTCCCGTGAGGATCACTTGACTGATGGTGTGAACCCCCACAGTCAGGACCCAACCGGTGATCAACACCCCGAAATGCCTAAGACTCGGAGCAGTAAAGCAATCCCCAAAACGCACCTTGTCAATTTGAAACGGCTGTGGCAGATTCCGCTTGCGCATCGGCGTTCCTCCCCCAGTTTGTTGCCAAACCGTCTATGGCAGGGACGCCGATGATTTTCAAGGAAATCACTGCAATAGCAGACTACTCATGCAAAAAAGTGCAAAACTATAGGATTTAGCTAGTATCCAAAATGGAGGTTTCTCAAATGGGTATGCCCAAAGTGGCGATAGTGCGTTATGACAAGCCCCTGGAATCGGTTAAGAAAGCCGTAGACCTCTCCGGCGGGCTTGATCGTCTCCCGAGTGGAGCCAGGGTTTTCGTGAAACCTAATATTGTGTTCTGGACACGCCTGGTTCCTTTTCCCAAGTGGGGGGTAATAACAACCTCCCGCGTAATCAACGACATGGTCTGCTTGCTCAAGGAGCGAGGGATCGACGACATCACCATCGGTGAAGGCACCGTGGTTTACGACTCAAAAGACTACGAAACTGCCGCCCATGCCTTCGAGACCCTGGGCTACGGCACTCTCAAGAAGCGCTACGGAGTCAAAAGCATAAACGTGTTCGAGAGGCCCTTTGAAAAAGTCGATCTTGGCGGGGGAGTGGAGCTTGCTATCAATTCGGATATTCTCAATAGCGATTTCGTCGTGAATGTCCCAGTCATGAAGACTCATGCGCAAGCAGTGGTAAGCCTTGGAATCAAGAATATTAAGGGCACCATAGACATCAATTCTCGTAAGAAATGCCACTCTGCAGACCCTGAAAAGGATCTCCATTACATGGTATCTAAACTGGCTAACAAAATTCCGCCTTCGTTCACCATTCTTGACGGCATTTATACCAATGAGCGGGGTCCTTCTTTTGACGGTAAGATCAGGAGAAGCAACATATTGGTGGCGTCCGGGGATGTACTTTCCGCGGACAAGGTGGGGGCTACAATCCTTGGATGGCAGCCATCCCAGGTTCCCCACTTGGTGTACGCGGCCAAAGATATGAACAGAACGTCGGACCTGTCCGACTTGGAGATAGTGGGAGAAAAAATCGAAAATGTAGCGATGAAACTGGAGCACACTTTCGCCTACACCGAGGATGGCACTCTACCGGTGCCGATGGCAAAGCTAGGTATAAAAGGTCTCTCATACCCTAAGTACGACTCGAGTCTGTGCACCTACTGTTCCGGGATCACGGGCGTTGTGCTCGCTGCCATAGCTCACGCATGGAAAGGGCAACCGTGGGACGATGTGGAAATCCTGTCAGGCAAGATCATGACACCGACTCCCGGTCGCAAGAACACGATCCTTTTGGGCAAGTGCATGTACGAGGCGAACAAGAATAATCCTGATATAAAAAACATGATCGCAGTCAAAACGTGCCCACCTGCCCCTGAAGCCGTCGTCAAAGCGCTGCATCAGGCGGGGATTCAAGTAAATCCGGAAATCCTCAAGGGTAGAGAGAAAACAGTGGGAAGCTATATGAAGCGATACGAAGGCAAGCCGGAGTTCGACGAAACCTTGTTCAGAATCGACTGACGTCAAAAAGTTGTGGGCCAGTTTGCCAGCAGTCTCTGGCTGCGGTACCCACCGTCGTTCCCTCTCGCTAATTTCAGGATATGGCTGAGCACTTTCCGCGTATCGCGGGGATCGATCACGTCTTCCAACAAGTGCAGGCCCGCGGCTTTCCAGGGAGCCCCCGCGGCTCTGATTTGTTGTTCGGCCTGTCTCGCGCGGCCTTGACATCGTCCGACTCATCTATTTTTCTGCGATACACAACATTTGCCGCCACTTCCGGCGCCATGAAGCTGATTTCCGCATTCGGCCATGCCAGGACGAAATCAGCGCCCATGCCGGTTCCGCACATATTGGAATATGCCATTCCATAAGACTTCCGAATGACCAGCGAAATCTTCGGAACAGTAGAGAGCGCCACCGCCTCGATAAAGTTGATGATTTTACCGGGCATGCGCTTTAGTTCCGCTGCCTTGCCGACGAGAAAACCAGGGGTGTCATGAAGAAAAATCAGCGGAATATTAAACGAATCGCATAAGCATATGAAACTGCAACATTTATCACACCCGTCCGGCCCCATGGCTCCTGCCATATGCATCGGCTGGTTTGCGATGATTCCGACGCTATGGCCTTCGATACGGGCAAGGCAGGTAATAACGCTCCGATCAAAATCGGGTTTGAGCGCAAATATCTGCTCATCATCAACTATGGTCTTGATCACCCGAATCATGTCATACCCGCGGCGGGTTTCCTCGGGAACAATGGACAAAAGCCGTTCTTGCCTTGTCTTCCTGATCATCTGCCCGTGGGTGGCACGACGGGAGGCAATTCCTGAGCATTGGAAGGCATGTAGGAAAGGAACTCACGAACGATGCGGAAGCAGTCGGCCTCGTCCTCCGCGACCCGATCCACCTGGCCCGTGATTTCAGCGTGAAGCTTCCATCCCCCAAGCTCTTCATTCTCAACCTGTTCACTGGTGGCCACTTCCAATACTCTCGGGCCTGAAACAGCCATACACGAGCCTTTCACCTGGACGACAAAATCCGCAAGAGCCGCCAACCAGGACGGGCCTCCGAAACACTCCCCCATGATTGTCGCTACAAACGGCACTTGGCGGCATCGCAAGGCCATCTCTTTTCGCATGGTCATTGAGCTTAGCCCTTCAGACCCCATGATATCCGGTATGCGGGCGCCACCTCCTTCGCCCAAATTGATTAATGGATATCCTTTTTCGGCTGCCCAACGGGTAAGACGATGCTCCTTCTCGACACCAACTCGGCCACCTGTCCCGGCAAGAACCGTGGCATCATCCGCAGTAACTGCCACGGTCCGGCCATCGATCGTGCCAAAACCAGCAATTTTGCCGTCGGCCGGCGTTTTGTCTTCCATGCCGGAGTATGTCGGAATGATCGAGCATCCCGATTTCAAAGAAGCTCCCCGGGTCCAGCAATTTTTCAATACGCTCTCGGGCGGTTCCGGTCCCGAGCTCGTGTTTCCGAGCAACTTTATCAGGCCCGCCCATTTCCAGGGCATTGGCCTTTCGTCGCTTTAACTCATCGACAGCCTCTTTCATTCCCATTTTTATGTTACCTGTGCAAATGTATGCTTGTCAGAACTTCATTCCCGGCAGATTGAGTGAGGCGGTGTTGCCGCCATCAACCGGAAGGGCCTGACCTGTAATATAGCTGGCTTCATCGCTGGCCAAAAAAAGAATGGCCGCGGCCACTTCTTCCGGTCGTCCATAGCGCCGCAATTCGCAGCGGCTGCCCAGTTTGTCAAATTTTCCTCTTTCCCGGGCCATATCAAATATGGGCTTGGTCATGCCGGTCTCAATCAGACCGGGACAGACCGCATTGACCCGGACATTGTATTTCCCGAGGTCGCAGGCCGCCGTCTGGGTGAAATTAATAAGGGCGGCTTTACTGGCGCTATAGGCATTGCCCCCGGCCCCCGAACGAATCCCGGCTACAGAAGCCGTATTGACAATGCCCCGGTCTTCCGTTCCTGCAAATGTTTGGCCACATGTTTCGTGGTGAAAACCGCGCCCAGAACATTTACCGCCATAAACCTGTTGCCAATCTTCTCCGTCTTGTTCTTCCAAGGAGGTTAAGCTGTCCGGTAATTCCCGCATTGTTGCAGACAATATCAATACGGAATAGGTCTGGAGGGCCAATTCGATCAAGTTCTTAATTTCATTTTCAATAGCGACATTCGTTTTCTTGTATGATCGCTCGGCCGCCCTTCTTCTGGACCAGGTCCAGGGTTTCTTCAGCCCATCTTCATCCCAATCCGCAAGAACAGCTTAGCGCCTTCACTTGCAAACAAAACTGCAGTAGCCCGGCCGATGCCGCTTCCCGCCCCGGTGATAATGGCTACTTTATCTTCCAGACGGCCTTTTCGGTCTATTTTCATCATATGACCCCCAAATAAAAGATAGTTCCCCCGTATTGGGATTTAAAAAATATCGCTATGCTCGGCCCAGAGAGAGAATATAAGATCCTACTCTGGCTAAGAATAGGAAGGGTCGCCGACCTTGTCCCGCCTTGGCGGGATGGGCCGGCGCTCGCATTGAAAAGAGAGTATCGCAAACGGTCGTCTCTCAGCTGAATGATCCTCGCGGATCCATTAGGATTACTTCGCCTTCTTGCTAAGGCATCGCGGTCTCCGCCGCTCATTCCCGCTATGTGTCTGCACCAGCTTCTTTCTGGATTCAATGTCATATTGGGTGGTAATGGCGATCTGCTCCATAACCGGCGAGCCGCCTCCATGATAGTTACCCACGTTAGATATGCCGCCCGTGGCTGAGCACAGAATGTCGCCCAAATATCGCCAGAACTGGGCCTGATCCTCCACCGGCATGTTCGGATTTCGCTTGGTGTATTTCAGCAGCAGATCCTTAATCGCCGGGTTCATGAAATCCTTCTCGTGAGGGAAGGTGGCGACCACTCCGCCGGCGATATCGCAAAGGATCTCCGCTTCCCTGAATACCGCCTCGCCCGACAGGCAGCGGCCCACGTTACAGTAAATTGAATTGGGGATATAAGAACCCGGGCCCATAAGGGACAAAACCCATGCCCGGAATGTAGACTTCCGGCTTACCCAGATCGGAAGCCGTGTATCCGGCGGCATAACCCAATTCGTGATCATGATGATCTCAGCCAGTTTTTCCCGGACATGGGAGGCTTTATGAACGTTATTCACCTCGGCGGCCAGGGCCGCCGTCCCCAAGAGAAGATCGCCGATGGCCGGCTTGCAGCCTGAATAGGAATGGCGGTGAAACAGGGCAAAAAGAAGGGCCAGCACGCCGCCATGCTGCCATTCACCGGCAAGAAACACCCTTTCCCAGGGCACAAAGCAGTCATCAAAAATCATATAGGAATCGGTGGCGCCCGGCGTGAAACCACGTTTGAAATGCTCTCTATTCCTGAGGTTGTGGACGGTAATTACTTGTTTCAACCCGTCCCAGTCGCCCGGAACGGCGAAGGCCACGGCATAATCCTTATCCTCGGGACGCAAGGCCCGGGTGGGCACCACCAGAACCTCATCGGCCACGGAGGCTTCTGAAATGTGCAGCTTGCATCCGCTGACCACGATGCCGTCACTGCGTCTCTCTTTGATGTGCACATAAGCATCCGGGTTCGGCTGGTCGGCCGGCCGCAAGCAGCCGGTCGCCCTTGACGTCGGTCTGGGCGCAGCAGCCCACCAGATCTTCGGTCTGAAAGCGGGTGAGCCATTTCTTGAAATTCTCATGGTACTGGGTGGCGCCGTTGTTCAGCTTATCCGCTTCATAGGAGACGTTATAAATGGCATTGGTGGCGTCGATGCCCATGCAGCGCTGGATGCAGCCGCCCACCTTCTGGCAGAGCAGACGGGTCATGTCCTGTTTCTTGTGCAGGTCGTCGGTGTTCTGATGAATATGGGTGAAACGGTTGATCCTCTCACCCGTGAGATGAGAGACGGCGGTCAACAAGTCCTGGTTCTCCGGCTTGGCCGCCTCATCATAGGTGGTGCCGATGGTATTGAGGCAAGCCATCTGCAGCTCGTCCGTGCGGTCGATCAGGTGGCCGTCGAAATAGAGATTCCTTTTCATCTTGGTCAGACCTTGGATGTACTGTTCCTTTGTTCTCATTTTTCCTCCGTTTAATTAATTCTTTTAAATTCCGGAACCTGAGGCATAGTCCGCACACGATCGTAGTGCCTGACAGTACATTGCAAGCAGGTTCCGCGAGAAGCGTGTTCAGTTCGCGAAATCTGCATCATTATCTCAGTGCATGGCTACTCAGAGGCTCGCTCTATGATCGTGGCTACGCCCTGGCCACCACCCACGCAGGCGTTTGCGCATCCGTAGCGTCCATTTTTCTTTTCCAGAATGCGAGCCAGCGTTCCTACGAGCCGAATGCCTGTTGCTCCTAGAGCATGCCCAATGGCAACGCCTCCGCCCATCACATTGACCTTGTCCGGATTGAGTCCCAATTCTTTGATGCAATTCAGAGCCACAATAGCAAATGCTTCATTGATTTCCCAGTAATCAATGTCTTGGGCTTGCAGTCCTGCTTTTTGAAGGGCTTTTTGGCTGGCTGGCACAGGGCCGGCGCCCATGATCGTGGGGTCCACGCCGGCGAACCCGATGGACCTTATAGTCGCCAGAGGTTTAATACCTTTTGCTTCGGCAGTTTCTTTGGACATCAAGATCATAGTTGACGCTGCTGCGTTGAGGGGAGATGAATTGCCCGCGGTGATCAGGTGATCCTTCTTGTAAGCGGGCGAAAGTTGCGCCAAACCTTCCAGTGTCGTATCCGCTCGTACCGCCTGGTCCGTCTTGACGGTTAACACTGTGCCGTCTGCTTGCTCGGCCTCGATGGGCAGTATCTCATCATCAAAGAAACCCTCTGCCTGAGCCTTTGCAGCAAGTTGATGTGACCGCGAGGACCACTTGTCCATGTCTTCTCGGGTCAAGCCGGACTGGAGCAGTAGCTTCTGAGCTGTCAATCCCATATTAAGAGTCGTCATCATATCCCAGTGCAGGTACTCCGGGGGCGGAGAAACAGGGCCAGGTTAGGGCGCAATCAATCCGGCTTCCGATCGTGACTCCGCCCATGGGAATCCTCGTCATGTGCTCCATTCCGCCCACCATGACGATATCCGCATTATTGGTAGCAACTTCCAGGAAACCCATGTGAATGGCAGCCATAGAGGAACCGCACTGTTGGTCGACGAATTTGGCCGCCACGGTTTTGGGAAAATTGGCCAAGAAAATCGGGAATCGGCCCCCGTAGGCCCATTGTTCGCCAACCGCTGTGGCGCAGCCTACAATGAAATCATCGATTTCTTCGGGTTTGATTCCTGTTCTCTTGGCCAGTTCGGGCATTAACTTGGCCAACAGCTCCTCGGCCCTGAATCTGCAAAACACATCTCTGGCCGGATCTTTGGGCCGGGAACGTGATTGAGCCGTTCTTAGATATCCTGTAATAACTACTTCTCTCATTTTATGTATCCTTTTGTATTGTGGCTTGATATCTTAGTTCAGCCTATTTCAGAACCTGTCTCAAAATTCGGAGGAGGTCCAAATCGTGCCACGACCTGGTCTCTCATGCGTTTAGTTTCCCCTCTCCCCAACCCTCTCCCGGAAGGAGAGGGAGCCCTTGGAGGCTGGTTCATAGTCCCCTAGCCCTTTGGGAGAGGGATAAGGGAGGATAGTGCTACTATTTCAGCCGCTTCAAGGGTTTTGGGCCTGTAGGGCGGCCCCTGGCCGCCTATTGCATCGGGCACGGCCCAATACTGACCTGCATTATGCTTCGCGTGTCTGGTTGATGTATTCAATTCATGGTTGCCAGGCCGCTATTCCTCATCCAAAGCTCGGGTCAGTCTTCGAACTTCGCTGGTCATTTTCCACCGTCAGCCCGTCGGCTTCCATAAGTCGGGCTGCAAACCCCTGAATCTTGGGCAGTTCGTAATGGAAAAAGTACTTCATGGTATGAAGCTTGCCTTTATAGAAGCTCTATCCGGATCAGAGCAATCCGTCTCAATGCCTTCTGGGCCGCCATACCCTGGATCAACCATTGCCATGCCATGGCAATAATCCCAAAGAATTCCAGATACAGTGTTGCATCTGCGAGAAACTCCTCCATGTCGCCCTTTATGGCAAATTGCACCCTGTGCATAGTGACATTCTGGAGTTGTTCCAGAGCTTCCTTCAATCGGTCCGCATATGGTTTGAGGCCTCGTATTGTCCCGCATCCTGTATGGCAGCCAGAACCTCCTCAATGTAGAGTCGCATAGCTTCGCCGTTTTTCATGACTACCTTACGACCGAGCAGATCCATGGCCTGAATGCCGGTGGTCCCCTCGTGAATCGGATGTATTCTTATGTCGCGGAAATATTGTTCCATCGGGAATTCCTGGCAGTACCCATAACCACCGAGTATCTGGAGCCCCTGACTCACTGAAATAATTCCATTTTCAGAGCGATAGGTTTTTGCCACAGGCGTTAGCAGATCAAGCAACAGCTCGTACCGTTCCTTTTGCTCCACATCCTCCGTTCTCGCCAAATCCGTGTACATGGCGCACTGAAGAATCACTGCCAGAGAACCTTCCGTACTGGCTCGTTGAAACAGCAGCATTCTCCTGATATCCGCATGTTCAATGATGGGAACTGGCGGGAGCGTCGGGTCTTTGCTGGTGAGCTTGCGGCCCTGGGGCCTTTCTTTCGCATATTCCAGAGAGGTGTAATACGCTGCGGTCGCAATCGCAGTGGCTTGCATCCCGACGCCAATGCGTGCCTCATTCATCATCTGAAACATGTAGGAAAGGCCTTTGTGTGGCTCCCCGACAAGATACCCTCTGCAATCATCGTTTTCCCCCATGCTGAGCTGCGTAATCGGGCATCCTCGATAGCCCAGTTTATGATAAACAGTGGCCACTGTTACGTCATTAGATTCAGGGTGCCGGAATCCTGGTTCTTTTCTTCGGAACAAGAAACAGCGAAATACCTTTGATGCCTGGTGGTGCGCCTTTGATTTTGGCCAGCATCATATGGATGACGTTCTCCACGCCATCGTGATCGCCGGCTGAGATAAATATTTTTTGACCTTTGATCTTGTAATATCCATGATCTGTGGGATCCGCTCGTCGTAACTAATGTCAGAAAGAGAACTGCCGGCCTGCGGTTCCGTAAGAGCCATTGTCCCTTGCCACTCGCCCGCCAGCATCTGTGGAACGTAGGTTTCTTTCAGCTCGTCCGAGTCGTACGAGAAAATCAGATGAGCAGCTCCGGTCGTCAAACCGGAAAACCAGTGGCTGCAAAATTGGCGGCTGCAAATATGTAGTTGCAGAGCCATGTGCACAGTGATGGGAAGTTGTTGGCCGCCCGCCTCGTACGGCATGGACGAAGAGATCCATCCACCCTCTCCCCATTCCTTCATCATGGTCTTAACAACAGGGTGGACCTTGACTTGGCCATTTTCCAGAACGGGAGCCTTCTCATCCATTTCCCGCAAATATGGATACATCAAGTTACGAGCCAATTTGAGGGCTGTATCCATCACAAGATCGTAAGGTTTCACGAGTATGGTCCTCAAAATAAGGCAATTGGGAAAGCCGTTCCAACCCGTGCACTTCGTAAAGCAGGAAATCCAGATTCCGCTTACTAACAAATTTTTCCGCCATAGGGTCCTCCGTTAGGCCGGGTAAAAGGTCTTACTCGATTGGGCCATCTCCCTTAGGAGATTTGCCGGTTGGAACCGCGCCCCATACTGCTTCTCAAGTTCAACGAATTTGTTGCATACGTTCGAAATGCCCCATTTGTCCGCATAGCGGAATACGCCGCCCCGGTATGGAGGAAATCCAGTGCCGTAGATCATTGCCAGATCCATGTCCTGGGGCCGGTCGCAGACCCCCTGCTCGACCATGAGCGCAGCCTCATTTATGGCGAGGGCGAGCATAGCGTCTACTATCTCCTGGTCGGAAATTTTCTTGGGAGAAACGCTGTTGGCGGCCAGATAGCTTTGTACGACATCTACAACCTTTTTGTTTGGAAAGGGGCGATCACCACTGTAGTCCATGTATCCCGCACCGGTCTTTCTTCCATAGCAGCCGGTTTGGTAGATTAGCTCAGTTAGCCGGTGAACCTTGTATCTGTCACCCAGTCTTTTCTCGAAAGTTTTGTTTACGTGATAGTTGATGTCGATGCCTGTAAGATCGGAAAGCTCCGCGGGCCCCATTGGCATGCCAAAGTCCTTCATAACTCTTTCAATTTGATTTCCGTCCACACCGTCGGCAACCAGATACACGGATCCTCCGAAGAGCCCGCCAAGCTGCCTGGACACGTAAAAACCGGGCGCGTCATTGACAACGATGGGTGTCTTCTTGATCGTGCGAGCGAATGCTACGGATGTCGCCAGAGTCTGATCGGAGGTCTTTTCCGCGCAGATGATCTCCAGGAGAGGCATGCGATGAGCTGGATTGAAGAAATGCAGGCCGATCATCCGCCCCGGATCCTGAAGCACTGACGCCATTTCGGTAATGGGAAGCGCCGAGGTATTCGTCGCAAATACGGTTTCGGGCTTGCAGATCTCTTCGAGCTTCTTCCATACGCCCTGCTTGACGTTCATATCCTCGAGCACGGCTTCGATGATCAAGTCCGCGTCTTTGGCGTCCTCAAGAGAAGTGGTCGCTTTAAGTCGATTGTCCAGCATTGACTCCACGTCGGTCTGGGTCATCTTTTTCTGCTTGATAGGATACTCAAAGGTCTTCTTTACCGAGGCGACGCCCCGGGCCAATGCCTCCTGGTTGATATCCCACAGAACCGTTTCAAAGCCCCCTTTGAGCAAAAGGTTGACGATTCCGGACCCCATGACCCCGCCGCCCAGCATGACTGTCTTCTTGATTTTGGCGGGTTCAATCCCTTCGATGCGAGGAAGCCGGCCGGCAGACCTCGTGTTCAAGAATATGCCTATCAGATTCTTGGCCACATCGGAAATTGCGCAGTCGCAAAATAGATCGCCCTCCCGGTCGATATCGGCTTCTATGTCAAAGGAGAGACCATTTTCCATGGCCTCGATCGCTTTGAAGGGCGCAACATAACCCTTGGCTTTCGTCATGGCCATGAATTTCGCGCCATTGGACATCGCTGTTAGCTCAGCCGAACTGGGCAGCCGATTGTACCGGTTGCGGGTTCGCCTGCTCTCCAGAGAGATGGCTCCGGAAGTGAACTTGGCCGCAGCGGCCTGCGCTGCATGCATCAAGTCCGTGGGGCGCACGACCTCGTCAACGAGCCTTCGTGACAAACCCTTCGCAGCGTCGATGGGTTTGCCGGCAGTAATCATCTCCAGGGCATTGGGAAGCCCAATGAGCCGAGGTAGGCGCTGAGTACCCCCGCACCCGGAATAAGCCCGACCTGAACCTCCGGTTGCCCCAGTTGGACACCTTCGGCAGCCACCCTGTAATGACACGCCATTGCAATTTCGAGGCCTCCACCGAGTGCGTTACCATTGATGGCTGCTATCACGGGCTTGGGGCCCATCTCGATCTGGTTGAGAAAGGCGGACATGGCCTTAACTTTGGGCAGCATGGGCTCTTTTTCCTTCACTTTGTAGATCTCAGTGAGATCCGCGCCTGCTATGAAGTTTTTCCCAGTGCCCGTAAGCACAATTGCTTTGACGTCCGCGTCCTGGAAGCCGCCGGATATAGCCTCAACCAGCTCCATCACAAAGTGTTCCGAGAGCTGGTTAACCGGCGGATTGTTCAGGAAGAGCACTGCCACGCCATTCTGAACTTCTACTTTCACATTCTTGAAGTCAGTTTTCATCCTAATCTCTCCTTTGGTGGGGCGCGATCATCGGTATCTGTCGGCCTCGGCCGGAAAAGGCCCCGCTTTCATCCCTATTGGGTCTGTTCGTGAGAACGGTTTACCATGACCGCTGACGTAAGAAGCCCGGTTACCTGATCGATCTCCTCCATCCGGTCCACGGGAGCCGATTCACGCAATACAAACCATCGCATAGACATATGACTAAAGGCGCCAAGAAACATGTTGCGGAAAACTCTGGGATTAACCGTGGAGCGAAAAACCCCGCAGGCCTTCCCCTCCTCTATGACATCGTCGATCAATCTGTAGAAGGAGCGGAACGCTTCGAAGGCTCTGGACGTGTAAAACCTGTCGTTAGTATGAAGTCGCAGAAGGAACACTTTCAGGAACTCTCGGTCGCTCAAAAAGCTTGAAAAATGGTATTTGATCAGTCTGCGAAGCTTGCGGTCCGGCGTCTTGATTTCGAATGCGCCGGCGACGTGCTCAAGATAGGAGTGGAGCCGATTTGAGGCTATGGAAAGAAGAATATCTTCTTTGCTCTGGAAGTACTCGTAAATTGTCCCATCCGCTACGCCCGCCAGACTCGCGATCTCGGATATGGTTGCTTTGGCAAAATCTTTTTCTGCGAAGACTGTTTTCGCCGCGTCGATTATGGCATCCAAGCGATTTATCCGGGAGCCTTCCGGAGGATTTTTGGCCAGGACCATGGGGTCCACTAGATTCACCACGTCTTCGAAATCCGACTCGCCCGACTTCATTTCTCCTATCGTCAGAGCGGTGATGGTTTCCATGTCCAGAGTCCCTAGAATTACGTCACGTATAAGCCGAACGGGGACATCAGACGCGAAATCTTCCTTCTTTCACGCCCCTAGCCAATATTGAAGACACTATGCGGGTATATTCGCGAACGATCTCATATGCAGGACTGGAATAGAACGTTTTGAAGGACCGGCATTCCATAAGGAGCAACCGAGCATAGGCGCGGTGGGCGTCGTGGTATCGCAGTTGCAGCCACATAACCTTTTGCAGTTGGCTCTGCACGTCCGGGATTCCTGCGAGATGCTCTTTCAAAAGGGCCAGCTGTTTCTTCAGTTTTTCGCCGGGCACCGAGAAGAGAAGATCTTGTTTGCCCTTAAAATACTGGTAAATAACAGAATCAGTCACATTCGCTTTACGAGCGATCTCAGAAATGGACGAAGAGGCAAAGCCCTTTTGCGACATAACTTCTTCCGCTGCCGCCAGGATCTTCCATTTTGTGGCCGAGACAGTGCCATTTCGCTGGCTTAGCTCTAGATCATCGCTCATATGACCGCTGACTGACTGCACAGATATGAATCCTGTTCATTAACGATATGGCTGTGAAACAAGTACTCCCCGCACTTGACAAGATCACTTTAACACGATAATGAAATGACTGTAAAGAAGAAATTTATTCCGAATGAGATTCTGACGAACCAACAACGGAACAGTCGGCCAACCCGGATATCACTCGGGTGTCCTGGTAATCAATAGAAAGAAAGCGTTGGAAATTCACGCTGGTTTTTTGCATCCGAAGGTGGCAAACTTCATGGCAATGAAGGCATCAAGTGCTCACAGGATGTTTTTAGCTGAGGAACTACATTTTAGACGACTCTGCGGGAACCATCATGATACCGAAGTTCTTCATGCAACGCTTAACATAGGCGGCGGCGTGATCGCACCTATAATCTGACCGTGATGAGTCCAAACCAAAAGGTAGTTCGCATTACGTGAGCCACTGAATATAATTCTAGAGGCAAATACAGTGCCGTCTTGCTTGACGGCTTTGAGCTTAGCGAAAGAGGAAGATAACCGGACTTTATCCGAGACGCTGTTTATACCAATTGCCAAAAGATTTGTCCGATTGGAGGTAACCGGACACCGTCATTCCGGCGGAAGCCAAAATCCAGTCCCGCCGCAGGCGGGATTTCAATCCCGCGGGACGCGGGACTTCTGGACCCCGTCCCGCGCAGAACGCGGGATTCGCCGGGGTGACGGGTGGTGAACAGGTCATCACTTTTGGTAACGCCTATATCCCGATGGAAGGAGACAATAATGGGAAAACGAACTCTGAAAACAGAGCTGTGCGACATGCTGGGAATCGAATATCCGATTCTCAGCGCAGGAATGGGTCCTACGCTGATAGGTGAAAAAACCGGAGCGCCTGTGGAACTGGTTGTTGCCGTCTCAGAGGCTGGAGGTCTCGGAGTGCTTGGGGGGAGCGGCTTTTCGGTTGAGGAACTCCGGGATGCTATCCGGGAGATCAAGGCGCAAACAGACAAGCCCTTTGGGGTTGATCTGCTTCTGCCCAAGAAGGTGGCACCTCCTGCAGGCGATGGCGCAAAAGAACTGCCGCTCAGCGAGGTGCTGAAAAAGATTCCCGAGTCACATAGAGAGTGGATAAAGAAGGTGAGAGCTGAGATGGGGCTCCCTGACGTGGACGTCATGATAAAGTTGAATTCCACCACGAACCGTCCAAAGGAGTCCATCCAGGTATGTATAGACGAACAAGTCCCCCTCTTCTGCGCAGGTCTCGGAAATCCGGGATTTATGGTGGAACAAGCTCATGCAGTGGGAATGAAGGTGCTCGGGATTACTGGCAATTCAAAAAATGCCCGCCGCATGGCTGAATCGGGCCTTGACCTGATTGTGGCACAAGGGCATGAAGGCGGAGGCCATACCGGAAGGATTGGGACAATGGCCCTGCTGCCCCAGGCTATAGATGCTGCTGCGCCTGTGCCGGTTCTGGCCGCCGGCGGCATCGGTGACGGACGGGGCCTAGCGGCCGCGTTGGCCATGGGCTGCATCGGCGTCTGGGTTGGAACGCGTTTTCTGGCAACAGATGAAGGAGGCGCTTTGGATATCAACAAACAGCGCATTCTCGAATCGACTGACGAAGATACCCGTGTCAGTACCGCTTATACCGGAAAGACCTTACGAGCGAGCTTGAATCAGTATCATAGCTTGTGGGACGAATCGGGTCTTGATCCCCTGCCCTTCCCCACTCAGGTTCTGATTTCTTCTGCGCTCCTTTGGGGCTTCGTTGAAGCCAACAAGTCCGACTACGTTGGCGGTCTCGCCGGGCAGGTATCAGGGCTGATCCGCGATATCAAGCCCGCTCGACAGGTTCTGGAGGAGATGGTGGAAGAAGCGGTGGACATCCTGACCAGGAAGCTGCCGGCCAGCGTGATAGCCAAATAAGATTCGCAGCTATTTCATAGCGTTCAGCATTTTCTGTATATCGGTTCGCTGTCAAGCCATGAGAAGTCCGCTAATTCCATCACGGATCTGACAAAGCCAGCCCCGGCCCCCGGATTGAAGAAACTGTCTCAATAGCCGGCACAAACTTCAAGTCGTGGCACGATTGGGACTGGTACGAGCTTCACTGCCCTCACCCCAACCTTCTCCCGGAGGGAGAGGGAGCAAAGGTGAAGAGGTTTGCGCTTCCCTCGCCCCGTGGGAGGGGGACCGAGGGCGAGGGAATTCGTGCTACGATTTTGGTCGCCCGAAGAGTTTTGAGACACTCTCTGAAGTCCGGGGTTGGTTTTGATCCGAGATCCGGGGTGATCACGCCGTTGGCGTGACCATTCCCGCAAATCGGCCAAAAATGTTGGCAATTGCAATGGAGCAATGAGGAGGCATGCATGATTGATTTGGGCCTGATCGGTAAGAAATGCGGTCCAATCCCATTCGAGTACACGTGGAAAGATGTTGTCGTATATGCACTGGGTATCGGGGCACAGACAGAGGATCTCCAATTTATTTACGAGAGCGCCCAAGGTGGGCTAAAGGTCTTCCCCACCTTTGCCACCGTCATGGGCACTGACGTGTTTGCTGAACTTTTTAAGGATGTCAAGGTCGACTTTTCCAGATTTATTCATGGGGAAGAAGCGGTAAGACTCCAGCGCGCGATTCCACCTGAGGGGAAAGTCTTCGTTGAAGGAGAAGTCACAAATATTTACGACAAAGTCAAAGGGGCGCTAATTATCTGGAGACTGAAAGTTATTACTAATGCGGATGAGCTTTTGGCCGAGGCCGAACATGGCATTTTTTATGTGGGCGCCGGAGGCTTCGGAGGGGACCCCGGACCCCGGTCCGAAGCGCTTGAGCCTCCCCAGGGAGCCCAGTCGAGTTTCACCGCCTCATATCACGTCCCGGAAAACCAAGCAGCACTCTACCGTCTGAACGGTGACCTCAACCCCCTACACCTGGACCCCGATTTTGCCCGGATGGGCGGTTTTCCGCGACCCATCCTGCATGGTCTCTGCACTTACGGTTATGCAGCCAGAGCAATAGTCTTAAGCGTTTGCGATGGAGATCCGGCACGCTTCAAGGAGTTCAAGGCCCGTTTCTCGGGAGTGGTTTATCCCGGCGACACTCTCGTGACAGAGGGATGGATAGATAAGGATGACCGTTACTTTATCCGGTCCCGCACCGACCGAGGGGTGGTGCTCAGCCACGCCTACGCCAGAGTTGATTAAGAGAGGGTGGCTAGAGGGTTTCGACCCCTTTCGATTTATACGAAAAGTCTGTCAGTTGTACTTATCCAACCTGATCCAGTCGGACACGGGTTCGTAGATCCCTTTCGCGGGATTGGCTGCCCACACTTTGGCTACAGGAAACCTGCTATTCCAGACGGTCCAAGGTGCGGAGAGCCCTCCTGAATCGAAATCCTTGATGGTCTGCAATGCCTTTGCTACACCTTCACGGGTCAAATTTCCGGCTGTGTCGGCCCGCCGCATGCACTCCGCAGCGATCAGCATGGACATGAAGCCATGTATGTAGTTAATATCCCTGAATTTCACTTCCGGATATGTTTTGGCTGTGTAATCCCTGATTTTCTTGATCATGGGAACGTCTTCGTTCCACCACCACATGTACGGGCTGACAACCAGGTAACCCTCAGCCAAGGGGCCGAGCTTGTCCAGCATCCACTTTGTCGCGCCATAAAACGTTCCCATAAACTTGCATTTCATGCCCAGGTCCCTGCATGCCTTGATCACCTGAGGAACGGGCTCGTACAAAAAACCGTGAAAGATCACATAATCCGGATCCTTGGCTTTCAGGTCCTTGATCTGTTCAGCCAGGTCCTTCGCACCCGGTGGCACCACCTCTTCAGTCACGAGATCGAGCCGCAACCTGCCGCACATTAGCCGACTGAACTTGATCGGGTCCCTTCCAAATTCGGTGTCGCTGTAGAAAAAGGCCACTTTCGCCCGTAGTCTTTTCTTTGGCAATATACTTGAGTAATATTCCGAACTGGTCGCCGTAAGTCGGACCATTGACGTACGAATAGGGATTCATTGCAGTGTCCGCCAGAACGCTCGAAAAGCCGGCACAGCCGCAGAGCATCTTGTAGCGGCTCTTCATCTCCGGAGCAATGGCTTTGGCCTGCTCGGTGCTTTCAGCGAAAAAGACCATGGGATTGTCAATGGCCATGATCTTGTGAAATGCGGCCATGGCCACGTCAAGCTTGTACTGGCCGTCCTCGACCACATACCTCAGCTTCTTGCCGTTGATTCCACCCTCCTCGTTAATGATGGCCACGCTGTCCCTTCCCGCAGCAGCCCCCAGCAAGCCGGCGGGGCCGAACTGTCCGGTCAAAGGTAGCACTGCTGCGATTGTTAGCTCTTCCTCCGCGGAAACTGCAGAAGCCAGCAGTAACAACAAAGCGGCCCCAACAAGCACAAGAACCACGATTCTCGTCTTTTTCATGTCAGCTCCCCCTGTAATTGCATTTGCTCTCGATCGGATGGCAGGTTTAGCTCCATTGTTCCGAAGCTCACTTATCTTACCGACATCTTAGGCAAAAATCATGCCAGGTTCCCCGAGAGACCCCCAGCGCGCCAAAATGAGACTGCAATAACCATTGGTTATATGTCTTGAACAGCCCCGCAAGCGGGCATTGTTTGAAAGTGGAGAACTTAGCGGAAACAGGTCATAGTGACCCGATTATTATTCAGTATGAGTGCAGTGCGAGGTTGCTGTGTTGGGCCACATTGGCCCAGAGCGGGGCCTCATTGACCCAAGATCGAAAGTGCCCATGTACCCCTGAGAGGAGTCCGTGCGTCCGCGAGCGCCTTTTGATTGACGTCCCCACCTGCGGTTGCAAGACCCCATAAATATTTTGGTTTCATTCCACTGAATGATGCTGACTCAAAGTCCCAAGTACGTTTTGCGTATGACTTCATCCTGAAGCAAGTCGGCACCAGATCCTTCGGCTATGATCTTTCCCGATGATAACACATAATTTCGGGAAGCCATTTTGAAGACTGTGCTCACCTCCTGCTCAACCAGAAGCACAGTGATTCCTATATCACAGATTTCTTGAATTCTTTTGAATACCTCTGATCTCATTATCGGCGCCAAGCCGGTTGAAGGTTCGTCGATGCAAAGGAGCTTGGGGCGGAACATCAGAGCCGCGACCTATGGCCAACATCTGTTGTTCTCCACCGGATAAGGTCCCGGACACCTGGCTGGAGCGAGTATGCAGTACCGGAAACAACTCGTATACCTTCTGGAGATTACTTTGAACTTCGGCCTTTTTCTTCACGAGATACGCGCCGGCCAGGAGATTTTCCAGCACGGTCATTTCCCTGAACGGTCTCCTTCGTTCGGGGCAATGGATAAGACCTTTCTTCACGATCTCGTGAGCCGGCATGTTGTCTATCCGCTCCCCGTCGAAAACGACCTCCCCTTTCAGGGTTATGTCTCCGCCTGTAGTCTTGCGAAGCACTTCCTTCTCCCAGGCCACCAACCCTGTTATCGCACGGAGCAACGTGGACTTACCGGCGCCGTTGGGGCCCACCAGGCTAACCAGTTCGCCCTGGTTCACCCTTATCGAGAGATCGTTGATGATCATTGCTCTGTCGTATGTGACAGTTAAATTGGCTACCGTCAGGAGCAACTTAGATGCCTCCTTCTCCGAAATAGGCCTCAATGACTTCCGGTTTCCGAACCACTTCGTCCGGCTTTCCATCAGCAAGCAGGACCCCGAAATTGAGGACCAGGATACGGTCCACAATCTTCATCAGTTGCTGCAACTTATGTTCGACGATGATCATTGCGGGCCCTTCGCTGTGTAGCCGACCAAACCGCCCGCCTTTGTGCAACCTCTTGATGGATTTGGCCATTAACTCCGTTTCAGCCGGGCTCAAGCCGCCGAACGGCTCATCCAGGAGGAGCAATTCGGGCTCGGTGGCTATTGCTCGAGCGACTTCCAGGCGTTTCAAATCTCCCTGAGACAGTGTGGATGCCTTTTCAAGCGCCATATCAGAGATGCCGGCAAATTCGAGCGCATCCATTGCTTTGGCTTCGATCCGCTTCACCCATTCACCCCTCTTCATGGCACGTGGGCACAAGCACGAAACCATCACATTTGCAATGATTGGTAGTCGACGAAAAGGTCGCATGTTTTGAAATGTGGAGGCAATCCCCATGTTAACAATGTCCCAGGTCTTCCGACCGCTGATATCCGTATCCCGGAAACGAATACGCCCGGAATCCGGCTTTAAGGATTCCCATGATCAACCGGATAAGCGTGGTCTTTCCCGCGCCATTGGGGCCTATCAGACCGACCATTTCGTGGCGGCCCATGGAGAAGCTGATATTGTTGGTCGCGTGCAGCCCGCCGAAGCTCTTGCTGAGACTCCTGATTTCGAGCAAGGACTCCGCCATGTCAGATCTCCTCTGCTTCTTCTCGGAGTTCCCGGCGGGACACTTTGCCCACGTCTGTCTTGGGCAGTTCACCTCTAAGTTCAATGATTTTAGGGACCTTGTAGTGGGCCAGATTCTCCTGACAATAGGAGATGATGTCCTCTTCTGAAATTTTGCCCCTGGCCTCTGCTTGCAGCACCACATACGCCTTTATTATTGCCCCGACTTTGGGATCCGGCACTCCCACTACGCCAGCGGCCTTGATCTGTGGATGATTGTACAGCACCTCTTCGACATGCCTGGCAAAGACTGCATAGCCCTTGTACTTGATAAGGTCGCGCTTTCTGTCGAAGAAATGAAAATAGCCCTCCTCATCCATGCGAACCAGGTCCCCTGTTCTCAGCCATTTCTGACCGTCGATCTCGATCAATGAGCTTGCGGTCTCTTCGGGACGATTCCAGTAGCCCTGCATAATGTTTGGGCCGCTGACTATAAGCTCGCCAACTTCACCGACTGGCATGAAGTCAAGACCGCTGTGATCGATGATCGCGGCGGCGACGTTCGGGATAGGAACACCAAAAGAGCCTGCTTTGACCCTGTTGATGGGATTCCCGTGACTGAGCGCAGTGGTTTCGGTCATGCCGTACCTTTCAGTGATCTTACTGCCTGTCCGGAGTTCCCAGCCGTTCATGGTTGATTCATGAAGAGTGTCCGCTCCGCAGCCAATCATTTTGATCCTCTTCCAATTCACCCGATCGGTTTTCTCGTATTCTTTGAGGTATTCAAACATGGTCGGCACGCCAAAGAAGACTGACGCCCGGTACATTTCGGTCAATTGAAGTATGTCCTCCAAATCAGGCGTAGTCAGTAGGACCAGTGTGCTTCCTTGAAGTAGCGTGGACAGCATGATGATGACTTGCCCGTATATGTGAAAGAATGGCAGAAAAGCAACGATCACATCACCGCCGGGATTTAAGACATCCTTCCAAAACGCGACGGCCTGAGCCTGACATGCGATCAGGTTCTTGTGAGTAAGGATGGCCGCTTTGGGAAGTCCTGTCGTTCCACCAGTATAGGGGAGTACCGCCACGTCCTTATCGGAGTCAATATCAACCCTCGGAGGCTGAGCAGGGTATTTCTTGAGGAGATCCTGAAACTGATGAATGCCTTTCCGTTTCGAGACCTTGGGCACTGGAACCTGCATTTCCTTATAGACTTTCCCGACTTTGCTCTTTCCTAGGACTCTCTTCAGCCAGGGCAGATATTCGCTGATATTGGTCAGGATCACGTTATTCACGTCGGCGCCGCTTTTTTCGACATTGTCATAGAGGATGTCCTGACAAACCACAGTTTTTGCACCACTGTCTGTCAGTTGATGTTTGACTTCACTGCTCGTGTACACGGGGCTTATCGGGGTCACCATCGCTCCCGCCTTGAGCGCACCGAAGTAGGCGATTACGTACCTGAGGGCAATTCAGAAGATGGAGCGCCACGCAGTCCCCTTTTGTCACGCCCAACGCGGCCAAAGCAGCGGCAAATCGATCCACCAGATCTCGCATTTCCCCGTACGTGATCTTCTTGCCGTAGAAGATAAGGGCATCCTTTCCGGACCATTTTTCCGTCACCTGATCGAATAACTCCGGAATGGATTGTTCCGGGATTTCAGCATCCGCGGGCACACTTTGCGGATAGTAACGCAACCAGGGCTTGGACAAGTAGAACTGTTTGGCATCCATCGATTTCACTCCGAAAGACAATTCTGGTATGGACAGGGGTCCGTTAATCCAGAGGAGCGGTGCAAACCCGGCAGGTCTTGCGAGTGGCAACGCTTCTCACTTTGCACCTGGGGCATTCCTTTTCGATCCTGTCTCGTATCCAAGGAATGAGCCCTTCCGGCATGAAAATGAGAGTCAACAGGACCATGATAGCGAAGATCAGCATGCGATACTCGGCCACTACTCTAAGGTATTCCGCGAGCGGAAATAGAATGAACACCCCGGCCACAGGGCCGTATATGGACACAATTCCGCCGAAGACGGACCAGATGATCACCTGGAAGGACATTGACACTTCCAATGTGGACGGGCCGACAGTGCGCATGAAATGAGCATACAACCCTCCGGCAATTCCCGCAAAAAACCCGCTCAGACAGAATGCCAGAAGCTTGTACCGGGTGGTGTTGATACCGCCTGCCCTGACGGCGAGTTCATCTTCACGGATTGCATGCAATATTATCCCGGTGTTTGAATCGGTAATCTTCCACATGACGAAGGTCAACACCAGCATCGAGATCACCGTGATGTAGTAATCATGAATCCGCGAGCCGGAGAGGCGATCCAGGCCCGACACCCCCAGTTCGCCCCCCGTCACATCCGGAATGGCAAAGACCAGACCCATAAGAATGATTGGAAACGCCAATGTGGTCAGGGCGAGATAAGTGCCTCTCAACCTGAGACAGGGTATGCCCACTATCAGCCCTGCCAGAACCGCGGCCAAGGCTCCCAGCGGGATAGTCAGGACATGAGGGAGTTTGGCGTGCATATTTATGAGGCCGCTCGTGTAAGCAGCCACCCCGAAAAAGAGCGCGTGCCCGAAATTGATCTGGCCGGTGAAACCCGAAAGCAGGTCCCAACTGGCAGCAAAGATGGCGAAAATGCTGGTCAGGATGAGGATGCGGAGCAGGTAAGGGTCCTGGGTGAAAACAGGTAGAAGGATTAGTGCTACCACAAACACCAGGACCGCCACTCTGCTGGGCAGGACCACGACTTCGCTTCGGAACAATGTGAAGATTTTGCTGATATAGAACCAGACGAGTCCCATTCTATCTCTCTTCCTCAAAAGCCACGCCGAATAAGCCTTCCGGGCGGATTAATAACACTAGAATCATAATGGAGAGGGCTATGGGTTCTTGCAGAAATCCCCACTTGGGCATAGTAAAGACCACCAGAGCTTCGGTAAACCCGAGTATGTAGCTGGCGATGAAACTCCCTCTGATGCTGCCCAGTCCACCCAGAACCACAATGGCCAGCATCATGATCAGAGGAGGCATCCACATTTGTGGGTAAATCGTACGAAGGGGAGCGACCACGGCGCCTGCTACCGCGGCCATACCGACGGAAATACCCATAGCCACCATGATCTCTCTGTTCACGTTTATGCCCATCAGGTTGGCCACTTCCCGGTCCTGGGCGGTGCATCTTATGCCGAGGCCGACCCTGGTTCGCAACAGGAGGAACCATGTAGCAATCAACGCCATGACGGCCACTCCTAAAACCAATACGCGCTGCATTTCCACTTTCACCCCGCCGAGGGTCAGGAACCCGGTGGCCAACGCCGGCACGTTAAGATAGTCACCCTTAAAGCACAGCAGGAAAACCTCCTGTATGGCCATCGCCAGGGCTATGGTGGCTATCAACACAGCGGCTTCATGCTCGCGTATTGGCTTGATGAACAGTTGATACGAGATCAGTCCCAATATGGTTGTGAGCAGTATCGAGGCCGGAATGACCAAGAGAGCGGACAATCCTAAGCTCTCAAGGCCCGTATGGATGAGATAAGCCGCGGTCATGTACAGCGCAGTGTGTGCTATGTTGACAATGCGAGCCACACCGAAGATTAGAGAAAAACCTATTGCCAGCAACGCGTATATGCTGCCGTTGATCAGTCCATTAATGACGATCTCCTGGACCATATATAGACTCCACGGACGAATTCAAACTTTGCGAATGGAGAAATGAGGAATCTGGGTTCAGGGCACAGCAGTCCCACCGACCAATTCCCTAGCCCAGGGCCCTGTCTCTCTCCGCTGCCGGTACATTTCGCGTTCAAGGGAGTAGTCTAGCCCCGGCAGGGGCACACCTGATTGTGCGCGAACAAACGGGTATGCCCCTCCCAGGATTCTCCTGCTGAAAAGCGAATTCGTATGAACCGCGACGTAGCCCAAATCACTTCTTTTTGTACTGTTCCACCACCACAGGCGGCAGCTTGTACGGGACCGTCCCCTCGTATGTGACGCCTTCCCAGCCGTTGGGCCACACGCACACGTTCTTCCCATTTTGCCACTGGGTCCCCAGTGACGTGGCGTAACCGGCTCCAAACATGACATCATGATCCTTAGAGAATGCTATTCTTGCCGAGCTCTCGTTAAGATCGGTTTTCTCCAATACCGGCACCAGCTTGTCTGCTTCCAGAGTATCGGCTTTCTCGATCGCGGCCTTGAGGATGTATATGGCGTCGTGGGTGGCAGCAGTGTAATTGGGCGCCTCTTTGAACCGCTTCTTGTATTCGTCGTAAAAGGGGATCGTCTTATCCGTAATCTTCACGCGGGCATAGGTGTTTACGGTGAGACTGTAGTCACCTTTGCCGCCCGTGGCATTCCAGAAGCCGTCTTTTTGAGCCTCGACGTTAATTCCAGCGACCACGGCGGGAATTTTTAGCTCGCCGGCTTGCTTGGCAAGAGGAATGCCTACTGACGACGAGAAGGTGGTGAAAATGATGTTGGCTCCGGCACGTTGGATTGCAGAAAGTTCGGCATGTTGTGTCCGTAGCCGTGGGGGACGGTCGCCAGACCCCCACTGTCTCCATGCCCATTTTGGGGAGGGTCGCTTCGGCAATCTTCACCATCGGGTCTGCCCAGGCTGCCTTTTCGGCAACGATGGCGACCTTGATCTTAGGAATGTCCAATTCCTTCTTCATGGCTTCGGCCGCCATATTTAGAAGAATGAAATCTACCTTGACCAGAAATTTTGAATTAATGGGCGTCACTCGAAACCAGGACCTGTACCGGTCGTAATTCTTTGTGACCCGTTCGCAAAGCTCGGGATGGGCTGCACCACATCCCATAAAAATCTTCTTGTTGTCCATGGCGATGTCCTGCATCACCATCACAGCCTCAGTGCGAAAACCTCCGACCAAAAAGTCCGCTTTATGCTTACTGATAGCCAGTTCCATGGCATTGGTGGCGTCCGGGATACTTAGAAACTCATTCGAGTCCACCTTTATAACCTCAACGGGTCGCTTGACGCCCTTAACCGAGATGCCGCCGGCCTTATTGATTTCTTCGGCTGCCATCGTGGCGCCGTTCCAGTGTCCCTGCCCCTGAGTGAACTGCATTGGCCCGATAACCGCGACCTTTGATCGGATCAGCTCCCCAAACGGGAAAAACGAAGGCAACACACAATGTTAGGCCAGCAAAACAGCCCCCAAGGCGCTCGACCTCTTCATGACGCTCTCCTCTCTCGGAAAATGGTTGTTGAATATTTTGCTTGCCAAGAATTCGAGAAAGACAAGACGGGGGTACTTTCTCAACAAGGTTTCCGTTGCATCTGCTCTCACGTCCCGCCACTCTTCTCAGTCTTGACCAACTCCATGCGTCTGATTTCCTTACGAAGGATCTTACCTATTGCGCTCTTGGGAAGGTCGTCTACGAATTCAACGTACTTCGGGACCTTATACTTTACAAGGTTCTCTTTGCAGTAATCGATAATCTCATCGGCCGTGGCGTTCATTCCGCGGCTTCAGGACCACAAAAGCCTTGATCCGTTCGCCGGAATATGCGTCAGGCACCCCGGTTGCGTGGCCACGATTACCCCGCCAATCACCTTGACTCGTCAGAAAGCCTCCTCCGGTATCTCAACGACCTCACGAGCGGATTTCCCGCATATCTCCAGGCGAGCCATAAGCGCAGGTAACGTGACCTCAGCGAAGTACGTTGCCTGCATTACTTTGCCAATGTGGAAATCGTTCTTTTCACCTTCATCAATCTTTCTCTGTGCAATCGCCGCCATGTCCAGGAGACGCCACACCATGGTCGCGTCAGCAAAGCACATAAGAGCGGGATATGTATTCGAGGCCCACTGTAGCGGATTGGTTTCCAGAGCTTTCCGCATTATGCCTGCCATTTCTTGCAACCCTACAGCAGCTTCCACCAGAGAGCGGACGTGTTCACCGAGCAAGGGGTGGTCCGCGTACCTCGTGCAGAATGCCCGAAGTTCACTCAGGAATGCCTTGATGGGGGCCCCCTCGTCCATGACCAACTTGCGTCCCATCAGGTCCATTGACTGTATGCCGTTTGTTCCTTCATACAGTGACAAAATTTTGGCATCTCTCAGGTACTGTTCAAGCGGGTAATCTTGGGTAAAACCGTAGCCGCCCAGGCACTGTATGGCGGATTCACAAACCCTGAAGCACATGTCGGAGCAATAAGCCTTCACGATTGGCGTGATAAAATCGACGAGTGCCTGAAAACGTCGCCGTTCCTCAGCGTCTTGAGACTCAGCGGCCATGTCCAACCACAAGCCCGCTGTGTAAGCCATGGATCGCATACCTTCCACCGCAGCCTTCATCCAGAGCAGCATTCGGCGCACGTCCGGGTGATCTATGATCGGGACTTCCCCGGATTTCCTTCGGGCAAGATCGGGTCCTTGAATCCGCTCCTTGGTATAGGCGAGGGCATTTTGGTACGCAGTCGCGGCAATTCCGATTCCGGCCACGCCGACGTTGATGCGAGCACTATTCATCATCTGAAACATGTGCGGGAGACCTTTGTTTTCCTCTCCACACAAATAGCCAATACAATCGTCATTTTCCCCGAAGTTGAGAACACATGTAGGCGAGCCGTGCAGTCCAAGCTTATGTTCCACCCCGGCGCAGTGCACATCGTTGGGCTGTCCGAGGGAACCGTCATCGCTCACCCTTATTTTGGGAACCACAAATAGTGAGATACCTTTTACGCCTGAAGGCGCCCCTTCTATACGGGCCAGCACCAGATGGATAATGTTTTCGCTCAGGTCGTGCTCTCCCCAGGTGATGAAGATCTTCGTTCCCTTGATCCGGTAATGATCCCCTTCCGGAATAGCCTTTGTTTTGAGAGAAGCCAGGTTTGTGCCGGCTTGAGGTTCCGTGAGGCACATGGTTCCTGACCACCGACCCGAGAACATATTAGGAATGTACCGCTCTTTTAGCTCCTTCTGTACCGAAACTTTCGATGAGATGTCCAGCCCCATGCGTGAGGCTAGGAGCCATGTTGAAAGACACGCATGCGCCATACAGGAGATCGTTAAGCACGATCCCTATAGTGCGTGGGAAGCCCTGTCCTCCGGTACTCCGGACCGCTGGTGGCCGCAGTCCAACCATTTTCGCCGCAAAGGCTAAAGGCTTCCCGAAAACCGGGGGCACAGGCGACACTGCCGTCAGCAAAAATGACTCCATGCTTATCGCCGGCCTCTTGTAACGGCCCGACTACTCCTTTGGCAAACTTGACAGCTTCCGAGACGACCATGTCCAGTGTTTCAACATCAAGGTCACGGTACCGGTCAGCTCGCAAAGGCTACCGTAACCGAGTTGCTCTTTCAGAATAAAATAGATATCTCGCTCAGTCACCTTGAAATGGCTCATGGGTTGTTTCCTCCTTTATAGGCCATCATCCGGACCACGCCCTCTAAATTGCCACCCTCCTTCAATCTGCCTATCAATAGGCGCCAGGTCTTGCTTCACGAAGCGCCGCGATCGGACGCAATTTTTCCGGTAGGTCAAAATCCAACGTGAGCATTCCTGGATCGCGGCCCAACGATGGCTTGGCTCGCGGCAGATCGTTGGCCGTGGGTAGAGCAATTCGTGTGCCAATCAGAGTGTCTGTCGTAGCGTATCTCCATAATGAGCCTTTCAACACTTCTCATCGGGTACTAGCCTCGACTATCGGGCCTGGAGATAGACAAAGCGCATATACCGTCCCGTTGTAGAGGATAGTCTACATTTGGATGTAGGGCGTGATAAGCGAAGAGAGCAAAATTTGCAAAACCGGTAATGGGTGCTTCTCGCATCGTGATGTATAGAAACCTTGACATGTCGAACGTTCTCTACAGAATTCCCCTGTCAGCCAATCGTCTCACCAGAACGCGTCAGTTCTTCTTTCCCGACTCCAGGCCATGACGCTTAAGCTTTTGATAGAGCCCCGTGCGGTGAATGCCCAATAAACCGGCCGCCTCGGTACGGTTGTTTCCGGTTATACTTAGAGCCCGCTCTATCACGCGGCGCTCTGCTCGAGCCATCTCATCCTTCAGACAATGCAAATCTCCCTCCACGGGAGAAGCCGTACGCACGCCGTCCCGGATTTCCATGGGCAGGTGTTCCTCTAAAATGGAACCTTCGCCCGCTACAGACGAGGCTCGTTCCAAGACGTTGCGCAGCTCTCTCACATTTCCGGGCCAGTCGTACGCTATGAGGCACCGCATGGCTTCCGCGTCGATCCGCCGCCGGAGTCTAGGCCTGATCTCGTCCAGCGTGGAGAGAAGATGGTAGGCCAAGCGGGGGATATCCTCGCGAATCCGACGCAGAGGCGGGGTCTTCAGAACAAAGATGTTCAGTCGATAATACAGGTCTTGTCGAAAGTCACCCCGACTGAGCATGTCCTTCAGGTCGCGATTGGTGGCTGCAATCACTCTGAAGTCTAGCTTGAGGGTCCGAGTTCCTCCGACCCTTTCTACTTCGCGCTCCTGAATCACCCGCAGAAGCTTGACCTGCAACTGCAGTGGCAAGTCGCCCACCTCGTCGAGGAATATGGTACCGTTGTCGGCCAGCCTCGAACTTCCCCGGCTTTCCTTTGGGGCTCGCACCAGTGAACGCTCCGGCCTCATATCCGAACAGTTCCGATTCAAATAGTTCGTGAGGGATTGCGGCGCAGTTCACTCGCACCAACGGTCGTTCGTGGCGGGCGCTGAGCTGATGGACAGCGTGCGCAAAGACTTCCTTGCCCGTTCCCGTCTCACCGATTATCAATACCGGCAGATCGGAGGAGGCCGCCTGCACGGCCGCTCGCTTCGTCTCCTGCATGGGGACCGACTCTCCCACAATTCGGTCAAGCGAATAACGACCTCGGTAGGCCTGCTGCAATTCCTTCTCGTAGTAATCAAGTCGGCTCTGCAACACCTCTACTTGACGCACCAGTTGCTGGACCTTCTCCGGGCGCCAAAACATGAGCTTTCCCATTACTCCCACAATGTTGCCCTGGGCATCACGCAGCGGTATGCGGGAGACGATACGCTCCTTGCCTCTAAGCGTGAAAAGTTCGCCGATCTCAGCACGGCCGGTACTTAGCACTCTGAGCAGCTCGCTTTCAGGGTTCAGCTCCAGTATATGACGGCCGATGGCCTCCTTTCGAGTGGCGCCGTAGAAACTTTCATTCGACCTGCTGATGTAACGGACAATGCCCTGGCAATCCACCAGGATCAACGATTCGTGGGGGTTGTTTAACAGGGCTTCCAACAGACTCGAGCGGTATTTCTAGAAGGTGAGGATCGGACATGTGAAGCCTCAAACAGGAACTGATTGAACGGTAAGCTTCTCTTGCGCGGCATCGGTGGCCCGAATACCGCCAAAAGCAAATCGAAAGATAAAATCAGCCAACTCGTCCACTGTCACTCCTTTCTTAGGGTGAAACCAGACCCTGGACCTGGTAACCATGGAAGAGATCATAAAACCGACGAGCTTCTCATCATACCGCATGAAAAGTCCTTGCTCCTGGCCACGCTGAATCACTCTACGAATTGTACGGTCGTAGGTGTCTCGCATGGAGACTATGACTTTCCGGTTCGCGGGCGAAAGGCTGTCCAGGGCCACATCAAACAATGTCTTGGCAGACCTGCGATGACTCAAGGTGACTTTGAGATGGCTGGAAATGATGAAACGCAGTTGATCGAAGGGGTCACCTTCTTCCTCCTGTTCAAGGTGCGAGATCGGTTGGACTATTTGCTCCATTTCTTCCAGGAGCACTTCGAAGAGAATAGACTCTTTAGTTTTGAAGTAATTATATAGATTGGCTGGCTGGCATCCGCAAGCGCGGGCCAGGTCTCGCATGCTGACCGAATTATAGCCGTCTTGCCAGAAGAGATGGCGGGCCCTGGCCAAAATTCTCTTTTTCCTGACGCCATTACCTTCCCTTTTACTTTCCACATTCGGCATGGGACAATCAGCGCTTTCCAAGTTTTGGCCACGGCTAAACATGAGATATCAGGTTTTCAACCGAGCAGACATCCTTACCAGACCAGGCTATTACCTAAAACGTGCTTGCAGAGTGGATATTGTGCGACATGAGTGAACGTTCGTTCATAGGCTAACACTCGTGGTACTCCGAGTCAAGTTTTTTCACGCCACTGAGATTCCTTCGGCTCTCTAACCAAGAGCGCGGCAGCGGCGGAGTGCAGGTATTCCATATAGCGAAAAGCCAGGAAGCTGAGCACCAGGCATAGGAGGCAACAAACAAAGAAGACCATGACCACTGACCCCATATCAGTGTGCAGGTAGTCGTGCGCGATTACGGAGAAGTCCATGTCCATGTCACCGCCTTTTGCGCCCAGATAATCTTCACGGTACGAGGCATTAGTCAGCAGATTGTATGCCATGGTAATATCCGAAAACACGATGAAGAACCCAATGATGCCGTACAAGGGACGTTCCGCCGCGTGAATAATCGCACGACCGCTTATCGCCCGGTAGATGAATAATCCGGCGATGACCAGTTCGGTCCCATGCCCCATGAAGAGTATCAGCACAGAATGAATCGCAGTGAAGGCGGAAACTGCGTGAAGAAGGACCAATGCTGCCAGCACTGTCAGCGTTGCGCGATTGTGCCTGTATACCCAGAAGAGCCCTGCAAATCCTACGTAGATGAGTATCCAGAAAAGAGTCGATCTTTCCCAGTGGACTGTGACCCCTCCACCCCAGATCACATCAAAAGCCGGAAATGACGGGTATCCGAAGAGCCAACCGACGATTGCATGGCCCATTTCGTGAACGAGCGTCTTGAAGGTCTCCAACGTCCACCGGAGCCAGAAGAAGGAAAAGCACATTAGCGCCCCGATCGGACCGACGAGGAGCATGATCCAGGCGGATCTGTCCAGCGTCTGGGGTTCGGGGATTGTGCTTTCTGATTCATCATCTGTCCCGTCCGCGTCGTCTTCCTGATAGTCGGGGAATTGCGAACCCGCGGAAGGCCGACCAGTTACCGGGGCGGCAGTAGTTTCGACATGGGCCGCGGCCGAAAGCTCTCGGGAAAAGCGTCCGTTCGCGGTCTCTAGCTCGGCCCAGCCCCCAGATGGCGCGTCAGAGAACAAAGGCAGCGGTTGTGGAGAAGAACTCACGGGCTGGCCATCTGCCTCCCCTGCTTCAGGCCGCGTACCTCTGGAATTTCGCCACAATTACCCCGCATTGTGGACACTCGGCATACTGCCGAGTCTGAGGAGCTCCGCAGGCAGGGCATTTCCATGCTACTTGCATGGTTTTCAGATGCTCTTCAGGCCGTCGATCCAATTCATTTTGGTGCAAGAGACTCGCGTCAACCAGTTTCCTGAATAACGCATCGAGACCCTTCGCGGAGAGCCGGTATTTTCGCATCAGTTCTGAAGAGGTCATCTCGGACCTGATGTCCGTCACGGCTTGCTTCGCGTTTATTGTTTTCTTCGCTTGTGTTGGCATAGCCAGCTTTCCGGTCTTGAGTTACGGAGCACAATGAACTGGCTCTGAGCCCAAGATACGATAGAATAGCGCGAACTGATAGCGAATTGTCGACGGCCATTAGACCAGACATTTGGAAACTTTTCCAAAAGTAATAGAGGAACGAAAATCGAAGCACGAATTCCCTCACCCTCGCTCCCTCTCCCAGAGGGCGAGGGAAGTGGAGAGCCGCTCCAGCTTTGCTCCCTCTCCCTTGGGGAGAGGGAGGGGGTGAGGGCAGTAAAATACGTAATAGCCTCAATCGTGGCACGACTTCAACGTCACGGGGTGCTTTGAAATAATTTCTTTATGTGTAGCAGGTGTTCCCCGCTTATCCCGACCTACCCGAGGCCAAAAAGCCTTGACTCCGGATAATGCCGAGGTTAGCATGAACGAACGTTCATTACTCTGCTGATGGCGCCTATAAATGAGCGCCCTTCCAATCTACGATCCGCGGAAAGAGAGGGACCCAATGGCCCTGAAAACCGGTAGCGAGGACCCTCGAATCTCTGAAGTCTCTGGACCTTGAGGCCCAGGTGTTGGGGGAAAAAACCGACAAGCTGGCCGAACACGGACTCATAAGCCCCTCCAGGCAAGCCGTGGCCTTCACTTATGACGCTGCCCACGGCTCAGAGGGCCGAGAGCTGCTTCGAGCAGTTTCGCACCTGTGCAATGATGAGGTCAATCGCTTCACTCACCTGCACCAAAGCGTAGAAGACCTGGTTAAGAAAGTAAAAATGCAACGCTACTGCGGAGCGATGACCGGCTGCTGTTTCCAGCGCTGCGTTGGGTTAGATGCGGCCAATGCGGTTTACAGCACTACGTTCGAGTGTGACGGCAAGCATGGCACTCAATTCCATCAGCGCTTCCAGGAGTATTGGAAGTGGGTCCAGCAGGAAGACCTCGTTGTTGACGGCGCCATGACAGACCCTAAGGGCGATCGTGGCCGGCGACCCAAGGACCAGGTGGATCCGGACCTTTTCCTGCGGGTCAAAGAGCGGCGACCCGGCGGGGTAGTCATCAGCGGGGCCAAGCTGCATCAGACCGGCATGCTCAACTCACACGAAATCATGATCATGCCCACTATGGCCTTGCGCCCGGGTGAGGAATCCTGGGCGATATGCTGCGCTGTCCCGTCCGGGACCCGTGGCGTGCGATACATCTACGGCCGGCAGGCCAGCGACACCAGAAAGCTGGAGCGCGACAAGCTTGATGTGGGCAATCCGATCTTTGGCGGCCAGGAGGTCATGACGGTATTCGAGGATGTGTTTGTTCCTGAGGAGCGCATCTTTCTGGACGGCCAAGTCGACTTCGCGGGCACGCTTGTAGAGCGTTTCGCTTCGTACCATCGCCAGAGCTATGGCGGCTGCAAGGTGGGGGTGGGAGACGTGCTCATCGGAGCCACCGAGTTAATCGCACGCATGAACGGTGTGGACAAGGCGGGCCATATCAAAGAAAAGATTGTCGAAATGGTTCACTTGAATGAGACTCTGTATGCTTGTGGATTGGCGTGCTCGACTCAGGGAGGGCCCACTCCCGCGGGAAATTATCAAGTTGATCTGCTGCTGGCAAATGTATGCAAGCTTAATGTAACTCGCTTTCCTTATGAGATAGCCCGTTTGGCGACCGATATTGCCGGAGGTCTCCTGGGCACTATGCCTTCAGCCGCGGACCTGAACGACCCCGAAGTGGGACCGTACATCAAGAAGTATCTGGCCGCCAATCCCGATTACCAGGTGGTGGACCGCATGAAGGTGCTCAGATTGATCGAGAACCTCACAGCCGGAGCCGGCGCGGTGGGTTACCTGATCGAGTCCATGCACGGGGCCGGCCCACCCGCTGCTCAGAGAATAATGATAGGCAGGCAAGCCGGGTTGGATGAAAAAGTGCAGCGAGTGAAGAGCCTTCTGTCGATAGCTGAGCAATGATCCAGATGGTTTCTTTGTTGGTACACCAGAGCAGTTGTCAAAAATAATGCCCTCTTGTCAGACGAGATGGAGATTTCAGGGAGCGCCCCGTTACGGTCCTCCTGCTCGTCATTCCGGCCAGCCTCGGATCGATATCCGATATCCGGGGCAAGAGCCGGAATCCAGTCCCGCGGAACGCGGGATGGACCCGGATCGCAGTCCGGGGTGACGGTCTCTTTATCACGAATCAGCCACAAACTTCGGCAATGGTTTCACCAACTTTAAGAATCCTGCGTCGCCGGGGCTCCACACGTAGCACGCGTAGGATGTGGTGAACCACACGTTTCGCGGGGGAACCGCATCGCTCGCCAAGACTCGAATGATGCGGTTCGCTTCGCTCACCACATCCTACCGGTCACTGAGGTCCATCAAACGGATGCACTAGAGGAAATGTCTTGAAGCAACTTCTTCTGAATGGTACCCTTCACTGAAGTTTCAGAGGCAGGAGCGATCCTATGAGCCAGAAGCGCCCGATCATTCCTAAGGATTTCCTCAAGGAATTTTGCCGTAGGCATCATATTAGAAAACTGGCCATCTTCGGGTCTTATCTGCGTGATGATTTCGGGCCTGAAAGCGACGTAGACTTCCTGGTGGAATTTGATCCGCAACATATTCCGACCCTTTTCGACATCGCAGGCATGGAAATCGAACTCTCTGACATGCTCGGAAGAAAAGTAGATTTGAGAACCGCTGAAGATCTTAGCCGATATTTTCGTGACGAGGTTGTGGCGCAGGCGGAGGTACAGTATGCGGAGGGATGACCTCATCCGTATGCGCCACATGCTTGACGCTGCCCAAAAAGCCATGGCTTTTCTGGAAGGGAAGAGCCGTACCGACCTGGCTCAAGATTCCATGTTGGCGTACGCCGTCGTCAGAGCTGTCGAGGTCATCGGAGAAGCCGCATCCAAAATATCGTGTGATTCCCAGGAACTCCACAACGAGATCGCTTGGCGGCAAATCATCGGAATTCGCCATCGTCTAATCCATGGGTACGATGATATAAACTTTGACATTTTGTGGGAAACGGTGACCATCGCTTTGCCTCCCTTTGTCCGAACGCTGGAGAGGATCATCCATTCGGAGTCCGACGCATAGTTCCATGCGATGTGGTGATTCTTGGGGGCACCATGCACAATTCGCTGCTTGGCTGACGAATTAAGTATGGTGTCCCAAGATTAAGGCCTGACATACCATGACAATTGAGAAATTAGGCTGCTCCGACACTATGGTTCTGGACCACTCAATTCTCTTGCAAAAGAATGCCGTAACGGATCCACGCGGCCCACAATAAATATATTATAAATGTCTTTGGAATTATGGCCGCTTGTTGGATTTTCGGCGTTTCAACCACACCGCCTGATGAATTTCTTGTTGCGTTAAGTCCAAGAAGGACTGATGCCAGATTTCGCGAAAGCCTTGATGTTCCAATGGCACTTTGCGAGCCTGATACCATGCATCGGTCAGGCCCCAATACGCGTAGTACTGTTCGAGGTCAGACGGATATGGCATGAAATAACCTTTGTAGGCAATCAGGAGATCGTCTCTTTTCCCATCAATCTTGAATAGCATGAGTCGATTATCGTTACATCTTTTGAAAACGACCTCAAGTTCCGACTGCGGCATCCACTCGGTTGGAATTATGTCCGGCTCCTCTTTCATCTCCTCGATGACTCTTTCGATTCCTTCCGAAACGTTCTGCCAAGCCGAATCTCTGTCCGGCCATTTCATGACTGCCATCCCATCTTTGGGCAAGGCCTCCAGCTTCGCGAATGGTGCAAGCTTCCAGTTGACCTCGCGCACAATGATAGGCACCACACGCGCCTCTCCAGTCTCATGCCGCTCCAACGCCCTCGTCATCTCGTTTTCGTAACAGTAATCCGAAGCAATGAAATCAGCACTCACGAGAAGTAGAATGATATTGGCTGCTTCCAGATTTTCATCTATCCTTTTTTCCCACTCGTCTCCGGCCCCAATCATCCTATCGTGCCACGTTTCGATCAATCCCCGGCGCTGCAAGAGCTTCAGATGGGTTTCCAATTCCTCGCGCAACATTTCATCCTTGTGGGAATAGCTGTAGAACAATTTAACTCTCTCTCTCGGCTCATCCATGGTCTTCTCCTTCTTACGAGCGAGATCCAGATCACCTACCCTGAATTATGCGGCGGCACCACTCTTTGGCCTGCGGCACGTCAATGAAGCAAGGATGGTTCCCGGAAGCCGAATCGTCTCCGTCTCTCGTCCCACAAAACCCTGAAAAGACAAAACTGTTGTCACATCGCCCAAAAACGTATTCTATCTTTTTGCAGAGCATACCTCTCCGAAACCCCTCGGTCAAGTGTAATCTCAGAGAGTTGCGTTGTTTCTCACATTAAGTTAACTCACTTTTTCTGATTATTTGGGACAGATCTCCTGGTTTATCAGATTGTTTGGACCGAGCCGGGTGTGCAGGCCCGGTGTTTGTTGATCAAAAGATCTCGGTAGCGGCCAGTTTTTCGTGCGAATTCTGGGGACACCATACTTAATTGCTGCCTTGTGTTAGAATTTCCGTTATTCTGAGCCTATGGCCAGATCATCCCGACTCGTAGCTCCGAGAGTTCTTTGCTGGCGAGATACGTATGGTATGCCTGAAACTGCATTGTTCGTTCTTCATTGGAGCGGTCCCGTCGAGAGCTTGACATCATCGATCCAGACTGTCCCGGTTCCGTTGATGACCACGTTCAACTTAACGTTGTCCGGTTTCTCACCTTTCTTTAGGAAGAATGGTGTTTCCACAGTGGTCCATCCGTTAGTACCCGTGAGGGGGTTTGCAGTCCACGTGAAAAAAACTCGCCTTTACCGGGAAAACTGCACCACATCTCCAGATAAGCCTGACCATTGACGTTGTCTGTGCGAAGCTTCGCTTTATAGATTAACCGAGCGTTATCAACATCGATAGGTCCTGTTTCAAATAGGCTCACAATCCGCGGTTCATTGGCTGTCATCTTCACACAGCCCCCACTTGTGGGGGAAATTCCCTCGTCTAAGGTCACGTCTGTCCGGGTGATTACGTCGTTTAAGTTGCTTGTAGGAAAACTCTTCAGATCCGTGACGGCCACCTGGCTCTTGGAACAACCAAATAGCGTGATCGCAACCATAAGAACAACAACAATCTTGAGTCCGTCAGTCATCGCTTCGCCCCTGCCCGTACTTTCTCGCATAAGCTTTGGTCCAATGTAGGATTGTTCTGACTTTCACGCAAGTTAGAAACGCGTTACGGACTAAGACATCGGTTTATATGCGGTCAGGGAAACAAGGACATAGGAGGTCAGAATTCTGCTGTTTGAAGGACATAATTCCGGGACACCATACTTAATTGGCTGTTTGCGTGAAAAATCGTGTCATTCTCAGCCTACGGCCGGACCAGCGGGACTTGTAGCTCCTGATTTCCACGGTGACGAAGTGATTATGGTTTTCCGGAGAATTCCCCCAGGCAGAACTCTCTGACATTAACGGAGCCGAAAAAGCCGAATAACCATCTAAGCAATAAATACTTATGGGCCGCTAACCCGGTCTGCAAACTCAGGATAGACTTTCCGAAAATCCTTCTCGTTGAGTGTCACGACGCGGTCAACGCCGGTCTTTATTGCAGCATACAGTATCAACGCATCGTAAGTCGCACCGCCCACTATGCCCAACTCGCCCAAATGATCTATGACGGAGGCATAATCCTTGTCAGACAAAGGCACTACATCGCAGGAAGCGATAACGTTCTCATGGATAAGGCGCAGAGCAACATCGGGCGGGATGTGAGGTTGAACCGGCAGAGTCGTCAGAATGGAGTAAAGTTCGGCTATTGAGTGCGCAGAGACAAATCCCGTCTGTGTGCCGTCCTTGATACCTTGCAACCAAGGCAATGCGATCTCATGCATGGGGTGAGCCTCAACCATGGCGGCAACAAACACAGACGTGTCAAGCAAAACTCTCATAAACCCAATAGCCGCATGAGATCGGACAAGCGCCGGCCGCGCTCTTGCACAACAGCATCTGCGAGATCACCAGTCGCGTCCGACTTGACCACCAATACTCCCCGTTTGTCAACTAGCTCAGGGAGTTCCTCTGCCCCGCAGACACATCTCTCCCTCTTCTCCTTTAAACGACCAGCGTCATTCCTGGTGAAAGACCCAAACGATCTTGAATCTCCGGAGGGACCATAATGCATCCCTGACTGTTTACTGATATCTCGATTGTCTCGCTCATTTTGGTTGCCTCGCGGTTGATCAACGATTCAATTCTACCCGATCAAAAAGTGAGAGCACAGGTAATCCATTTTCTGATTACTAACATGATCCTGTCAAGTCGCACTTTCAAGGCCGAGCCTGGGAACGAGCGGTAACTGAATTACAATCATCAAAACTTTTTTCTCTTTGGCCTGTCTCAAATAAAAACGAATGTTGTCGGTAATCACAATTGATAGGAGGAATCATGAAGACAATTAGACTGATCGGAACATCTCTGTTGATCGTGTGTTTTGCCGCGGTGGGCTTTAGCTTTGCGGCGAAAAGGTGACGTTCACCAAGGGCGATGTCAAGAAGGAAATAGCACGTTCCTCAAAAAGCAACGGCCCTCCTGAGCAGGAAAACCAGGAATACGCCAAGCAAATTCAAAAGCACACTCGATGACGTTTCCAGAAGATCGATGAATTGAAAGATAAGGCAAAGGTCGCTACGGGCGATGCCCAAGCCAAAATCGAATCCACCATCGCTACGCTCAAGGCTCAGCAGGACACGGCTGGAAAGAAACTCCAGGAACTGCGTTCCTCCACAGGGCGCGGCCTCGGGTGAAGTGAAAACCGGAATGAGCAAGGCGGTTGACGATTTGCACAAGGCGTCAAGACGACGCGTCGAAGCATTTTAAGTAATAAAATTCGCTCGAGTGGAGGCTGGAATCAACATTGGGCTACGGCGTGGTGGGAGGAGCATCGTTTTCATTCTCTGCAAGAGATGGAGCGAGGCGAAAGGCGTTGGAGTTCCCGGAGCCCCAGATGTAGCTTTGGGCAAAGCTTCAGTTCCGCACCCAAGGAAACAAAACGAAGCAAGACCGGTTCGTACTCCTTATGTTGCGGTGCCACCAAATCAGGAAACGAAACATGGACCACCAGGGACGGCTGAGGAAGGAATCTCAAAATCACTTGAGCGTTTCCTGCATACATTTCGCCTTCAAGATGCTTCGACCACTTCGCTCTCTCTGAGGACGATCTCGTTGTTGGGCTCTTCAGTAGTATAGACTGGTATAAAGCCGGGCACCTTGTTACACACACCTACTTCAGCACTTTCGTCAGCGCTGGGTCTTTCCACATGAACCCGAGAGTTTCAGAGCTGCGATGCGGTTCGTTTCGCTCACCAAATTGTTACCTGGGATTGACAAAACTCTTGATAAGAAAGAGGGGTGGGTCACAAATCATAAGCCCCCGCCTCTAATCATCCCTGCTTCATCAGCCGAGAAAAGAGCAGATCGAACTCTTCAGCGGTGGAATCCCAGCTCACGCCGGACTTGATCAGAAACTCGTGGCCGGCTTTTCCCATTTTGTTTCTCAATTCACGGTCCGCGACCAGTGTTCGAATATGCTCGCGCAATTCCTCTACATTGCCGGGATCATGGAGGAAAGCAGTTTGGCCCTCCTCCACCATGTCTGGAATGCCCCCGATTCTTGTGGCAATCACGGGCAAAGCCGAGGCCATTGCCTCGTTGACCACGTTTGGCCGCCCTTCCATGTAGCTGGGAAGGCAGAGGAGATCTGAAGACGCATGAGCCGAGCCACTTCTTGCGGCGGGACCGCTCCCAACCACTCGGTGCGGTCCTTGACGCCCAAGCTTTCACATTGGGCCATGAGCTGCGGACCCAAGGCCCCCTCCCCCACCACAATCAGCCTCACCCGATTCAGCCGGGGATCGCCAAGCGCCTCAAGGAGGTCATGGAGCCCTTTTCGCGGGATCAAGCTTCCGACAAAAAGAAGCCGAACCTCTTCGCCACGCGGCCGCAAGCGGCGAGCCGGGTGAAACATCGCGGTGTCTACTCCGAACTGTGCGAGGTGACATTTTGCCTGGGGAAGGCCGAGATCGAACATGATTTTCACAAGCTCGCCGCTCACCGGCGCTACGCAAGTGGATCGTCGAGTGACCCATTTGGTCAGCACACGCCAGAAGAACCTGTCGCGCGCTAGGTATCCATCGTCACCTCTGAAGGAGACTATCAACGGCCGCCGAGTGAACAAATTCACCAGGCCCCCAATTATTCCCGCGCCCAGCCAGTTCGCGTACACGAGGTCCGAGTCGCGGACCTCACGGAGCGCAACGTACAGAAAAGCCAACATCATCGGGAAGAGCTGTAACCGAGCTAAAAAGCTTGCAGCAATGTTTTCGGGAATGCCGCCCGCACCTCTCGTCAACTTCTCCAGGGATCGAGGTCGGAAATATCCGAACCGTACCATGTCAATTCCGTTCAAACAGCGCCTACCATAGAAGCTGCCGTTGGAAGGGGCCACAACTTTGACGGAATAACCCCGCTCCTTGATGGCGCCGAGAAGTTTAGCGATGAAGATTCCTGAAGGGTCCTGCTCGTCAGACGGATAGGAAGTGGTGAGAACCAGTATCTTGGGTCTCTTTGCCTTGTTGTTTCGAAACCTGTGAAGCCGCTGGCTTTTCATTTTCTCATGCTGCATGCCGGAAGTTTCCTATTACTACTCAATTGGCGTTCAACTATTTAGGCCCAGAAGACCCTCACGGGTTCGTCCTTTCCAGCCTCAAGCACCTGAGAAGCGCTATCACGATTGACTGCTATTTCCAGGAGACCGAAGCTGTTGATCAACGCGACAGGTTCTCCCTCGGGAACTTCCTCAAAAAAGCGGTTCAGCCCTTGAATAGTCACATCACCGAGAAAAATCGTGCCCACAACCCTGGTCAACATCGCCTTATCAATATTTGTCGTCAGGTTACCGAACCGGTCAACGTAGATCACAGCGCCCTCCAACCCCCTGGCATTCTCTCGGACAGGGGGCACTGAGAGCATCATAGGATTGTCAATCAACGGCCCCACTGCGGCAAAAGGCTTACCCGCAGAAAGATGCGCCGCGGTCGGTGCAAATACATCCCGGCCGTGAAAAGTGGGATGAGGCTCCGGTTGCGTGTAATCAGGGTTTTGGATTTCTCTCATCTCGCACGCCCTATTATCATGAATGATTAACGAAAACAGACCGTTGTCCGGCCCCACGAATGTTTGTTCTCCAGTGCGAAGGCCGATTCCTCGCCTGTTGCTCCCTACTCCGGGGTCCACCACGGCAACGTGGATGGTGCCGCTTGGGAAATGAGGGGATATCCCCTTAAGCACCAATGCCCCTTCCAAAACCGAAAACGGCTGAATGTCGTGGGTCACGTCGACCAATCTGGCCCTGGGATTTATTCCCAGGATAACCCCTTTCATCTGGGCAACGAATCCGTCCCGGGTACCAAAATCTGAGGTCAGAGTGATCAGGTGTGCATCCGGCATCCTGCCCCCGTTCTGAATTCATTGCTTTAACGAGACCATTTTACCGCAACATCCTCATTGTTGCAAAAAACCAGGCCGCCGACCGAGAGTTGAGTGTTATAATATGATTTCCGAATTTTGCTCTGCCGAGGAATCGGGTTCAAGGACCGGTGTCATTGCGAGGAGTGAAACGACGAAGCAATCTGATCTCGCTTCTGATGAGATTGCCACGGGCTTACGCCCTCGCAATGACAGTGGTAATCTTTGTCAAGTAAGTTGTTCCGTTTAATCTTCTTGACGCTAAGGATTTGGGGAATGGAAGCGAGAGTGTTAGAGAGTATGGAGGTACAGCATGATCCTGAGAGAAGGGCTTCATCTGTTCAAGACTGCTCTCTCGGATCTTTTTTTCCCTCCGGTGTGCGCCTTTTGCGAAACCGCTATTAACGAGTCAGAAGCATTCTTGTGCGAGGCCTGTGATGATTCCATGGACGAGGTAAGCGGGCTGGTGTGCTTTCAATGCGGGTTGCCGGTTCCCGGGCTCGCTGCCTCGGGATCAGGCCGTTGCGGCCAATGCCTTGTTAATCCGCCGGCCTACGATCGAGCCCGTTACGGAGTGTACCTACAATGGCGTGGTCAGGGACGCACTGGTACGATTTAAATTCGCCGGCGCTCTTCACACCGCGGTGGCGCTGTCGCAAATCTTGGCTGAGGCTTTTCGCAGACACTTTCAGCCCGCTGACTTTGATCTGGTCGTGCCTGTGCCGATTCATCGGACAAGACTGATCCACCGCGGGTTCAACCAGGTTGTGCTGCTTGCTGAAAAACTGTCACAGGACACGGGCATCCCTCTCGACCGCGCATCTTTCAGGAAAATAAAGGACACTCCGCCGCAGGTGGGACTTACCAGAGCCGCACGAGTCAAAAACCTGCGCGGCTCCTTCGGCATACAGCGCCCCAACCGTATTAGGGGACGCAAAGTGTTGCTGGTAGATGACGTCGCGACCACGGGATCTACCATTGCTGAGGCAGCCAAAACTATTATGCGTGGCGGGGCCGCGGGAGTGGACGTCCTGGTGCTGGCTGTGAGAATGGAAGCGGCTCAGCCGGTGCAGCCTCATCTGACATCTGCCCCGTTGGAGCCCTTGATTGCGGAAAATTTACCACCCTCGGAAAACAATCAACAGGAGGCGAATCATGGCCTTGATGACCCCGGAAAAGTTTGAAGCAAGCCTGAAGGGATACAATCCAAGAGTATTCATGAACGGAAAGCGCGTGGACAACGTGCTGGAGAACCCGAATACCCGCACAGTGGTTGAGGCTAATAAAGCCAGCTATCAATGGGCACTTGACCCAAAATACAAAGAAATCATGACGTGCCGGTCTCCTTTGATCAACGAAACCGTCAACCGATACACTCACGTCAGCGGGAGCACCGAAGATCTGGTTTCCAAGGCGCGGGCGGGGACATTCACGTCTGAAATGCTGGGCACTTGCATCTATCGGTGTGTTGGATACGATGCCCTCCATTCGTTGGCCGCGACAACCTGGGAGATGGATCAGAAGCTGGGGACAGAATACCATTCCCGTTTCACTGACTACCTCGAGTCGGTCCAGAAGAACGACTTATCAGTAGCCGGGGCACTGACCGAACCCAGGGGGAGCCGCAAGAAGAAGACGCTCGACTGGCCCGATCCGTACCTTTCCCTGAAGATCGTTGAAAAGAGGAGCGACGGGATTGTAGGTACGAGGCGCCAAGATCAACATCAGCGGTGCGTTTGCGAGCCACGAACTGATTGTGCTTCCTCAGTCCTCCCACGGCGAAGGCGAAGAGGATTATGCGGTCGCTTTTGCCGTTCCGGTCGACACCGAGGGAATCACTTATATTTGCCAGTATTCTCCTTATTCTGCCGAAAGAGAACTGGCCGATGATATTTATGAGCTGGGTAATCCCCTGTTCGGGCAGCGGGAAACTTCGATGGTCGTCTTTGACAACGTGTTCGTCCCGTGGGAGAGGGTTTTCCACTGCGGCGAATCGAAGTTCTCAGGCAAGTTTGTCTCCCGATTCGCACGAACTCATCGCATGACCTGTGGGGGAACCTGCAAGGTTGGCTTTATGAACCAGATCATTGGTGCGTGCAAGCTGGTTCAGGAATACAAAGGCCTGGACAGCGTCGCGCATATCAATGAGCAGATCACGGAGATGGTGGTTCTCCGGGAAACAGGTCGGGCGTGTGGACTGGCCGCGGCACAAATGGGCTCCGAAGAGCCCGCAGGTTCGGGTGTCTTCCTCCCGGACGAGGTGATGGGTAATGTGGCGAAGCTAAACATTTGTAACGCTTTCTGGCGGACAATGGCCCTTGCAGGAGATATCGGAGGAGGTCTTGTGGTAACCATGCCTTCTCTGAAGGAGTTGAAAAACCCGGAGACCAGGGCCTACGTCGAGGAATTTTTCAGTTTCGGGTCGGACGAGCCGACGGAAAACATACTGAAGGTCCATAAGCTCCTTCAGCACTGGACCGCTGGAATGCATGGCGTGGGGACTTGGCACGGCGCAGGGCCTGTCATGGCGCAGAAGATCATGCTCCAGAGAATTGTGAACTTTGACCACGAAAAAGAGTTGGTGAAGAACGCGTTGAATCTCAAAAAGAAGGAAGCAAGCGGAGAGGATTCTTCGGGGAAGAAATAAGGTCCTTCCGGCTGGGGTGAGTGATGGCATTCAAGAAATACGTGGACCATCTTGTTGAGGCCGGTCGTAAAGATCGGTCTGTGAGTTACAGAGTGGCGGTCAACCTTGTTGGAGCAGTGGCTTTTGTGGCTGTTGTTCCTGCGATTTTTTATGTGGCTGCGTACGGACTTGACAAGTATGTGCTTGCAGATCGGGCGAGGTCCCTGGAATTGGGGATCGGGATCCTATGCGCGGTTGTCGGGCTTTCCCTCATGGCATGGTCGGTTCTAACCTTTGTGGCCATCGGCAGAGGCACCGCGGTTCCTACGGCCCCACCACGGAAACTGGTGGTTGCGGGTCCGTACAGGTGGTGCAGGAACCCGATGATCCTGGGGGCCATGATCTATTATCTCGGGGGCGGGATCTATTTTGGTTCGCTGAGGATTGGCATCGTCATGCTTCTGCTTACCCTCATAATAGGAACTTGCTATATCAAATTGATCGAGGAAAAGGAGCTTCAATTGAAATTCGGCGCGGAGTACGAGGAATACAAGAAGCGGACTTCGTTCCTGTTGCCGAAATTTTGATATTGATGCCCTCGCAATGACATCCTGCACCTCGCGAGACTGAATGCTTGGCCTCAGGACTCCTCCTTCTCTCCCGATTGCGAAAAGTTATATACAGCTGCCAAAGCCGCGTACGGGCTCACTTGGGCCCCGTATTGCGAGATAGGGTATCGGATCCCTTTATGTAACAACTTCTCCAGATTAGCCAGGATCCTGGGACAGTCCTCCGCGGGAAGACCGATAGCCAACTCGTCGTCCGAGGCGTGGCCGAAGCGCCGTTCACCATAGCAGGGGATGGAGAGCGCAGGCACTCGATCAACGAAGCACCGACCGATCACATCGGAACAGGAACTCTCGCCAACAGAATAAAAAACCAGCCGCTCGAACTTGTCATACTGTATGGCGTTCACCATGAGGGACATCTGGGCCGGGTTTGCGTAAATAAGGACAATATCCGGAATAAATGGGTCGTAAGAGACAGGAGCGAGGATAAAAGCGTTATATTTCCCGTAAGGTATCCTCTGCATGACCGATTCACAAAGGGCCGCGTCCTTTTTTTTCTCCAACCAGACCATGTTACGCATGGTGCCGTCTTTAACGAACTCGGGCAGTTCGGCCAGGCCAAGCACGCTTGCGCACCCCGGGGTAACAAGATCATCAGCGGTACCGCCCACGGTCCAGTCGAAGGTGCGGACGATATTGATCAATTGACAGAGGGAGAGCTTTTCCTGAGGTTTACGAATCCAGGGGTTGGCTGTTAGCGCTGCCGGGTCCTCCAGCATTTTCAAACCCACCGGAAACGTTTTCAGCCGCAAGAAGCGTTCCATGCTTCTCGTCCACTCTGACCATTTGATACCTTGGTTATTCATGACTACTCCTTCGCCTGATCGCGGCCTACCTACCCCTCTGCTTGAGAGCAACCCTATTTCATCCTCTCCAGAGTGAACCGGCCACTCAAAATAGCCGCTACTAGTCCCTTATCGTCCTCAATCCAGTCCTCAAAACTTGTAACGCAGGTTCCAACGGCATCCGGCCTGTGCGCGTCGCTACCTCCCAGACTCAGAAGGCCCATTGCCTCAGCCACATTGCGCGCAAGATCATTCTCGTCGTCCGTGGCCATACTGTTGCAGACCTCAAGCCCATGCACCTGCGAGAAAGTAGGGTTTCCAACCGCCTCATCCAAATTCATCCTCAGAGCACCCAACCCGAATAACAAGAAGCCTCGGAACGGGTGGGCGGCAATGGCCACCCCTCCGGGCCGCGTCAACTCTTGCTTTCAGGTCTGCCGGAGTCCACATCCCCGAGGGTTCTTCTTCCAGGCCGAAAACGAGTATGTCGCCGCCCGTGGTGGTCACTTCCATGCCTCTGAAGATTGGAAGGTCGTGCTTCCGTCCGAGAGATCTCGCCTCCTGCCGATCCCATATCTTGTTGTGCTCAGTGATGCAGATTCCGTCCAGCCCCGCGGCCTTGGCTGAGTTTGCCATTTCGTCAGGCGTCATGTGGCTGCAAGCGGAATAGGCGCTCGTGTGAATGTGTAGATCGAGCCTCATTACTCTAATGATCCTCCTGCTACTGAAGCTGCATGAAATGCGTAAGTTCCGAATGCCGACCCAGGAAGTCCTCCAGAAATATCTTCCCGTCCAGATTCGGGTTTTGTCCCATCGCTGCACGGAACTCTCTCGCGAATTCTGCCCTTGCAAGGTTACGGCAGCAATCCAGGATCAGGACGGCCATGTGACGACACCCTTTACGGCCGAGTTCCTTCTTGATCTTCCCTTCAAGCTGTGAGTCTATCTTCCATCCTTCAGCCATTGGAAAGATGGCCTCAGCAAGAGGACATCGGGTGGTGGTGAAACGTTTCATGCGGGTTTGCACTCGCTCGATGGTGAGCGTCGACCAATTGACAACGATTTCACATTGCATGGCATAGAGTTCATCTTCCAGGACTCCACTCACAACGCGAAGGTCTTCTCTTTGGATCTGAACCCCGACTGATTTCATACGTGAATACTCAAGCATCTTCTTGCCTCGGTTGTCAAAGATCCAGGAAGGCCGCGCAACTATCCTTGAGCCTGGGATTAGCTGCCATTAATCGAACCGTTTCCTCTCCGATTACCACATCGTTTAGGGGGACCCCGGATGTGGATTTCTCATTTTCGAAAGGTATTCCGCCCGCATTCAATGCTTTTCTCAGTTCCGGCACGGTAAGCGCATTTACCAGCATCTCCATTGCTTCCAGTACCAGTTCGGCCATTCGCTCCGACCCCTCTTGCCCGCCGACTACGCCTCGAACAATCTTGCTCATGCCGGGCCCGACTCGTACACCGACGAGCTTCTCCTCGGCCGAAGAAAGATCCGGCGTGAGGCCCAGAAGATCTCGCTTGACATTGAGGCGTGCATGCCGAATATCCAAAGCCGGTAGCTTCACATCCAGGAGAACTTCGCCTGAAAAGAGATTGTCGTCCGATCTGGCTGCGATGCGCCAAAGACTCGGTTCAATCATTTCAACAGTGGTCAGGTGGTTCATCTGAAAATCAAGTATCACGTTGACCTCTCTTTCGTGTAGAAACCGCAATGATGGCAGTGTCCTGGGGAAGAGCACACAATCAGTCCCGCGATCCGCGCGGGATCACCGCAGAGTGCGCCGAGAACGCAGAGAAAGAAATGGCTTCTCCAGGCCCGCATGAGCCGCGGAGGTACGCAGTCAGGCCGGCATAACCTTCTGTGCCAGAGACCGGAATGCCTCGCGCCTCACATGGGAGAAGGGCACAGAAAACAGAACCCTCTGCGATCTCCGCGGTGAACGTTTACTCTGTAAGTTGTGCACCAAACTGTGAGACTATTCTGCCCATATGTCAACACAGACTGTTCGCCCCACTGGGCATGCGCCCGCCGAGTTGACCCCGAAGCCTGAGTCTGGTACAAAATAAATGTACCCAGCCTTGAAGGGCTGTAATCGGATGGCGCAGCAAGATCGATGCTGTTGTTTTTTTTGGCTTGTGCCACGGGAAGTCCGTTCTGAAGGGCAGCGAATTCTTACCCAATGAGAAGGAAGAGACAATGAGTATGCGGAGGCGACCCATAACTTCTGAAGGACACAAGAAGTTGAGAGAGGAACTGGACCGGTTGATCCGCGTGGAGCGGCCTTCGGTCATAAAAGAGATCGAAATAGCGCTGGGCCACGGGGACCTCTCCGAGAATGCCGAGTTCACGTACGGCAAAGAAAAACAGGCTCTTATTGAAACGCGAATTCGAGACCTTCAGGACCGGCTGGCCGCTTGCGAGATAATAGACATTAATAATCGTCCGGATACGGATCGAATCGTGTTCGGAAGTTCGGTCACGATTGAAGATTTGGACACCAGCCAGCAGAAGGTCTACAGGCTTCTCGGGCAAGACGAAGCTGATATAAGCCGGGGGGTCATATCAGTGGATTCACCGCTGGGCCGAGCCCTTATCGGCAAAGAGGTGGACGATGTCGTGGAGGTAAAAACTCCCAACGGCATTCGGGAATACGAAGTTCTTGAAATCTCCTAAAGCTGCATACTTGCAATTAAGCACTAGAAAGTCTTAGGCCGACATGCACGACAAAACAGTAGAGCACTCGACCATATCAAATCCGCGAATTCTCATACTGTGTGATTTCGACGGGACAGTATCCATGAAGGATACAGTGAATCGGCTCGTGCGAGAGCACGCGACGTCGCCGGAGTGGAGATACTACGTGAAGCGCTACATGCTGGGAGAGATCGGCTCCCGAGACGTATACCAGGCTGTGGCGCCCCTCATGCGGATGACTAACGCGGATCTAGACGCGTTCGTCCGTGACCATGCTGCTTTGGATGCTGGTTTCCCTCCGTTTCTGGAATGGGCCCGGGGACGAGGAATTGATGTCAAAATAGTCTCCGACGGTTTCGACGCCACCATAGAAACGTTGTTTGCCAGGCACGGAATCTCAGGCTTGGAAATCTACGCCAACACCCTGGTTTTGCAGGACGATGGTCGCGTCTCAATGGCCAGTCCGTATTCTGATCCGTCCTGCGGAACGTGCGGCACCTGCAAGCTGAGTATCTTGCGCAAATTCCGACCCTTTTACGACAAGATCATCCTGATAGGAGACGGGGAATCGGACCGTCATGCGGCAACCGAAGCCGACGTGGTGCTGGCGCTGAATGAACTGTTTGTGTACTGCGCTCGTCAAGGTATCCCGGCAGTACATGTCAACGGCTTTCAAGAAATACCTCGATTACTAACGAGACGCATCGAGGCGGTCACTTTTGATATGGACGGCACTTTGGTCGATTCTCTCGGGTCTATAACCGACGCGTTCAATCACATGTTTGCAACACTCGGATACCCGTCGATGACCATGGAAGAAGTCATCCGACGTACCTCAATCTCGCTTATGGATTTCGTGAAGACCTTTCTCAAACCGGAGGAAGCTGAAAATGGTATCCGAGTATTTCGAGAATACTACGACGATATCTTCCTTGAGAAAACCACGATGATTCCTGGGGTAATGGAGACGCTTTCAACCCTTAACGGGACGATGTTACAAGGTGTCGTGACCAATAAGCGGGGCAAGTACGCACGAAAGCTGGCGGAGCATTTTGGATTCTCTCAAAATATGGCTCGAATCATAGGGGCTGAAGACGGCTTCAAGGCCAAGCCATCTGGGGAAATGTTCGAAGAATTTATGAAGTCTGTGAGGGCCTCCAAAGAGAAAACGATCTACGTCGGCGATGCTCCTCTGGATATTCAGGCGGCGAAAAACGCAGGCATAGATGCCTTTGCCGTCGCGAGCTCCATATTTTCCGCGGAGGAGCTTTCGATGCACCAACCCCGCAGGGTATTGAATCACATAACCCAACTGCCCGCAGCGCTCCAACCTCTTATATAGAAAAGTGTTGGAGTCGCGATTTGGAGAGTCCCCTCAAACTCATTTGCCACCGTCCACAATGCGCTTGACTGAATGCTGTAGAATCTCAAATTGAATGGTCTGAAATGGAGTGGATTTTACCGATCAGGTTCCCCCGACACCTCATAAATACCACACACTCTCCGCCCACCGCCCCTACGCAAGGCACACTCCATTACGTCTTAGTTTTCATTCTTCATAGCTGCCTGTCATTTGACTAGGATGCTCGATCAGGCTAAGATGCCCTTCGAATTGGAGCAAATTCCTTCACCGGGTTCCTGCCCGAGCATTATACTGGAGGCGAAAAATGGGGATTCCGGCCCCGACTGAACTTCTGCTGATCCTTGGCGTCGTACTCCTTTTGTTCGGGACCAAACGCATCCCCGAAGTCATGGGAGGCGTAGCCCAAGGAATCAAGACCTTTAAGAGAACTATGGACTCAGACGAGACGCATGCACCCTCGGTCGCGCAATCACCCGCGCAGATGCCACCCGATCCGGCAAAAGATACCCAGCAGTCTCGGCCCGGGGTCGGTCCAAATTAACCTTGGAAGATTAGCTACTCCCAATGAGGTCACACGGGGTAAACACGGCGTGGAAACAGCCCTCCAATGGATAGTGGACTACGGATACCTGGCGCTTTTCTGCATCCTGATGATCGGAATCATAGGCGCACCCTTCCCTGACGATCTCGTTCTGCTGTTTTCAGGTTACCTTATTTCGGCGGGCTATCTGAAACCGGTTCCCGCTCTTGCTTCGGCATTCTTCGGGAGTGTCTGCGGAATCACCGTGAGTTATGCACTCGGACGAGTTCTCGGATTCGCTCTGGTCGAGAAGTACGGACACCGCCTCCACATCAAACAAGAGACTTATCACAGGATGAGCGACTGGTACAATCGGTTTGGTCGCTGGGGACTCTTGATCGGATATTTTATTGCAGGGGTGCGGCACTGGACGGCATTCTTCGCTGGTGTTTCAAAACTCAAGATGCCGTCATTTGCGCTTTTTGCCTATACCGGTGCTCTGCTCTGGGCTGTTACACTTTTGTCCACAGGATACGTACTCGGTGAGGAGTGGACCTGCCTGGCAACGCACGGAAGCTGCTACACATACACGTACCTGTTAATAGGGATTTGCCTCGCAGTGGCCCTGGTCGGATGGCTGATGCACAGGCGGTTCGGCATCCTTACATACATACCCATTTTCGGAAAAAGGCGAAACACTGTTCCCTAACTCACCGGTGTGGAGTCCCACAAATAACGTTCACAAACAAATGCAGTGGCGCGGCGGGGCGCATACCACGTGGAGAGAAGGCTTTTCCATGTGGCCGCTTCTCAGGTTCCGTCCAGAAGGCTAGGTGAAATAGGAAACCGCAAATGGTAACCCGTGAAAATTGTTGATGACAGATACACACGTGAGATTCGGATTGAAATTCATGCCTATGTTAAGCCTTTAAGACTCTCGTTAGTGAATCTAATCCCGAATCATAGACAGTCTTCCAAACATCTCACCGAACTAAAAAAGACATGACAAACCAATTGGTTAGTATTTAGAATGGAATTGCACTGATAAGCGCACACCTAATGATATGGGCAAATTATGAGGTCTTTCCAAGACGAAGAGGTAAATGGCCTCTCAGTTCCCATTCAGAGGCGCTGGACATTCGGTTGTTCGGAGGACTCAAGTGACGATAGATGGATTCGATCTTAGCGCCGTGCCCAATCTTTCTGAAAAAGAAGCTGCCGAAAGGCTTGAGGAAACGAAGGCTATAACGAACTTCTTTCCTCCAAGAAGCGGAACATTCTTTCTATCGGATTGGACGTGATTCGGGAACCCATGTTTCTCCTGTTGGTTGCGTGCGGGGCAATCTATCTCATTTTGGGAAATCCTAAAGAGGCATTGATTCTGCTGGGGTTCGTCCTCGTAGTAATGGGCATTACTCTGTATCAAGAACGCAAGACTGAGCGGGCATTGGAAGCCCTTCGTGATCTGTCCAGCCCTCGCGCTCTAGTCATCCGTAACGGTGAACTGAGGCGCATAGCTGGTCGAGAAGTGGTTCGTGACGATCTGGTAGTTCTTTCTGAAGGTGACAGAGTACCTGCTGACGGCATCCTCCTATCGAGCCTGAATCTCTCTGTTGACGAATCTTTGCTCACTGGGGAATCAATTGCGGTTCGTAAAATTGCCGGAGCAGAAGCTACCGAGATGTGTCGTCCCGGAGGCGATGATCTTTCTTCCGTGTACTCTGGAACACTGGTCGTACAGGGGCGGGGTATAGCACGAGTGCGGGCAACTGGCGTCGACACCGAAATGGGTCAAATCGGCAAAGCCCTCCAATCGGTTGAAATAGAAGAGACATCTATACAACAAGAAACTGGCCGCCTTGTCGGTAATCTGGCAGTTTTCGGACTCGTCTTTTGCCTTGTAGTGGTGATCGTGTACGGCCTCACCAGAGGATCTTGGCTCAATGGATTTCTGGCCGGCATCAGCCTGGCGATGGCAATGCTCCCGGAAGAATTCCCTGTGGTCCTAACTATCTTCTTGGCGCTGGGTGCTTGGCGTATTTCTCAAAAGCAAGTTCTCACCCGCCGTGTAGCGGCAATCGAGACTCTGGGTTCGGCTACGGTCCTGTGTGTTGATAAGACGGGGACCCTCACACTCAACCTTATGTCTGTCAGTAAGCTTTTTGCCAAGGGGTCCTTCCATACCCTTGACGAGCAACCCGGGCGGCGTCTGCCGGAAAATTTCCACGAGCTGTTGGAGTTCGGCATTCTCGCCGGTCAACAGGATCCGTTCGACCCTATGGAGAAAGCTCTAAAGCAATTGGGTGAACAGTTTCTGTTGCATACCGAGCATATCCATGATCATTGGGAATTGGTCCAGCAGTATCCATTGTCTCAGGATTTACTGGCCCTCTCACACGTGTGGAGGTCAAGCCATGGCAGCAAGCAAGTCGTCGCGGCCAAAGGGGCACCAGAGGCAATTGCCGACCTTTGCCATTTGGACGAATCGCAGAGTCGTGAGTTGTCTCAGCATGTTTCGAACTTGGCTGGCGATGGTCTCCGGGTCTTGGGAGTGGCGAAGACATCTTTCGATGAAACGTCCCTCCCCGATGAGCAGCATGATTTCAATTTCGAATTCCTTGGTTTGGTCGGATTTGCCGATCCTGTGCGGCCAAGCGTACCGGCAGCGGTCAAAGAATGCTATGACGCGGGCATTCGAGTAATCATGATTACAGGTGACTATCCCGATACTGCACTAAGCATAGCCAGAAAGATAGGCCTTGCGGGCATAAACGGGTGCATCACCGGATTGCAGATGGATGCGATGCATGATGAGGAACTCCAGCGACGCGTCAAGATCGTCAATATCTTTGCACGCGTGGTACCTGAACAGAAGCTGCGACTGGTCAATGCTCTCAAAGCTGGGGGCGAGGTCGTCGCTATGACGGGGGATGGCGTTAATGACGCTCCGGCTCTAAAATCCGCGCACATCGGTATCGCGATGGGCGGAAGAGGCACTGACGTGGCCCACGAATCGGCGGCTCTGGTCCTGTTGAACGACGACTTTTCGTCCATAGTGGAGACCGTGAAAATGGGCCGGAGAATATACGACAACCTTCAGAAGGCAATGGCTTATATCTTCGCCATTCACGTACCCATCGCGGGGATGTCTCTGATTCCAGTGTTGATAGGGTGGCCGCTGGTCCTGTATCCAGTTCACATTGCTTTCCTGGAACTGATAATTGACCCTGCTTGTTCGCTGGTCTTCGAAGCGGAACCAGAGGAGGCATATATCATGAAACGTCCGCCTAGAAACCTAAACGAAAAATTGTTCGGCAAACGTCTCGTAGGTGTTGGTCTCCTTCAAGGATTTAGTCTGTTAGCCATTGTTTTTGCGGTGTATGCCAGTGCCTTGTGGCTCGATCACAGTGAGTCCGATGCCCGAGCACTCACGTTTACTACCCTCGTTGTCGCAAACCTTGGGCTGATTTTCGCAAACCGATCGTGGTCAAGCTTCATTTTTCGCACGTTGCGTACACCCAACGCAGCTTTGTCGTGGGTTGTCGGAATCGCTGTGATTTTTCTTGGCTTAGCGCTTTATGTTCCTTTCCTGCGAGACCTCTTTCACTTTTCCACACTGCACTTGATCGACCTGGAGATTTGTCTCGTCGCTGGAACGGCCAGCATCATGTGGTTCGAATTACTGAAATGGTTCAAGCGCAATAGAAATTGTGGAGGTTAAGAGTGACTTCATTGGCAAGCTATTCGGGAGACCCTCGAAATGGCAGGACAGTCACATAGTGTCCCGGTTCAGAGCGGAAAAGTGATTCCCGTTGACATAAACCTTCGGAAGCGTATAAATTTTAGAATAGTTATCGGGGGATAATACGGGGAAGTTTTGATAGACAATCCTAATGTTGTCAACTGGATTTCCAATTATCGCCGAATTTCGCTGGTATAAGCTTGCTGTGGACGGGAGGCCGCGTCTGCCCATGCAACTGTCCATACCTTTTTTCTTGAGAATCCTCCTAACAGGGACTTTTCTGTTCCTTGCGGGAATGGGTCATGCCCAGCCCGTCCCCAGGGGCGAGGCCGTTTTCATGGGCGTGAAGAAAGCCGACCGCGTGGGACCAACCTCGGCAGTTCCAGACGGCAGACCGGATGCAGTTTTTGTGTTGACCTTGAAGCCCCGTCCTACCGAACCTATGATCTCGGAGATTCAAATCAAGGCATTCGCAGGCTCGCCGGGATTCTGGAGCAGCTCAGGCCGGACGTCGGGCGCCGGATATATTGGAGTTGCCCGGGCAAAGACTCCGTCCCACATCATTAACCCCCAAGCAGAGCCACTGAATATCAACCCGCAAACGGACAAGCGCCTTCTTCTCTTTGTGACCGACGACGGCACATTCTCCCAAAAAGGTCGCAGATACCAGATAAAAGTGGTTTCTAATGATGGCACCTCATGGACCGGCCCGGTGAAGTCCGAAGTGGGGCCTGCCGCGGAAGCGACTTCAGGCGAATCAGGCACAGCGCCAGTGCGCATGTTGGCTGTCCTCAAAGGCATTTCGAATTATGACGCAGTAAATCCGGGCAAGACAATCGCCAGCGGCGGCAAGCCGAACGGCCTGTTCGTCCTGACTGTGGAAGCCAAAGATCGAGAGATCACAGCCATAGAAATACGAAACGCAGACGGTACTCCATCCATCTGGGATACTGTGCCTAGCACGAACAACGGAGCGATCGGAGTAGCCTTGGAGTCTGACCCGGTCCGTTTACTGAATAATCGTGACGGAACTGTTTCCATTAGGGTCACTGACCGGCTGGATCTCAACCTTTATGTTGCAGATAACGGGAGCATTGCAGAAGGAAAGACAACTTATTGGGTATCCATTGCATTCAGGGGCGGCGGGATCTCCAGATGCCTTGCACAAAGAATTGCCGAGCCGGCTTCAGAGGCCAAAGAAGAATCGGCGGCAAGACCTAACAAAGTGAATTTTCTGGCCACGTGGCTCGGATTCGCTTCAACTGATGCGGTGGGGCCATATCCGGAACTGAAACCCGATGGCCTTGCAGACGCAGTATTTGGCTTGGACATTGAAATTTGGCCGAAAAACTTTATCACGGGCATCGAAATCAACAGCATCCAGGGCTTACCCACTAAATGGGGGACAACTGGAACCGGTTCTGGAAACTGGGGATTGGCCGTAGCCTACGAGAGCGCTCCGACCGCCTTGTTGAACAATCCGGACGGGTCGGTGAAAATTCCTGTAGATAGAAGGGTCCAATTCTACTTGTATGCCGCTGATCCCGGCGACCTGGCAACAACGTATGATCAATTTCGCATGATTGTTCGCCTGGCTGACGGCACGTCCTACCAGCAGCCGATTCGTCGACCTTTAGCCACGACGTCGAGTGTTGTTCCGGGAACCGACGAAGTCAATAGGGCCAAGGGGCTCATAACCTGTGAATTCAGAGGTTACATCGCTGATTTAGTCAATCAATCCACCAGGCCCGGAAAGAGTGGATATCTTAACGGGACATTCATCATGAAGCTCCAGGTGGAGGACAAAAAACTGGCTAAGGTGGAAATCAAAAACCTCGATGGAACCAGTCGTTGGTCCAGTGCACCCAAAGCACCCGAAATGTTGCTCGGGGTGACAGCTTACCCGAAAATCTACAAGTTGATAAATGAGAAGCCGGGCCTGCTGCAGTTCCCCGTTTCGGGCCGAAAGACCTTCTACCTCTACGCATCGGATAACGGCGTCTTGTCCGATCCACGGTCCAAGCTCATTGTGACCACGACGTTTTCCGACAAAACTACCCTTTCCACGGATATAGTAAAGTGAGCCGACTCGCTTCCTGTACTCACCCATTCGGGTTAGGACCTGTCCAAGCATTCTTCATCCAGCAGATGACCCTTGACGAGCTTACCGATGCCTCGCATTATAGAAAGTACTTTTGAGGGGGCCGAGCAGAGTTTGAGGGACACTTAGAGGCTGTTTGAGAAATCTTCGCAAGCGAAAGATGCGCGTGCATGTGTTCTCTTGGTCCCAGAAAAGCCGGAGTCCACAAGTACGGCTCTGTGCGTGGGCATGGGAGCGGTACTCACCTCAAGTCTCAGTGCACCTGCTACTTTGAGTGTCTTTACGCAAGCGTACGACATGTCCTCGTCCAGAGAAGAAAGTGGGCCTCCGGGCCTTCTATTTTGGTGGAGGACCCTGGAAGGTGATCATGTCCTTTGTGGCAAGGGCGTTTCTCGTTATGACAATTCTTGGGGTTATCTTCGGCGGGATTACCGAAGCTCTAAGTGGAGTCGTTTTCGATCGTGTGATGAAGACGGGCACCCTTCGCCTTGGCCATCTTAACAACCGGCCGCCGTGGGGCTTCCTCAAACCGACAGGGGAATGGGCTGGTTTTGAGGTGGACCTCGCCAAGGGGGTAGCCAAACACTTGAACTTCAAGCTTGAGACATTGAGGGTCAACGACGGGACATGGGGAACTATGTTGTCGTCCGGGCAAATTGATGCTGCTTTGTGCAGGATACAGCCTCATCGATCCTTAGCGCGGAATTTTGATTTTTCCGTACCCTATTTTTTTGACTCCCTGCAGGTGCTTACTGTCAAGGGGCCTTTCAAGACTATTGCGAACCTTTCGAGCAAGAAGATTGCCGCGGTTCAGGGGTCATCCCATGAAAAAGCTGCCATCGCCATTCTCAAACAAGCCGGTGACGAGATGGCTGAACAAAATGTGGTCCCTTATCCGGATGCTCCCACTTGCTTTATGGCAGTAGGTCAAGAGAAGGTGGCTGGCTGGTTGGATTCGGGGTTGACCCTTTTGGAGTATTCCTCTCAAAGCCCGGGTCGCTTCGAACGCATTTCCGCTTCCGGGGTGGTGGGAGAGGTAGCAGCGGCCCTTCCCAAGAACGACTCCGCTTTCCGGAGCCTCATCAACTCGGCCATTCAGGACATGGTGGTTGATGGATCATTTGGGAAAGTTTATGATAAGTGGTTCGGACCTGAGTCACCTTATCATTATCCCATCATAAGGACCATTGATGTCTGGCCGAACTAAGCAGGCGAGGTAAGTGCTGATCGCGAGGATGGTGCTTATCGCCATCCTGATATTCTTTTTTCTCTATGCCCAGGAGAAGCGTGCAGTTTGAGGACACGAGGATTCGTGACGCCGCAGCCTTTCACTTCGTAAACCAGACAAAAGCTGATCGCAAGCGGTCCTCAGTCCCTTGCGCCGTAGGATTTGAGCATATCCACTATTTTTGTGTGGTCTTTTGCCGAGGCCAGTGTCAAGGCCGTTACACCATCCTTATCCACCGCATTGACATCCGCTCCATGTTCCAAAAGGAGTTTAACAACCTCCAAGTGCCCCAGAAAGCAAGCTTGCATCAAGGCTGTTTCGCCCGCCTTATCACTGGCATTGACATCAGCACCCTTTTCCAAGACTAGTCGCACGATTTCGAGGGCACCTTTATAACAAGCCTCCATCAATGCGGTCGCCCCGTCTTGGTCTTTTGAATCTACATCAACTCCCAGTTCCAGAAGTTGCTGGACCCGCTGCAGGTCGCTGTTACGAGCAGCATCTACCAAAGCTTGGTCTTGATTACCATGAGCTATCTGACAAGTAATCATGATTACGGCGAGGAACCCTGTTACTGCTGTAGCGATACTGAGATTCCTCATTATGCCACTCATCTTGCCTCTCGCCGAAGCTCGGCTTCCTTCCCATTCTTGTTCCCGTCGAAGACGATAATTGCTACTTCGAATTAAGCAAAATACTCGTACACACCAAGGGCAATAAGCATCGATCCGGAAACGTGCGCCGGAATACTTGCCAAACCAATGCACCCCCGAATACTTGCCAAACTCTATGCCAAACCAAATCGTAAGAATGCTTAATATCGCCGTAAGTGCCACCATGAGCGCCACATCCAGCCCGAGCAGGCCCGCACCAATCCCGTTGCTCAAATTGTTCAGCGTTAATGCTAGGGCCAAAAAGAATCCTTCCTTCATGTCGATATGTCCGGAAAAATCCGTATCGGCAAGAAATGGATGATCGAGAACAGTAAACAATCTTTTGAGAGGCGATTGACTGGCAAAACTGGTCATTTTGACTTGTCGTTGGGCCTCTGTACTCTATCCTCATCAGGGCGCGTAAACTCCCGAATAAGAATCCAGACTCCTGTGCCTCCAATCATGAGAGCCCCTATGGCATTTGAGATATTCGGACTTATGTAGTAGCTTATTTGGCTGCCGGCCGTCATCGAAAGATAGGTTCCGGTGGTTGTGACAAAAGCGATGAGCAGATTCGAACTAAAAGGAATATTAATAGTTCGAGTGCCGTAGGATGTGCCAACTCCCACGTTATCAAGGTTGCTGGACAGCGCCAGCAAAAAGACAGCAAGTATTTGTAGTTCCATGGCAGTTACCCTTCCTTTCTCATACGTCCTTTTTAGTTTCCCCCACGCGCATCAGCCATTAGGGGGATCCAACATTGCAACAGAATCCACTGCCACAATCGGTTAACTCAGTTTTGTCGGTTTCGACCCCTTTCGTACTATGATCCCCCGGGCTGCAGAAAGTTCACCGTGCACTTCTGATGACGCCTCTGACGCCAAATCGGCTGCGCCCTGAACCATCTTTGCACCAAGGTAGTTAGCTTTTTCGTAAACCGTGAATCCGCCCTTCAGAGCGGCCTTTAGTAAGCTTCTTGTCGTAGACCGCGCCAACGGAATAAGTGCGGGTGCAGCAGCCAGGCCGACGCCTATCGCGACACCGGTCCATAAACCACCCTTTGAACTATAATTCCACATGGACATTTAACGTCTCCTTTCCCTCGTTCATCTCTCATTTAGAGAATATGTGGTTCTGGTTAAGGCTGTGTTAGGTTTGTGTTAAAAATGACGGCCCGGTGAATTTTTTTTCAAGCAAAGAGGTTGCCAGGTAGTGTCCTAATTTAGTGTACGGGTCGTCGTTTCGGGGACCGCCGGAATCCATCCCGCGAAACGTGGGACTGGACACCGGATCGGAGTCCGGGGTGACGATTTGTAGAGACCGCCCATGGTGTTCCAAATCAGGACACTACCGGTTGCCAGTCCATGTGGCCTCGGCTTTCCGCAGGCCGATCAGTACCGGCCTGCGTTTGGGCGATGAGCAACGCAGACGATTTTGATTGACCCAGGCCCCAACAGAGGAATATATTGAGACACTGAGAAAAAGTCCTCTTTGCAAGAAAATTAGTAACAGTCATGGCTCCCCGAGGACTCATGGTAGTGCATACGGGTTGCTCTTGAGTTCGTTTAGAGGTCCTAGCGCCCTTGGGACATCGAGATTGCGCTAATCCGGCTGTGACTGACTCAAAGAAGCGTCATAACGGAACCCTTTCAGGGCAAATTTTGATGAAAAGATACCTCTGTTTCAAGATTAGTCCTATTTTACACCATCTTATCACCAGCGTGCTTGCGAAAATTCCGACCCCGCAGACAATTATGCTTATGGGAGGGGTAAGGATACTTACTCAGATGGGGTTTGAAAATGAAAACTAGTGTGTCGCTGTCCGAAGTTCATCGCAGCGTTTCAATTCCTGATGGGGCGCACATGTTGAAACGTATATTCGCCTTTTTCGGCCCCGCGTACTTGGTAAGTGTCGGTTACATGGACCCAGGGAACTGGGCGACTGATTTGGAAGGCGGATCAAAGTTCGGTTATACGCTCATTTGGGTCCTGCTGGCATCCAACATCGCCGCGATAGTGCTTCAAACATTGGCTGCAAGGCTCGGAATTGTTTCAGGCAGAGATTTGGCGCAAGCGTGCCGTGACCAATATCCCCGTTCAGTCAATTACATGCTTTGGGTGTTGGCGGAAATCGGCATAGTAGCCTGCGATCTCGCTGAAGTGCTGGGAGGGGCAATAGGGATAAATCTTCTTTTCGGCATACCTCTTTTGTGGGGAGTAATTATTACTGGATTTGATGCGCTGCTCTTTCTGGCCATTCAAAGCCTTGGGGTTCGAAAATTCGAGAGTTTCATTCTGTCTTTGATTGCCGTCATCGGTTTGTGCTTCGTATTCGAAATTTACTGGTCAGACTCCACAGTGGGGCGAAGTGGCCAAGGGTTTCGTACCACGAATACCGGAAGGAGCGCTCTTACATTGTCATCGGCATCATAGGAGCCACTGTGATGCCCCATAACCTGTATTCTGCATTCCGCTCTGGTACAGAGTCGAGCATACGATACCTCACTTGAGGGAAACGACAGGCATGCCGTTTCAATCTCGTTGATTCCGCAGTGGCTTTGAACGTCGCCTTTTTCGTAAATGCCGCTATCCTGATCGTTTCTGCGGCTGCGTTCTACGGCAAGGGGACCGAGGTGACGGAACTCCAGCAGGCCCACAGCCTCCTCTCACCTATGCTAGGGGCACCTCTTGCAGGGATGCCTTTGCAATAGGTCTCATTTGCAGTGGCCAAGCCTCTACCATAACCGGCACTCTGGCAGGCCAGATTGTTATGGAAGGTTACCTGCATTTCAAAATTCGCCCATTCTTGAGGAGATTAGTGACACGGCTTCTGGCAATTGTGCCGACCGTTTTGACGGTTCTCTTCATGGGTGCAGCAGGGAAGCTACAAATTGTTGATTTTGAGCCAGGTAATCTTGAGTTTGCAGCTCTCTTTTGCAATGATCCCGCTGATTCATTTCACCAATGACAAAAGATGATGGGAGAGTTCGTCAGCGGTTCTGGGCAAAGATTCTTGGTTGGGCTGTGGCGCTCGGGATTGTGGGTTTGAACATCAAACTCGTGATCGATCAAATAGGGGAGTGGATACAATCAAGCCCTGCACCTGCCTGGATATGGGCGACAATTGTGCCGATGTTATGTGCCCTTGGGGTGTTCCTCCTCTATATTTTTGTCGGCCCTTTATTCACCTGCCTGAAAAGGAGAGGCTTCCCGGATGGCGCAGACTCAGTCATTTTATTCGCGCTGAGGAGGACAAATTGGACCTGGATGTTCCCGCTACAAACGTATCGGCGTCGCGGTGGCGCACAACAACATAGATAAACAGGTCCTGAGCCACGCTCTGCCTTTTGCACGCCAGCACGATGCCATGATCTGCCTTTTTCATGTGGTGGAAGGCGCCGGCCGGTTGAATTCGGGCCCGATGCGTTTGATGCTGAGACCAGGAATGATGAAGAATATCTCAATCAACTCGCAGCATCGCTCAACCACCGGGGGGTCGAAGTGGAGATTTTCTTGGGGTATGGACAGGTGGTCAAAGGAGCTGATTCGCATGACTCAGGAACAGAAAATAGATCTGTTGGTCATGGGCGGCCACGGACATAGAGGGCTCAGTGATATTCTTTTCGGAAGCACTGTCACGCCGGTCAGGCATGGTTTGGAGATCCCTGTGCTCGTTGTTAGATGAATAAAATGCTAAAGCCGTTCGGCACGCGAAATCGACATCATTTCTGTCGAATACTTAAGCGTCACAGCAATGAGGTTTGCGCAAATCGGTTCTGACCGACGCAGAATCGTAATCGTGCTCCTCCTGCCCCCTCTTCAGAGGAGTCTTTGGCCCTTGCCGGAAACCCTGCAAACGTCCGCCCATATACGTCCTTTTTTATTAATCGTCCCCGATTGATGCGGTAGGAGGAGGGTTCATGCAGAGGATCAGGTTCCTAATATTATTACTAGCAGTGGGTGTTTCCACACCTTGTTTTGCGCCGTCCGCGCTTGGATGGGAATTCAACATGGAGGCATCCTTTAATTGGATTAACGAATGGTATGATCAGCAAGGTCACAGCGGCTTTTTCGGACCATACAACGTGGACAACGGCCCGGGTACCACAGCAAATCTCAACTTTTGGAACGGCGCGCAGTTTGACACAAACATGACCACCAGTGCTTCTGCCAGATGGTCTTACTTCTGGGTTGAATTCAATCCGAGATTTCAGATCAACCCGGCAATCAGGCTTACCGGAAAGTATCGGCTGGGAACGTACGGGGTCCCCCTGAACGTCAATTCCTACACACAAAATGCCCCTGGTACGAACACCGCGTTTAGCGACGGACAGTGGACGATGTTTCTGGGTTACCGCGGAGACTCCCTGGGGCGTGTTCGGAATCGGAAAGAGGCCGTGGAGATTCGGGACCGGCCTACAGTATGATTCAGACGGCCTTACTACAGAGTCCATGGTTCTTGTTGTTCCTTATGGCCCGCTGGACATCGGGATCGGATATTATCCCTATACATTCGTCGGAACCTCGAGCATCAGGTTCGCAGGAATCTCCACCGTTGCCGGGGTCGTACCTCTGTCGGACCCGTACGACTTGATCACGGTAACGCCAGGGATCAGTAGACAGTATTTTAGTCGCGCGGACAATAGTGGATCTCTTTCGACTGACGTTTTGGCCTTCGTGACTTATTTCAACGGTCCGCTTAACGCGGGAATTATCGGAAACTACGGCAGCTTTCATATAGGGCCTGAAGCCCCGCTGGGCGCAACTCAACCGGTGGCCCAAGACTCGGAATATTGCCATGGATCGATCTTTACAAAATACACGAACGGCCGATTCTTCTTCAATGCGGAAGCAGCCTGGTTGTATTGGACCGATCGGTATGCAGATCCGACCGGCCTCTTTCTCCTGAACGGCATTCCTAATACTACCAGGTACATCGAGCAATGGCGTTACATGGCGGAGCTTGGATGTCTTGCCGGCCCGGCTAAGATTGGTTTTCTCTGCGCAATGATTCCGGGTCCGGATCGCAGGAATGGTACCTTTATAGGGAAACAGAAACGCTGCTTTCGTCTGGCATCCCATATTTGACGATCATTTAGGCAATTTCAGCGTGGTCAGACCCTACGCCTTCATGTTCACTTACAACTATGGGTCGGGCCTTAACGGGTACAATCTCTCCGGCAACGGTTTCATAAGGGACGCTACTTTCCTCGCCGCCAGATTGGATTATGCGGTAGCCGCTAACCTGAATGTTTTCGGTAGCTTTGCATGGGCTGAAAGGACTTCCAATGGTTATAGCTGGGGCTGTCTAGGACCGAACGCCGGAGCTGGCAACTTTCCGGCTCCCTTGGATGGAAACATAGACTTCACCCTTAATCGCTATGCTGCGTCGCCAAACATTCCCGACCGCAGCCTTGGCTATGAAATCGATGCTGGTTTCGACTGGAGACTCTTGGAAGGGTTCAATGCCGGAATGATTCTTGCCTATTGGCAGCCCGGGAAATGGTTCAGCTACGCATGTGTTGACCGGTCGGTACCAGGTTGGAACACGGGAACCGCCGGGAACTTCTTCGGCACAAGGCCTGGAAGAAGCATTGACCCGATAATTGGCGGGCAGTTTACCTTGACCTTTTCCTTTTAGATGCTTTTCCCAACGATAATTCACGGAGTATTCAACATGAAAAAGTCCGTAATTTTAGTGCTGTTCCTGGCGCTTACGATAGTGGCCGCCTTCGGTCCGACAAATCCGATCTTTCGCAACCTCAATATCGGTGTGGACTCATTCGGCGCGGCATACGAGATTGGGTCTTATGTCAGGTCGTTGCTCTCATTTTCTTACGGGAAGGAGACACCAGTTACCTTGTTCGGTCGGGAAATGCCAGCCCCAATGGTACGCATTGCTGACAGTAGAACCGGAGATGCAGAAGACAACGATAAGGGAGATGGCAAGAATGACGGCAAGAGCGAGGACCAAAAAGACACAGGAAAAGAGAAGGAAGATGGAGGGGAAGGTTGGGACAGACTATGGGATGCGCCAAAGCTCGGGTGAGACAGGTACTGAACCTGTCGATTTTCAGCGAAACGTCAAGCTCGTCGGGGAGCAATTAGTGGAATGAGTGACACAGATCACCGAACCGGCGCAAGTAAATGCAACGGTCGTCCCCTTGGTCGGAGCTATCGGGGCCTCCTGCTCTACGTCACTCTAAGACCCTTCATCCATCTGCCGCGGAAGGAAGCCGTTCCGGCCTTGAAGAAACGGGCTCATTTCATCCGGGCGGAGGAGGATAAATTGGACCTCGATTTCCCTCATCACGAACCTATGGGTGAGGGTGCTGAGTACACATAAACGGGGGCCGCTTCTACCCGGCCAAATAGTCCGTGAGGACCGTGGCTCCAATAGCAATGAGCACAATCCCGCCTATGCGTTCCGCCCACTGTCCAAGATGAGTCCCCGCGTGCCTGCCGATTCTCATCCCCACAAAAGTCATTATAATAGCAGTAAGGCCGATGACCGCGGCGGGAAGCCATATTGACAGGCCGATCAGGCTGAGAGATACCCCCACCGCAAGGGCGTCTATGCTTGTGGCCACCGAAAAGCCAATCAATCTCCAGCCCCTTGTAGGATCGTGACCTTCGATGCGGCATTCTGGCTGGAGGGATTGCCGGATCATATTAAGCCCCAATAGAGATAATATCCCAAAGGCAATCCAATAGTTGGCGCCGGACATGAACCTGGACAACGCCCCGCCCCCGACCCAACCACAAATCGTCATCAGTGACTGAAAGAGTCCAAAGTGCCAACTTAAACGAAAGACGTGGCGAGCCGTCGGGGAAGCCAGACCGGCGGTCACGCAAATCGCGACGGCAAACGCATCCATACCGAGAGCAACAGCAGTTCCGAGGAGAGTCAAAGTGTCCATAAGATCAAACCGCAAAAGTTTACCGCAAAGGTCGCGGAGAACGCCGAGACGCAAAATGATTTGTATACAGCCTCGCAAGCCATTGCCGCACACAGTGGGTCGGTATGATCTCCACTGTCACAGACCCCGCGGGCTACGCGTCAAATGGGGAAGAATCCCGAAGACCACAGAATGCTCCGCGTTTTCCCCGCGACCTCTGCGGTGAAGCCAAGCCAGTATTCATTACATTTCACCACTTCTGCGATTATCCAATGCGGCCGCGATGATTATGAATAGACAAGAGACGGCGTCCACTTTAGTATATCCGCTGAAGTAAGACAATATTGGTGCACCAGTATGGAAGCACGCGCATCATCACCTACATGCTGAGCCCGAGAATGGGAATAGCCGATCCCGACTGGTGATTGCACTCTTCCTGACTGCCGGGTACATGGTCGTCGAAGCAGTTGGCGGATTTCTCTTTAACTCCCTTGCCCTGCTTGCAGACTCGGGCCATATGCTCTCGGACGTTATGGCCCTGGGCTTGTCCTGGTTTGCCCTACGGATAGGGCAGAGGTCGCCGACAGACAGGCACACTTTTGGATTCAAACGCACAGAGATTCTCGCAGCTCTGCTGAACGGCGTGGCCCTCTGGGTCATAGTGGGACTGCTGTTTTACGAAGCAGTCCGACGCTTCTTTCAGCCCCCTTCCGTCGAAGGGACCGGAATGCTTATAGTAGCCTCTGCAGGACTTGCCGTAAACATCCTGATTGCTTCCCTGCTCTTCCGCGCCCCGGTGAAAACCTCAATATGAAGAGCGCGTTCATACACGTGATTGCCGATGCTCTGGGCTCTGCCGGCGCCATCGCGGCAGCCCTCGTCATTCTGGCCACCGGACTGAATTGGGTAGACCCGCTGGTTAGCGTGCTCATCGGATTCTTGATACTGTTTTCCTCATGGGAACTGTTGAAGGAGTCTGTACACATCCTCATGGAAGGCGTCCCCGGGGGAATGCAAGTGCGCGACATTGAGCAGACCCTGGTGGAACAGGATGGTGTGTGCTGCGTATACGACCTGCATGTCTGGAGTATAACGAGCAACCGCCACGCCCTTTCAGACTCATGTTGTGCTCTCCGACCTCGCAGAAGATCGAAACCAGGTCTTGAGAAGGCTCAATAGTGTACTGTTCGAAAAATTCCACATAGACCACACCACGATTCAGATTGAGACGTCCCACGAAATGCGCATCGAAGCAGAGGGAATGACATGTCGAACCGGGACCTCGTGCAGTGTGTTTCATTAGAAGGGCTGTACCATCGTTAAGGCATTAGCGAATCTGTGGCATAGTCGCCGGATGACTTCCGATCCGTCGGCTCCAACTCCCGGTACCGCTTCCCGGCAATTCAGCCTGCCCACGGCCTGGCTGCTGATGGGACTGGTGGTGGTATTTGCGTGGCGCATCTTTTTCACCGGGTCGGTGAATCTGATCCCCGATGAATGCAGCTATTGGACCTGGTCGAGACGGCTGGACTGGTCTGTACTTTGACAATTCAGGCATGGTAGCGTACCTGATTCGCTTTTCTACAGCGCTCTGGGGAAAACAAACCCCGTTTTCCGTGCGGTTCCCTTTTCTGGTTTTTTCAGGTCTTACAACGTACTTCATTTACCGTGTGAGCCACATTCTGTTCGGGAATCGGTCCAGGGCCATACTTGCCGCGACGGTTTTCAATCTAGCACCCGTAGCGCTCCTGGGAGCATCGACAGCTATCCATGATAATGCCCTCCTGTTTTTCTGGGTCTTGGCTCTTTGGGCGGCAGCGAGCTTCCTGCGCTCGGAGGATCCGACGTGGTTTTACACGATGGGAGCGGCCGCGGGACTTGCTGTCCAGAGCAAGTACACAGGCGTGCTGATTCTCCCGTGTGTTCTGCTTTTTCTGTTGTGGAGCGGACCTCATAGACGCTTTCTACTCAGAAGAGAGCCGTGGATCGGCGCGCTTATAGCGGCTGCATTCGCTTTGCCGATTCTGTGGTGGAACTTCAGCCACCAATGGGCCTCTTTGCATCACATTTTCTTTATCGGTTCCGGAGCCGACTCCCTTGGCAGAAGGGTACTGGACGGGGTCGGTTATCACCTGGCGCAGTTCCTTTTGATGTCCCCCCTGCTCTACCTTGCGCTGGTGGTCGGGTCGATTACAGCACTGGCCTGGAATCTTTTCAAGCCTAAGCCTGAGCAGGCTTTGCTGCTGTGTTTCGGTCTACCTATGCTCCTTTTTGGACTGCTGGCGTTCAAGGGGCACGTGGAAGCCAACTGGGCCTTCATGGCTTACCTTTCCACCGTGATTTTAGCGGTGGAAGTCATTCTGACAGCTCGGGAGGAGTTGCGAAAGGCTCCGTGGAAATGGTTTGGGGCTCGATTCCTGAAATGGGCAGTGATTGTCTCTGTCGGGCCGGTGCTGCTGGTGCTGGTCCATGCTTGGATCGGGATACTCCCTGCGGGCCTTGAAATGAAGCTGGGCAAGGACGACAGGATTATATGGGAAACAAGAGGCTGGGCCGGTTTGGGAAAACATGTCTCGAGTCTGAAACTCGAGGGGGATGTCATTGCCGCGGACAGCTATCAACTATGCGCGCTACTCGAGTTCAACGTGCCGGGGAACCCTGATGTAAGGTACTTGGCGCCGTGGAAACGGCCTACTCAGTTTGATGTCTGGGAGCCGTCATTCGACAATCTTAAAGGACTTACCATCCTCTTTGTTTCACCCATACCGCTAAACCCTTCGTCAGCGGCCCTCACCACGGTATACGAAAACTTCTCTCGTGTGGAGCCTCTCGCGCCGTATGACGTGATGTATCACGGGGTCGCCATTCGCCGTATCTACGTTTATCGAGGCCATGAATTCGATCCGTTTGCTCCCCGGAGACTCGGGCCCCGGTCTCTGCTCTACAAAGATTATCAGCTATGATACATCCCGCTGTTCCACCGGCTTCAGGAGAAAAGAGCCGTCAGGCTGTTGCTCTAATTCCAGGCCATAATTTGTTATTGCGGCTTGAAGCGGACGCCCCAAGAAGAAGTCTATGCTGTCAGCGGCAATGCCCAAGCTCTCAGCGATGAACCCCCGTACGTGGTGATCGAATGCCAGAAGATCGAGAATCTCGCCTACAGTCTGGCCTTTGGTTGCCCCAAGCCTAGTCATGGCCCGGCTGAACTCGGAGTAAGAGCATCGCTCCTCGTGACGCTGGATGATCTCCCATAAGGTGGGGATCGGCTCCAACAGTCGTTTTCGGTTGATTGGTATCATACCGGCCATTCCCTCGGACGCGGCTGTATTCCAGCACTCCTGACTCCGGCATTGCACGGGCCTGGATTCGTAGATAGCGCACTTGTTCCCGGATTGCTGATAGAAGATGCACGTCTTGCTGCCCGATGTTTCACGAATTTTGATCAGATCTTCTTGCGTCGCGGCAAGTTCTTCCGTCTGGTTGGAGTACGCGGGCTCGCCTGCTCTAATGGTCACCAAATGCTCCGGCTTCAGAATATCCCGGTTGAAAAGCTCTATGTCGTCTTCCAAGAGCGTGGGACTCCCTTTTGTGCAGCACGTCCCGCACCTGATGCAGTGTGGCCGTGTCGCATAGGCGGCCTTGATTAGAAGTTCACGCACTTGGGTCCATATCTCCTCTTGCGATCTATGGTCCTGCCCATCGTTCCGCGGGGCCAGGGCCTCAAGTTCGCCGAGGTTGTCCTGCACCAGTCTCTCCGGATCCGGTACCTGGAACCAACTTCCTTCAAGATTGTGCGGGCCTCTTCTTTTAACGCGGTTACGAAAAAATCCCATTCAGCTTTATTGAATCTCTTGTCCATAATGTTTCCTTGCAGTTTCATCCCGCCAGAGTTCTGAGCGAAGTTCTGAAATCTCATAGTATCTGAAAAGAGACTGAGAGAAAAGAGAGGCCAGGCTGCATCGGCGCATCGGGTACTCGAAGATTTGAGAGCGTCATTGCGAGGAGTGAAACGACGAAGCAATCCTCTTTTGCGAGCAATGATGTGCTGTTTAAAAAATTGTTTCAGGCTCGCGTCCCGGCAATGACGTCCTAAGGCGGTTGTCAAACTCCTGACAGTGTCGTCGGCCTATCAGGCTGTCCATTTTGTTCCCAAACAGACCTTACTCTTATCAAACATTCTACATGGTGCCACACTCTGTTGACCTATTTTCGCATTCCATGGCAGGATGGTGACTTCGGCGCTTGCCACCAATGCCATAAGAACACGAAGGGCAAATCGTGAAGGTAAACTATTTTGAGCTCGGCAGGCTGAGTGTCGAAGAGCGCACGAGACTCCATCACCGCGGCGGAGTAGATCTCGGAGCTTTGATCGCTCAGGTAGCCCCCATCTTGGAGGAGGTTCGTCGTCGCGGAGATGACGCGGTCCGGGAATTCACAAAACGGTTTGACCGTGCTGACATTGCGCCTTCGCAATTCAGAGTTTCGCCCGACGATATGAGCGGCGCACTCGCGTCGATACCGGACGACTTGCGTGAAGCAATCGACGTCTCAATCGCCAACATCCGGAAATTCCACGAGCGCCAAATAGAGCCTCCATCATGGGAAATAGAAATCAGCCCCGGAATAATTGCAGGCGAAAAGGTGCTGCCTATTGCGTCAGTGGGACTGTACGTTCCGCGAGGCAAGGGTTCTTTCCCATCGATGATGATGATGGCCGGAGTGCCTGCCAAAGTGGCAGGAGTGGAGCGCATTGTAGTAGTCACACCGCCGGATGAGCATGGAAAGGCCGACCCAGCGACAGTTGCAGCCGCCCGATTGATCGGATTGGATGAGCTATACGCTGTTGGTGGTGTACAGGCTGTAGGTGCGCTTGCATTCGGTACGGCGACCATTCCTCGCGTGGACAAAATAGTTGGGCCAGGTTCAGGCTACGTCCTCGCGGCCAAGCAGATCCTCTCTACGGAAGTCGACACCGGTCTCCCGGCCGGACCAAGCGAATCCATCATCTTGGCCGACGACTTCGCGGACCCCCTCACAGCGGTAACGGACCTCCTTATAGAGGCCGAACACGGCCCTGACTCCTCCGCTTACCTGGTGACTATAGATGAGTCCCTGGCAGAAAGAGCCTTGGAACTCATACCGGTTCTTGTGTCGGCTTTGCCTGACCAGCGCAGGGCTTTCTGCGAAGCAGTGTTTGAATCGAACGGCGGTGTTGTTTTGGCCGAGAACCTGGACCAGGCTCTGGAATTTATCAATGGATTTGCCCCCGAGCACCTGCAGATCCTCACGCGGAATCCTCATGAAATCCTGGAAAAGATCAAGTTCGCAGGCGAAGTGCTTCTCGGTCCGTATACTCCGAGCACCCTTGCCAACTACTCAATCGGGCCCAATGCAATTCTTCCCACATCGGGATTCGCTAGAACCGCATCTGCATTGTCTGTACGGGACTTTACTCGGCGCATGTCTTACGCAACGGTCAGTGAGGATGGCTTCAAAAACCTAGCCCCGAAGACGCTCACACTGGCCCGGTACGAAGGATTTGCAGCCCATGCTGCCGCGCTCGAGCATAGGTTCAGAGAGACAAAATAGGAGTGCCGACATGGCCGATTTGACCCACTTCGACGAAAAAGGACAGGCCCACATGGTGGACGTGGGTCAAAAGGAAATTAGCGTAAGAGAGGCAATCGCTCGCGGAGAAGTCCGCATGAAGCCCGACACCTTGGGTCTCATTCTTGAGGGTCGGGCAAAAAAAGGGGACGTCCTGGGCGTGGCGCGTATTGCCGCGATCATGGGTGCAAAGAAAACTCCCTATCTCATCCCACTCGCGCATCCTCTCCCTCTCACATCTGTGAAAGTGGAATTTTTTCCGGATCATGAGAGATCGCTTATCGAAATCGAGGCAACTGTCAAGGTGTCTGCCCGGACGGGCGTCGAAATGGAAGCACTCACCGCGGTGGCATCCGCGGGTCTAACCATTTACGATATGTGCAAAGCAGTGGACCGGAGTATGGTGGTGTCGGGAATAAGGCTGATGGAAAAGAGCGGAGGACGATCCGGCCATTTCAAGAGGTCTGCTGATGAAATGCTGTGAGACTGGTTTGGATTTCACTGAACTTCCAACGCAGGAACTGCTTCGGCTGGTGGGAACATTCTTCGGGTATCTGCTGGTTCATTACGGCATGTGGTTCACTGAGGTCGTGCACCATCACGGAACTGAAACGGCTGTGCAATTGGAAAGCGAGGTTTTACACAAGTATTGTCCTTTGGCAGCAAAGAGACTCGCCCCGCACCTTGGGATTGAAATGGACGGCTCCCTGCCGCGTGCGCTCGCGTCCAAATCCCGAGAGGAGCTTCTGCTCCTATTGAAAGATATAGCCAAGACGTGGGTGACAAGCGATGGGATTTGGTTCCAGGCTGTCGAATCTTCGCTCGGCATGGCTGCGGCGAAAATGGTGAACGACACCTGCTGGTCTCACTTCGGCCAGGTCGAAGCATTCAAGATGTCAGAGCATCTAGAATTAAGCCCAAATGGCGGCTTGGTGGCACTAGAGAGAGCCTTGCACCTAGAACTCTACTCTACAATTAGCGCTCATACGGCTACCTGGGAAAGGAGCGGAAGCCTGTTGTTCACGATCAACGAATGTCGAGTGCAAGCTTCTCGGCGGCGTAAAGAAATGGACAATTACCCTTGCAAGTCAGCGGGTCTAACTCGGTACAGCCGTTTCGCTCAGCGCATAGATCCCCGCATCAAAACGGAATGCGTATACTGCCCTCCAGACCCTGTCCGTGACGATGAATTCTGTGCCTGGCGATTCACCATGGGGAGAGAGGAAGGGGCGCAATCAAATGGGGAAATATAGTAGCGCTCGTTGAAATTTTGGGGAGAGTTCAACCAATGCCCGAGTGGCACGCGCGTCTCACTGTGTCATTGCGAGGAATGCGACGACGAAGCAATCTCTGATTTCGGCCTTCTATAGATTGCCACGGGCTTGCGCCCTCGCAACGACCCCACGTCTCGCGGGGTGCGCGATCAGGATGGCAGCAAGTCTCAGAGCGTGACTCTTCCGCTCCCCACGCGACTATCGACCTTCCTCCTCGTGTCCCTTCAACAGGCCCTTCCGGATTTCTTGCGCACGGGCTCTCAAACTGCGGGCCTCATCGGCCCTGCCGGTCCCCTCGTAGAACTCCGCGAGGTTCTCAAGGCCCGTAGCCACATACGGATGGCCAACTCCGTAAGCATTCTCCACTATGGTTTGTGCTCGAATCAACATCGCTTCAGCTTCACTATAGTTACCCAGACCGACCAGCGTGCCACCCAAATTGTTTAGAGAAGAGGCCACGTGGGGATGATCCGGCCCGAAGGTCTTTTCGGCTATTTGCAGTGCCCGTCGATACAGGGGCTCCGCGTCCCTGTACCTTTCCTGTGAATCGTAAAGACCGGCCAAATTGTTCAAACACGTTCCGACCTCAGGATGGTCGGGTCCCAGAACCTTCTCCGTGATGGCGAGGGCGCGGACATAGAGTGGTTTCGCGGCAGGAAATTTTCCCATAGCTCTGTTAACTGCCGCAAGATTGTTGAGTGAAGTAGCAATATCCGGGTGGTCGGGGCCTAGGGATCTTTCCAATATGGAATTCGCTCTCCTGAACAAGGGCTCAGCTTCAGCGAATCTTCCTCGCTCAAAATAAGCCCCAGCCAGATTGTTCAGCGACGTGGCTACGTCAGGATGATCTTTGCCCAGTGTATTTTCTCGTATTGCAAGGGCCCGCTTCCACAGGGGCTCAGCGTCATCGTACTTTTCTTGGGCCCTGTACATTTCCGCCAAATTGTTCAAGGCTCGCGCCACACGAGGATCATCCGGTCCAAACGCCTTTTCAGCTTCTTCCAGTGCGGTCTTGGCAATTTCCACGGCCTCGGGATACTTGCCGCTCTGAAAGCGATCTATTGTTTTCTTGTTCAATTCTTCCCACATCTCATCTTCTCCTGTAGGTCGCAAGTGAGAAAGGCACTGTCAGTCCAGCGTTTCCGAGTGAGCTTTGCCGTGACATCCGCCCACCTCCGTGCTTTGAAAGCGCCGGTACCGCGCACCCCTGCGGTCCTCCACACAGGGCAGGTGCCGTCCGCTCCGACCACATGGCTTGTTTTCCAATCTGAAGACATTTCTGAAACACCGGACTAGATCAACCCCATGCCTTTTAGCACTGAAAGCATCACTGCAGCGGCCATGATCGAGCCTATTTGTCCACCGGTGTTAGCTCCCATCGCGTGCATGAGAAGATAGTTCTTCTTGTCGTATCGCCAGCCCTCGCCCTGCACCACGCGTGCCGCCATAGGGTAAGCGGAGATTCCTGCCGCGCCAATAAGCGGGTTAATCTTTCCCCCGGAGAGTACGCACATGATCTTGCCCAAAATGATACCAGCGACAGTATCGAGACAGACCGCGACGAATCCGAGCCCGAAGATCGCCAAGGTCGTAGGCTTCAAAAAATTGTGCCCCTCCATAGTGCCACCTATTGCAAGCCCGAGGAACAGTGTCACTACGTTGGCGATCTCGTTCTCAGACGCGCCACTGAGCCTGGCAACCACCCCACTCACCTTCATGAAATTCCCGAGCATGATCATGCCCATCAGCGGGAGGCCCTTCGGCGCGATGAGACCCGTGAACACCGTCACCAATATCGGGAAGAGGATAAGGGTATTCTGCGAGACGCTGGATTTGTTGTCTTGCATACGGATCAGGCGCTCGGACTGGCTCGTAAGCGCACGCATGATGGGCGGCTGGATTATAGGCACCAGGGCCATATATGAATATGCCGCCACAGAAACCGGACCGAGCAAATGCGGAGCGAACTGAGAAGTCATGTAGATCGCGGTGGGACCGTCGCAAGCGCCTATAATCCCGATGCAAACCGAGTCCAACTGAGAAAATCCGAGCGCAAGAGCCAGGCACAGTGTCAGAAAGATGCCGAATTGCCCTGCTGCGCCAAAGAGCAGGATCTTCGGATTCTCGAGCAAAGGCCCAAAATCGGTCATCGCTCCGATCCCCACAAAGATCAGGAGAGGGAAGATTTCCGTAATAATGCCGATATCGTATAGGAATTTCAGCACTCCCCCCGATTCCATCACGTCACTGAGCGGCATGTTGACGAGAAAACAACCGAACCCTATGGGGAGCAAAAGGAGCGGTTCCACGTCCTTCTTGATGGCCAGATACAGTAGGCCCGCGGCCACCAGCATCATCACCAAGTTGGGCAAACCTTTTGACGCGAGGAATCGAGTCCCCTCCAGCAGGCCCGATAGACCAACTACGATCGCTTCGTACACGGCTCACGCTCCTGAGCGCCCGGAGCCTTTCAAAGACTCGCCGGGTTTCGGCAAAGGAAAGGCTCTCTTGAGTAGTATTGTGCCCAGGATGATAATGCCGATGGTCATGAAAGTGCCGCCCATCCCGACTATGGTCATGGTGACAGCGAAGGAAAGATTATCCATGTCGATCTGCTCGTAAGACCAGACAGTATTTCGCCGGCAGACGCTTAGGGCCCACGGGTCGAGCCAGGAGTCAGATCCTGACCAATTTACCTAGACTATGCAGATTATTGCCCGGAAGCAATTTTTTTATTGCAAAAATTCTGTCGCCGTGAAAAAATACAGACATAGTAGATTGCAATCGGTTTTAGACCTTGCGGGTGACCTCGGGCCGGGCAACGTATTTTTTGTGTGCAATTTATCCAACGATCGTTGGAAGCAAATGTTCTAACCTGATTCCGAACCATCAGGATGGCTTTCTCTCAACAGCCAAGGAGGAGCAAAACTTATGGCAAACCTTCTCGTTGATGAACGCGATGCCAAGTTCGTGCTTTATGAACAGCTCAACATTGAAGAACTGTGTCAATCGGAAAGATATGCAGAATTCTCCCGAGATATGTTCGACATGGTCCTCGATGCGGCTCAAAAGTTGGCCGAAAAAGAGCTTTTCCCCACCAACCGCGATGGCGACGCCAAGGGCGTTGTCCTGGAGAACGGGCAAGTGAGGGTCCCTGAATCCTTCCACACTGCTTATCGATACTACTGCGAAGGTGGTTGGGCCGCGCTCCCCATCGACCAAGAGAAGGGGGGACAGGGCTTCCCCAGTGTGGTGTATTGCGCTACCATGGAACTCTTTGTCGCCGCCAATCAAGCTCTCATGATGTACCCCGGCCTCACCATCGGCTCCGCGCGCCTCCTGGAAAAATACGGCACTGAAGATCAGCAACACACGTACATGGACAAGATGTACACCGGCGAGTGGACGGGCACCATGTGCCTTACCGAACCCCAGGCAGGCAGCGACGTCGGCGCATTGCGAACCAAGGCCGTGAGAAGGCCTGACGGGTCGTATTCCATTTCAGGCAACAAAATCTTCATTTCAGCGGGCGACCACGATCTCACTGAAAACATCATCCACATGGTGCTGGCTCGGATAGAGGGCGCTCCCGCGGGAACCAAAGGGATAAGCATATTCGTGGTTCCCAAAAAGAGGATCGAAAACGGGGGGTTCGTTGACAACGACGTCATCACCTCTGCGATCGAAAAGAAGCTCGGCATTCATGCATCCGCCACCTGTGCTCTTAACTTTGGTGAAAAGGACAACTGTATCGGATACCTCCTCGGACAAGAGAACCAGGGCATGAGAATCATGTTCGACATGATGAATGAAGCCCGCCTGGCTGTAGGCTTTCAAGGATTGGCCCAGGCCAGCGCGGCTTACATGCACGCGCTGCGTTACGCCAAGGAACGCTATCAGGGGCCTGAGATTTCATCTATGAAAGACCCGACCGCGCCCAAGGTGCCAATCATCGACCATCCCGATGTGCGACGCATGTTGATGTGGATGAAGAGCGTCACTGAAGGCATTCGAGCATTGTTGTATTACGCAGGATACTGTGAAGACCGAATCCATACGGCCAAGACAGAAGAGGAATCGGCCAAGTATCAAGGCTTCTTGGACATATTGATACCCGTCTGCAAGGCCTGGAGTTCGGACATGGGGTTCAGGGTAACCGAGCTTGCCATTCAGATTTACGGCGGCTACGGATACTGCAGAGAGTATCCTGTCGAGCAGTTTATGCGCGACGCAAAGATCGCATCCATTTACGAAGGAACAAACGGCATTCAGGCCCTCGATCTGGTCGGCCGCAAACTGGGTACCACCAGGGAGCCTTGTTCAACGGCATCGTCAAGGAAACCGGCGACCTGATCAAGACCGCGCAGAAAAACTACCGTCTCAAGGACATTGTGGAGCCTTTTGATGCCGCTCGTAAACAATTGATTGAGGTTACACGATATTTTGGCTTGAAGAGCATCACTGAGGATTTTATGACCCCAATCCTTTACGCGACCCCATACCTCGAGCTTTTCGGAGATGTGGCGGTCGGCTTTATGCTCCTTTGGCAGGCAGTAATCGCGGATCGTCGCCTTGAGGAGCTTTACAGTGACGCTAAGGCAGATACGCCCGAGAAAAAGGCGGAGCTCTGCAAGGCCAACAGAAGTGCTGCTTTCTACCGAGGCAAGATAGCTTCAGCGCAGTTCTTCGCCAATACGATCCTGTCTCTGGCCAAAGGAAAAGCCCGGGCGATCATGAGCGGCGAACGTTCAGCAATCGACCTCCCGGAAGAATCGTTCGCTCTATTCTAATCCTGATCGGAGTCTCAAATATGAAAGCAAGAAAAGTCGTTTTGGTTGACGCGATACGGACCGCTTTTGGCAAGGCCGGAGAAAAGGGTATTTTCTGGAATACCCGAGCCGACGACATGGTGGTAAAGGTTATTCGTGAACTCCTTAGGCGCAACCCGCTCGTGAAGCCGGAAATGATTGAAGAGAACGCCTGGGGAGTCTTTTGTCAGGAAAAAGACCAGGGGTTGACCCTCGGACGCACTTCCGTCATCCTCGCCGGTCTACCGGAGACCACTGCCGGGTTCTCGATAGACCGCATGTGTGCGGGAGGAATGAGCGCCATCACTGCGGCAGCGGGTGAGATCGCGCTCGGTGCATGCGACGTGGCCATAGCCGGAGGTGTCGAGCACATGGGCCACCATCCCATGGGTGCAACGGCTGATCCCAATCCACGATTCTTGACGGACAAGCTGGTGGATCCCAGCGCCATGTCGATGGGGGAAACAGCGGAAAACCTGCACGATATGTTTCCGGAAATAACCAAGGAGATGGCGGACGAATACTCTCTTCGTTGCCAGGAAAAGGCCGAACAAGCCGCCAAATCGGGCAAGATCGGGGAGATGATAGTTCCCATGACCGTATACACCAAGAACGGCTGGGTCGTGGCGGATAAGGACGAACAACCCCGACCGGAAACCACGCTGGAAGGCCTTGGCAAGCTGAGAGACCCCCTTCCGAGTCATGGGAAATGTTACTGCGGGAAACTCCTCGGGCTTGAACGACGGCGCGGCGGGTGCGTTTCTCATGTCCAGGGACAAAGCTGAGGAACTGGGCATCGAGCCCAAGATGCAGATCAAAGCCTTCGCGTACGCCGGCGTAAAGCCCGAAATCATGGGCATAGGACCTATTCCAGCCACTCACAAGGCTCTCAGCGTAGCCGGGCTCACCATTGACGATATCGGGCTTATCGAGATGAACGAGGCTTTCGCAGTCCAGGCCGTGGCCTTCATGAAGGAATTCGGCTTGCAGTTCCCGGACGACCCGCGGCTGAATATTTACGGCGGCGCGATTGCCTTCGGACATCCGCTCGCCTCTTCGGGAGTCAGACTTGCCTGCCATCTCATGCATGCATTTGCGGAGCGGCCTGAAGTCAAGTACGGGCTCACAACAATGTGCGTCGGCCTAGGCCAGGGTGGAACCGTCATCTGGGAGAACCTTCAAAGGAACGATAAGCAGGCAAGCAAAGAGGAAGACAGAGAAGAGCATAAAGACAAGGAAAAGAAAAAGAAAAAAGAAAAGGACTAGGGGTGCCGTTTCCCAGGACTGCCGATCGGCGGGCCGGACAAGTGAAGTATTGACAGCTTGGCCCTGCGGTCACGCCGATACCTCGAATACAACGGCGCTTTCCATAGAAAGCTTGAACGAAAGGAATCGTCATGGCTGAAGCACCAACTTTATTCCACACAAATTACTATAGCTCCCGAGTGGGTAAGATCGCTATCGTAACCATGGACAACGGCGAAGACTATAAGAAGCCCAATACCTTTGGCGAAAAGGCGCTTGCATCCCTGGTTGAAGCCGTGGACAAAATCCGAGCCGACAAGGATGTCAAAGGGCATGATGCTCTGCGGCAAGCATTATATCTTTGCCGTGGGAGCAGATCTCATGCAGATCCCCTTTATCAATACCTTCGAGCAAGGGCGCCGCATCGGGGCGGACGGCCATGCGGCCATGAAGCGGATCATGGACTTGAAGATCCCTACTTTGGCTGCGATCAACGGCGCCGCCTTGGGAGGAGGGCTTGAGATAGGTCTCTACTGCGATTACCGCACAATATCCAAGGCAGTTTCCGCGGTCGCTTTCCCGGAGGCTTTCCTTGGGCTTATCCCGGGCTGGGGCGGCTCGACTCTGACTCCTCGGCTCATAGGACCGGAAAAGGCTCTGGAACTCATCGTGTACAATCCGATGAACCAGAACCGGATGCTAGACGGAGCTAAAGCATTCCAGATGGGGCTTGCGGACAGGCTGTTCGATTCGGTGGAGTTCTTTGACGAATCACTCGCGTTTCTCGAGAACCTGATAGAGGGTAAAGAAACAGTGGAGCGCAAACCCGCCTGACATGTCAAAACTCAAGAACCTTGTTGACGCTGCCAAATCCTTCCTGGACATGAGAGTTCATGGGGCGGCGCCGGCCCCTTACAGGGCCATCGAACTCATCCAGGGGGCTTGCGACCTGAACCGTAGCTTGGACGAATGCTTTGCAGAAGAGGACAAGGCCCTGGGCGATCTCATCAAGAGCCGCCAATGCAAGGCCGGCGTTTACAGCTTCGATCTGATTCAACGCCGAGCCAAAAAACCGGTAGGCCGCGCCTGCCGAGGCAAAGCCCCGCCCCATCAAGAAGATCGGCATTGTCGGCGCGGGTCTGATGGCTTCTCAGTTGGCTATCCTTTTCTTGCGGCGGTACGGCGTTCCTGTAGTCATGAAGGACATAAAGCAGGAGTTCCTGGACAAAGGTCTCGGTTACGTCAAGGGCGAGCTGGCCGGTCTGGTCGCCAAAGGGAGAATGTCTCAAGCAAAGGCTGACTACCTCTTCCACCTGGTCATCGGGACTCTGGACTGGGAAGCATTTGCAGACTGCGACTTCGTGATTGAGGCTGTCTTCGAGGAGATGCGCATCAAGCAGGAAGTCTTCGCTCAAGCAGAGGCCGTCGTCTCACCGACCTGCATCCTGGCCACCAATACGTCCAGCCTCTCCATCACGGAGATGGCTTCCGTGTTAAAGAACCCCGAGCGGGTTGTCGGATTTCACTTTTTCAATCCCGTGGCGATCCTGCCGTTACTCGAGATCATCAAGGGCGAAAAGACGGATGATGTCACCCTGGCCACGGCATTCGAGTGCGCGAAGAAGATCAAGAAAACCGCAATATTGGTAAAAGATTCACCTGCATTCCTCGTGAACAGGCTTCTCACTAAACTTATCAGTGACTGCTTCGAGATCGTGGATGAAGGGGCGGATTTCACTCAGGTGGACGATGCAGCCTCTCATGCTGGGGCTCCCCATGGCGCCCTTCGAGCTTTTGAGTCTCGTTGGCCCGGCAGTGGGGTTCCATGTGGGCGAAACCTTGCACAGGGCATGGCCGGATCGCTTCCCTCTCAACGAACACTTCAAGCAGCTCGTCGAGGCAAAGCTTCCGGGAATCTACCAGGGTATGGGACCTGGGAAGCAGGTCCTGCCTAATGTGGCCGAAATCTGGAAAGACAAGGGCGACAAGCAGTTCGTAAAGGAAGAGATCCTGGATCGGCTCTTGACAAACCTCACATTCGAAATCGACCTGGTACTCAAGGAGAAAGTTGTTCCGGATCCCAAGGACATAGATACCGCCATGATCATGGGCGCGGGCTGGCCGTTCTTCAACGGCGGTATCACCCTGTACCTGGATGTCACGGGCTACACCCCCAAAGTGCTCCAGAAGGTATTTTTCAGGCTGTAGAGAGAAAGGAAGGGCGGGACTCTTGAACCAGGGGTCCCCCCTGCCCCAGGCTCCGCACAAAACCCAAAGACAGTCTATAGACCGCTAAGTTCTCGCCTTGATGCTTCGTCCGGTGGCTCGCCGGTATACCAGTTCCGCGCAAAGACAAATCGGAATCAGCGCTATCATGGTGATCAAGGCCAGCCGCGAGTTCTGGTAGATGTAAACTGTGAGGATTGCCAACATGGCCAGGCAAGAGGCCAGGGACAGACTCACGATCCGCTTGTTTCCACCGGTCTCGTGAGCCACACGGAGATGAGCCGCATGCACACACGCGTAAATTAATAGGAATGCCCCGCTGCCCATCATTGCAATGCCCGAGAGATCAAAAAACAAAATGAATAAGATCACTAGGGCTGCGGTAATGAATAGGCCCCCCGTTGCATTTTGACGAAATCTCAGCGAAAACACCTGGGGTAGCTGGCCGTCACGTGCGATCATGTAACTGACGTTAGCGGCTCCGAAAAGGGTCGCGTTGATCGCGGAGGCGGTGGAAAACAGGGCTCCGACAGCAATCAGCCTGAATCCGAAATTGCCAAGGAAAGGTTTGGCCGCTTCAGCCAGGGCATAGTCCTTTGCCCTCACGATCGAGTGAATGTCCAGGTTCCCGATCACGGCCACCGACACGGCCACATAGATCAGGATCACAATGATAACGCTCAGATAAAGAGCCCTCGGCAACATTCTCCTGGGATCATCCATATCTTCCGCGGCATTTGCCACCAATCCGAAGCCCTCGTAACCGATAAAGAGGACCCCGGCCCCAAAAAGAATCCCGGCATTCGAGGGCCACAATTCCGGTGCCAAGTACTTGGGCTGAATGAAAAACAGGCCCGCGCCGGCGAACAAGAAGAGAATGACCAATTTCACCACAACTATAAAGGTTTCCGATCGACCTACCACTCTTGCGCCTATGAGATTGACCCCGGTAAAGAACAGTACGATACCGACGCCTATAGCCTTGGGAAGCCACAACGGGGGATGCGGCGGTATGAATGTCATTGCGTATCCCACGAACCCCTGCGCATAAAGGGCCAAGGCAATCACATAACCGATCCACATGTACAGGTTGATCCCCCCGCTGAGCACGCCGTCTCCGAAGCCCTTTACGAGGAACTCGACCGCTCCCCCCGCGGAGGGATAGCAGGCCCCCAGCTTGGCGTAAGAGTAGGTCGAAAGGATCGCGACAATACCGCCTATCAGGAATGACAGCCACATAGCCGTTCCTGCAGCCTGAGCCACGACCCCGAGTATCGAAAAAATTCCCGCGCCTATCATTCCGCCGATGCCGATGCACATGGCAGCGAAAAGGCCAATCTGGCCGGTGGAAGAGCGGGTCGGTTTAATACTTTGCCCCAAGCCCTGGTTGATCATTTAAGCACCCCCTCAGAGCATTGCATGCACAGCAGGATAAGCGTTCGAAACGGTACACAAACCGGTTCAGCAATTTTTCGGGAATCTGCCCGACACACCATAGCCTGAGAACTAACCTATCACTCCCCCGGAGCGTTTGGAAGAAGTGAAGCCGATCAGGGGCCAGTGCGCCGCTTCCCAAAAAACTCCTGCATATGGTACAATATTTCGAGCCTAGTTCTGCACAACGCTCGATAGACCGCTTGAGGGGAGCCAAATGCGAAAATATAAGGTAATCGTTGAGAAGCATCCGGACGGCTATGTGGCATATCCCCTTGGGATCAGGGGAGTTGTTGTAGGACAAGGGGATACGTACGAACAAGCCTTGTCGGATGTGAAATCAGCCATTGAATTTCACATCGAAACCTTTGGATCAGAGGTCCTCGATATTGATCCTCCCGTTCTCGAAGCCTTCGTAGCCGAGACTGTAGTGGAAGCGGTGTGATGGGAAAGTTTACAGTAGATGCTCCTAAATGGAGAGTAATCAAGGCACTTGAGATCTTAGGCTTCGAAATCCTGCGGGAAAAGAGAACATATTTCAATGGTCCGCCAAAACCCGGACGGCACCAGGGCTCCTATGACTGTCCCGAATCATCCAAATATCAAAGCCTCCACTTGAGGACAATTTGCGGTCAAGCCGGCATCAGCCGAGACGAGTTTCTCCAAGCCTTTGCAAGAGCATAAAAATCTTACGATTCGCCATCCGCCCGACCACACGTCTTTCATGCAATCTGATGAGGCAGCGAGAGGGAGGGAGCATAAGTCTGAAACCTGTACGCAGGGAGAAAACACCCTCATGGCATGGTCGTGCATTTTTCCGCGCAGAATTCTACGAACTGCTTGATCTTCTTTTCGCCGGAATTCCCGTCATAGTAAAGAAAGAGTGGCCTCAGCAGTGGGTAGGAGCGGCTCACAGTTGTCTCGTGAGACGGCATAATCGCAGGTGATGCTGCATCTTTCTTGATCGCCAATATTTTTATGATCCCCTGTTTCTGGGCCTCGGTGGCTATTCCAAGCGGGGTATACCCTGCTGCGTCTGCTCGCGAGGATACGTCCTTGATGACAGATGGGTAGTATCTTCTCGGATTCGCGTATGGCGGTGGACCCTTCAGAATGGATTCATTGATATATTGTGCCATACCAGACCTGGTCGCATCGCCCACATACAGAACGATGGGCAAGATTTCCCCGCCAACGTCATTCCAGTCAGTCCACTCTCCCAGGAATATCTTCATCACCTGACCGACTGTGAGATCTTTCACCGGATTGGCCGGATGAGCTATAATTGCTATCGCATCCCATCCGATGAGTTGTTCCACGAGCTTCATACCTTTTTTCTGCGCAACTAACGCCTTCTCCTGTGCGTTCATTTCGCGGCTTGCCATGGCCACATCCGCGGTCTTTTCAAGAAGGCACTTAAACCCCTCCTGCATGCCGCCGCCGCTGACAGCCACCGAACAGTTCGGGTGATCTCCCATATACGCTCTGGCCAGCTTATCGATCATAGTGGCCATGGTGTTGGCGCCCCTGACGCGAACAATGGTCTTTCCCGCATCTTGGGCCTGTGAGAGCGAGGCAATCAGCCCGACGGAGAAAACCATTGCCAAAACCACGACAAGTCGCAAGCTCTTGCCCATGTTTCCACCCCCTTGGCTCGTTGACATTGACTTTGCGATCGGGCGCAGTCACGCGCCCGTGCCCTCCGAATCCAAACGCTGCCATTCCGCGACGCTCCCCCAAGAGCCAATGCTCGAAGCGCAGCGGTCAGGACCACTCCCCTTGATAAGTGGACATATCGTCGCGTGATGAATATACCTCAACATCAACGCTCCCACAAAGGCTAATTTTGAGAGTTGTTTTTTTGGGCCAAGAACCTGTGGCCCGTCAAGTGGAGCAAATAGTCCAAGGATTTTGGGAATGGATCGCAGGGAGCCACTTCTTGGTGGGCTCCCCGCTTACTATCTCTGTATCCGGCCTACGCTTCTGCGGCTTCTTTTTCTTCGCCTTCTTTGACCTTCTTGGCAGCGGCTGCGGCTTTTTTCGCAGCATGGTCCGCTTTGATTTCGGCTACTGCTTGCGCTTGCCGCTCAGGATCGGCATATCGGAAGATAAACTGACGGTTGCAGGCCCAAACCGCGGCTTTGGCCATTTCTTCGTCAATCTTTTCATAGTCTATCTCGATGCGGTCCTTGACCATATTGACCACATCCTTGGCCTTTCTCGTGCAGGCCATGCAATGCACGCACCCGGCACTGCATACGTTCGTAACAGCCTTGCCTGTATCATGGTTGCTGCAAGGGACATAAGCGACCGCATCCTTGGGGAGGAGCTGCAGCACCTGCTTGGGGCAGGTCTTAACGCAAACACCGCATCCGGTGCAGGCATCAGGATCGATCACGGGCATATTGTCCTTCATGTGAATGGCGTCAAACGGGCACGCTACTTCACAGTCGCCGTAACCGACACACGCGAAATTGCACTCGTACGGGCCGCCAAACGCTATGGACGCGGCCTGGCAGGTGTCAAAACCAACGTAGGAATGCTTCTTCTTGACTTCGCCGTCGTTTCGCGCACACCGGAGGAATGAAATCACACTGCTCGCTGCGCCCGCGGCCTTGCCGGTGATTGCGGCCACCTTCTCAGCTACCTCTTGCTTTCCCGGCGCACACTTACCGGGAGGACAATTGGGGTCGATGACACACGCTTCTGCATACGATTCGCACCCGGCGAATCCGCAGGCGCCTCAATTAGCTCCGGGCAGGCAAGCCCTCACCGCTTCGATCTTGGGATCGACTTTTACGGCAAATTGCTTGGCCACCAACGCCAGGGCGGTGCCGGTGAGAGCCCCGAATACTGCAAAGAAGATTATCCCTATCAACGCTATGGTCCAAACATTCTCCATGCTCTAGCACCTCAAGAAAAACCGCATGCTTGCGCCGCGGCACTGTGTATGACAATGGTAATGCTGGCGAAGATTTCTGCGAAAGAGAAACCGCCCGCATTCAGCTATAATAACGGCCTTGGCCCTTTGAATCAAGCCTCGGACGCTTAAGACCCATTAAAAAATCACCAGCCCCGAGAATCCCAAGAAGGCCAGTGCGAACAACCCGGTAACTATGAATGCGATGGGCAGCCCTTGAAACGTTGGAGGAACTCTGCAAACCTCCAGTTTCTCGCGCACGCATGACATGAGGAAGAGCGCCAGGGCAAAGCCAATGCCCGCGCCCAGGCCAAGGGTCAGACTGGCAAACGGCCCGTTGCCGCTGTCCGCATTGATCAGCGGAACAGCGAGAATGATGCAGTTGGTCACTATCAAGACAAGGTATACCCCCAGCTTTTTGAAGAGGTACGGGTTCACCTTTCTCAGAATGGTGTCCACTGCTTGAACAAAAATCGCCACGGTCCCGATAAAGACAATGACTTTCAGAAAGTCCAGATGCAGGGCCTGTAACACGTACGAGAAAAGGGCCCAGCACATGATTGCGCTCAATACCATGACCGCGGTGAAGGTGATCCCCATGCCAATGGCTGTTTCCTTTTTCTGAGAAACCCCGAAGAAGATGCACAGCCCGAGATATTTTGTAAATACGAAGTTGTTGATCAGCATGGCGCCAAGAAAGACAGCGAATAGGACCTGGGCCTGGCCTTTCTTGACCGAGAATTCTACACGGCTCTTGAGGATTTTGCCGCCAGCGGTGACGTCCTTGGCCTCAACAATGTATTCGCTCGCTGTATTCAAAGCCTCTTTGAACTTGAGCGTTGCTATGGTCTTGCGGCTGTCGAGAGTCACCGATTCTATGGGAACCTTGATGTCAGGGTCTGATTTTTCGTATACGGAGAAGTTTCCCGTATTTTGGGCCCAGGTCTCATCCACAGGCACGCCGAAACTAATTTCTATCTCCTTGTCCTTTTTGAAGGAACCCGTCTCGGGCGATTCTGCAAAAGCAACCTCGCAAATCATCAACGAGAGCGCCACAGTTAAGGCTATCTTGACAAGGGGCTTGTAGATCTGCATGTCAGTGCCCTCCTCCCGACCTTGGCAACTTGCCCGTGATCTTGTATTCAAACCAGTTGAAGGTTGCCATGATGAAACCGATCACGAAGAAACCGCCCGCAGGCAAAATCATCACCAACAGAGGCTTGAATCCCAGAATATCGTAGCCGAAAAGCTGGCCGGCACCGAAGAACTCCCTGATTGCTCCGATCAGGCAAAGACCGAAGCAAAAGCCCGCACCCATTCCGGCCCCGTCGAAAAACGACGGCACAAATGGCTCCTTTGAGGCAAAGAGTTCAAGTCGTGAAATTATAATGGCGAACACGACAATCAATTTAATAAAAAGGGCAACCTGCTTGTATATGGCTGGCGAAATCACCGGAAGTATCATATCGATGACTGTCACCCACAGGGCGATGATGATGACGTACGCGGGTATCCTGATACGGGGATGAATTAGGGACTTGAATATGGAAACCGTGCAGCTTGAAAAGACCTGAACGAACAAGACCGCGAGGCCCAGCATAAGCCCGTTCTCGACGGAAGTGGTAACCGCCACCGCCGGACACAAACTCAAAGCCAATCTGAAAATCGGATTCTCAGGAATCAGCCCGTTCCAGAGAAGTTGTGCGTTCCGGTTCAACTTAACCTCCCTTAGAATGCAACCTGGAGATTCTCTTGCTTGAGGGCGTCAGAGAGTATGTCGAGCCGATAGACGAACTTTCTCACGGTGTCTTTCACGCCATTCGTCAGAGCGCGGCTCGATATGGTAGCTCCGGTCAGTGCATATATGTCATCTTTTGCATGTTTTTGCTTCATTTCGCGGATTTGATCCTGAGTGAGGCCCAGTTTCTTGGCCTTCGCCGGCTCCAGGACGTCGAGGTAGTCGATCGGCAGGGGTTCTTTGATCACCTTGAGGTTCTTCAGGATTTCCACAGTCTTGCCGACAAATTGATTTTTGAAGTACTTTTGCTGGATTTCGGCCCCTAACCCTGGATCTTCTTCTGACTCGGTGATTGCGACTCCAGTCACCGTGAATTCCGGATTGAGGGAAACCATCAGCTTGATGAACGTCTTAAAGCCCTGAGTGACTCCGGAGATAACATAGCCGAGTCGTTTGTCACCGAGGTCAGCTATTGACACCGTTTCCGCGTACGTAGCCTTGGATCCTTTGGGCAGGGCAGCCTTGATCGCGGCATCTCTGCTGCTCCGCTCGGCCAGTTGGGCAGGCTGAGCGTTCACCGGGATCATGTTGCCGGGTTTCCCCGACAGGTCGATTTCTGCCAGAGCGAACCCCTTTTCCTTGAGCGGAAGCAGGTACCCCAACACAGTAGCGCCCTTTTCATCGGTAATCACATACCGGTGCACATCAAAGATCTTGAGATCCGCAGGCTTCTTGACGCCAGGGCCATAGCCGAGGAGACTCTGAATAGTCTCCTCCCGAAGTTTCTCTTCATTTACCTTGCGCAGGCGGTCGGTCTTGGCGAAGACCGCGCCCAATATTAAGGCCGCGGCAACGCAAACAGCCGTCAAACTGAGAACGATCTTTACAATCTCTTTCATTGAACCCTCTTATAAAAGCAAAAGCCCTACTTGACAGCCGCTACTGGGGCCTGCTTGGGCGGAGCAAATCTCTTCGGCTTGAACCACTCGTCAAGAGCCGGAGTGAGGCAGTTCATGAGCAGGATGGCGTAACAGACCCCTTCCGGATAACCGCCCTTGAGGCGAATAACCACGGTAAGGGCTCCCACGCCAATACCGAAAACGATCTGAGCGCTCTTGAGCGTCGGCGACGTCACGTAATCCGTGCACATATAAAACGCGCCAAGCATGAGGCCGCCTGAGAGCACATGCACGAGGGGCTGGCCGCTGAACCAGGTCTCACCGCCGAATACCCAACTCAGAACGGCAACTGTGCCTATGGTGGATACAGGGAGATGCCACGTTATGATGCCTCTGGCCATAAGATACAGGCCACCCGCCAGGATCAGGAGCGCGGATGTCTCTCCAATGCATCCCGGCCTCAGACCAATGAAAAAGTTCTGATAAATGGTCGAGAGGCCGCCGAACTGCTGCATGAGCGCATCAATGCCATAATGCCTCAACACGTACAACGGCGTTGCGGTGGAAACAGCGTCCACTCCGCCAGCGAGATAAATGTCAATGGGGGCCTTCGCCCAGTCCACGGGCGGTATCCAGGCCGAAGTCATGTACACGGGAAAAGCTGCGGTCAGGAGAGCCCGCCCGACGAGAGCGGGATTCCAGACGTTGAATCCCAGGCCGCCCATCAATTCCTTGTTGATGAATATTGCAGCCACTGCTCCAATTATCGGCAGCCAGTACGGCACGCCCGGCGGTATCACGAAGGCCATCAAGATGCCGGTGATAACTGCGCTCCCGTCATTGACGGCTACCGATCTCCCCAGAGCTTTCGCAGAGATAGCTTCAACTACCACACATGCGATCACGCTCACCACAGTGATGAGCAGCCCCCTTAGCCCAAAGTTGTACATGGACAGCAGCATTACCGGAATGAGGGACGCTGCGACGGTCCACATGATTCCGGCAGTGGATCTCCCCATACGTATATGAGGAGAAACCGAAACAGCCCATTGAGGACCCAGACTCGGGTTCCTTTGTTCTAACGTTTCGATTGTCCCATCCTCCCTCGGATGTAATGGTTCACAAGGGATCTATGCATTAGCCCATCGGTCGACGGGCGCAAAGTTTCCCTAAAGCAGTAACTATCAGCCGTGTTTCTTTATTGCTATTTTGGCCAGCCGGGCGAACTGGACCAATGGGCGCTTCGCAGGACATACATACGCGCAGCACCCGCATTCAAAGCAATCAAATACGCCGAATTTCTCGGTCAGGTGCCCCTTACCGGCTTCCACGTAAATAGCCACCTCTTTTGGCAAAAGCCCCATCGGGCAAGCTTCCAAACACCAACCGCAATGGATGCACGGGCCATAAGCAGCCGTATCGGTCTCTTTGCTGTTCAAGAACAGCACCCCCGACGTTGTCTTGGTGACCGGAACATCAAGGGCAGACATGGCGAATCCCATCATCGGACCGCCCGAAACTATCTTCAAGAGATCTTTGGTGGTACCGCCGAGGTAACTCACCACTTCGGAGAGCAGAGTGCCGACTTTCAGTTTCAGGTTGGCCTGCCGGTTTATCGCCCTCCCCGACACCGTCACCACTTTTTCATAAAGCGGCTTTTGCATGGCAGCCGCCTCGAACACAGCAAGTGTGGTTGAAATATTCTGGACTATTACGCCCACGTCAAAGGGAAGGCCTCCGCCGGGAACAGATCTCTTTGTGAGCGAGTAAATAAGCTGCTTCTCCGAACCCTGCGGATACTTGACTTCCATGCCCTGGATCGCGACATTCAAATCATCCCGCCCTGAAGCCTCTTTGGCAGCCTTGTTCATCGCGTTTATGGCATCAGGCTTGTTAAGTTCTATTCCGACCACGCCGCGTTTTATTCCGAGAATCTTAAGGAGGATTTTGGCTCCCTCGACGACCTTGTCCGGATATTCCAGCATGAGCCTGTGGTCGGTGGTCAGATATGGCTCACATTCCGCGCCGTTGAGCACGAGCACATCGACCTTGGCGCTTGGAGGCGGCGAAAGCTTCACATGAGTCGGAAAGCCCGCTCCTCCCAGCCCCACGATACCAGCGTCTTTCACACGTGCCAGAAGCTGTTCGGGAGTCAATTTCCGCCAGTCTTCAAGGTCATATTTCCTTGGCGGTGCAGCCGGGTCTCGGTCAATTATTACAGCGTCACACCGAACCATCGTAGGATGAGGGCGAGGTTCGATTGACTTCACCACGCCGGTCACGCTGCTGTGAATGGTCGCACCCAGTGCTTTTTCAACTACTGCGATGACGTCCCCTTCTTGCACTTCCTGCTTCTTCTTGACCACAGGCTGCGCAATGGCCCCAAAATGCATGGACAAGGGGAGCGCAACCTGATCCGGAGCAGGCATCTCTTCGATGGCAAGGTGTTCGGTGAGTTCCTTGTGTTCTGCGGGATGTACCCCGCCTTTGGGGAAAGTTGATCCTGCCATGATTCCTCATCTATCGCTTCTTCGTAGTTCCGAGCGGCCGTCAAAAGAAACGGGGTAGCCTGCGAACGTGTCACCTCTCCCGGACACGTCCCTTGCAGCCGCCGGCACGAAGAACTCGAGGCGATTGTGTTTTAAGGCTCTTCCCTATAATAATGGAGGGCCGTTCAGTCTCCCGTTGGGGAGTAATAATACAGCAAAACAGATTAATATCACGAGCGCCTTCTGTCAAGGATTTCTTCGGCTTTCTTGAGTCCTATAAAATGCTTGCTCCTGGCTCTATATTTTCATACAAGCTCAAATCAGATCAGGACAGTCGTGACTCCGGGCGAGTTTCGTTTATGAGGAAGCGATAAATGAGTAAACATATTGAAGAAGTCATTATGGATCGGATAAACGGCCCGGGTTGGGTCACCACTCGCGGGGTGCTGAAGGACCCCTCCGGACAGTCCAAGGAAGAAGATTACACCATGGTCGAAGAGGCGATGAAAAGGCTTTCGGAAAAGGGCCTCGTCACCTTGTGGCGGCTGAAACTAGAGTACGAGGATGCTGTTCTCATGGCTGCCTCCCGGCCGGATCTGGAGTTGGACAAAGACCTGGAGCAGCGAGGCGCCGCGGCAAAGGCCGAGAGGGTACTCTCCAGAGCAGTGATAGATTGCTGAGACAGGCAGGATGCCTGTCCTACCATCAAAACCAGGCATGGTATGAAACTCCTTTTTGATCGGGACATCTACGAACGCTTTACCGAGACGCATCTAACCGGAGCGAAGCGTTTCGTCTGGATCTCTACTGCAAACGTGAAAGGGACGGGCCTCATGTACCGGGGACGATTCATATCCTTCGTGGATCTGATGGCTTCGCTGGTGAATCGGGGGGTCTCGTTCCGCATAATACATGCCGAGCTGCCTTCCAAACCCTTTCGGGAGCGATACGACCAGATCGACACGAAAGGTCAACTCAGTGCCGGGGTCGAATTCCTCCACTGCATCAGAATGCATGCCAAGATCTTCATTATCGACGGCGGCATCGCCCTTGTGGGCAGCCCGAATTTAACCGGAGCAGGAATCGGAGCCAAGGCGAAGACAAAACGTAACTTCGAGATTGCTTTCCTGTTGGAAGGAGAAAACGAAACAGAACCCTTTATGGAATACTTCGATTACGTCTGGATGGGAGGCCCCTGTCCCGACTGCGCCATGCGTCCTCTCTGTCCTGCGCCCGCAGGGTGAAAGACTATTAGTGGGGGTGGGCGTCCCTGCCCACCCAGATCAGTGACCTCCCTATTTCCGCAGCTCGGGAATGTTCGAGTACAGGTCCAAGGCTTCCGGATTGGCCAGTGCGTCTTTATTCGTAACCGGCCTCCCTTCAAGCACGTTTCTTACCGCGAGTTCCACCTTTTTCCCGTTCAGCGTGCAAGGAATGTCCGCAACGGGCAGGATCAGCGCGGGGACGTGTCTGGGCGTCGTATTCTCCCGGATAGCCTTCTTGATCCGGGTTATCAAGTCTTCCGTCAGTTCCACATTTGCAGCAGTCTTTACAAAAAGGATTACCCGAACATCGTTATCCCACTGCTGGCCTACCACAATGCTGTCCGATATCTCAGGGAACGATTCAACCTGGCGGTAGATCTCCGCCGTGCCGATGCGAACTCCAGACGGATTGAAGGTCGCATCGGAACGGCCGTAGATCTTGACTCCACCATGTTCGGTGATCTCGATGAAGTCGCCATGGTGCCACACATTCGGATAGACACTCAAAATACGCCTTCTTGTATTTGGAATTGTCAGGATCGTCCCAGAAATAGATCGGCTGACAAGGGAAAGTCGCGGTGCAAACCAATTCACCCTGTTGCCCAATGACCGGTTTCCCCTTCTGAGTCCCAAGCCTCGACCTTCATTCCCAGACCGCGGCATTGCAGCTCGCCCTCATAAACAGGAATGATCGGACAACCCAGAGCAAAACAGGAAATAATGTCCGTGCCGCCGGAAATGGAAGCAAGGCAAATGTCCTTCTTTGATTGACGAGTAAACGAAACGAAAACTGTCTTCGGAAAGCGGCGATGCCGTGGAGGTCATGGTCTTGAGGCTGAGAAAGATCGTATTTTTCTTTTGGTATTAATCCCGCTTTTTCTACCGAGGCGATATACCTGGCACTGGTCCCAAACAGCGTCATCCTTTCATCTTGGGCCAACTGAAACATGGCCCCGGGGTCAGGATAAAAAGGTGATGCCATCAAACAGGATCACGGTGGCGCCGACGCCGAGGGCGCTAACCAGCCAGTTCCACATCATCCAGCCTAATGTCGTGAAGTAGAAAACCTTGTCTTCTCTCGTCATATCGCAGTGCGAAGCGTGTTCCTTGAGATGTTGTAATAAGTGTCCCGCCCTGCCCCGTGGACCATGCACTTGGGCAAGCCGGTGGTTCCCGAGGAATACATGATGTATAGCGGATGATCAAAGGGGAGCTGCTCGAACGCGATTTCAAGGCCCTTTTCCTTCGAAAGAAAATCATAGTAATGCAGAGCTTTGGGAACGGAACTGATATCAGCCCTCTCCTGTGTATAAGGAATCACCACCAGCTTCTCAATACTGGGGATCTCTTTGATTATGCCTGCTATTCGATCCAGGGAACTATGGCTTTTCCCATTGTAGAAGTAGCCATCAGCCGTAAACAGGACTTTGGGCTCAATCTGTCCGAACCTGTCCAGCACACCCTTGATGCCGAAATCAGGCGAGCATGAAGACCAGATCGCGCCGATACTCGCTGTGGCCAGCATAGCTACTATAGGTTGCATCATGTTGGGGACATATCCCGCGACTCTGTCTCCCGCCGCTACACCGGCCTCTCTGAGAGATTTTGCAAGGCGGGCTACCTCATCATAGAGTTGGGCGTAGGTCATGCGCACCGTCTCTTGCCCTTCCCCCCTGAACACCAAAGCAACACGAGCATCCCTGAAGCGCAACAGATTCTCGGCAAAATTGAGGCGCGAGCCTATGAACCATTTGGCTCCTATCATGGTGGGGGAGTCTTCCAATATCTTGTCGTAAGGCTTGGAAGCAATGATGTTGCAAAACTCCCATACAGACGCCCAAAAATTTTCCCGTTCCTCCACGGACCAGTCATAGAGCGGGTGGTAACCACGGATGTTCAGGGAATACTTTTTGTTCACGAAGTCGATGAACCGGGTGATGTTAGCGTTCTTGATCCGTTCTTCCGACGGTTCCCAAAGAGGGCCCATGCTCGTACCTCCTTGTGTGGTATTCAAGAAATTCAATGTTGCGTGGAAGTGGCTGACGCCTATTTGCTTGTGTATGTGCTCGTCTCCGGCCAGTCCGAAGGATACGTCTGCTCCGGCTCTTCTCCCAGCTTTTTTTTGAGTTCGGCTAATCCTTTCCGCCTATACTCTTCTCGGGGCCCCTTCGGGATTCGGCGGTTGAGGATCGATTCCGATCGCAGCCGCCTCCCGATGGTCTTCTCCATCATGGTGCCCAGATCAAGAATTCGGTCCACGTCTATACCCGTGTTTATCCCCATCTCGTCCATCATGACGACCATATCCTCAATGCATTGCAGCCCTACCACATTCGGGTCACGATAGTAATAGGAGCCAGTTCCGGCCACGGGGACACGGTCGAGGAAGTTGGCAGGTTGTCCTCCCAGCCCTCCAAGCGTCGCCTCGAAGATTTCAATTCCCGCCTGAAGGGCAGCAAGGCAATTGGCCGTACCCCAGCCGCGGGTCACGTGAAAATGGGCAACGTGCAACTGCTTGTCAGGGATTTGATCGAGGATCATCGAGTAGTACTTGTAGACCTGGTCGGGTGGAGCGCTCCCATCATGGTCTGCATGTTCGATGTCGGCCGCGCCTATTTCAAGCCACCGCTTGGTGAATTCCACCGCCTCTTCCAATCGTGTAGGGCCTGAAATGGGAGACCCCCATATAGTGGAAACCGTCCCATTCATTTTGATCCCCACGTCTGCGGCCTTCTCTATACATCGTTTGGCTTCAGCCCAATAGTTGGGCAGCGTCGTACCGGAATTTGCGAAGTGGTGTTCCTCATCCGTGGAAACCATCATCAGACGCGATCGGGGCCCCACCCTTCTTTCCTGCCCATGATGGCCCGATCCACAGCCCTCTCCCTGATCGTTACAGCCGTGAGCGTGACATCGTCCCAGTTGACGCCGGCACGGGAGAGTTTCTTGGAATCCCTGAGCCGCTTCAACAGATCTTCAGCATCTTTGAACTGCGGCATGAGTGCAGGATTGCCCAGATTGGTGACTTCAAGGTGTTTCACGCCGCAAAGTATTAGCTCCTCCAGATAGAAGAGTTTGGCGTCTGTGGGTATCCATATCTCTTCGTGCTGGAATCCGTCACGGACAGTGATGTCGTTGATTTGAACCTTTTTGGGATAAACCAGTTCGTGGTGGGCCATGAACGCTCTCCTCCTCACCCTATTCTCCGGTGTAAACCGGTTTCCTTTTTTCTCTGAATGCCGTCAGTCCCTCAACTCTGTCCTTCGTGGGGATGGTCACTGCGTAAGCATTGGACTCGATGGCCAAGCCAATGGGCAGACTCACTTCCATGCCTTTGTTGACTGCATACTTGGCCTGTGCCAGTGCTACAGGGCCGTTGGCTGCAATTTCTCGTGAGATCTCGAAAGCTCTGTCGATGAGGCGATCCGGCTCAAGCACCTCAAGAAAGAGCCCGATCTCAAGCCCTTCCGCGGCCGTGATGCGCCGTGCTCGGAAAATCATCTCTTTGGCCCGAGGCATTCCCACCACTCGCGGTAGTCGCTGTGTTCCTCCCGCGCCCGGAATTATAGCGAGACCGGTCTCGGTCAATCCTACAACCGCATTGGTAGAGGCCAACCTTATGTCACAGGCCAAGGCCAGCTCCAATCCTCCTCCGAAGGCATAGCCGTTCACCGCGGCGATTACAGGTTTGGGCAGATCTTCCACAGCAGTAAATAGATTTCGAATCGTCTGAATGTAAATTCTGACCTGGTCTGGAGACATTCCTGCCCTCTCCTTCAAGTCCGCCCCCGTGCTAAAAGCATTCTTACCTTCAGCGGAACCCGTGATCACCACAACCTTCGTCTCTTTGTCGAAGGCGATGTCTGCAATGGTTCGCCCGAAGCTCTCGAGAAGTGACATGTCAAAACAGTTCAAAGCCTGTGGCCGATTGATAGTCAGCGGTCCTACGCCCTCCCGAACCTCTTTCAAAAGACTCTGGTCTCCAGCCATACGTTGCTCTCCTTCGCATCCCTTGGGGTCGCTTGAAGCAGACCCGAAAGGCAATACAATGATGTCTTGGAAAAGGAAGTTTTAGCCCGAAAATGCAAGCGTCCGCCCAACGAGAGATCGAGTCGGCATTCAAAGTAATGTAGGTACAGTCACTGTGAACTGAGGCATATTCCGACCCCTTTAGATCCCTCTGGCGACTTTGAAGTGTGACTTCTGCCGGGTGGACGCTCATTCATACCATTTTTCATCTTGACTTTTCAACACGAGTTTATACATGATTGGATCACCCTCGATCAGCCCTTATTTATAACTTAGACTCAAACGCCCCGACATCGATGACGGAAGGACCGCCTATCAGAGCGCCGAAACACCCCGATCTCCGAACACGAGATGTCCACTCCGGCAGGTTCCAAAATCGTATGAGCACCGCCCGGAGGCGAACCGAATAGCCTACGACAACGCGTGGGACAAACATAACTGGTCGAAATACCGAATTTTGGTCATTGGTCCGCAAGTACCCAGGAGCGAGATGTTCCCGTTTTGAGCCGGGAAAAGCGCACCGACACATTTGCCAAGAGTTCCGGAAATAGTTCGCGGTAAAGCTTGACCTAAGTGGTGGGTTTTGTTATTTTGATTCCCTTGTCTCATCGGTTTGAGGAATCCCAAAGCGGCTCCGCGGCTAGCAAGATCTTCTTTCACGCCGGCCTAATCTATGAATACTCGCCACAAACGCCCGATGGCTCAGCTTCAGTGGCGGACTACGCAAAGGGGATGCTGAATGTCGGAAGTCATACTTGAGGCGAAGAACGTCTTTCTTTCGTTCCACGGCGTGGCTGCTCTTACCAACGTCAGTTTCGAGGTAAGGAAGGGAGAAATCTTCTCCATCATCGGCCCGAACGGAGCAGGGAAGACCTGCATGATGAACTGCATTAACGGGCTTTACCATCCCAAGAGAGGCCAGCTTTTTTTCAAAGGGAAGGACATCACGAGGTATTCTCCTCATCGGCGGGCAGCCATGGGCTTGTCTCGAACGTTTCAGAAAATAGAGTTGTTCGGCGGCATGACAGTCTTGGACAATATCCGGCTTGGCCGCCACCTCCGCCTTCATTCAGGCATTCTGAATTCCTGTGTCTACTGGGGCAAGACTTCCAGGGAAGAGATCGAAGCTCGGAAATTCATCGAGGAGGAGATTATCGACCTTCTCGAGATCGAAGCCGTTCGAAACGAGGTCACAGGCATGCTTCCCTATGGCATGCAAAAACGCATAGAACTGGCCAGGGCGCTGGCCCTCCAGCCCGAACTCATTTTGTTGGATGAACCCCTGGCCGGCTTGAATCTGGAGGAAGTGGAGGACATGGCCCGCTTCATCATAGATATCAACGAAGATGAGCGGTGGAAGGTGACTTGTGTGTTGGTGGAACATGACATGGGAGTCGTCATGGACCTTTCCGATCGAGTTATGGCGCTTAATTTCGGAGTTAAGATTGCCGACGGCACGCCGGCCGAGGTCCAAGAGAATCCTGAAGTGATCAAGGCATACCTGGGTGAGGTGGAGGATCTGTATGTCAGCCGCAGATGAACGACATTACAAAGGCGAAATAGATATTACCACGGACCTGACCTTGCCCAAGCTCCTTGTCCAGCAGTGCCGGAAATACGGTTCCGGCAAAGTCGCCATGCGTGAGAAGGAATACGGAATTTGGCGGCCTGTCACGTGGGCACAGTATCTTGAAAACGTGAAGCAGATCACGCTTGGCCTGATCAGCCTGGGCTTGGTTCCCGGCGACAAAGTCATCATGATCGGTGACAATCGCCCGGAAGCCCTCTGGACGGAAATGGCAGCCATGTGCGGAGGAGGAATCGGGGTCTGGCTCTTTCAAGACTGCCTTATGGACGAGGTGAAGTACATCGTCGATCACTCCGACTCAAAATTCTACGTGGCAGAAGGCCAGGAAGAGGTGGATAAGGCACTGGCAATCCGTGACCGGTGTCCTAAGCTCGAAAAGATAATTTGGGACGACCCGAAGGGGTTACGCCATTACGACGATCCCATGCTCGTAAGCCTAGATGAGGTGATGAGGCTGGGACGTGAGAGGGACAAAGAGGACCCCCGCTCGTTCGATAGAATGGTTGACCAGGGGAAAGGGGACGACATCTGCCTGCTGTTTTACACGTCCGGAACCACCGCGCTGCCCAAAGGAGCGCTCCTTACTCATTTCAACATGCTTACCATGGGCCGGAACCTCATGCGGGTCGATCCGTGCACACCGGACGATGATTTTGTCTCCTATCTTCCGTTCGCCTGGATCGGAGAGCAGATGATGGCCATCTCGTGCGGTCTTCAGGTTGGCTTCACTATCAATTTCCCTGAGGAGCCGGAAATAGCACAGGAAAATGTCCGAGAGATCGGACCCCACGTTATGTTTGCTCCGCCGCGGCTGTACGAGCAGATGACGAGAACTGTTCAGGTCAAACACCTGGATGCAACATGGATCAAACGAAAACTTTTCGACATTGCCATGAAGATAGGCTATCACACGCGGAACTGAAATTTGAGAAGAAGCCCGTCCCGTTTTATTGGAAATTTCTTCGAATCTTCGCGAGCTTGACTGCTTATCGAAAAATCCGAGACCATCTTGGGCTGAGCAGGGTCCGCCACGCGTATACAGGCGGTGCCGCCATGGGTCCGGACCATTTCCGGTTCTTTCATGCCATCGGCGTCAATCTGAAGCAGATTTACGGTCAAACGGAAATCGCAGGGATTTCAGTGGTCCATCGTGACGACGACATCAAGTTCGACACCGTGGGCACGCCGATTCCCGAAACCGAGGTCCGCCTTACTGAAGGTGATGAAATCATATCCAAAAGCCCCTCTGTTTTCGTGGGATACTACAAAATGCCCGAGGAAACGAACAAGACCCTCAAGGATGGCTGGCTCTATTCGGGGGATACTGGATTTATCGATGAAGATGGACACCTGGTTGTTTTTGATCGGACCAAGGACATTATGATTCTAACTGACGGGAGAAAATTCTCTCCCCAGTTTCTGGAGGCACGTCTCAAGTTCAGTCCGTACCTGAGGGATGCACTGATTGTGGGACACGAGAGGCCGTATGTCACCGCCATACTCTGCATAGACTACAATACCGTCGGCAAATGGGCTGAAGACAACGGTATCAACTATACCAGCTATCCCGAGCTGTCGCAAAATCCCGCGGTTTACGATCTGGTGGAGCAGCCCATCAGAGAGGTGAACCGGACGCTCCCCGATGCTGCCAAGATCCGGAAATTCGCCAACCTTTACAAAGAATTTGACGCGGATGACGACGAATTGACACGAACGAGGAAGATTCGTCGTGCCTTTGTGGAGAATCGCTATAAGAATATCATAGACACCCTCTATTCCGACGCAGACATGCTCCACATGGAAACCAACATCACCTACGAAGATGGTAGGGTCGCTGAGATCAAGCAGGACATAAAAATACAGGATGTCTCTCAACAGGGAGGAAACAAGTAAATGGACTGGAGCAAGCTGGCTCAACTGTTGACGACCGGTGTCATGTTGGGGTCCATTTTCGCCCTTGTGGCACTCGGCTGGGTGTTGATCTACAAGTGCTCGGGAGTTCTTAACCTGGCAATGGGCGAATTGACCATGATCGGGGGTTATGTCTGTCTGGGGTTGTATCAGAGATTCGTCACGGTCATGCCCGTCACATCAGCATTCATAGTGGCCCTGATAGGCACCATGATCATCGGGCTTATACTTGGCCTGCTCACTGAGCGTATCTTCCTCAGGAGGATGATAGGGGAACCAATCTTAGCCGTCATCATGGTGACCGTCGGTCTTTCCTTCTTTTTTAAGGGCATGGTCTTCATCATCTGGGACACAGACACGCAGGTCTTCTTGCCAAGAGTCTTTTCCATGGAGTCAATACACGTCGGGGGCATCGCGGTTGGAGAGGCCGTTTACATCTGGGGCTTCGTTGCCGCAATAGTTCTCATGGTGATATTCGTCTGTTTTTTCAAGTACACCCGATGGGGCCTGTCCATGCAAGCGTGCGCTGATGACGAAATGGCTGCCCTTTCTCTGGGGGTAAGCGCAAAATTCGTTTACGCTCTGGCATGGGCGATTGCCTTCATGGCGGCAGGCGTCGGAGGGACCGTCCTGGGAAATATCAACGGTCTCAATTACTCTGTGAGTGGACTCGGCCTTCTGGTCCTACCGGTAGTGGTCTTTGGCGGGCTGAATTCGATCCCCGGGGCCATTGTCGGCGGGATCACGATCGGCGTATTGCAAAACCTTGCGGGCGGCTATGGGGATCGATTCTTTCCGGGCGGGATCAAGGAGATTGCACCCTTCATATTCATGGTGGTTTTCCTTCTGTTTAAACCGTTTGGCCTCTGGGGTTGGGAACGTATAGAAAGGGTTTAGTTCCATGAGTTATCTCCCGTGCGGCATATATCAGGAATCCTACCAGGCGGATCAGAGGTGGTGGCGGACGCCCTTCATAAAGGGGAAGATGATCTGTCTCGTGATCTTGCTGCTCGTTTTCCCTTTTATTGTGGATGAACAATGGTTGAGCGTCGCCTACACCATCAGCTATTACGTGCTTGCCGCTCTAGGCGTGCAACTGCTCATAGGATATTGCGGCCAAATCACCCTGGGCCATGCGGCGTTTGTTGCGGTGGGTGGGTACCTGCAGCGCTATGATGGTTCTGTTTGTGCCGTGGCCTAAGTTCATAGTTGATGCCGGGTTGGCGTATCCGATCAGCATGGTCTGCGCGGCATTCCTCGCTGGCTTCTGGTCGGTGCTTTTCGGTCTGCCGTCCGCACGCGTCAAAGGGTTTTACCTGATCATGACCACTATGGCAGCTCAGTGGATCACTGTGCCGCTGGTGATTACCCAGTACGTGAGCCAGATAGGCGGAAGAGGACAGGCATTCTCGATCCCGGAAGGAACCCTGAAGATCGGCCCGTGGGCGATCGATAACGACATCGCCCGGGTACTACTGGTCGATAGTGCTTGTGGCCCTGTGTCTGCTGGCAATGGGCAACATACTGAGATCCAAGTTGGGCCGGGCATGGATCGCCATACGTGACAATGACATCGCAGCCGAGACCATGGGCGTAAACATAGTGGCTTACAAGCTTATGGCCTTTTTTGTGGCCGGATTCTTCGCTGGAATCGCAGGATCTTTTTACATCAGCGCTCTGTTTTTTGTCAGCCCAGAACAGTACCGAATGGTTCTATTCCCTTCTCTGGGTGGGGATCATTCTCATCGGCGGAGTGGGAAGTATTCAAGGCATTGTTTTCGGATCGGCATTCGTGGTCCTGGTGTTCAAGGTCCTGGAAACCGGCGTCCTGTGGATCAGCGATATTCTCATGACCTCATACCCGGAGTGGGGCTGGATTACCACCAAGATCATCTTTTTTAAGGAGTCTGCGTTCGGCCTGGCGATCATTTTCTTCCTCATGTATGAACCCAACGGCCTCAGTTACAGGTACTGGCAGTTGAAGAACTATTTCAATCTTTGGCCGTTTTCATATACTGGAAAGTCTCATTAACCCTTGGGTAAAACTACACCAAAGGGGTCCTGCATCCGAAAGGGGGTGGTTGGGCATACAAGGCAACGGGACCTGCTGTAGGTAACCGCATTTTTCAACAAAGAAGAGGGAGGTGCTAGATGAGTAAAAGAATCCTGCTGTTAGGCTTGGCTGTCATGTTTCTTTGCTCCCCGGCTTTCGCCGCGGAAGAGATCAAGGTGGGGTCGATAAATGACTTGACCGGTGCGACCTCCGATGTCGGCAAGGATGCGGCTCTGGGCGTCCGCGAATGTGTGACCTACGTCAATGACCATGGAGGAATCAACGGAAAGAAGATCAAGCTCCTGCTTTACGATTACGGGTACAGAGTCCCCGAGGCCATCACGATTTACAAGAGATTCAGGGACAGTGACAAAATAGCGTTGCTGCTCCAGTGGGGCACCGGCGACACCGAGGCTCTTTCCCCAACTGTCAACAAGGACAAAATGGTCACCATCTCGGATTCCTTGTCCGGGCATTTATGCGATCCTGCAAAAACGCCATACAATTTCGTCTACAGCACTGACTACTCGACCAATGCGAGGGCAGCGCTCACCTCTTGGTACGAGAAAGTCTGGAAAAAGAGCGACAAGTGGAAAAAGGCAAGAGAAGCCGGAAAAAAGCCCAAGCTGGTCTGTTTCTACATGTTTGCCTCTCCCTATTCCAGTGCCCCCATCAAGGCCATTAAAGACCAGGCTGCACTGCTGGGTATCGAGGTAGCCAAGGACCAGGACGTCTCCTTGACCGCCCTTGACGCGAAGAGCCAGGTGCTGGCAGCCAAGGCTGACAATGCCACCATCTGCTGGCACGGCAACACCACCATGTCGGTCGCAACCACCATCAAAGACGCCCACGCGCTTGGGTTGGAAGCTGACCACATAACCAATAACTGGGGCATAGACAAGAACCTGGTGAGGATGACAGGCGAGGCCGGCGAGGGAGTTATCGGCGCCGCTTCCTGTGCATTCCTTGGCATGGATGTCCCTTACATGGATAAGGTGATCGAGTATGCCAAGAAGATGAACCCCGGCGTTCCCATTGAGAAGAGAGGCATTAGAACCGTGCAGGGGTGGACAAAGGTCTCTCTTGCTGTCGCGGGCTTGGCGGCTGCGGACAAGAAAGGCAAGCTCAGCGGTCCGGACATCAAGGCAGCACTAGAATCTTTGAAAGATTGGTATCCCTTCGACACGAAAAATGCCCTTGGCGTTGGGCCGTACACCATTACGGACAAAGACCATAGGCCCACATCTGTTGCGAGTCTGTACAGGGTCAACAAGGGCAAGATAGAGTTGTTTGACAAGATCGACATGAAGAAGGCATTTCCCGAAAAGTGGCAGAGCTGGCTTGGATGGTGACAAGGTTCTAGGGGCGGTCTGGCCCGCCCCCACAAGCCGTGTTATCAAACCACCGGCTGCATGAGAGAAAAAGGGAGAAGGGTTGTGGCCCAGAATAGCATCCTGAAGATCAACAACATTGAGGTCAGGTACCACGAGGTCATCCTTGTCCTCAAGGGGGTTTCGATTGAAGTTCCGGAGGGCGGAATAGTAGCGCTCCTCGGGGCAAACGGCGCCGGGAAGAGCACTACCCTAAAGGCCATTTCCGGCCTGCTCAATCACGAAGACGGTGAAGTGACCGACGGCAGTATTGAGTTCATGGGGGAACGGATCCACAAGCTCCACGCGGAACAGATTGCCAAGAGAGGGATCTTCCAGATCATCGAGGGAAGACGCGTCTTTGAGCATCTCACCGTGGAAGAAAACCTGACGGTGGGAGGGCATCTAAGACCCACCGGCCTAAAGGAACGCCTTGAAATGGTTTATCATTACTTCCCTCGCCTAAGGGAACGCCGAAACGTGATGGCCGGTTTTGTCAGCGGAGGCGAACAGCAGATGTGCGTCATCGGCCGAGCCATGATGGCTAAACCCAAACTAATGCTCTTGGATGAACCCTCAATGGGATTGGCTCCGTTACTGATCAAAGAGATCTTCGAGATTATTCAACGCCTCAACAGGGAAGAAAAAATCCCGATTCTCCTGGTCGAACAGAACGTTAAACTCGCTTTGACTGTAGCTCCTCATGCGTACGTCATGGAAAACGGCCGCATTGTGATGGACGAATCCTCGGAAAAGCTAAAGGAAAATCCCGATATCAGGGACTTCTATCTCGGTCTTACCGATGTGGGAGGCAGGAAGAGCTTTCGAGACGTGAAGCATTACAAGCGGCGCAAACGATGGTTAACCTGAAAACAGGTGAAGGAGGGAAAATGAATCGCGCATTAACGATATTCGCGTTTTTTGTGGCTGTCCTTGGATTTGCCGTCCTCCCGGCTATGGCGCTGGAAGCGCCCGTTATTACTCTTGATAAGGTGGAGGTGGCCAGTATTCAACCCTTTTTCGTAAAGCCGAGAATCGACTACAAGAATGAAAAGGAGCCGGGAAAGGATTTGGCGGCCGGCGGCATGCTCAATCTCGCATATATTCTAGATATCAAGAACCCCAACAAGGAGCCCGTTATGCTGGATGAACTTACATTCACCACGGCCTTTGACGGCTTTGATGTGAATACTGCCATCGTCTATGAGAATTCATGGATCCCCGCTGGCAAGACCAATCAGTTGAGAGTCGTCGTAACTAACGAGACACTGCCCACTATAGGCAGTCTTAGCGTGGGAACTCAGAATGTCGCACGCATGCAGGAGATGAAGGTAACTGCGGGAGCCCTGGTAAAGAAGTGGTGGGATACTGTGGGCGATTTCGCTTTCCCTATCACGGTCACCGGTGGAACCGCCCTTTTTAAGGACGAGAAGGGGAAAGAGATTCATGCTACTTTTACGGGCGCTTGGCCGAAGAAGTAGAAGAGGCAACGCTCGTCGGATACGTCAAAATCTCGGAGCTACTGCTAGCTAGGGGCACGGCATGCCGTGCCCCTACGTTGCTTTGGAGCCCTCGTCGATGCGCGGACGGGGCCGTGGCGCCGACTGTGCTCAGGAATTACCGTACTTCGTGAAGCGGTTTACGTCCTGAGGCTGGCATATAAAGAGTTTCCTTGAGAGCCTTCTCATTTATTTCTCCCGCCTACATCCATAGGTTTCTTCCTTGCCAAACGCGCCCTATTACTGCATCATAATGGCTGGTTCCGCTGGTGCCGGCGAGGCATCCAATTCGTAATATGGTTATCACGCTATGGCGGAAACGGCCAATCCTGTCCCTCCAGAAGTAGTTCGCGAGATAGAAAACCTCCGCGAACAGATCCGTCACCACGATTATCTGTATTACGTTCTGGACAGGCCGGAGATCCAGGATTACGAATACGACCGGCTCTTTCGGCGCCTTGAAGAGTTGGAACGGTCTTATCCTGAGCTAGTCAGCGACGACTCCCCTACCCAACGAGTGGGTGGGCGGCCGCTGGAGAAGTTCGGCGAGGTGCAGCATGCCATTCCAATGCTCTCCCTGTCTAATGTTTTTGAGGACAATGAGTTGCTTGAATTTGACGCGAGGGTCAAGCGAACCCTCGGTGTCGGTGGAGACGTACCCTATGTGGTGGAGCCAAAGCTGGATGGGGTCGCCATAGAGCTTGTCTATGAGAACGGCCTCCTCACTTCCGGTTCTACTCGCGGTGACGGTTACACGGGGGAAGATGTCACCACCAACGTTCGTACCATCAAGGCCATCCCTCTGAAGCTCCACAGCGCCGGCTGGTTCGCCGATACACCTCTTATCGAGGTGCGAGGCGAGATATTTATGAATCGGGCCGATTTTGACGATATGAATCGAGATCGCGACGAGGAGGGACTCCCCGCGTTCGCTAACCCGCGGAATGCCGCGGCCGGATCGATTCGACAACTTGATCCTAGAGATAACCGCGAAGCGGCCCCTGAACTTCTATGGTTACGGGATCGGGCGTCTCAACGGGCCTATGCCGGAAACACATTGGGGGCTGCTCGAAGGTCTGAACGTACTAGGTCTTCCGACAAATCTCCGGAACAGCGCATTGTGCAAGGACGCAACGGATGCGCTTCGTCATTACCGCTACCTTCAGGAAATGCGCGAGCGACTTCCCTACGAAATAGACGGCACTGTCATCAAAGTAAACTCAATTGATTATCAGATGACGTTGGGATTGAAGACCCGCTCGCCTCGCTGGGCTGTGGCCTTCAAGTTCGAGCCGATTCGAGCCACCACGAAGATCTTGAGAATTGATGTGGGAGTCGGCAGAACGGGTACCCTGACACCCGTAGCCATCATGGAACCCGTCAATGTGGGCGGAGTGAAGGTCAGTCGAGCAACATTGCATAATCAGGACGAAATAGACCGCAAGGACATCCGAGAAGGCTGACACGGTTGTCATCCAGCGGGCTGGAGATGTGATTCCCGAGGTTGTCGAAGTCATCAAGGAGCAAAGACCGCAAGGGAGCGCTCCGTACCCCATCCCCGACACCTGCCCCGTCTGCAACTCCCGTGCAGTGCGCCTGGAAGGGCAGGCAGCAAAGCGCTGTGTGAACGTCTCGTGTCCTGCCCGCCTGAAAGAGACGATTCGGCATTTTGCGTCCCGGAACGCGATGGACATCGAGGGATTGGGAGCAAAACTCGTTGGGCAACTGGTGGACCGAGAATTGGTTACGAATCCTGCGGACCTCTACTTCCTCGACAAGGAAACGCTGATCTCTTTGGAAAGAATGGCCGAAAAATCGGCCTCGAACATTCTGGAGGCCCTGGATCGTTCCAGGACCGTGTCGGTGGACCGATTCTTGTACAGCATGGGCATACCGTTGGTTGGCGAACATGTAGCACGCCTTCTCGTGACCGAGTTTGGTGACCTGGAATCTCTGTCCAAGAAAACCGTGAGTGAGCTGCAGCAAGTGCACGGAATCGGGCCGGAAGTCGCCCAAAGTGTCTCGGCATTCTTCCGGGAGCCCCGAAATATGGAGATGGTTGGCCGTTTCCTTAAGGCAGGGGTTAACCTTGTCCCGCTGGAGGGAGTTTCCGGACGACCGGAAACCGCTCTCACCGGCAAGACGGTGGTATTCACCGGGACTATCTCACTCCCTAGAGCGGATGCCAAGATGGCAGTTGAAAGAGCCGGGGGCAAGGTAACTGAGTCTGTGAGTCAAAAGACCGATTATGTGGTAGCAGGGGACCAGCCGGGTTCCAAGCTGGACAAGGCCGTGGGACTGGGGGTCAAGATTCTAAGCGAGGACGAGTTTCGGGCGCTCGCGGGAATTTGAAAAGGCGGGCTCGAGTTTGCCTCATGCCGATAATACGTCGACGGATTCTGATTTCGGGAATGGTGCAAGGAGTCTCGTTCAGGGCCTACACGCGAGCTACAGCCAGGCAAGCCGGTGTCCGCGGCTGGGTGAGAAATCTCCGGGACGGGAGAGTCGAAGCGGTACTCGAAGGAGAAGCGGACAAGGTCAGCGCGGTAGTCGCATGGTGTCGGAAAGGGCCGTCCTTCAGCCGAGTTGAAGGTGTCAAGGTGCACGAGGAAACACCCACGGGCGAGTTCAAGGATTTTGACATCACTTATTCCGGAGGAGATTTCTGGTAATGTTTTGTCCGAACCTCATTGGGCGGTGGCTCCATCGTGCCCTGAAGTTTGCGGCGGTCTTGACGATGTGCTCCAGCACGACTGCTCTTGCCGATTCCAAACCTTTCATCATAGACCTTTATATGGGAGAACCAGGTACCCGCAGGATGTCATGCTCGACGATCTGTCGACGGTTCGCATAGTTTACGTCGGTGAGATCCACACCATAGCGCGGCATCATGAACTCCAGGCGGAGATACTCCGCGGGCTCCACGACCGTAAGCTGAACCTCGCGTTGGGCATGGAAATGTTCTCACGGGAGACCCAGCCAATCCTGGACCGATGGCAGATTGGGAACCAGAGCGTTGCCGACCTGATTATGGAGCTGGGCAGAGAGCATTGGACGAATCTTGAGGATTACGAAAAAGTTCTAAACCTGGCCCGGGAAGGTCGCGTTCCTATAGTGGCTCTCAATGCAAGAGACGAGCTCGTACGTAAGGTGGCTCACACGGGCCTTGAGGGCCTCACTGAATCTGAAAAGCGAGAAATCCCGGAAGGTATTGAAAAGATTAATCCCCTACAAGATCGCCTGCTTCGCCTGAGACTGAGAGTCCACCGAGCCTTTGAAATGGCAAGTCTCGACCGGATAGTACTTGCGCAGGCCCTGCGGGACGAGACGATGGCTCAGACCGTGTCCAGCTTTCTTGATTCCTCGGAAGGCAAGAACCGCCTTATGCTGGTTATTGCAGGTAGTGGGCACGTGAACTACGGCTTTGGAATTCCGGAAGGGGTCCAAAGGCGAAACGGCTTGCCGTATAGAATTGTTATACCTACTGAAAGCGGGGAACTTGTCCTCAGCGAAGCAGAGAAACGTCAGTCGGTTCCGGTGCATATTACGCATGAGGAGCTAAGGTTTATTCGCACCCCGATAGCTGATTACCTTCAGGCTGTGCCTTTGAAAAAGGAACGACCTGAACACCGACTTCGAGGAAACCCGCAACCGGTGGCCGATAATTCCGGCCCCGAGTCCTGATTGGATCCGAGAGCGACCCTATTGCATGTGTTCGGAGAATAAGTGCCGCACGGTAGATGAAACTGTACGAACTCTTGCCCGTATAGTGGACATCAGACAGCGTGGCTATGCACTGGCCGGCAGGTTGGCCGGCCTGGAAATCGAAGCGGCTGTGGACACAGTGAAGGCGATTCGGGAAATGGCTCTGGTCGGTGATGAAGATTGTCTCCGGTTGTATAATGCTTTGACCGTTACGGGGATACTGGCGGAAGTGCTTGGCGCCGAGAAGATGTCATCTCTGGTGGAAGCGGCCCAGTCGAGAGCCGAATACGACACAGTCGCACTTTTCCTGGATCTGCCGCATGAGGGGCGAGACGAGGTACCATTTCAGCACTTTCGCGACGCCGCCCTGAAGGAGACGTCGTTGGGGATGAGGAAGACCCTCGCTCGCAAGCCGGATTTCAAGCTCATCTCGCGGATTGCGCAGGACCAGGACTATCGCGTGATTGAAATTCTTCTTAACAATCCCCGATTAACGGAGAGAGACGTGATCAGAATCGGGGCCACGCGGCCCACATCGCCAAAGGTACTTGAAAACATATTCAACCATCCCAAGTGGATATGTCGATATGCCATCAAGAAGGTCATCGTGCTCAATCCACATTCTCCCCTTTCAATGTCTCTGAAATTACTTACGTTCATGAGATTGGAGGATTTGAATCACGTAGCGTCCCGTCCGGATCTCGACCCCGCACTCGTTCGAGAAGCGAGAAGATTGGCCGAGAAAAAAGGCTCGTTTTGATGAGTCGAGATGTCATGGGTATCCTGGTTGTCGGTCTAATATATATCTGTTTGCTGGTCGTGGTCTTCAGCCCCACCATCTATGCTGTGTGGTTCTACTTCATGGGTCGAAAGGTACAGATCAGGAGCAAGGGCCTACTGAGGATCGCGGTGATGACGGGCTGTGCCAACGCAATAGTGGCTTATTTTCTCGTACATTTCGCCTTCAGTTATTTCCTGGCCCTTAAAGTAGCAGAGAAAGACGCGCTGGCCCTGCAAACAATCCGTAACGCCATCGTGTCTCAACAAAGGTTCTTCGCTACTCACGGCAGGTATTACTCCGTAGGGCCGGTGCGGGGTCCATACCAAAACGACTTGGGCCTTAAGGTCGAAAAAGACGTCATTTTACAAGTTGTCCCTCAGTGGGACAAGGGCAAGGCGCAAGAAACTTTTCAAGCATACGCTCTGCACGTGTGGGGAAAGGGACTTCTTCTAAACAACACGGGAGGTAAGGTTGAGAAAGCCCCCGTAGATTCGGAGGTCTCGACTATCGTCAGGTCCAAATTGTTGAATAGCGTGAAGTGACCGCGCTGCAATCTGACAGGTGATCGATCACAAGGCATTTGGGAGCCGGTACCAGGGCTGGCCCCATTTCAGGCCGGCCAAACCGTTTTCCCGGTGCACGGTTACCCTGATAGTTGCTTTATGATGCATCTCACCTGTTGAAGCTTTTGATCCGATCTCTTATAATTCGTCCCTGTCCGGGACCCCAGCCAGATCCGCGCCATTTCGTGACGGGGAGGAAATGAAGCGACTTCTCGAAAAATACCTGAAGATCTACGTCCACGAATCGCACAGTTTCGTGTGGATCTCCGCGATCTTTTTCGTGATCTTCTTCGTTACCGCCATTTTTCGTACCTACGTGGACGCAGCTTTCATCAAACGTTACGGCCCGCAGTACATACCCTACATGCTGGTCATAAATGCTGTCTTGACCTTTGTGGTCATGGGAGTCATTGACCGATTGGCCCGCCGGTTTATGGATTACCATCTTCTAGCGGGTTTTCTGGCAACCTATGCAGGGGCCGTGACCGTCCTGTTCTTTATGGTACGAGCCGATATTTCGGTCGCTTATCCAATCTTGTATCAATTGCTTTACCTCCTGGACTCGGTGTTATTGGTGTTCCTGTGGAACATGGCCGGCGACCTGTTCGATGCACGTCAAGGCAAGCGGATCTTTCCCCTGGTTACAGCAAGCCAGGTACCTTGCGTCCACTGTCGGAAGCTTTGTGACAGGCCCATTGACGCTGGCCGTGGGGCAAGACCCAACCCTACTCATTTTCGGCGCGGCATGCCTCGGGACTGCAATATTTCTCGGCCGTACGGGCTACAGCCTTCTAGGGGCCACCAATCCCATGAGAGCTGGCCACAAGGGGGCTGTTAGGACTGTGCCCCTCACCGAAGTGCCCGGCCTGATGCGGGAGTATCCCATAGTGCGGTACCTCATAATCACTGGGCTGATACCGAATATTCTCCTCCCCATATTCTTTTACCAATTCAGTATTATCGCCAATAACACCTTTACTTCCGAACAATCTCTTATCTCATTCCTTTCACTCTTTCGCGGCATGACGACCATGACGACCTTTGTTCTGCTCTTCTTCATGGGGCGTCTATATTCTTCAGTAGGTCTCACAAATTCGTCTCTGGTCCAGCCGTTCAATTTTGCGGTTCTATTCGGTTCCTTGACTGGTTTTTTCAACATCTATGTGGCCTGCTACGGACAGTTCACTACCCTTCTAATTCAAAGGGCCATAGCAGGGCCGGTAAACAAGATATTGTACAGTATTATCCCCTCGGACCTTATGGCATGGAGCCGAACGTTTCTTCGGGGAACCGTCCTGAAAGTCGGTATGCTGTCGGGCTCCCTCTTGATGATCGCCCTCAAGCCTGTAGTTAGCGCCCAGTATCTGTCTGTAATTGCGTTCGTCTTGACGATGTACTGGTCTGTTGAAAGCCTGATTTTCAGGAGACACTACAAACGAATACTCAAGCAGGTAATAGTTGAGAAGCAGATCGATTTCGAGCAGATAGAATCTGTTCAAGCTTTTGATAGCGGTGGCGCGGCCATGCAGCTAGACCCCGTATCAATGGAGAGCCGCTTCGAAGAATTCCCTGCACCCGACTCGAAAACAGTTCCCAGGATTGATCCGGAAATCGCCCTCAAACTCTTGGATGACGAAAACCCCGGGACTCGTGCCGACGCTGCTGCATCCTTCGCACAAAGCCAGGATATCCGAGCCGTATCAAAATTGATCCGATGTTTGGAAGACAAAGATGATGACGTGCGGAAGGCGGCCATCGAGGCTCTCATGAGCTATCGGGACACAATCGTGCCTTATCTTGAGATTTCCCTCATTGACACCTCCCTCAGGGCGAAGCAAGGGATACTGGAGGTCATGAGACTGGCAGAGATCAAGGACTTCGAGTTGATCCCGTTCCTAGGGAAGCAATTGGCTCAGGCCTACGGAAACCTGATCGCTGTTAGACGCCTTCAGGACTGGAACGGGAATCAAAGTGCGGGAATGTTGAGCAGACACCTGCTGGAGGTCAACGAAGAGATCCTCAGCCTTATTTTCTATGCGCTCTGGGTTTATCACGCGGATATGAGGCTCATGTACCAGGCCCTTAAATCGGAAACTGCCTCTATTGCAGTCGAACTTGTTGAGAACTCGATTCAAAAGGAATTAACACCTTACCTGATACCTCTCATCGAAGATATTCCCCTCGACGAAAAAATAGAAAAGGGGAGAATGCTCTTCCCCCTGATACGGAACGACACCCCCGAGCGTCTCCTCACGTTCCTCGCGAATGCCGAGGATCCTATTACAAGGATGCTTGCTCTGTTCGTGATTGGAGACCAGATGCCCCACCGTTCCTTTGTTCCCATAGTTGAGGCCCGCCTGGAGGACAAGTCCCCCTATGTACGGGAAATCGCCGAGTACGCTTGGCGCGAAGCATGAACGAGGTGGCTCCCATGCCCGACATAATCGAGAGAATCAACAAGCTGAAGGATTTTACCATTTTTGAAGGAATGGGAGTACCAGACTCCACGCCATAGCTTCAGTTGTGAACGTAAAACATTTCAAGCGTGGTGACGTGATGATAAGGGAGGGAGAACAGAACTCCTCTATTTACCTTGTTGTCACTGGAAATGTCACCATATTTGGCGGTTATGGGACACCCGACCAAACTGAAAAGGTGACAATCGGAGAAGGCTCATTTCTTGGGGAACTCAGCCTCTTTACCCGTATGCCTCCCAATGCCACATGCGTTGCGGCGGGCGATGCGGAGGCTTACGTGCTGCGGCATTTCCAGTTCGAGGAGATAATGAAGGTCTACCCACAGATCGGAATTAATCTGTGCCGATTTTTCACGATGAAGCTCAGGCAGCACGCATACTGATTAACAATGCACGTCCGTGGCACCAATATTTCGAGGCTATCGTGGGATGTGGTGAGCAAAGCGAACCGCATCGTTCGAGGTATTCCCGGTCAGTGAGCGGCTGATTGAAGCCTCGACCGGTGCGGTTGCCACGCCACCGGCGTGCTCACCGGCACCCTACGCCTGCTTGACCGCCTGAAGCAGGTAGGCGGACAACAGACGCAACCGCATTTATGAAACGGTGTACTAAGCTGGTTCATCGAGCGGATCTTTGAGAGGCGTGAGGGGTTAAGCTTTGGTGAAGATTGGCGAAAGCGGCATGCGTAAGTGATCATTGTCGGCATGTAATTATATATAATATACTTGACAGGCAGTTTGCAGTGTCATATACATGAGGCATGTATGTCGCTGAGATTCCCAATCGCAATTCACCCCCTGCAATTTTGCTGAGAGAAGGGTACCGGGAAGGCGGAAAAGCCAAGTCCCGTACGCTTGCCAATCTGACCCATTGGAGGCCCGAACGCATTGAAGCACTCAAGCGCGCACTGAAGGGGGAGTTTGACGGATTGGTGGGCGAGGTGGCGCCGGTGTGTGACCGAATATTCGGGGTGTTGTTTGTTTTGGAGAGGCTTGCCGACCGAATCGGGATCACGAAAGCGTTAGGACGCAGCCCAATGGGTAAAGTGGCCCTCTTTCTTGTTTTGGCACGGGTGGCCGACCAGGGATCGCGGCTGTCAGCATCTCGCTGGGCCAAGGATCACTGTGTTGCGGAGATACTGGGGCTTTGCGATGTAGAGCAAGAACAACTCTATCAGGCTTTAGACTGGCTTTTCCTGCATCAGGATAAAATTGAGAAGAAACTGTACCGCGCCTATGCAAAAAAGAAGGGCTCGTCTCACGTGCTTGTTCTTTACGATGTGACCTCGTCTTACCTCGAAGGCGAATGCAACGAGTTGGGAGAATACGGATATTGCCGTGATCGCAAGAAGGGAAAAAAGCAGATCGTGATAGGACTCTTGACCGCTGCTGATGGGGAGCCCCTCTCTGTCAAGGTCTTCAAGGGGAACACGAGTGATCCCACGACCGTCTCAAGCCGGATTGAGGTGTTGAAAAAACGCTTTGGAATAGAGGACGTTGTGTTCGTGGGTGATCGAGGGATGGTCAAGTCTAAGGGGAAACAAGCGCTCAAAGAAAGTGGACTCAAATACATAACAGCTTTGACCAACCCGCAAGTCAGAAGACTTCTCAACCAAAACATACTTCAGCCGGATCTTTTCGACCAGACCATTTGTGAAGTGGAGCATGGAAATCTTCGGTTGGTGTTGCGCAAGAACGAAAAGGTTTTTCGCAAAGAGCAAAAACGCAGAGAAGACAAGCTTGCCAGGCTGATGCACCTGGTCGACGAGCGAAATACTTTTGTCGCAAGCTCTAAGCGGGCTGACGCGGCTGCCGGCCTTCGCAGGTTGACCGACTGGGCCGCAAAATACAAGATAGCCTCTTTTGTAAGCCTTTCCCTTGACGGGCAGCCAATCGTCCTGGTGGTTGACGAATCAGCAAAGGCCCAAGCGGGGCTGCTCGACGGGTGTTATGTTCTTGAGACGGACGTGTCCTTGGACAAAATGGATGCCAAAACAATCGACGAGCGTTATCGATCCCTTCAATTGGTAGAGCGAGATTTTCGGCGTTTGAAAAACGGGTTCCTGGAGATTCGGCCAGTGTATGTCCGCAAGAAGGAACGAACCCGTGCTCATGCTCTCGTGGCCATGCTGGCGCTCAAGATCGTCCGGGAAGCCGAAGAGATGCTCAGGGAAGCTTTCCCGCCCACCAAACAGAATCTTTGCCCATTGACCCTTGAAGACTCCTTACGCACTCTGTCCCGACTCTGTTTCCTCCGCTACCAGATAAAGCATACCGAGCTTCTCCGACTCCCGCAACTCGATGACACACAGCTCGCAGTCTTCAAGGCCCTCAAAATTCGCCCCCCGAAAAACAAGACTTCCCACAAATTGTCGGCAGAAGCCGCCTGATGCCAATCAATGTTATTGCTAAACTAAAGCAATATGTTATCCGTAAGTTCTCCACCAACTCCTAGTCAAAGATCCGTCGAGGTTTGATTCGGACCATCAAGGCACTCATGGCTGCCGGGGTGATTCCCGGCATGCGTGACACCTGCCCCAAGGATCGGGGCCTCACCGATTCAAAGCTTTCTCGCAATTCTCGGGAGAGGCCTTCAACAGTGTCGTAGTCCAAGTCCTCTGGTATAAGAACCTTTTCCATCCTCTGGAAGTGGTTTGCCTCTCGCGTTTGACGATCTATGTAACCCTCATACTTTAGCTGGATCTCGATCTGCCGGACAACATACGGATCCATATCGGGCGCTATGATTCCGAGGAGAACGAGATCCTCCACGTTTATCTCAGGGCGCTTCAGCAACTTGGCCGCTGTCGTGACTTCCCGCATCTCCGATCCGCCTCTGGAACGTATCAGATCATTCAGCCTCCCGTCCGGTTTCACTCGCACACCTCTGAGCAATTCTGCCTGCTCTTCCACCAGGTGCAGCTTAGCCTCAAGTTCGGTCACCAAAGTCCCTGAAATAAGCCCCAGAGCGTGTCCCTTGTGCAGGAGTCTTTCCGCTGCGTTGTCCTCTCTGAGCAACAGCCGATGTTCGGCTCTGGATGTGAACACACGATAAGGCTCATTGACCCCTCGTGTAACGAGATCATCTATCATCACTCCCGTGTAGGCCTCAGGCCGCAGCAACACAAAAGGTTCTTTGCTCAGAACAGCGTGCGCCGCGTTGATCCCCGCCCAAAGCCCTTGCGCTGCGGCTTCTTCATATCCGGAAGTGCCGTTTATCTGGCCGGCAAGGTACAGGCCACGAATTGCTTTCGATTCCAGGGTGAGCTTCAAGCCGGTGGGATTAATAAAATCGTTATCGATGGCATAAGCGGGTCGCACAATTTCCGCTTTCTCCAGGCCTGGAACTGAACGGACAAGATCTATCTGGATTTCCGGCGGAAGTGAGTTGCCGAGGCCCTTCACGTACACCTCCGAGGTGTGGAGGCCCTCGGGTTCCACCACCACAGGGTGCCTCTCTCGATGAGAAAATCGGGCAATCTTGTCTTCCAGCGACGGGCAATATCGTGCGGGCGTCCCCTTAATAGCCCCTGAATAGAGAGGCGACCTCATTAAGTTGAGCCGAACAATCTCGTGAGTCCGATCAGAGGTATGTGTTCTGAAACAGGAGCGTCGAGGCCGTTGGATTGACGCTGTGCGTAACGAAAACGGTCGGATCGAATCATCTCCCGAGTCCTCATCCATCGCCGCGAAATCGACAGTGGAGCCCTTGAGCCGGGGAGGCGTACCGGTTTTGAAACGACCCCAGGAAAAGCCAACTGCTTTCAGTTGGGAAGCCAACGCCTTGGCAGGGAACTCGCCGGTCCGACCAGCCCCATACGAGACCGAGCCGATATGAATGACCCCGTCGAGAAAAGTCCCGGTGGCCAATACCACCGCGGATGCCATCACCTCATAGCCGCACCTTTCCCGTACGCCCACACAGCGGTCCTTATCAATGATCAAACCATCCACCATCTCCTGACGCACGAGGAGACTTGGCTCCCCCTCCACAGCCCGCCTCATGGCCAGCGAGTAATCCAGTCGATCACACTGCATCCGAGAGCCCTGTACCGCAGGGCCTTTGCTAGTCCCGAGGTTCTTGTCACTGAATACACGAAGCATCTGCGGCTCGCCCCATTTCGCCGCCCAGCGCATCGATCTCCTTTACCAAATGTCCCTTGCCCAAGCCCCCTATGGAGGGATTACAGGGCATGAGGCCGATGGTATCCGCGTTCAGGGTGTACATCCACACGGACAGCCCCATTCTTGAGGCGGCGAGGGCTGCTTCACACCCCGCATGTCCGGCTCCCACCACGATTATGTCTGCATCCGGTTGTCCCATACTGAATTCCGCAAGGCTGCGGCTTTGAGCAACGAGTCCAGGTGCCGCATTTTTAGCACTTCGTCAATAAGTATAAGTGAACAGATGGAAAGATCAAGAGCTACACCTGAATAGCAAGTCCTATGCGTTCGGACCTGCGGGGCAGTGGTTGTGTCATAGCGGGTCCCACGTGACGCGAACATCTGCCGCGCCGGAGGTATAACACACTTATATTGATCATCTTTCACTCTCGACCCAGAAGTCTTCTGAAGTAAAGCTGATTCATTCGATCATGTAATTCAGGCATCACGGTAAATAATTTGGCTTTTTGGTTGACTACATAGATCAGACATGATATTATACGTTTGCTAAATCTGAGAACCAAAAGATTTAATTAATCTTTTTAGAAAAGGAGTACGGGTATGGTTACGCGAATACTCTCCCTTTGCGTGTGTTTGGTATTCTTCTGCTAGCATAGTGAGCCTTGGCATCGCACAGGCCGCTCATCATGGGCCCCCGAACATGGGCGCTCCTCTGAGGGTTCCGGTGCCTGGACCCCCTATGCCACTAATGGCCCCTGGAGCCAACATGGGTTGTGCCCCAATGGCCGGCTGTCCGCCCCCTTGTCCGCCTCCGTGCGCTCCGCCGTCGTGCGCGCCGATGGGATGTGCTCCGATGGGATGTGCTCCACCGGATTGCGGCGGATCGGGCTGGCTCAACGGATTTAACCCCTTGTGCGGAATACTGTCACTCGTGACCGCGCCTTTCCGGATCCTCGCCAACTGCGTTGCAGGGGACAAGAGCTGTCAGCCCTTACCAGCCCCTTGCCCGCCGATGACATGTGCGCCGATGTGCATGCCGGAATGTCCGCCACCGTGCGTTCCCGCGGTGACGAAGTGCAAACCGAAGGGGATGCCCCAGGCAGCGTACGGATACCCACCAATGATGGGTCAGTCGATGATGGGTCAGTACTAGCGCGGTACGCACTTATGAGACGGGGCTACTCGGAGCCCGCAACTTGGTTGCCGGAAACATGGCCGGCTTGGCTTGAGTTTCTTGAGATGCGGAGGAATTACTCTCTATAACACTTGGTTTGCGTGGCCGTGGCGAGAAATTAAAACGGCCCGTGGTGGAAGCTGAGATTTCAATTCGGGGTGCGGCCCGCCGTGCCCCGATTTTCTTTTTGTGGCCCCGCAGCCGAAGCCGTTTCGCGAAGCAGTGAAAACTCCTGGAGCCCGCTTTCCCGCTATACAATGACAATTCGCTTGACCGCAGCCACCGCAGCGGCAGGATCGTCGATGCACTGAAACAGGTCCATGTCGTCTGGATCTATCATGCTGTGCTTCATCAACATGTTTTTCTTTATCCAGGAAATCAGGTCCTTCCAATATTCCTTCCCCAGGAGAATTACCGGGAATGGCTTTATCCGATTAGTCTGGATCAAGGTGAGGGCCTCGAAGAGTTCGTCCATGGTGCCGAACCCCCCGGGAAGGATGATATATGCCACGGCGTACTTGACGAACATTACCTTACGGATGAAGAAATAGCGGAAGTCAATCCGCACGTTTGCATAGGGGTTTGATGCCTGCTCTTTTGGGAGATGTATGTTGAGCCCGACGGACTTGCCTCCGGCTTCCGCGGCCCCGCGGTTTGCGGCTTCCATGGCCCCGGGACCACCTCCGGTAATTACTGCGAAGCCGGCTTCGGCAAGATGTCGTCCGACCTGACGACCAATCTCGTACACGGGGTCCGTTTCCGCTACCCTGGATGATCCGAACACCGAGACTGCGGGATAGATCTCGGAGAGAGTTTCAAAACCGTCGACGAATTCCGAAATTATCCTGAATATTCGCCAGCTTTCTTTCACGCTGAAATCATCGATCACATATTGTTTTTCGGGCATTTAAGTTTTCCTCACGATTTAGGCCAAGTAACAACAGCGTCACTGTGGACTTGGTACGATTTTGCCGAAAAACTCTAGGCTTGCAACCAATGCTTGTCAAGAAAAACGGCCCTTCCTGGTGTTTCGTTGAAACGATTTGGTCGGCGGCTATGGAGTTGAGAGGTCAGCCTACCCTACCCTGACAAGAGAATCTTATGATCCGTCAGTCACGCGGGGCGATCGCTGATCCTGTGTCACTGCGCGGAGTGATCGGTGGGGCAGGCTTCCAGCCTGTCTATTAGGGATGACCGGCAATCCCGCGTTTGCGCGGGACGGTCCCACCATCAATCTCAGATTTGGCCATGCAGAAGATTGCTTCGCTGCGCTCGCAATGACAGTCTTTAGTCACTGGTAACTCAAAGCCTACAGAATCTCATTTTTCTGGCTTGCGTGTACCTAATGTCGCGGGTATACTTCGTTACGGAGGCGGTTTAGAGACAAGCCGCCTCATTGCGACGCAGTCCGAAAAGTGCTCGGATGGCGGAATTGGTAGACGCAGTGGACTCAAAATCCACCGCCCTTACGGGTGTGCGAGTTCGACTCTCGCTCCGAGCACCAAAACATTTCAACCGGTTATGCAGTTTTTGCCTGCCTGAATTGATTCCGCAAAATAATCAGTGGGGGACTTTTGCGGCGGTCCCGTCCGGCAACTTTTTCAGCAGAATCCATAAGTCTGAATATTGCTGGTCCCTATAGCAGAAATATCAGATAACGTCTCAACTATTACGAATGTGTCGAGATGAGGAGGAGACTCCGCTAATTCGAGGAAGCGTTGCTTCTCCGGTTTCTGGGGAACTCATCGGCTGTCACTCCGAGTCCAAGACTTCACGAACGGCTTGTAGCACCTCCTTCACATTATACGGCTTGCCCACGAATCCTCTGGCCCCCGTCTCAATCGCTTCCGTTGTCTGTCCCTCGGCAGCGTAACCGCTGGCTATTATCACCTTTACTTGTGGATCAATCTTCAGAAGTTCCTCAAGACACTGCATACCCCCCATTTTCGGCATGATCAGATCAAGAATCACCAATGAAATCTTCCCATTTTGTTTCCTACATAAATTCACGGCCTCTTGCCCATTGGCGACGGTAAGCACCGTGTAGCCAGATCGTTCTAGAATCCTCTTCCCCAGATCCCGTACCATCTCTTCGTCATCCACCAACATAATTGTCTCAGTACCACGCGAAAGTGTAAGTTTTTCTTTTGAGATCCCAGGCTTCGCTGAGGCTAGGACTACCGGCAGATAGATTTCGAACGTAGTACCCTTTTCAGGTTCGCTATAACAAATGATGTGACCACCGTGCTGTCTAACGATACCATAGACCATAGATAGGCCAAGACCTGTTCCCTTGCCTGTCTCCTTGGTCGTGTAGAAGGGCTCAAAGGCATGCTGTAATGTTTCCTGGTCCATGCCGTGACCCGTATCTGAGACGGAAAGCATTACATAATCACCCATTGTTGCTTCCACATGGAGCCTGCAATACTCTTCATCCAGGGTAATCTGCTTCGTTACTATGGTCAGTTTACCTCCATCCGGCATAGCATGGCTGGCATTCACCGCGAGGTTCATGAGAACTTGCTCCACCTGGACCGGATCCGCATTGATAGGGGGTATTCCATCAGATAAGACCAGTTCGACTTCGATCATTTTCTGCAGCGTTCGGGTCAACAGTTCCTTGGCCTGTTCAATTTCATGGTTCAGATCCAATGGACGAGGATTGATCTCTGTCTTCCTACTGAAGGCAAGTATTCTCTTTACCAAATCAGCGCCGTTCTTGGCGGCTTGATGTATTTTCTGAAGGTCCTCATAAGAAGCGTCTCGTTCATCTTTGCCAGTAAGGAGCAACTCGGAGAATCCCAGGACCACGGTGAGTAAGTTGTTGAAGTCGTGGGCAATACCTCCAGCCAGAGTACCCGATGGATTCCATCTTTTGAGCATGGAAAAGCTGAGCCTTTAAGTGCTCCTGCTCCTGTTCGGCTTCCTTGCGCTCCGTTATGTCTATGGCGATCTGAAATTTCACGTCCCGACCGTCAGGCCACCTTATCATTCTATCGGTCGCTAGGAAATTTCTCTTCAGTATGGGGTTGCTATACTCCCATTGATACGGTTGACCTTGTAGTTTCAATATCTTCTCGTTGTGGCAATGCCCACACGGAGCATCAAACTCGTTTAGACTTTCGTAGCACATCCCTCCTATAAGTTTTTTTCCGTACAAATCCTCAGTGAACTTATTTGCATACAAGATTTCATAGGTTCGGGGGTCGATCACGAGGATGACCTCGTTTATGCTTTCAAACAGCGAAAGAAGCTGTTCCCTCTCGAACCTTAACGCATCTTCAACCGTTCGACGTTCCGTGATGTCATTGAAGACAATGAGAAGGTGAGGTTCATCACCAGACGTGAGCCGAGCCATACGCGCATTTACCCACACGCTCTTTCCGAATGTGGAGGTAAGATGAACCTCACGCTGGTTGTTCATGCCACCGGAAAGGACCTGCTCTGCGTCGGCCAAGAGTCCGGAATCTTTCCAGGATGAAAGATTGCGAAAATTCTGTGTGACCAGACTTTCTTGGTCCGTTCCTACTATCCGCCCCAGCGCCTCGTTTGCTGAAACGCACTGTCCATCCGCACGAAAAACCGCGATGCCCATAGGAGACTCTGTGAAAATTTTTTCTCTTAACTCACTTGCCTCAGACGCTTGCAACTCGGATAACTTCTTCTCCGTGATGTCAAGATAGGTCCCGGTCATTCTCAACGCGTTACCATCTGCATCACGTTCCGTGACCTTGCCGCGGGAAAAGATCCATTTCCATTCACCAGACTTGGCTCTGAGCCGGTGCTCGTCCTCAAAATGGTCGGTCACTCCTGCCATGTGATTCGACACTTTCTCCAAGGCCCTTTGGCGATCGTCAGGATGCAACAAACTCTCCCAAAAACTAAAGCTCTGCTCTATCTCGTCAAGTGAATACCCTATCATCTCAGCAGCACGTTGATTGGTAACAGCTTTATCACGCTGGATATGCCAGTCCCAGAGCCCAAGGTCCGCTCCTCTCAGAGCAAGTTCCAACCTTTCCTCGCTAAGACGCAGAGTTTCTTCCGCACGCTTCCTGTTCGTGATGTCCCGATCTATGGCAAGGGCGTATTTATGGCTTCCAAGTTCAAGTAATCGTGCGTTAATCTCAAGCGGGAAAACCGTGCCGTCTTTTCTGCGATGGGCGGTCTCCTCTTTAACTGTTTCTCCCGTCAAGAGCCGCTCTAGCCTGGCCTGTATGTTACTGGCAGATTCGGGTGTGTCTAGATCGGCCATGTTCAGTGATAACATTTCCTCTACTGTGTATCCGTGCATTTTCGCGGCTGCGGGATTCGCTGAAATAATTTGTCCCTGTCGCTCTCCCTCGGCATCCAGGATGTAAATGCAATCTGCTGCGGTCTCGAAAAGCGTGCGGTAACGTTTCTCACTTTCCTGCAATTGTTCTTCCGCGCGTTTGCGCTCAGTGATGTCCTGATTCACCCCATAGGTCTTAACCGTATGTCCGAGGTCGTCCTTGACAACGAAAATTCGGACAGCGATATGGCCGATTTCTCCGTCCTCGTAGAGAATGCGGTGTTCTAACTGTTGGCTGAAGTGGGGATCGGCGCTTTCAATGGATTTTCGGATTTCATTTCCGACTTCAGACATGTCGTCAGGATGGACGAAACGTCGAGCATAGTCGGCAAACGACATTGTGTATCCGCCAACCTGTTCAGCGGTTGTGCGAAAAATCTTGTAGAAGTGATCGTTGAAGGTAAATAGATCTTTATTGACGTCGTATTCCCAATGGCCCAGATGAGCCATTACAACTGCGTTGGACAACTGTGCTTCGCTGGTGCGAAGTGCCTCCTCGGCTGTCTTGCGCTCCGTGATATCTGTATCCACGCCTCGGTAACCAAGCAGACTTCCTTTACTGTCCTGGATTGGCGAACCGCTGGTTTCGAGAAGGCGTATTTCCCCGTTTTTGTGAACATTGGGATTAACAAAGTTTTGGAACTGTGCTCTGCGCTCGAAGGCTGCGAGAGCCGCTTCCTTCAGGTCGTCCCGCACTTCTGGACTAAACAGGTCGTAAAAGTGCTTCTTTCCGACCAGCTCGTCAGGTGAGTATCCAAGTATCCGTTCCACCGCCGAGCTGCAGTAACGGTACATACCGTTTGCGTCCACTTCCCAGATCCATTCGCCAGCGTTCTCTGCAACCTGTTTGAAGCGCTCTTCACTTTCGTGGAATGCTCTCTCGGCCTGTTTGAGTTCCGTTATATCTACAAACATCGCGCGCGTACCAATTACGTGCTCGGAACGATCCAGTTCAGTGGCGGTGTATAGAAGAGTCGGGATGAGTCTGCCGTCGCGCGTCAGCAGTTGTCGTTCGCCGATGAGGAATTCTCCCGCTAAAGCCCGTGCGTAACCGCCATGTTCGAGCAATTCCGCTGCGACTCAGGCGAGTAAAAGTCCGCCAGTGGTCGTCCCACCACGGCTTCTCGCGTGTATCCCACTGAACTCAGAAACAGTTCGTTGCAGTCGCTGATGAAGGGTATGCCTCGTTCATTACGCGTGATGACATACATTAAGGGCGCGTCCTCAAACAGTCGTCGGTACCGTTTCTTCGCTCTCTCTTAGCGCCTCTTCCGCCTTTCTGCGTTCCGTAACATCTATGCCGAGGTGGAATTTTGCATCACGTCCGTCACTCCACCTGATAATCCTGTCCGTTGCCAGATAGTCCTTGTTTGATGTGGGATTGTGATAATCCCACCGATAGGGTTCTCCACGAAGGCCGATCGCTATTTCTTTCGTGCAATGACCACATGGACTGTCCAAGCCGTGTAGTTCCTTGTAGCAAAGGCCCCCAACCAAGTCTTTCCCGTGCCGATTCCTCACAAACTTATTTACTTACAGGATTTCATAAGTCTCCGCGTCAATTACGGAGATCACCTCGTTTATGCTATCAAAAATCGACAAGAGTGTTCTCTTTCAAGCTCTAGAGCCTCCTCCGCTCCCTTACGCTCAGCAATCTCGCGGAGTAGCTCTTCGTTCATCGTCGTGAGTTCAGCCGTGCGCTCCCGGACCCGGACTTCAAGGTAATCGTGGGCTTTCCTCAGAGCCTGTTCGGCCAGTTTGCGATCCGTGATATCAATCCAGTACCCCATGACCTCGATCGGGGTTCCATTCCGATCCCGTATCAGATTCATTTCGTCCCGTATCCAACGGTAGTCATCATCCTTGTGGCGAAAACGGTACTCTCGGACATGATGGCCTTGCTCAAATAACGGCGACATTCCCTCCAAGACTCCTTGCACATCTTCAGGGTGAATATGATTTACCCAAAAGGATGAGTCTCCCCGAAACTCAACAGGCTCGTAGCCGAGTTGAGAAGCGATGTTGTCGCTTACGAATGTGGCTCCATAATCACCGTCAGGGTTAGCTGTGTAGATAACTGCCGGATTCAATCGGAAAATTCGTCCCAGCCGCTCTTTCTCCGCGATCAGATTCTCTTCGAGTTCCTTTCGCTGTGTAATGTCGAGGCTCGTTCCCACGAAGCGCAACGGCTTTCCTTTTTTGTCAAATTCGACGACCCGACCGCGTGCCAGAATCCACTTCCATTCCCCCGACTTGCATCGTAGCCTGTGCTGGCTCTCGTAGACAGCCGAGCGGCCTTCCAGATGCTCGTTCAATGCTTCAAGGACCCGAGGAATGTCTTCCGGGTGGACCAGACTTCCCCAACCGCTGACGTGCGGTTCCAGATCTTCCAGTGAATACCCAAGCATTTCAGCTCGTTGTTGGCTGAAGAGAGCCTCTCCGGTCTGAACATTGTATTCCCATAAGCCGCAATTCCCGGCCTTCAGGGCAAGTTCCAGTCGCTCATTAGCTTGTTGCAGGGCTTGTTCCGCCCGCCTGCGGTCCGCTTCGGCTCGCTCCAATGCAGAGACCGTTTGCCGCATCCCCGCCAATTCTTTGATGAGTTCCTCTTTGGTCTTGTCCTGGTCTTTCATGGTCCCTCCCCAGATTGCCAATGGAACATCGCGTGGGTAAAAGAGGTGTTTGAGGATTGGATAATACCATTCTAACCAAAGGGCCGCATACGGCAAATGGAATTCTAGCTGTCAATCCTCATAGAAAGCGCCTCGAACCGCTTGAAGGGTCTGTTTGCTCTCGTACGGCTTACCTACGAACTCCTTGCTGCTATTGCAAGCTCTTTCTGAGTCGCAGCATCCAGTAAGCAACAGCCGTGCCAAGATAAACCACGGGCCTAAACGCTACAACCCTTTGGCATCACGAGATTTTATTTACGAATACTATTGGGTCTGAACTTTCCTTGGTGAAAATCTCACAACTCATTTACGGATTCTTTACACTTTGTTAAGAACGAGGGAGAGTAAATCGGACGGAAACCGTGAAGGGGAGAGACATTCTAAGGTCTGCTTACGTCGGCGAAGAAGCGCGCAGCCAGAAGACCCCCCTTCACGTGTGCCGGACTTTTGCGGGATACGGTCGTGACAAGTTGTGATCCGTAGGGAAAAAGTGCAACGGTCGTTCGGAATAAGTGGCTGTTTTGATTGATTTTGAGTCACTGGACTCGGACTCAAAATCCACCGCCCGTATCGGAGTGCGAGTTCGACTCTCGCTCCGAGCACCAAGAAATTACAGGGGGCTCCGGAAGTACCTGGCTCCTTTGCTTGGGCTTTCGGCCAAATGTCCCCAAAACCTATCCTGAGTCAACTCATACGGTTGGCCATTGAAAAAACTTGCATGAGATCCGTATTGAGAACATTGGCGAGGCAGATGGACAAGCCCGCACCGGCGAGCGCGGCCAGGGCTGTTTGCTCGATGGTCGCGGGATACCGCGACCACTGGCCGCTGCGAAGATTAGAGAGCCCTACCATTGTCCGGACCGGTTCCTGAAATATCGCACCGCTAGCCATGAGGCGAACGGTCTTAACACACTCTGAAATGCGATAAAAAGCCTCGTCCCAACTCAGATTGGGCAAGACAGGGTCAAAGATCAGATCCTCGTCCTTGATTCCGGCAGCAAGAGCACGCTCACGAAGCTCCAGCGCAAGGGCGATTTTCTCCTCGAGGGTGCGGGGAGTGATTGACTTCTCGTCCATGAGCAGAAGCACCAGACCGGTTCCGTGATGCGCGGCAAGCGGCAGGATTTCATTCAGCTTTTCAGGTTCCAGAGATAGGGCGTTGAGCACGGGCGTCTGCCTGCACGCGCGAAGACCTCTTTCCAATATCCTCGCCTTGGGACTGTCCAGAATCAGCCTAGCGGAAGTCACTTGCTGGACCGCATCGACCAGGAACTCCATGCGGTCTTCGTTGCGCTTGGATAGGTAACCCGGATTGATGTCGATAAGAGTTGCCCCTTGTTTCTCGCAGGCGCGCGCGATCTCCTGGATTGGAGCCGGGTTCAAGGTCTGCAATGCCTCAGCGACGTTCCTGCTCAATCCATGTATATTGTCGGCAGCGAGCAACAATAGATTGCAACCTCGCTCAGGGATGATCAACGCATAGTCTCAAGGTTTGCACAAAGCTTATCTCCGCGTGACGTACAAACGTGGCAGGAAATCTCCTGCCTGAGTGGAG
>CAWHDO010000044.1:0-134465 GCA_963828085.1 uncultured delta proteobacterium
ACTTAGCATTCGATTGGTTGAAAGAACTTCGATCTTTAGTGCAGCCCGCTTGCATCCGACAGCACAGAAGGCTGCGGATCTCTAAGCCATTCCTCATATGGTATTTGCTGACCGGGAAGGACAATCACGAAGTCTTCATCCCACGGGCCAAAGATCATCTTCTGTAAAAGAGCCGGCGACCCCGAAATCTCTTCCAAACGCAAGCCGAATCTTTGCGCAGTCCTGAGACAATATTCCAGGTAACGGTCCACATCCTTTTCCTGACCGGTCTTTACGAATGCGAGCCGTGTATAATGCTTCAGCATCGTGTCCATCAATTTCCGGGCTTTTTCGGCACCGAACCTACTTTCCATATATTCGTACTCTTCAAAAATGTGCTTTCCGGCATCGACCCAGCCCCGCGAAAGGTAATATGTCCCGGGCTCACGAAGTATCTCGGACCGGTGCGCCTCCCTGGAGCCCAAGAGTATCCCTATGCAATCGTCCACCCGAGGCACTACGATTGTGCTTCTCTGGGAGGCTAGACCTTCTACCGCCCGGGAACATAAACCGTAGCCAAGGATGATCGTTTCGACATTATCGGCTGAACGTTCGATGGACTCCTTCAATGCCTGCCTCAATGATTGCCTCAATGATTGCGGATTAACATGGAGATTCACGTCGAGAGCCTCGTGCTCCATGCCCGCAGGCATGAACTCCAGCATCTCTTCTATCAAAACTTCACACGCGATTACTTTTGTCCGGGAGGGTTCCATTTAGCATCCATGATGATGTCCGGGATAGTTCACGCGTGTGGTCGCCGCAACGGGTTCAACCGTGACACGGCCACTCCAGGCCGTGTCGTGCCGAGCCGCCACCTCCATTACTATTGCCTCAAGACGCTTTTTGGATAGCCCGTAAACCAGCATAGTCACGGCGATAGTCATTTCGGCCAACTCCCCTGAAGCGTCCGTTTCAACCTGAGCAGGCAACGAGGTGCTGACGACACTCGCCCGAACGTAACGACTGCCTTGCAAGAGCACTAATCCTTTTATATGGCCTATCAGGCTAAGACCTGACTTCTCGCAAAGCATGGCGGACGTTTCCAGGAATTCCTTCAGGATTTCAGTCCATTCCTCAATTCGTCTTGGATTGGGGAACGTAAAACGAAGACGAGCGGCGAATGGCTCAAGGGTCATGTCAGACATGAAGAAACCTCCCTCAAGACGCTTAAATCCAGATCATTCTTTGCGGAAATGACCATTATGACTGCCGCCGGATTGGTATCGACTGCCACTCGTCGGGTCTCTTCAATCTGCTCGGGAGAGGCCAAGTCAGCCTTGTTGATAAGTATCAGGTCGGCTTGCCTTATAGTCGACAGCACAAGTGGCTCTAGCACGGCAATTAGCATGTCCATGCGCAGCGGATCGAGCAAGGCTACCTGACGTTTGCTGGTTAGAAATTCCAACCGATCCGTGCCGAGCGCACCGAGAATGTTTCGCGGGTCCGCTGCGCCTGAGGGTTCGACGATAACGACATCGGGTTTGTAATTAGCATGGAGCTCTTCGACGGCCCGAACAAGATCTCCTGCAAGCGTGCAGCAAATGCATCCTCCGAGCACTTCCCAGACGTTGAGTCCAATCCTCTTCATGAATTGATCATCGATGCCTATATCCCCGATTTCATTGACTACTATGGCAATTTTCAGGCCTTTTTCCATGGCGGCCTCGACAAGCTTCACAATGAAAGTGGTTTTACCTGACCCGAGAAAACCGGTGATTAAGACGAGATGCATGGCGACGGCCTCTTCCCGGAAAGTGCAGCATTGGGGGGAAATTACTAAGTATATCCACTGATATAGTTATATAGGGAAGCGAGAGACCCGTCAAGAAAAAAATGAATCATCCGCAACTCTTTGTCCTTCCTCCTCATAATCGTCGGGCAGCCAGTCCGACCCTTTCACATCCCGGCACTATCCGGGCAGTCGGCCAGAATAAGGCTCGCCAAAGGACAATGGATACGGATCAATGGGACATTTGGCTTGATCTTGACAGCCATCTTATATAGATATATAGGGATGAGAGCCCAGGAGGACTTGACCATTTGACGGAAACATCGCAATACATAAATCGTGACTCATACGAACCAGCTTATGCGCAAGTCGTCAGGCTCCTGCGTGAGCAAATATCTTCCGGTCTGTTTCGCCCCGGAGATCAACTCCCGTCGGAAGCTGCCATTTGCAGCCGTTACGGAGTCAGCCCGATGACAGTGCGCCGGGCCATAAACATGCTCCTGGATCAGGGGCTGGTCACCACGGTCCAGGGACGCGGAACCTTTGTCAAGGGCTTGGAATTAGGAAGCTCCACCTTTGCCCTGGATGAGCTGCAGAATTTCTTTCGCGACAAGAAACATTCTAAGGTTCAGCTCCTAAAAACGAGGATTGTGCCAGCAAACGAAGATGTTGCCAAAGCTATGGCGATCGAGTCTGGGGCAAGAGTAATCTATATCCGTCGCTTATTACTCAGCGACGATGCCCCCATTCTCTGCCACGAAGAACATCTCATATACGACCCGACGCGTCCCATTGTTGAGGCCGAAATGGATGTTACTTCCCTTTACGGTCTTTTCAGTGGCTCTGGAGAAACAGACATCAAAAAGGGTCTGCTGGTAATCAGATCCACTTTGCTAAACGAGGAAGACGCACTGTTGCTGCGTGTTCAACCGTCGACTCCTGCGTTCCGCTTAGAGCACACTTTTTACGATTTCAACAATAGGCCCGTGAGCTTCGGGTATTTTATCTGTTCATCGGATAGGCTGAATTTTTCAGCCAAAGTTGGCATATGGGATTAAGCGCAACTCTTGAAACAAGGGCAGGGGTCTTACTATGAATAGGGATTTCCAGCATCGCGAATTGATCGCCCTCCTCACTGACTTGGACGAGCAGGGAGTTTTAAGAGAAGCCCGAAGGCTCCTGGAAAAGAATGAATCGCCATTACACATTTTGGAGAGTTGTCAACTCGGCTTGAGGTCCGTCGGGGACAATTTTGAGCAAGGCCGATATTATCTCTCCGGCCTCATGATGGCGGGGGAAATTATGCGCCAGGTCTCAGAAATGCTGCAGGACGTTCTCGAAAAGACCATTCGCGGAAAGGCGTGCGGCCGGGTTGTATTGGGGACCGTGCAAGGAGACATCCACGACATCGGCAAGAACCTGGTTGGAGTAATTGTGCGATGCCACGGTCTTGAGTTGTATGATCTGGGTGTGGATGTGTCCCCTGCGGATTTTTTGAAGGCAACTCAAGAATTCGTACCAAACGTTGTTGGCATTTCAGGGCTGCTGACCATATCATATGACGCAATGAGGGAAACAGTCGCTCTATTGCGTGAGAATTCTGAAAAAATGGGCCACTCTGTTCCGACTATCATCGGTGGGGGGATGATAAACGAGAAAGTCCGCAAGTATGTCGGATCGGATTACTGGGCCCCGGATGCCATGACAGGCGCAAAACTGTGTCGACATTTGGTGGAATCTGGCGAAAGGGCTATTTTGGGGCTGTGACCTTGCTCCGAACAATCCTTACAGCCCTTTGCAACTTTGTGATCTTTGTGAAACAGAGCCCCAGATAGGACGCGGGCCGAGGCCCAGGTCTTTTGCGATTAGTCCCGTTTCTCGGGAAACGTTTGATCGCAGATTATAGCTTGCTGGATGAGAGGCCGTGGCGCTCCATGATCTGCAGTTCGTTGAGTCGTCGGCCATGTCAGCGACGAGGGCCCTAGCGGAGATATTTTTGCCCGGCGTTGCCCTCAAATATTTTTAGTTTTCAAGTACAGATACGAATGTGGAATTGTCCAACGCTCTTAACTCTTCTTGCGTCCCGGCGAATCATCGACAGAAACAGCCGCCTTGAAAATCAGGTCGTTCAGCGGAAAGAACGCCGTGGATTTCGTCGGATGCAAACCGGATGCAACCGACAAGGAGACAGATATAACATGTTGTGATAACAGGATTTAATGACTTGCGGATCGGGTTCGATTCCCGCCGCCTCCACCAGTAATTCCTCAATATTATTGCTTTTTATTGAAGAAATGGGGTGTGCAAACGAATGCACACCCTAGCACTGTACCTCCGTCATTGCTGTTCATGACGTTCTTTCCAACGCGCTCGCCGAGTCGCGGTGGCTCCCCAAATAAAATTACGGAATGCCCTAGCTATTGACATAGGATATCGCAGATGACCGCTTACCAAACGAACAAAACGCCCTTTTTAAAAGACCTTATCTGTTTTTTTAACGGTCGCCGTCACAAGTACGAGGTAATCGAAGAGGGTTTATTCCTCTTTGATTTGTCCATTACGGGACAACCTTTGAATCCTAGACCCCTGCGTCCATTAATGGTAATTACTAAACGGAATGCCGTCATGCGCGGTGCCACAAGGACGCGCATGACGGCCCCTTTAAGGTTGGGCTGGATACAAATTCATGAGACTGACCGTCTCACGCACCAGTCTACCTCAAGATTTTGTATGAGACCCTGGCGGCGTTTATTAGACAAGGCATCTAGGACGTTTATGTGGGGAATACGAAGTCTTTGGGCAACCCAAAGAGAATCCCCAACAAACTATTGGCGGCCTTTTTTGCTTCATAATAATCACCATCAAGAAATGGATTAGACCACGGTTGGTCTGTTTGAATCATGTTGCAGGTCTCTTGTCTGGATGGCAATTCTGATTCTGGCATGCCGATATACTTAACTGTGAAATCATCGGGGCCTTGTGGCGTAACAGTGATCTCTTTAGCTGCTACGAACGCGGCAACGGGTTCTCTTAGTGTCCAAATAAGGTTAATGATAAGAGCCCGCATGACTCTCACTTGATGACCTATTTGTACATCCAGAGGAAGATCTCCAACACACTTCATGTCTTCAAATCGTTTCACTTGTTCTCGACATTCTAGTGTTACCTTCCGTGCATTTTTCAGAGAACGCTTGACAGAGATCTGTCCGTGCTCTAAAAAGGCACAGCCAGGGGGGGCATAGTTTTTGCTATTGCCCCTCGGTTTGAGAAAAGGACAGGCGGCAACCTGTCCGCGATGCGGCCTAAGATACATAATCCCCTTTCTTTCTGTGAATCGGGTAAGTGAGAACTTGGCGGTCCTCTTACTCGATTTGTCGTTCTGGGCTGCTGTCCATTTATGTCAGCCCTAGCTATCAACAAAAACCCGCTCCTAGAACCAGCCGCGCGCGTTCTTAGTTTAACAGCAGCCGAAAGTCAATGAAAAGTCAGAGATGAATTTTCAGTTGATGAGACTTTTAAAGAAATTGACTAAAAGAGGCACGATTAGAGCAATTCCCTCTGTTCTGGAACTTTCTCTTTGTATTGACGCTTTGCCCTTTTGAAAGTGCTTAACAGAAGACGTGGGTATTTTGGCTCGGCTCCGCTGAGTAGATCTTGAACAGTGAAAAGCTGAATCCTGGAAGCCTTATGTTCGGGAGCGAGGTATTCGGGGTCATAGTATCCGGCAGAAATGGCCTCTTTCCGCATGGGATCAGTGAATGGTTCCAGACTCACAAATATACCAATGACAGCCTTTTCCCGCTCTAAGACACCCTTCAGGTCGCGTACCTGTGGCACTGATACCTTGCCGCTTTTGACCTGTACAATGATTTGTTTGGCTTTGCCGGAATCATCATCCTCAAAATAGATGTACCCATCAATACCACTATCTGCGCCTTTCTTTTTGTCCTGAGCGGGTCGCGCATTTACTAAACCCACGGCCCACCACTGGAATTGATAACGATCATATTCCGCAAGAGCCTGAGCGCTAGCGAGGTCTTTCGGGTCGCCAATGACTTCATAGGGTGAAAGTTCAGGGCCGAAGGTGTCATGGAGCCGGTTCTTAATAAGGGCTATGGCAAGATGTGTGATATCAATTCCGATCCATTTCCTGTGAAGGCGTTCAGCTACGTTGATCGTGGTTCCACAGCCACAGAAGGGGTCAAGAATCGAATCCCCTTCATTGCTAGACGCGCCGATTATGCGCTCTAATAGAGCTTGAGGCTTTTGGGTGGGATAACCAAGGCGTTCCTTGGCCTGGGAGTTTATGGGGGATATGTCATCCCACATATCGCCTATTGCGATTCCTGGCATTTCATCTAAGTATCTTTTCAGACGGGGAACAGCCCCAAGTCTGGGTTGGATGACTCTTCCTTCAGCAAGTAACCTTTGCATTCTTTCTTCACTGTATCGCCAATAACGTGTAATGCCCAAAACCTCGTATCGAGGATTCCCCTTTGCCGCCCCTCCCGGTCCTGTCATATCCCATAGACCGTATCGGCGACCATCTCCATCAACATAGGGATATTTAGCACTGATGTAAGTTGCATCATACGGTACGAACAATTGTTGAAAAATCGGAAGTACGAGATTGATCTTTTCGGTAGAGAAATATGATGTCGTGGACCCTGGGCCAATGTGTTGCTCCTTGACGATAGTCACTTTTAGCGCTTGTTCGCTTCCAGCAAATCTCGTTGACATGATTGGCAAGACCAAAGATGGAATCCATTAATAACTTCAGGTAATGGCTTGCTGTTGTATCACAATGAAGATAGATACTTCCTGTGGGTTTGAGAACTCTATGAAGTTCCGCCAATCGTATAGCCATCATAACGAGGTAAGCCATCATGTCATTTTCGCCCAAGAATGAGCGGAATGTTTGGATTAAGGTAACGAGTTTCTTTGGACATTGATGTACAATCTCATGATAGGTAGCTTCCGCAATCTCTTTCTCCCAGTGCCAGGTGTCTTCAAAGGCTGCTATTTGGGCTTAAGACTGTGAACCGTTTTTTTCACCAAAAAGGACGTTATAAGTAGCGTTAGAGTTAAATGGCGGGTCAAGATAGATCAAATCAACCGACTCATCGGAAACATATTCTCGCAGAATTTGAAGATTATCCCCGAAGTAGAGTTGGTTTTTCCAAGTTTTCTCTTCAGTCCTCATCGTCATCCTTCCCCCAAAGCTCTGGGAACATGAATATCGTATCATTGTATTGAGGAAGGGCTCTCTGCATGTTGCCGTAGAAACGATTCCATGTTGAGGACGCTTTCATAAGAGCAACGACAGCACTAAGGTGCTCCATTAGTCGGCGATATCCCTCTTGCTGAGTCAACCACTGAAAGTGCTTATGTTTACGACGTCCTTTTTCATCTACCGGATTTAGCTCTTTTAGTTGCTCCAAGACACCAGGCGCAAGGCGCTTATAGACCAAATCTTCTGTGTACCGACCGATCACGCTTGGTCTCTTGACTGACTTGGGGTCGTACGGCCAGTTGCGAAGCCGAAACATATTTTCGTAGAATTCATCGGGGAACGTTTTTGCCCATCTACTCAATTCCTGAGCTATGAACTTGTCAAGAATAGCTTCAAGGGCTTTACGTGCCCTATAGTCCTGATAGCCTGTTGCCTCATCAACAAGGGCAATGATGCCCACCTTAGCAAAGGCCCTAACAAGTGTTTCGCAATACTTAGCGTACCTTTTTTCTTGCTCGGTTTTGAGTACGTCAGCATCCCGAGCTTCCAGTATTGCTTCGCAAAGACTGACAAGTATTGTTGCTTCGTATCCTGCCGATGGCGATTGAACCCGTGGGCTTTTCCCTAGAAAGGGAATTGGGTTTTCGATGGCCACAGCCAAATCGTCTTTCAGATAGGGATTAAGCGTTTTGTGGGTTGATATTCGTTGCACACCTTGGCCACGACCTTTCATGCCGATTGCTTTAGTCATGCCACGGCCAGAGATGACTCGTCTACCATCGTCTAAAACAAAGCAGGGAAGCTCCGCCTCTCCAATTCTCAAAATGCCTTGATGTGTTGCTCTGGGTAGTTTCTCGTTCATTAAGCCCTCCCCGCCACTGCCCTAGCAAGGGTCAACTCGAAAACAGCCGGATTCTTTCTGTGATTGTATCGGTAGCAGAATTCGTCTACATATTTGTTGAGGTAATGGGCACTGACCTTGTGAAACTGGCCAATAATGCCTCTCTTCAGAATTGCCCAAAAGCTCTCGATGCTGTTGGTGTGGATATTGCCACAAACATAGGCTACCTGGTGATTAATTGTCTCGTGGTTGACGAAATATTTCAACTTGCAATAACCTGAGAATTCGTCCGTAATGACCGTGGCGTTCTTGATCTCTACTTTGTCCCGGATGAAGCTGGAAAGCGTCTTGGCCTTCAGGTTTTTCGCTACTTTCGCCTTGACTTTTCCACCGCGCTCTACTACTCCAATCACGGGTATTTTGTCAGTTCCACGGCCACGCTTGTGGGGCTCACCATCTTTGGGGCCGTTGCCTTTACGGGGCTTACCGCCGACGTAGGTTTCATCGGCTTCAACAAAACCTTGGAGCAGGCTCAGGTTGCTCTTTCATCGCTCTACGAATTCTCATGGCCATGTACCAAGCGGTGTTCTTGTTGACCTTGATATCTCGCATCAACTGCCGAGAACTGATGCCCTTCTTTGCATTCAGGATTAGAGATATGGCCAGGAACCACTTTTGTAGGTCTAGTTTCGTGTCATGAAAGATCGTTCCAACCGTCACACTGAAAGAGGCATTGCAATTGTTGCAATGATAACGATGTCCGGCGGTACACGCTGAGATTTTGGTTAAAGAATGGCAATAAGGACACTCCGGCCCCCCCGGCCATCTGATCTCTTCGAGATATGCTATACAAGAGCTATCTGTTGGGAATTGCTCATAAATCGTTACGATATCCATGTCAGCCTCCGAACCTCAATGTCATTATCTAGGAAGAATATAGCAGAGGCTGAAAACCTTGTCAAGGATATTCTATGTCAATAGATGGGGCATTCCGTAAAATTATCGTAAACCACGTTTAATCGTGCCCCAAAATCCTGGAATCCCACCGCAGTCCGGTGCTTGTCCGATTCCAGGGAAAACGAAAGGCCCCTCTCATTTCTGGTGGACGAGCACGAGACCGAGGTTCGCACCATCCTTAAATCCTGGCGGGAACCGGATTATCTGTGTTTCAGAGTTGAGACGTAGGATGGCCGGGTGTTTGATCTGCGATATCAGGAACATGGGGATTCCCGGCAGGTGAGAGAATCGGTGCAGCGCTGACGAGGTATGGCACAACCCGCAAAGACTAAGACCCCGCAGCGCATTGATCTATCGTCCGCCTGCTCCTGAGGCTAAACTCACAACATGGATCCTCCATGCTACACCAGGAGACCCTTTCCCTATCACAGGAGGTCAAGGGTACTATACCTCTAACTTAACAGGTGGTACATAATACGGGGGCAGGCCACTGCCAGACGTGCAGGCAGTTGGAGTTGCCGACGGTAATAGATCCTTCTAGTGAAGAGGAGAGAATCTTTACCGTGACGCTTTGCCTCTCAAGGACACAAATCTATGGACGTCATGGAGAAAGAACATCTGACTCAGAAGCTACAGCGCCGTGAAGCGTACCTTGCGGAGGCCCAGGGACCCAGCCACACTGGCAGCTCCGCCATCTCTATACTGAAAGATCCGCCGCTTTCCGCTGCGAGGCATCGAAGACCTTTTCTTCGGTTCCGTCTTTCGCCTTGTAATAACGGCTTAAGGCGATGGTTGAAGGATATTGAACGGATAAACTTCGGACAGTTGTAAGAGACTGCGACCCATTCGCTCAGCAGGTCCCCGACCCTGGCACCCAGGATCTGAATCCCCAGAGGCTTTTCTCTTTCGTCCAGGTGCTTACGGCTTCTTACCTACTATCGCCCTTGCGGCCAAAGCGGTGATTATCCCGTAGGGCAGATTTACCAGCAGCAGGTAGAGTGTGAACATCGGCCCGCCCTGCTGAAGCCCGAAATACCCCGCGCCGCTCATCGGCAGGAAGATTAAAAACAACGCCAGCACCGGCGCAAGGAAGTATAGAAGACCGAATAGGTAGAGCCGCTTCCAGGCGGTCTTCATAAAGAGCCCGAACGGGATGCCCCACAGCCCGGCCCAGAAGAGCGGCCTGTATATATCCGGCGATTTCAAGGAGATCGGGGCCATTACTCCGAGTGTCGCGCTAACCCCGAACCCAAACAGGACGCGGCTGAAAAGGACCACGGCCAGTCCGCCTATAACCCCCGCCGCGAAGCAGATTGCCACCCGCTGTATCAGCGTCAAACCTTTTTCCACCATGTTCAAACCCTCGTTTGGCATACCTTTCTCCTTTCTGAGTGTTTACTTTGTTAAGTTAAGTCCGTGCTGCGCGCCCAGGATAGATTTTCAGAGTGGAGCCCTCCACAATCTCGGACGAGAGCAGGAGCCAGTTGCCTAACCACTAGTGTCCATATAGTGTTTTTCTTGCGTTACTTGAAATCGCTGCAATTTCCCTTTCTCCGAACTAATTGACGGCTCCAAATCTCACTCGGCCTATAATTTTGTACAATTCGGCCCATTCCTCAATTTAGCCCTTCAACGTGTAGATGCATGGGCGACAAGAAAGGTTCTCAGGTTAGAAATGGCATTGCCGCTGGCCGCTCCAACAACCTCCTTTGCATAGCCGGGACTCTTTGCAGCCTAATGTTCCAGTCGCCCGGAACACTGGCGTTCACCAGGGCCAAATTCTCCGCTAAGGCCACGACCTCCTAAGAGCCCCGGAGAGTGACGATCCGGGTCAGGCCATGCAGAAGAGAAGATAAGCGCAAATCTACGGGGTCTGAAATCGCCTCGGGAGTCTCGTGGCTCCGCTTGCGTATCCAGTCTTCGCTTAAGAAAATGACCTACTACAAGTTTGAACCTGTTATAATCCCCGGACTATTTAGTTATCACAGATATTTACAATTTGAGGAGGGCATCCTTTGAGATTCACCAAGGCCGACATAGCCCAAAAAGTTGTCAATGACTGCGAAATTATGCATGGTGAGACAATGGAGATTGTTGAGAAACTTCTCGAAATCATGAAGGACCGCGTCGCCTCTGGTGAAGACGTGATGATCTCCGGCTTCGGGAAATGGGACGTCAAGTCAAAGCACGCCGGCCGCGGCAGGAACCCTCAAACCGGAGAGCCGATAACCCTCGATGCCCGCAGGGTAGTGACCCGGAAGTACTCGCCTGCTTTGAAAGCGGCGGTGAACGGGTCTGGAAATAGGTTTTAGATAGCCCTGCCATAGATGAAACGAGAGCCGATGAAGCCGAGAATCAAAGCCGGAGATGCCGTCAGGGACATCCGGTCGGGTATGACTGATTCCGAGTTGATGGAAAAACATGGATTGTCAGCAAAGGGACTCCAAAGTCTCTTCCTGAAACTCCTTGAAGCCAAGGCGATAACGTACGCCGAGATGAATCAGCGCTGCGCAATTTACCATGACAAAATCCTTGTTCAACAAATCGATGCCAGGGATATAGCTAAAGACATCCGCTCGGGAATGACCGATTCCGAGCTGATGAAGAAGTATGATTTGTCTTCCGAGGGTCTACAGTTTGCTCTACAAACATTGACAGACACGGAGGTCGTAACTTTGGAGGAACTTTACGGCACATCACTGTCACAGCATGGCTCCGTCGTCGTTGAGAACATCCGCGAATTGCCCAGAGGCTATTTGGCCGTGTCGGTAGATATCTACGAATCAAAACATCCTGAAATCAAGGGCTTGCTGAGCAATGTCACCGAAAAAGGGATTGCTATAACCGGCATGGCAGCCAGAATTGGTGCAACCAAGACCTTCGTGATACCCGCTGGGGATTTCATCGAAGGCGATCCGGTGTTGCTTGAGGCTCGATGTGAATGGGCGGAACAAGACAAGGAGAGCGGAGAATGGATTGCAGGGTTTGAAATAACAAGAATTTCCAGAAAGTGTCAGGATGACTTACGAAGACTCATCCAATCCCTGCCGTTTATTAGCTGAAGGAGCGGCCGGAAATCACCAGGGGGGCGGCACCTTTGGACCGGCGAGCAGATAGTCCTCGATGCCCGGAGGGTGGTGAACTGGAAGTATTCTCCTCGACTGAAGAAGGCGCTGAATGGGGCTGGCATGGGATAAGAGGATTATTTGACTCGGGAGAGAAACTAGTGTGGCTTTTTTGTAAGCCGCGTGGAACGACGGGCTTATCTGTCGGCCGTGAGTCATTGTCCCGACGCCTGTTGCTATGTCTAAAAAGCTTAAGGGACGCACGCCCGGAGAGGTTTTTGATAGAACCCTGCCATTCGCTGGTTCTATCAGTCGCGGGCCCTGGAAAGCAATGCTTGGAATATCTCGTCCGGGCTGAAGAACGGGGAGGGCGGGCGCAACCGGAAATGGCAGCCTCGGAATTCGATCACTAGGGGCCTGTCGCGTAACCCCAAATATTGGCGAAATTGTGCTACGGTGGAGGCTGCACCCAGTGCTTTGGTATGCCACCCAGGCTCCTATGAGTCTGACAAACTAAGTTTTTTCCTTGGTAGCTTCTGAGATATGCCGACGCAACAGGCGGCAACGTGCCACGAATTCGGGAAAACATTGCGTTGCGCAACAGCCTCCTAGGTGTTAATGCCCGTGGCGTGCGTTCAATAGCTGACTATTACCGAACTATTAATCAGAAAGCAATTTCACAACTTCCGCCGATCCTCCAGAGTTGTTGGCGTATGGTGAGGCTTTCAGGGGTGTTTTGAGAGTAATTCGCCGCCCCCCAGTAAGCCGGGTTGGATGGACCGTAAACATTTCCTAGTGTCTGATATTCTGGGCATGATCCAGACATTGAGGCATAAGAATAACGAGCTTCCATCTGAATTGTGAAGAAAGGCCACAAATAGGTCCGACAACGGAAATCCACATCCACACCCCACCTGTTGTTGCCGGTAATATTGGTGGATTGTGAACCCCAGATTCCCGGAGTAAAATTCGCGAACGGATCAAGATAAGCGCCATTCCATGAAAATCTATATTTTCCGAACAAATAAGGATAAAAACGTGTGTCAAAAAACCATTCAAAGCCATAGCTGCTGGTATCCGACATGCGGAATCCTATAAACGGGCCGTTCCAAATGATCTTCTGATGCATGTCAAATGTGGTGGCGCTCGTCAGAACGCTATTAGCCCATGCGGGTGTCCAACCCGCCTGTCCGGGCAAGACAGGAAATGAATTGGCAGGAGTGTCAGCAGAGTACAGGATCTATCACACTCTTGACCGAAAGCCATTTGTAGCCCACAAGCAAGTCCAGTGAAGACAAAATGGGTAGTCTGCCGCACAAGTCAAATGCCCAGTAGCGATTTCTGTTATTTAAACTTATTAATCCTACTTCATTATTGCCCAAGGCCAGAAACGCCAGAGCTGCCCGATACGGAATAGATAGGTTCGCCGCATCGGTGTACTGCTTGAATTCCGTGCAAGAGCCAACGTTTGCTTCCGCGCCGAATGTAAGGAATTCCTTTTGTGGCGTGCCTATTCCAATGACTCCGGTCAAGTAGGCGTCTCTTAGATCCGTCCTCCTGTTGTGGACGAATGAGCTGAAGTCTTGAAAAAGTAAAATGTCATTTTGTCCGAGGCCGACGGTATCTTCGACGCGTATATTCCCCCACCCGTAAAATATACCCACCCGGGCACTGGTTAACCCTAAGCCCATAAGAAATTCAAAATAGTTGTTGGAAACTGCCCCAAATTGACCCAATCCGAACGGAGGCAGCAAACTCTGGCAAAATGCCGTCCCCCCAACCAGCATGATAGTTCCGACCGCGCAGACAGCCACGAACAGTCTCAGGACCCTCGTCTTAGTATCCATACCATCCCTCAAATGCAAAAAACAACGATCACATAAGACAGATCTCGCATTCCACAGACGGCGCTTTCACGCCCTCAGACAGCGGCAAGCAAATTATGATCCTAATTTCAAGGCATTATACAGTGGCCAAAATGCCAGTCAAGAATTTTCTTGGGAACGTAGCAATTCATCAGTTACGCGCGGCGAGGCATAGGCGGCGCAGGATTGTTTTTGGCATACTCGAACTCCGCGAGGGCTGTAATGGCGAACAACGAACACGTGTCGCGTTTACCCTGCGCTCGGGGCAAAAGCCCCAGATTCTGGAACTCTGGGATGAGACTGATTATGTTCGGCAGACGAAGGCCGGAATTATGATTGCCGCGATCGCGCATCGACTGCGCTGGTCCTCATTGCTGAAAACGCTACGATAAACAACGCCGCTATCAGAAGAACCAATCCCTTCTTCATCTCAACTCTAATCTTCCCCCAAAATTCTCGAATGCCACCGCAGTCCGGTGCTTGACCGCTTGCACCAGGGCCAATGAGCGGCCCTTCTCGTTTTTCGGGGACGACCGTGATATAGAGGCCCGCACTATCATCGACTTCTGGCGGGAACCGGATTATCTTTGTTTCTGAGTGGAGCCGGAAGATGGCAGGGTATATGATTTCCGGCAGCATGAATATGAGGATTCGTGGCAGGTGAGAAAATCGGCGGGTGCTTTTTAAGGACATGTTTTTCGGTGATTTGGGCTTGGTTCTTTTATGCCCAAGACGATTCGGACATGAACGCACTTACGCGGAGAGCCTTTTCTTCTCTGTTCGCCGGACCGTCGGAACATGAAATTCCCACCAATATTCCGCCTAACGGGGTAAACGAAGCGACGGGTCACCGTAGACCATGTACTTCATGGCCTGGAAGAAGATGCTCGGCGGATACCAGCTCCGTGTGGGCTTGAGTTTCGCTAAGCGCTCTTTATCGTAATAATAATCTATAGCGTTCACCCAACAATCGCCCAGGCGGGAGCCTTTACCCCCAACCCATGCGTTGACGAACCCTTCCACCAGTGTTAGCGCACATGGTTGACTCCCCGTATTACAGCCTATATACGCAATTGCTCCATTCGGTCCTGCATTGACAAGTTGCTTGCCCAACCCAGGCGGGTTGAAACGTCCCCTTTGGTAAGCTGCGGGAGGGGCAGGATAGTCGGTGAAGAGTTCGCCTCCGCGGGTCCCTTTGTGTTCCATGCCGCGGATGTCTAAGTATCCTTCATATGGTGGCTCCGTCGTAAACCGTCCCGTTGAGCACCCTGCTGAGATCATCACCGGAAGCCGTTTGCCGTTTTTGATTTGCCCGAGCCCCTTAATTGACAGTGAGTTAAGCCAGCTTGTGCCAGAGCCGTGACCTGAATGGACCAACAGGTCCATCCCTGAGTTTAAGAGCCGCGTAATTTCGGGTTCAGTCGGTGGAGGAGTCGAGACCTTGCGACGCGCATCGCTATAGTAGCGCTTGTTGATATTCCAGCTTCTCGGCATGGAGTGTGCGAGTCGGTCCATAAGATCGCGAGAGTCCACCCAGCCTCCCACCACTATCAGGCCCACCCGTGGGGGTTTTTTGTTTCCATCCTTCAGTTGAGTCTCAAAGGCAATCGTCTTTGACACCAGGGTTCTCACCTGGTCTGGTCTATTCACCGGCCATCGCCCTACGGCCAATTTCGGACGGTAGTTGATTTGATCGAAGTTGATAGGGTCATTTTTGTTCTTCTCTCCGTGAACTTCGCCAAAATAAAGAGCGTGATGTCCCTCCTTGCGGGCGTGCCAGTCATCGAAGCTGCCGTTTGCCCTTGCCACATCACCATAATACATGTCACTGGCATAAAAAGCCGTGTTGTACGCAGCACGGTCAATCCGGTCGAGCACCATATACCTGACCGGAATCACCGAGGCGTCTCCGACCAGGAGCACATATCTGGCCTTCCTATGTTTCCACGCTTGGTACAAAAAAGCGTTTGAGCTTCTCAGGGTCATCACTCCCCGAGGTTTCTCCGAGAACCCTCTCCAAGATCGCAACCTCTATCGCAAGCTCGCCCAATTTATGTTCAACAAAAGGCTTGAGTTCAGCCTCGAACCGCTGCGGCGTAACTATGACCATGCTCTGCGCCGTTTGGGTCCTTGCGACAGGACCGTCCAACGTCCCGGGCCAAGCCGGGGCAGACACTGCGGCCAAAAGTGCGATAAAGGCCAAGCGCCGCGGTAACACCAACAAACTTCTGCGGTACCGCATGATCTGCCCTTTCTGATGTCTGATGTGAGTTGCGGATTCAGCAATGCGCTAATGATAGCCGCGCTGCCGAGAAACTCAATACCTCAAGTCTCGTCGATTTAAGCCGGAATAATGCTGCGGCCATGCGACTTCGGGCACCTTTGGGCTGGCGACTAGTCGGGGCATGGTTCGCTGGACCCCGAAAATTCCCCCGTATCTCCTCCCACAGGACCCGACCAAGGCAAAACCGCCAGCTTGGCATTAATTCACTGTTCGTCACCGTTTTTGTTCAAGTCTTTGCCAATGCTCCAACATTTCGCTATATCTCTACCGAGGGACCAATATTTGCGACTGGCCATGTCGAACAAAATAGGCTTCAACTTGGCAATGTCTATCCTTCCTTCCTCCAGGACGGTTTCGTCAGCGTAGGTCTCCACTATTTCACCGATGAAAATATCGTGAGTTGCGGTATCATAAACATCGTGTAGTGTGCACTCCGCGTTGACCAGGCATTCGGTTATCATGGGTGCGGTTTCCAGTTGGCCGTAGAACACTTTGAACAGTGTTGACTTATCATGTTTTTTACCAGTGTAAAGGCCCACGTAGTCGGTCTCGGCCACCAGAGCCTCAGATGGCATGTTGAGGCTAAATGTTCTGTTTTCCTTGATCCCTTGGTTGGTGTAATGAGCTTTACCCATTCCCAAGGACACGTACTGGGGTTTGCCGTGATTGAGAATTCCGGAATGGGCTATGGTTATGAAATTCGGCTTTCCGTTGACCGTTGCCCCAACCAGGATTGTGGGCATTGGGTAAGTCACATTAGTCACGCCCAGCTTCTTTTTCATTCATAATCTCCTTTTCCGATGCCGAGTCTTGTAGGCCATTGTTTTGAGGGAACGTTGCGTCTCACTCTGCGTTAATGGTGACCCCGCCTCAGCGCGATCCTCATGCGCTAACGAGCGATACGAATTCGCATTCAAAACATTGAAATTGGGAGGCCGTCTTTGTAACCGGAATTATACAGCGGTCTTGACATTTCGGGCGTATTGGTGCCAGTGACCGGTAGCAGCATGGTTCCTTTGACCCAGAAAAGTCTTCGTATCTCCTCCCGCAAGACCTGACCGAAGCAAAACCGCCATTATTATCCTCAAAAGCTGTTTTGGCCTGTTGCTCAGAGTACCTCACCACTCGGTCCAATTCAATCAGAACCTTGCCGCTGATTCAAAGACGGCTTGGTAGCACTGAATCAAGGGGAAGGCTGAAGACACATGAACACCCCTACATATCCTTGAGTGATCAGACCCTTGTGCTCCGACCTTTACTAAGCGCTAGAGTGATAAAATGGTTATCGGGCCAAGATTGGACTCGCCACCGGGGTGTGACACCTATTTCCTTTCACCTTATCTTTCCGTTTGGAATACCCTTCTGTGTCACGGCTTTGTGAAGCGGCCCAGGAACAGAATGGTGTTCGTCGGCTTATGTCGGATAAAGAAAACGAAGGGCCTATCAGCCCTAAAAACTGGCTTTCGCGGAGTTATTGACGCAGAGTGTAATCCGCTACCAGTGGCGGCAGCCGCTTCAGTTCCTTCCTCGTTAACATCTACAAACGCTTTGTGGACGACTGCACTCACGTGGAGACCTTTGGTTGTACTCATGCCTGAGAAATCGGCTTCTTTCGAGAAGGCATCCGTCATACCGAAGGCTTTCAAGATAGAATCAAGCGGATACACTGGAGTATGCTTCTTGAATTTCGGAAAATACACATCCACCTTCGTCTCTTTCAGATCGCGAAGCCACTGAGAAACCGCATCCGGATTGAGCCTCTCCTCGAAATCTTTCAAAGATACACCTTTTGCAGGGAGCAGTACGACCATTGAGAGATGGCCTTCTTTGTAAGCCATTTCAAGGGCCTGAAATCCGTCACCTGTGAGGTAACCAAACACACCCTCCCGATTCATCATGGGTACGGAGGTTTTCTTGCTATCCAAGGAGGTAAAGGGAGCATCCTTTGTGAGTTTTTTTTCGAATTCCGAATCCCACTTGCCCTTGAAGTAAATTGCATTGGCAAGAACAAACCGGGTTAGTGGGTCGATAGCTCCCTCTGTTATCAACTCCCGGATTTTATCTCTAGTCTGTCGTGATACCCACTTGTTGATCTCCTCTCTGGTGGATTTGGGATCCCCCTTAAAATCCAGCTCACTTGGATGTGCTCCATAGGTGTTTTCCATGAATTCCAAATATTCCGGTTTGAAATCGTAACCTTTCTGAAGCCAAAGGCCGTTGGCCAGATTGAGTTCGCTCTTTCCCTTTAGGACTGAATCAGCCAGAACACGATTCAGGGAACCGAAATCAGCAGCCAAGCATTCGCGATCCGATTTGGAGTGGAGAACTTGAGCTATCTGATACCGCGTTTGTCCCCCCGCACCGGCACAGATCATCGATAGGGCAACGGAAATACTGTAAGGGGAAAAGAAGAGGTTTGTATCCTGATGCTTGAGCTTCTGATACAGTTCCAAGCCAAACGCATTAATAGCGCTCGCGGCTGCCCCTTGTCGCGGCCCGACATCCGTTGCACAGGAAATACCAGACCAGAGCACGCTTGAAATAACCACGGCTACAATGCACAAGAACTGCTTTCCTCGTTTCATGAGAATGTGCCTCCTTCCTGCAATATATTCCATCCCTGACGATTCACCATTCCGTAGCCCTGATGGAGAGCTGCCTCGAACAGGTGTGTAAGTCTCTTGATGGACTGACTCGTCCCCTCTTTGCTAACTTTCAGATGCACGACAGAAGGTTTAGATTCACTTGGGTCTCCACCAGTTTGTCCCCATTTAACAAACCTATGTGAAAGATTGTTTCTCAATCAGAATTTTCGCCGTGGCCCATTGCCTGGATTGCGAGGCAAATCTTGACAAGAACCAATTCTGGGGAGCGCTTTTTCGAACAAATGGAGTCTTTTCCCTTGATGATCTCGGCTAGGCCATGACATGAATCACTGAAAACCACGTGTGCTCACTCCCCAAAATCCTCGCACCATGCTGCAGTCCGGTGCTTATCGTGTTCCAGAGCAAACGACAGGCCCTTTTCGTTTCTGGTGGACGAGTAGGAGATTGAGGTTCGCAACATTCTTGAAGCGTGGCGTGAAGCGGATTACCTCTATCAAGGCGGAGACGAGAGATGGCTGGGTATATGACCTACGGCATCATGAATATGAGGATTCGTCGCAGGAGAGAGAATCGAAGACGCGCCGGCGAGGTTATGCTTCCGTTCCGCACCCCCTGGAGGCCTGATTCGGGCTATTTTTTTTCGTGATTGCTCCAAGTGCGTGATTGTGCAAATATTCAAGTCATCTGGTACCCTGATAACCTTGTCCCAGACAAGGGTTCCCGATTTAGAGAAGGGGGGATCAAGGGTGACCAGAACGTGCTCATTGGGAAGACCCGTTGCACGAAGGACGGACTCGCTCCGACAACCCTTGCCAATCAATACGGGGAGGCGGACTCGGCAAACGGGATGTTTCCTAACGATATCATTTGGTTACTCCAAATCAAAAATACCCAAATTTGGCCTCAAAAGGGTGCGGAATGTGAGCCTCAATCATGGTCCTGCAGGGTCAATTGGGTATGGAGTCTCCGAGAAATTCCGGCGCCTGATCTGTTCTTTTTTCGTAAGCAATCCTTGTGAACCTCTCTGCAAATCCTTGTTCACCCAACACCATTCGCCCACGAATTCGATCGTGGGCCAGGCCCATGCGTGCTTTCACCCGACCTCCACGCGGATCGTATCGTTACCTCAAAAACTCGTGCATAATTGGGATGAGAGGTAAAGCTTCCGATGAACAAATACGAAATTGCGGTCATTCCCGGTGATGGAATTGGAAAAGAGGTCGTGCCCGAGGCTCTGCGCGTTCTTGATGTCGTTAGCGCCAAGTTCGGGATAGAGTTCGCTTTTCGTTCTTTCGACTGGAGTTGCGAAACCTACAAAACAACAGGGCGTATGATGCCGGAGGATGGCATCGCGCAACTTCGCGACCATGACGCGATCCTGCTGGGTGCAGTCGGCTTCCCCGGCGTGCCCGATCACGTTTCGCTCTGGGGATTGCTGATCCCGATCCGTCGCGAATTCGATCAATATGTGAATCTGCGCCCTGTTAGGCTGTTGCCCGGAGTCACGCCCGCAGTACGTGACTGCAAACCAGGCGATATAGACTTCTGGGTGGTGCGTGAAAACACCGAGGGAGAGTACTCTCAGCTCGGCGGCCGCTTTGGCGTAGGCAAGGATGTGGAGATGGTCCTTCAGACTTCCATCTTCACTCGCCGGGGCACGGATCGCATTTTACGCTACGCCTTCGACCTCGCGCAGCGGCTGGGGAGGGATCACGTCACTTCCGCAACTAAGTCGAACGGCATCTATCTCTCGATGCCGTTCTGGGATGAACGCTTCCACGCGATCTCGGCTGAGTACCCTGACATCCGTGTCGACCAGTATCACATTGACATACTCTGCGCCCGGTTCGTAATGTCGCCGGAGCGTTTCGACGTGGTGGTGGCAAGCAACCTGTTCGGAGACATTCTCTCCGACCTTGGTCCCGGCGTAACAGGGACTATCGCGGTAGCGCCATCAGCGAACATCGATCCGGAGCGCCGTTTTCCGTCCATGTTCGAGCCTGTGCATGGTTCGGCGCCGGACATAGCCGGCCAGGGGATCGCGAATCCGATAGGCCAGATCTGGGCCGCAGCGATGATGCTTGACCATTTGGGGGAAACGGAGGCGGGCAGCACGGTCTTACGAGCAATCGAGACTGTGCTCGGCTCGGCTGGCGCGCCGTTGACTCCAGATCTTGGTGGAACCGCGACCACCCAGGATCTGGGAGGAGCCATTACAGCCGCTATTTGATGCAGCCTAGACCGGTATTCCTAAGTCGGTAGAATTACCCTTGAAGCACCCGGAGCCTTACCCAGGCTACTTTCTCTAGCCATTGCATTCCCAGAAAATAGGCCAAGTCAACTTCCCGGCCATTTACGGAGCAGTGCCTGCACCCCGACCAGAAATCATGAGGCCGGCCCTGGAACAATCCCTTCACATCATTGTTCCGAAGCCATATTCCTGATTCCAGGAAGAGCGGCCCAAGCTCTTTGGCCACAAAATTGTAAAGCTTCAGAAGCAAAAAGCCTTCTCTGCCAGTGGTTGATCCGGATTCTCCAACATGCGTGATGCTGTCGCGCATGGGAGCATAGTAGCCGCCCTTGCGAAAGGCTGCTCCCACAAATCCTGGCATGGCCGCGGACAGGGCCAAGGCCGAACCTTCCTTTATAATCGCTGAGTCAACATTATCCACCGGCTTGCCATCCAGGAAGATCGAGTTCACTCGTTCGTCCAGATATTGGGGAGTCACTCCAAGCTGGTCACACAGTACAGCCCTGATACTCGTTCCACTGAGCGACTTGAGCAGAAATCCCTTCTGCAAGAGCGGCAAAAAAGCCGCCAGTCGGGCGGCGTCCCATAAAATACAGACATCCGCCGAATTATGTTCGTTAATGGCATCCTGTTGATTATCGTTTTCGGTCGTCATATCAAAGTCTTCCAACGATCTCAGATTCGCACTTAGAGTAGCATGATACAGGCATACAGCATAAGAAAAGGAACGGGAGAAGGCACGAACCGCTCTTCTCCCGTTAGGTTAGAGTTAGACTCATTCCAATTGTTTTACCAGTTGAAGACCGTGTCCAGAGTTTCGTCCTTCACTGTGAAGGTGACGTTGTGAGGCGGCAGTTTTTCCTTCTTGAAATACTCCGGGAGTCGGTCGTCCGCCTTGGTGAAGCCGGCGCGGGCGTTAAAATCCCTTTCGTTCTTCAAGACTGACTTGCCCAGTTCAGTCACGTCATCACCAGTCAAATTCAAGCCGTAAAAGGCATTGATCAGGTCAAGGAGAGCCTGGAACGTTTCCGGCTGATCAAGGACAGCGAAGGCAATAAACAGGCACATGCCGGTTGCATCGATAGCAGCGGTTGCAACCTGCAGGTTTCCGGATAGCTCCGCCTGTCCCTCGGCCGAATGGGGATCAACAAAACCACCGACCTTTAGAATATTTGTCGCTACTGCATAACCTGCTGTGTGGTCTGCTCCCATCGGGGTTGTGGCATAAGTAACCCCGATCCCCTGGACTCCGCGTGGATCGTACACGGGCATTGCCTGATTCTTGACAACTGGCACCCGTTCTACGCCGAAGGCTTTACCGGTCATTCCAGCCCCGTTGCCGAGGATACGTCCAAGGTGTGTCCCTTTGCCGACTTCGTGCACCAAATTTATGGCTGCCTGGGCATCTCCGAAGTTGGCTATGCCCGCTTCCATAGCAACAGCTATAGTAGCACCCATTTCGATGGTATCCACTCCGTAGTCGTCGTCCAGACGGTCCAGCATAGCTATGGCATCGAGATCATCAATGCCGCAGTTCCCACCATGTGCCCACACCGTCTCATATTCGGGTTGCTTGGTGAGGTACTGGCCATCTTTGTTCAGGTAAGTTCCCGAGCACTGGATGACACATCCGCGGTGACAACCGTGAGTGGCTAATCCACCTCGCTCAGTCTCGGTTGCAGCTTGTGTCTCTCCGCTGATCTTGGAACACCCGTCAAAACGTCCCCACATGAAGTTCTTCGTAGGATATGAACCCGCCTCGTTAAGAACATTGGTCAATACATTGGTCCCGTAGGCGGGAAGTCCTTCACCCGTAACCGGGTGTTTTTTGAGTCCTTCAACCCATTTCTTGTTAGCTTCCTTGAATTTTTCCGGGTCCTTCGGGGAACGCATTTTCATGTCACTGTCGTCCAGCACAATGACCTTGACCCCTTTTGCGCCCATAACCGCGCCTACTCCTCCTCGACCCGCATGACGAGTGGGTCTTTGCTCCATGTCTGTACACGCTATTGAAGCCGCAGACATTTTCATTTCGCCTGCGGGTCCAATGGAAATGCAGGCTACCTTCTCCCCATATTCCGCTTTGATCTTGTCGACGAGAGCATAATTACCCAGCATCTTCAGGCTGTTGTCCGGCGTGATCTTAACGCCGTCCTTGTTGATGAATATTTTGTAAAGCGTGTCGTCTTTGGGCTTTCCTTCGAGCACGATGCCGGCGTAGCCCAATCTGGCCAACGTTTGGGCCGCCTGACCACCTGCGTTTGCCTCTTTGATGCCTCCCGTCAGTGGACTCTTGCAGCCCACGGAAAGGCGTCCCGACATGGCAGCGACGCTTCCGCTGAGCATGCCTGGAGCAATGACCAGTTTGTTGTCTTCACCTAGAGGATGGCACAGAGGCGGAACCTCTTTGGAGACAACCCCAGACGTAAGGGCCCTGCCTCCCATGCCAGCGTATGCTCCCATAGGGACCTCGGTCGCCTTGGGGCCGCCTTCTGCTCCCATGTCGATTCTCAAAATTTTATCCATGAGTATCCCCCTCTATTACTGTGATATTGAGGTTGCACAGTGATGGCCCGCTCTCCCAAGTCACGGTAAACTCGGATGACGTTGTTCCAGCGCTTTGGAGAGCAGCTTTTGTCACAGATTCAGGGTAACTGTTACTCCGACCGGAGTCAAGGGAAAAATAAGGGAAAGGCTAGTTATATTTGATAGTTATGTCAATCTGGACATAAGCATGCCACACCACTTCCGCCCCGACGCACACCCTAAGGCCAGGTGCGCCCACCAAATCAGTCTGTCATGCTTTCGGTGAACATCTAACCTGAACTACGAATTCCGCTCCCTGCGGGCTCTTGCATAAAGACAGGTTGCCGCCCATGGCTTCTGTAAGGGCTTGGGCCCCGGCCAGCCCCAAACCATGGCCTCGAACAGGAAAGCCGTCTACTTTAACACATTGAAAATACTGGTTGAAAATCTTGTCGTGGTAACATTCAGGTATGCCTGGTCCGTCGTCCCTGACTGAAATCCTAATGGCGTCTCCGTCCGCTCCGCATTTCAGGAAGAGACTCTTTTGCTTGTATTTGAATGCATTGGAAAGAAGATTGGTGACGACAAGACACATCTTGGTTTCATCAATCTGAATCGTCCGCTTGAGTTGCGACTCCTCCGCATCAAGATGGATTTCATTGGCCCGTAATATGCTGCGAAAAGTCTCAACGTCCGCAGCTTCTTCCAGTGCATCGGAAACCACCGGATCGACCAGATCGAAGACCTCGACGAAAGCCATTTTCAGGATGCCTGAAAGTGTGCAGTCACTGACCCGAATTATCCCCATGGCGGCCATATCCACTTCCAGCATACTGTTGGCCAGATTCCGAATCTTCAGGGCATTCCTCAACATGCGCCTGATGACTTTTTCCTGCCTGGGGTTTAACGATCCGTACCTATCCGGCTTGTCTAGGAGGGATCTGGCACCTGTCTCAATTATGTTCACCGGATTCTTGAGGTCATGAACGAGATGAGAGGTTTGGATGTTCTTGATCGTCACAGAAAACCCCCGGATCCTTTCTGAGGAGAGAAAACTGACGGATCACGATTCAATAATCGTGGACTCACTGACCTCGAGATCCTTCTCGAATTCTTCCCAAAATTCCTTTTCTGACTTTCTCCAGTCAGGGCCGAAGCGTTTGCCGAAGGCGCTTCCCAATTTAGCGAAAAGTGCTTTCCATGCCGATCGATAGTTGAGGGTCAGGACATCCTGGAGAAACGGGGCGATGTGACCCAGTTGATCTTTCGGCAGGTAAGCTCGTGCTCCCAGCTCGATGGACTTCTTAAGCGATTGAGGGCTGAGGGCATGTGCTGTAAGCATGACTGCCGGGATCTGCTTGGCACTGGCGTACTCGAGAAGCTCAAATCCTCGCACCCCCATGATATCCAGGATGACGAGGTCATAAGTTAGAGAAGCCATCCGCTGAATGGCTTCCTCATAGGTTGATGCCCCATCGAATTCCACGCCACATTCGTCAAGTTCCTCTCGAAGGATATCCAAAACATCCTGCTCGTCATCCACGGCAAGGATCTGCTTACCCTTCAAAAGGTTTGGCGCCATGTCTTGATCTCCGGATTTCTTTATACTACAGATAAGAAGTTCTTAATGTCAAGCTGGTTTAATCCTTACAACTCAGCGGGACAAAGGAGAATTGAGGTGCTCCGAGGCAACATGATCCCGGCCATGGACGATGGACATGACGTGTTAGAAACTATAGCGGAACCACTGGACATGTTCCGAGTCGAAACTGCCGGAAGTTTTGACCTCGAGGTTCAATTGCAAACTCAGCAGGGATTTAACGAAAAATATTGTATTTAAAGATGCACCAAATGGCCATCAATCCGTCCTTCCAGTCGATCTTTTTCCCTTCTGCATAGGTCCTTCCTGCATAGGAGATCCCCACTTCATAGATCCGGCAGCGGAGCTTGGCCACTTTGGCCGTAATTTCTGGTTCCACTCCGAATCTATCCTCCTCAATTGTAATTTGCCGAATGATTTCCTTTGTAAAGACTTTGTAGCCTGTTTCCATATCGCTCAAGCTGAGGTCGGTGAAAGCATTTGACAAGAGGGTGAGCACCTGGTTGCCAATTGCATGCCAGAAGAATAAGACTCGATGGCTGTCCCCCCCCTGGAACCTGGTTCCGTAAACTACATCCGCCTTGCCGTCTATAATTGGTTGCACCAGTTTGCCATAATCCGAAGGGGAGTATTCCAGGTCCGCATCCTGAACTATTATCACATCGCCTGAAGCCGCCGAGAAGCCGGACCTCAGGCAAGCCCCCTTGCCGCGATTCGTCTCGTGATACACAACCTGGTCAACTTGCGAGCGAAGACTATTGCGAATCAATTCCGTCGTCCCGTCGTTAGAACTGTCGTCGACGAGGACTATTTCCTTGGGGTTTAGTGCCGAATCCTTCACCCTTCTTATCAAGTGTTCAATCGTATTGACCTCATTATAACAAGGTATCACAATCGAAAACTTCAAATCTTACCTCCTATTAAGCCCTGATTGCGACGGTCCAGAAATTGAGACCGAGTTCAAAATACCCGCCCCGTAGCCCCTCTTCAGGAAAACCCGCTGTAACAAGCATAGCAAAAAGGGATGTGCGATCATAGACGCCTTTATGCTCATCGATCTCGGTGGGGCTTACAAGCTTCAATCTTGCCATAATCCTCAGCAAACCATCTGTCCATGGGGCGGGTGTGGTCAAAATGTATACGCCGCCCGGTTTCAGGATCCGGTAAACTTCGGCGAAGAGAGGATTCAAACGGTCAGGTTCAAGATGCTCGATGACGGCAAGCGCGGTGACCGCATCGCAACAATTGCTCTCCAAGGGTAACTCGCCGACCTTTTCTATGTCATGCTCGATAAGCCTGAAACTGGAGGAAGTGAAGGACTGGCCCAGGCTTTGATTGAAACTCTTGTCCAGTCCGATCTTGTCGGCAAAGTCACTGCTCGCCAGGAAAAGCGGGAGGGTACCGCATCCGATGTCAACTATGCGGCCTCTGGGGTGGCCGGAAGGAATGAGGCTCCGTGCCACTGCGTATCGCCTTCTTGCCAAAAAAGGTTCCAAGAAACCGTGGCCTCGTGTTGCCGCCGTCCCCAGTGCTAAGATGCTTTTCACCTCTGTTTTAGCCATTCCTTACGGCATGCCCTAAAAATCACGGCACAACGATTCCGTCTGATTCAGCCTGTAGTCGCGTGGACGAAAACTTGCCTGATGTGCTACCGGCCCGAGGACAGAAGACTGTTTAGGTTTTACCAATAAACGGTGAAACTCGAACCGCGGCATTTTCAGACATTATGCTACAGGATCTTACCAGGACTGATTCAGATTGCAATCCATGAAATGTGAGTCACTGCCGTGTGAGCTTGAAAAGTTATGTAACCGTCACTGGGCAAAACTGATTCACCTCAGGGTGCGCCGATAACAGCGAGACGACCAAATGATTTACACAAATCCATTTGGGCCGTCAGGATACGGTGGACACGCGCTGAAAATTTCTAAACGTCCCCGGCCCGCATGCGCTATATGTAAAACGCGAAAAATGAACCGGAAACGGATCCTCTGCGTTCTCTGAGCCCTCCGCGGTGAACCAATGCAAAGTTACGTTATTCTTTTTCAATCCAGAACATTCGGTATCGGCCGGGTTCTGGAATGTCTCCTCTCAGGTCCTCGGCCACTTCAGGGGCACATGGTACTTTGGTGTCCCAGCATTGGTCAGTGTCTATGGGTTGTCGAACGACGAATCCCTGATGCGTAACCTTTTCCTTCACCGCGACAACCGGGAAAGATCCCCAGACAAACCAATCTCTAGCTCTCAAAGTCTGTTGAGGGACGTTTCCACTCAACAGTATGGCAACGCAGAATGTCCAGAACCAAATCTGATTTGGCCGAAGGGACACAACCGACATGAGGACAAAAATGGCTCCCTGAGCCAATCCCGATCCCAATCCCGTCCACGTATCGTATTGGCAGAGGAAAGTGACTAGTAGTACACCAGTCATTAGAGTTGCAAATACCTTCGACACCCTATGACCGACGCCTTTAGTGGTCGTCATCCGGGACGGTTGCAAAGACAGGACACCCTGAGTAAAGAGCAAGAGTCCTAGCGAAAACAGAAAGCCATAAGCAAATCTGGGATCGGGAGCAGACAGAAACCAAAAAACCACTCCCAAGAACGCAACGAACGCGGGGATAAGAAAAGCCTTCTTAGTAATGATGCAGGTGCCATTTCTTACTACAGAGACAATCAGTAAGCAGGTTCCAATAAGTATGAGCACCACAAGCCCAGCTTCAGTATACATATTTCTACTCAACCACTCACTGAGCCAGTTCCAGTTGTTCAGAGCTTCGCTAAATCGGGGACCAGGCAATCGCGCCCAACCTTGAAGCACTGCGGCGATATGCCTGGCGGTTTCCGTCGGCACCGCCCATTTTAGGCCGGTCAGGCAACCAAAGGTTGATGGATACGCGGGACATCCCGATAAAAATAAGCCCCTGGCAACCCAGGCAATTACGATAGATGAAGCTATGGACAGCGCAACGGGAAATGGATTCCCAGCCGCACTGTTGTCAAACCACTTTGCCGTAGGTTTAGGCGCAAACCCTTGCCGCTTCAGGCGAGCCAGGCAAAACTCGGCGAAGCACCAACCGCCCACAATTGGAAGCAACGGGGCAGCGCCCAATTTTATGCTGAGCGCAAAGGCCGATAGAATTGTAGCCAAAGACAAACAAACCGATCTAGTTTCCAACCGCTCAAAGGACAGGATCAGCAAGTAAATTACCAGAAAGATTGCGAGCATCACCGGCAGATCCGGAGAGGGTGCGTTCATGAAATATGCTACTTTCGATAACCAAGGAATTGCGGTCGAGGCCATGAACAGATTTGACAGACTCGCATCGCGCCGAAAGGAACTCTTCAAAGAGAGGAATATTCCTACTCCGTAGAAGAACATTGCAAGAGAGTTGGATATAAAATTCGGACTCGCGAAACATTTTGGGGGGAGGTCAACCAGTGCTGAGAAAAGAAACCATATCGAATTAAACCCAAATCTGTTGTCCAGATTTGCAAGTCCGGGAACCACTGGTGCTTGAATCACCCATTTGATAGCCTGCCAATGGTAAAAGCCGGTATCGTGGTTGATAACCGGCGTGAAAGGTATTACACAAATATAGCCGAAGACCATGACAGAAACGGCGATGCTAGATTTCGTCAACCATATGAACGCCGCCCGTCTTCTGGCTATTAATAAGCCCCATCCCAGGAACATCAGACCGAACGAGACATAGTTGCCAATAGGAACAACAAAATTCAGGCACAGGGCCAAAAACGAGTACCTGCCATGCCCAAGAAACCGCATATTGTGAATTCGATTTCTTGCTTGTACCGGTGCGCTCCTTCCAACCGAGGATCGCTTATGAAGCCATGAATGAAAATACCCAGCCCAAGGATAGCCAATGCCCAACCCAACAGTAACAATACTACTACCACACATGCCATAACATTTTCCTTGCTCTGCCGTCCGAGCCGCCACGGTTTGTCCCGGGCGATGCCTCATATTGTCCTGATCTCATCTTTCGGAATAAAAAACCTGTTTGCAAACTAAAATCAGAACGTTGGCTCCCGGCAACTATGATCGAACTTCGCCCGATTCAGGCCCTGATCCCTTTTTGCTCGACCGATAACATGGTTCGATCTCGATGATGAGTTGATGGAGCTGCACCTGGTGCGATGCGCTTCACTGCAGCCCCTGCGTCGGGAAAGCGGGCATATTCGATCTTCTCCAGGCTTCTCTTGAGCTTTTCAGTTCCTGCTTCTCCTTGACGATCTGCTTGTCTACCTTCTTCTGACGGCGTTCACCGTAGGCGTCGGAGTGGACGACAAGGGCTCGGTAGTTGATGTTGATTCTGCAAAGTGTGACCATCGTTTAGAAGCAGCGATACGAGGCGAGCTTGCGATTCTTGGTTTCCGACTCGTCAGAGATGACTCCGATTTCCTCCCATGAGTCAGCGTCTACGGCTTGATCGATGGCGCAGCGACCATCGCTATAGGTCATGGGAGGCTGGGAGACGAACGGGAACCCAAAGTCCCTTACCACTCCTACGGCTGTCCCTCCAAGCACCACGTTGGTGCCCATTTCTGCGATGCGGCCTCGCGTGCGGCGGCCCAGGGTATCATCGTTGTGCTCTGTCACGGGGATGTCCTCTTCCACCAACAGATCCATATTCTTGTCTGCAAAAGACTCCCCGAGCCGAGACAGAGACTCATTGCGGACAGGGCATCCAAAATAAGCGCAAGCACTACTCTAACGGGGCTCACCTCCATCGTAACCGTGAAGCAGCCGGTCGATCTCATCCAGCACCCCGATACTTGCCGAATATGCGGCCACAATCGCGTGAAAGCTTACTTTGGACACCCTTGCATTCACGCTCTCACCAACTATGGGGAATCTGCTCCAAAAAGGTGCCCACTTGGTCCCACATCTCAAAGCGTCTTACAATCTCAGGAAATGACTTTTTATCCAAAATTCAACAAAAATCCTTCCACTACTATGAACACTAGTGCCGAACGCGAGTCTCTGGGCCGCCGTTAAGTGCGATTTCCATCGCAGCGGCATTCTGACCCCGCAGGAAATCCAAGCCCGTTTTCATCTCGCTTGATATGGATTGCCGATTTCGTACCACATAATCAATTTTTTCATAGGTCTCCGACAAATCTGTCGCGAACGGATCGAGAAGCATGTCCTCGCGTCCAACCTGCTTAAAGAAAGCGCGTATTTTGGGGTAGATGCCGTACCCGAGTGTCGGGACGTGGTTGAAATAGCCGAAAGAATTACTGTGGTGCCGCATTGAGAAAACTATGTCCAGATTACCATAAAGATTGACCACGGTGAACGGATGTAAACAGTTCTCGACGATTACGACATCCTTGGCTACCTGCATGCGCTCGACAATCGTCTGAGCGACCTCGCTATCCGGCCTGATAACTCTTTCGCCCTCAGGCAAGTAATGATGCGGCACGAAAATGATTTGAGCATCATACAGTTCGGCCATGTGATCCGCGATCCGCGCAGTGAACTCTGTTATGCGCCGCATAACGTCACCAGCATCCTGGGCCTGAACGTCTCTACGTTTCAGTTTCCCGCGGAGGAGATTCACTTTGAAGGGCTGCGTAAAGTGGTCTCGGATCCCAAATCCCACTCGCAGTTTTAAGGGAGAAAAGTGTCCACCCGAGTATTCAAATCCTTGTACATCGTCTTTCTCCAGACTCAGCGTCGGTTCGCACCCGAGTGAGAGTCGTGCGCGTCGCATGGGAATCCGATTCAAATTAGCAAGGGATTCCTCGTTTCTCAGCACCAAAGTGTTGGACGGGCGGTCCACCAACCATTTCAAGCTGTAGAGGTTGGACAAACGACAGACCTTCTCTGCTTCTATCCCCAGGAAAATGACTCTTCGTCCTACCGCGTTAGCTGTGGCCGTTCGCAACGCGTAATACAATGGCAGAAAAGAGACCACGGTCTCACTAATGGAAACGTCACCGCAAATGATGAAAAAATCGGCATGTGCGATGTGAAGTGGATTATCCAGAAGGCTTTCCTGTTTTACGAATGCGAAGTCACCGGGGACGCTCGATAACAGTTCCCTCATGCGATTCGGATACCACGCTGACACCAGGAAACGAACGTGTCCGTATCGACGTTGGAAAAGCTTGATAATGGCGAGTGTTATGGCTTCTGCTCCAATGTTGCCTTTTCCTCCTGCACCACAGAGATAAACCACCTTGGTGTCTGAATTCATAGGAGCCCTCCACGTCGTATCGGTTCGCCTTTCCGTCGGCAAGCATCCTCCCGCATTCATTGACCACAGCGATGAGCATTCAACCAAAGTATGAGATTCATCGTGACCCAGAGGGCGTGTGCGTGGTTATGGGTTCCCCGTTCGTGTTCAGTGAGCATCGATTGTATGCCTTCGCTGTTGAAAATACCATGCAGATCGACGCTTGACTTAGCCAAGGTATCATGCAGGATCTGTCTCCATCGTGGGCGCTTGAACCATTTTTGATAGGGCATGTTCAGTCCCTGCTTCGGCCGGGTTCGGATACCATGCGGCAAGAAGCCTTCCAGAGCGTCCCGTAGAGGTATCTTGTTGGTGAATCCTCGCAGTTTCTGCTTTGATGGGATGCCGAACGCGGAACTCGACAAGGTCTACGTCAAGGTAGGGTACCCGCAATTCGATTGTGTTTGCCATACTCATCAGGTTTCCCCGGAATAGCAAATCATCCACGAGGTGCAATGCACAATCCGTGGCCATAATCCGGTTAATATTGTCATCGGAGGAGAACGAAGCAAAACACTCCTCATAGAACCTGCACGTGTCCGTATATTCCAGGCCCGCAAGAAAATCCGCGTTCAACACGCGGCTTTTTTCCCGGTCATTCATACTGCACCGCCACCAAAAATGCGCCTTGGCGGGAGCATACGACGCACCTTCCACGAACCTCCGCAGTTTGAGGTCCCAGCTTACCTTATTGTCCGACACGCGTAGAAGGTTAATGCCGGCCCGCAACCACTTGCGCATCGTTTGCGGAAGTCCTTGGTAATATTTCAGGAATTGCTGAGCCATGTAGGGTTCATAACCACAGAAGATCTCGTCGGCTCCCTCACCCGAAAGGATGACTGTTACAAAATCCTTTGCATGCTTGCAGATATGGTAGATTGGAAATGCTGACCCTTCAGCAAACGGCTCGTCGAAGTATTCCCCAATCTCAGACATTGAATCGAGGATGATGTCTTCGTCAAGAACTACCTCGTGATGTTGACTACCGAGACGTTTTGCCATTTCTCGGGAATAGGGACTTTCATCGAAGGTCTCTTCCCTGAACACAATGGCAAAGGTGTGAAACGGTTTGCAGGTAATTTGTGCAGCCAATGCCGCGATTCCACTCGAGTCCAGACCTCCGCTTAAGAGGACGCCCACTGGTACGTCTGAAATCAAGGTACGCGATACCGCCTGTTTCAATAGAAGCTGAGTCTGATGCGAAATCGCCTCCCGCGATCTATTTGACGCGTCTGTCGCCAATTGAACGGACCAATATGGGCGAATCTCCTCTGCTTCATCTTGGAGAATCAAGACACTACCCGGTGACAATGATCGAACGTCCCGATAAACCGTCTGCGGTTTCGGGATGAACTGCAAGCAGAGAAAATCGGCCAGTGCTGTTTGATTCAATTCCCTTTGGAACGCTGCATCCGCGGAGATCGATTTGATCTCGGAGCCAAACAAGAAATGCGAGTTCGTGTGCTGGTAGAAAAGCGGGATAACGCCGAGTTGATCGCGAACCAGTGTCAATCGCCTGAGCCGAATATCGTAGATCGCTATCGCAAACTGCCCGCGGAGTTTCGTCCAGAAGTCGTTCCCGTAACTTTCATACAAATGCAGAATGCACTCGAGATCCCCGGCTGTGCTGAAAGAGTGCCCAAGTGCCGAGAGCTCCGATCTCAGTTCCCTAAAATTGTAGATTTCTCCGTTACCGACCAACACCAAGGTCTTATCTTTGTTCATCAGCGGCTGCGACGACCCTTCAATATCGATAATAGGCAATCTTCGCACTCCCAGGGCAACGTTTTCTTCAATCCAGTAGCCATCAACGGTCCCGCGATGCCGAAGAGCTTGAAGCATTCTTTCGATGTTGCCCTCAAGACGCTCTACAGCCCCAAATTCCACTATCCCACAGATCCCACACATGTGCGGTAGCCCTTCTTGTTGATGCCAGCGTGATCCACGCCTTAATTATGGGAAATGTCCTTGCCCCAAACGGGTCGACGTGACAAGCGACGAGATCGGCCCCAGAGGGGCGAAGGTGCTGCTATGATCACACCTTCACGATACAACATGATTCATCGTAACGGAGCTTGTATCACCGTGCTCTTAATCGAAAGTAACCGTGTATTTTATCATAAATAAGTCTCATTGGTCAAGAGATTCGATTGACAAGCGGATTCAGACTTGCTTTTGACGATTTATCGGTTTAAAATGAATTTTAATGTGTCATCTGGAAATCAGTTATACCCCTGCTGGTACAATTCGTTTGTACTTGCGTTTCTTTATATAGCGATTCCGCAACAACAGCGGGACTCCGCAGATTAGGGCGACACTCGGGCGACGGCCCGAAGAATGGGAGGGTCAGGAAATCAAATTTGGCATGTGTCCAAAAACTGCTGATAAATCAGCACTATCCTTGATGGTGCACGGGGGCGAAGCTTGGTCTTATTGACCACCCCTTTCAAAAGCTTCTACTGCTCCTGATCCTCAATTTCTCAAAACAATGTCATCTCAGCCTCACGAAATGTTTAGTGCTGCACTTTGGAATGCTTACTGCCGGTACCAGGGCATGAACAAGTGGTGGAGGGACTTGGAGAGATTTCGTGTAGTTTCACCGGACACGGCCCGAGCCGAATTGTCAAGGCGGTTACTCGAACAAATCCGCTACTTTGGAACCCGAGATGATGCCCTGCCAGAGTGGCGTGAAGCTGCTAACGTAAGAAATCCGGATGAATTATGGCGCATCTGGCCAGATCTTCCTATAATGTCCAAACAGGATTTGCAGAAGCGTTTTCTCCCGCACGAAATAAGGCGTCGCTTCGATATCCAAGGAATTATTACCTCAACCGGCGGTTCGACCGGAGAGCCCACATGGTTTCTCCATGATACCAACATGCAGCAAGCCACCAAGGCCACCAATGTATACTGTCGATTGAAGGTGGGTTGGAGGCCGGGTCTACCGACAATTATTGTTTGGGGATCTGAACGCGATATCGGAAAACAACAAGCGCTCAGCCGGCGAGTTCTGATGCGCCTCGCAAATTTCCGGCTCATAGACGCCTATGAACTCACTTCGGCAACTGTGGACAAAGTTTTGAATCTCGTGAGAAAATACCCGGCCGTGGGCATCTACGGGTTCAGCAGCATGCTCGAATTCATAGCACGAGAAACCTTGGCCAGAGGCAATCCACCACCACCCGGCCGCGTGATTGCGGCATGGAACGGCGGAGAAATGCTTTATGAAAGCCAGCGTGACTATTTTAGCAGCGCCTTTGGAATTCCGATCCTCAATTACTACGGGGCACGAGAGCTATCTTCTATGGCCTACCAGCCGAAAGTGGACTGTCCCCTGGTTGTGTTACGCCCTCTGCTTTTTCTGGAAATTGTTGACGAGAAAGGCAAACCCGTGGGCGCTGGCGAAACCGGACGATTGATCTGGACGAACACGGCATGTCAGGGCACTCCTTTTCTCCGTTTCGATGTGGGTGATGTGGGGAGTTATGATTCCGGAGATTGCGACGAATCAGGTATCCGAGCCATAAAGCAGTTGGAGGGTCGCTTCGCAGGACTCTTAAAACTGCCTAATGGCAAAACGATCAATTGCATATTCTGGAACCATATATTGAAGGAGTACCCGGATGTTGAGCAATTCCAGATTGTTTTGCAAGGTGATGGGAAGATACTTTTCCGTCTCAAAGGTTCCCCTTTTGCGCCTGAGAAAGAACGGGAACTCCGCCAACGACTGCAAATAGTTCTTTGTGACGTTCCGGTGCTGATTTCGTGGGTTGATAAAATACCTCTGACGCCTCAAGGCAAACTGGTACAAGTCGTAAGAGAATGATTCCGTGGCGCTTTCCGCAAATACCAGCCATCGCCAGAAATAGTCGACAAATGAAAAGATTGATCCGGAACTCTATCCGGGTTCTCAAAGAAATGCCGTCCGAGAAGTACAGTGCGAGCCTTCAATCTTGACGCCTGACAATGTGACATTACGACCGCCGATTCGCGTCTTGCATGTACTTAATTGGTTTCGGCGAGGTGGATTGGAAACACAAATTTTGCGTATTTTACGCTGCTATGACCGGCGTCGATTTCTTATGGATGCATGTGTTATCGGTGCCGAGGCCGGCTACCTGTCCGAAGAGGCGAGGAGCTACGGAGCTGAAATTCTGTTTTGTCCCAAGTCGCCTAATCTTCTCTCTTTTTCTCGCCTTTTCTTCCAGATGATCAGAGACAAAACTTATGATGTTGTGCACTCTCACGGAGAGGCATGGAGCGGTGCGATCCTGCGGGGCGCTGCACAAGCCGGGGTACCAGTGCGAATTGCGCACGTGAGAGACATGGGGCATGTCGGAGCCGAAGCCGACAAGAACCCGCTGATAAAGGCTGCCCGCCTGGTGGTAACAGGCTGGGGTCGACACTGGGTTCGCCGTCACGCGACCCATGTGGTGGCTGTTTCCCAAGCAGCATTGGATGAGCGATGGCCGGAGTGGCGAAGTCAGTCCGACCGATTCCTAGTCTGGACAGCCGGCGTGGACACCCGACGGTTTTCAGCGGTCTCAAACGGGAAAAGGGCTGTCACTTTGCCTGTGATCATTTGCGTGGGGAACTTTTTTCTTCGATCCAAGCGACAGGATACGGCGCTGCGGGTATTGGCAGCCATAAGCAACGCCGTTCCTGATGCCCGTCTAGTCTTTGTTGGAACAGGCACTCACGAATCTGCATGCCGACATCTGGCCCACGAGCTGGGAGTCTCCAAGGCAGTCGATTTTCTTGGATCAAGAGACAGAATGGAAATTCCGGGTCTGTTGAGATCTGCGAGGGTCTTCTTGTATTGCTCGGAATCCGAGGGTCTTCCTAACGTTCTGCCTCGAGGCCCAGGCAACGGCGTTGCCGGTGGTGGCCACTGACATACCTGCGCATCGGGAGGTGCTGGCGCCGGCTCTTCACCCCTATCTTTTTAATCAGCCGGGAGGTGGACCGTGCGGCGAACAAGGTTACCGAGATTCTGACAAACCCCGACCTGGCTGACACTCTTGGCCGAGCCGGAAGAGCATACGTGACCGAACACTACCAGCTCCCCATCGTGCCTCAAGATTTTGGAAGATTATTATGTGTCCTGGCTGGGCCTGGGGAAGGGACGACCGTGAACTTAAACGATGCGCTTTTCTTGATGATGCTGACAGCAACCGTGCCGCTACTGGCAAGCCATTACCTTAAGGCCCCTGCCTTCTCCAACGATTTTCGCGGCTGGGTGATATTGGGCGGCTTACTATGGATGGCGTATGCGGTGTTCAGCGATGTCCTCTCGGGAGAAATCCTGGAAATTTGGGGGGCGGATGCTTGGACCCATGCCTATTTCGGTGGGATCATGGCCGATAACATCCGCGCCGGTAAGTGGGACCTCGTGTGGGATCACATGGCTGTCGGAAACAACATGTACCAATGTTATGTGGGCTTCGTGATGTACGTCACGGGGACGACAGTTGTATTTGTGACGGTAGCTAACGGATGGTTTGGCTATTGGGGTGGGTTGGTTCTAATTCGCCACTTTCATCGAGTATTTCCCTATTCCAGGAAGGACTCACCGTGGCTGCTTCTCATCATTTTTTGTCCATCTGTCATTTACTGGACCACCATGAACGTCAAAGAGGCACTGATGTACTGGTCCATTTGCCAAGTCTTCGCGAACAGTGCTCCCCGCCCGGGCAGTTCTTTTTTGGTGGGAATTCCGCTCGTGCTCCTTGGAATTGCTGTAGGCTCTTCTTTGAGGCCCCATATCCTGGTTCCGTGGGTATTTGCGGTGATGGCCGTCGGCCTGTTTCAGAGGGGCCAACGTTTCTACGCTGTATTAGCGTTACTGATATTGCCCTTAGTGATGCATTCGTTTCAAACGAGATGGGGAATGGACTATTCGGTCGAAGGCCCGCTCACATTAGCCAAGCAACAGGCCCATACGCTCGGAGACGTCAGTGGAGGATCCAACATCGAATATGGAGGGGCCGGGCCGCTATTTTTTGTTTCAGGTTTCGTGGCACTGTTTTTCAGGCCCTTCCCATGGCAGGTCGGAAGCTTGCGAATGATTTTGGCCATGTTGGAGACTTATGTTACCACGAGCCTCCTGCTCGGTTCGCTGGTTTGGATGATAAAACCCGAAGGCCGGTACACGTTGAAACTGTCTGAAATACAGGTGGCAATCCTGGCTACCCTCGTGTTTTGTGTCTTCTTCAGCTATCTTCCCAACGAAGGATTGATTGTCAGGCAACGCGTTCAGGCGATGCCGGCACTACTTGCACTGGTAGTCTTGCCACGTTGGCAACGAAAGGATTTCCTGCAAAGGCTGCGAGTTCAAATGCAGCGGCTCGCCGGCGAGCGCCTTGTTTTCCTGAAATGACCGCAAGATTCATGTTCCGATTATAACTACGCTTCTGTGAGGCCGTGGGTGGGCTACAGCAGGAAAAAAACTTTCACTTCAAAGGTGCGGTCTTCGGCTGAAGAAAAACCAAAACTTATCTTGGTTACTACCGTCGGTCTCACGCTCCGAAGTTTCTATCAAGGGCAGATAACTTATTTGAAGTACCAAAGGGTTCGAGGTTATTGGCGTGTCCTCCGGAGGGCCTGATCTCGAAGAGTTTGCCCGAAGAGAACAGTTACCGTGTACGAGATCGCCATGACAAGAGGTATTTCTCCGCTAGCTGATTTAAAGGCAGTCTGTGCGTCTCTGGATGCTGTTCCTGAAAATCGGGCCTACCATAGTGCATGGAGCCACTCCGAAAGCGGGGGTGTTGAGTATGCTCGCTGCAACTTTAGCAGGTGTTCCCGTGAGATTCTATACTCTGCACGGCGTTATGATGGAAATGCGGAAAGGTCCCACAGCGGGCCCTGCTGCAAATGTTGGAATGGATCACATCGCGCGCTGGCCGACCAGATCCTTGCTGTAAGCCGCTCGGTGGTGGATATCGTTGTTTCTCAGCGTCTGTGTCCTGAGCACAAAATCAAGGTTCTTGAACTCGGTAGCTGCAACGGTATCGATGCAGGAGACCGATTTAATCCGGCAAATCTCGATCAGGACAAAAAAAAGGAGATGCGATCACAGTTTTGCCTTGATGAGGACGCGATTGTCATCGGCTTCGTAGGCCGGTTGGTCAAAGACAAAGGTGTGGTCGAATTGGCATCCGCGTGGAAGCGTATCAAGAATGCATACGAGAAGGTTCACCTGCTGATTATAGGGCCTGCAGAACCCCACAATCCTGTTCCCAATGACGTTTTGGAAGAATTGGGAAGTGATAATCGAGTGACTATGCTAGATTTTGTCTCAAATGACGAGATCCCGACTTACTATGGAATCATGGATATACTGGTGCTTCCTTCTTATCGAGAGGGTTTTCCATACGTAGTGCTGGAAGCGTCAGCTATGGGGTTGCCCGTTGTGGCTTCCCGCGTAACCGGTTGCGTCGATGCAGTGGCGGATGGGGATACTGGAATGCTTGTTCCGCCAAGGGATGCTCGGGCTCTCGGGGATGCCATCCGACTCTACATCGAGAATCCCAGCCTGCGTTTAAAACACGGGCAAGCAGGGCGAGAACGCGTGCTCAGGCATTTTCAGCCGGAACGAATCTGGGATGCCTTGTCCGCACAGTATCTCCTCCATATGTACCGAAAAGGGAATTCCCTTGCCATCCGTTTCCCGGCCAGAGCCGTCAAGACGCGAGGCCCTCACTGAAAAAGGACACGTGTCATGAGACGGATGATAAAGCGTGTCCTGGACATAGTTTTAGCGACTACCGCTTTGATTATCCTGTCCCCGGCGCTGTTGTTCGCGGCGGTTGCGATTCGGGTGTGCATGGGCCGCCCGGTCATCTTCCGTCATCCACGTGGGGGCTTTTGCGGGCAACCGTTTGTTATGTTGAAGTTCCGGACCATGACCGACGAAAAGGATGAAAACGGTCGCCTAATGCCCGATGCTGATCGCATGACTCGATTGGGGAGATTACTTCGCAAAACGAGCATTGATGAACTGCCACAATTATGGAGCGTGTTGAAAGGGGAAATGAGCTTTGTGGGCCCCAGGCCGTTGCCTTTAGAGTATCTCGATCTCTACACTGCTGAGCAGTGCCGACGTCACGATGTTCCACCCGGGATGATCGGCTGGACGGCAATCCAGGGGCGGTGTTCTAATTCATGGGACGAGCGATTTAAATTGGATTTATGGTACGTCGATAATTGGTCTTTATTTCTCGACCTAAAGATTCTGCTAATGGCTATCCCCGCGGTGCTGAGTTGCAGAGGCACGCATGAGGACGGAGAAGCAACATCTTCTGCATTCCAGGGTAGCGGGGAGAGCCGGGAGCAAATCTGATCGATGAATTTGACCGGCCTTGTGTGCGAAGATGAGAGGTTTGTATATGGATTTGCTGATCCAGTAAGAGAAGCGCGATCTCTTTTGTCGTTGCTTTCACAGGCGTTTCACCGCGATTTCAGTTATGAAGAATATGAATGGTTCAAGCTGAAGCATCCGTTTTTTCCCAGCAGAGCGTACGTTGCTCACGAAAAATCGACCGACCGCCTCGCGTCTATGATGTGCATGCGGCCGTTAGCTTATCGGATAGGCGGGAAAGAGCACGTAGCCAGCCTGGCCGTCAGTGCCGCGACTCATCCTGACTTTCGGCGCCTTGGGCTCTTTCATAAGATCAATGAGATCATGGCCGATCAAACGCCTAGCGGGAAGCAATTATGGGTTGGCGTTTCCCAATCCTTACACCACCAAGTCCTTGGCTGGCTTTATCAAGGCGGGCTGGCAGATTCCGGTTCATCTAACTTTTTTCGAGAAGCGAAAACTGAAAAAAAATGGAGTAGGCTGATATCCATTCCGCGGTTCGATGAAAGTTATGATGATCTTTGTCACGTTGCCTCAGAATCATACGATTTCTGTCATCTGAAGGAACATCGCACCCTAAATTGGCGTTACCTGGAAAAACCCGGTGCTGAATATCGTGTTTTGCCAGCAAGAGAAGGAGTCTGGAGGGATTCATGGTCCTCAAGAAATTCTGCACGGGCTACATTGCCAAGACTCATATCATTGATTTTGCGGCATTAAACCATTCCGCGGCCGAAGCCATCATTTCCTTTGCAGAGCGCTTTGCAGTCGGTATCTGACTTGCTGAACATCTGGCTGCCTCCAAAGAGTCAGGTACGAAAACCTCTTCCTTGATGCGGGCTTTACTCCCGCTTCCGAGAGATTTCCCCTTGTTTTAAGGTCTCACGGGCAAACCGGGTTTCCGATATTAAGGTCACCATGGGTGGTTCTCGGAGACTTCGATGTTTACTGAAAAAGAGAATAAATGCGCATACTAGTGGTAGCTCCCCATCCTGACGATGAGGTATTCGGATGTGGCGGCACGATAGCGAAGTACAGCAAGGCCGGCCATGAAGTCCACGTGCTGATCGTCACCAAAGGCGATGATCTTTTCAATCCCCAGCTGATTGAGGAGGGTCGAAAAGAGGCCCTGAAAGCTCATATGTTGCTCGGGGTAAAGGAAACCCATTTTGCGGATTTGCCGGCAATCAAACTGGACACAATCCCCCAGTATCGCATCAATGATGTTCTCTCGTATTTTTTCAAGGGAATAGATCCGGATACCTTATTTTTGCCATTTCCCGCCGATATCAATCGCGATCACCAGATAGTTCATGCATGCGCCATGGTGGCAGCTCGACCTGTAGTCATGCATGTAGAAGCAATATATTGCTATGAAGCCCTTTCTTCGACTAACTGGAACACCCCGACTGTTTCGCCGACTTTTGCTCCAAATTTTTTCGTCGAAATCTCTGACACCTTTGAATTGAAGATTGAGGCGGTCAAGACCTATGCCTCACAACTCAGAGAATATCCTCACGAGCGTTCTGTGGAATCCGTTATCGCACTTAGCCGTTACCGGGGAGGATTTGTAAACCTCCCTCATGCGGAGGCATTTATGTGCGTTAGACAAATTGTTCTCTGAAAAAGAGTCTCAAGTGTCGAATCGCTACCCAGGAGTTACTGGAGAGATCTAATCGGAAACTTGTAATGCTGTGATTATGCAAAGATACAGATGATGGCGAACAATCAAAGACTATCAAATCTTTTCAAGACATTGATACGTGCGTATCCCAAGGAATCCGCCATCGTAACCTTGACTTTATTCCTTGCGGGTCTGGCGGAAGGCTTTGGAATAGCCACTTTGTTACCGCTCCTGGGACTGGTAGCGGGAGGAGAGCAGGAATAATACCGAGTTGGGAAGGATGATAGCCGACACGTTGCAAGCAGTCGGACTTCAGCCGACAGTCGGTATGCTCATCGTGCTCATACTCGTCCTGATGACTGCAAAAACCGGCTTAATCTTATTTGCAGCGCGCCAGTGGAGCTTATACGCTGCCCGAGTGGAAACGAATTTTCGAATGGAGTTCGATCCGGGCCCTCATGGGAGCGCGATGGGAATACTTTATCTCCCAGCGGCATGGGAGCCTTGCGAATTCAATAACTACTGAGGCTCGAAACGCTTCAGAGACTTATCTTCTGGTATGTCGCATAACGGCTGCGGGCTTGCAGGCGGCCATGTATGTTGCTGTAGCGCTCCTAGTTTCCTGGAAGGTTACAATAGTGGCCCTAATAGGCGGCGCATTGACGTTGAGTCTCTTGAACGGCTTTGTCACTATGGCCCGCCGCGCGGGCGAACGACAAACCGATTTACTCCGGGAGGTGTCAGCCCGTCTCGTTGACAGCGTGCAGGGAATTAAGCCACTCAAAGCGATGGCTTGCGAAGAAAGGCTGGTCCCTCTGCTGGAAAAAGACATGCACGATCTTTACGACGCGAGGAGTAAAGAAGTGCTCAGCGGCGAAAGCTTGAATACTCTCAGCGAGTTCGCCTTGGTCTGCCTCGTGGCGATCGGTATCCTTGTTGCCTTTACGGTTTGGGGGGCCTCTTTGGAAACCGTAATGTTGTTTGCTGTTCTTGCCTGGCGAACGTTTGGGAAAATGCGAATAGTGCAGCAGAATTATCAGTGGTTGCGCCGCATGGAGAGCGCCTTTTGGTCGTTGCGGAGTGCCATAGACCAGGCAACGGCCGCCAACGAACCTGTTCCGAACGCGAAAACTCCGACATTGAATCACACCATAACTTTTCGGAATGTAAGCTTTTCGTACAACGATAAGCCCGTTTTAAGAAACGTTTTTCTGACTATTCCCGCCGGAGGGTTCATCGCTATAACCGGTCCGTCCGGAGCGGGCAAGACCACCATAGCGGATCTCATAATCGGTTTGTTCAGTCCCCAAGGGGGGCAAGTTTCTATAGATGATGTTCCGGTCAACGATCTGTCTTTGAAGGTGTGGCGACGCATGATTGGCTATGCGCCACAAGAAACAATCATGTTCCACGACACCATTTTTACAAACGTGACACTGGGAGATTCTGCCCTCAGTCGCGCTGATGCGAAAGAAGCTCTGCCGCGCGGCGGGTAGTTGGGATTTTGTCTCCTCTCTTCCCGGGGAAATGGATTGGGTCGTGGGAGAGCGAGGGGCAAGACTTTCCGGGGGCCAGCGCCAGCGCATCGCTATTGCCCGTTCGCTCGTTCGTCGTCCTAAGCTCCTGATTCTCGACGAAGCGACAACCGCTCTGGATCCGAAGACCGAAGCTGCAGTCTGCAAGACTTTGGAACAGTTGCGCGGCAGCGTCACGATAATCGCCATTTCCCACCAACCCGCGTTGGTAAACGCGGCCGATGAAGTCTACAGCTTGGAGCACATGACGTTGTCCAGTGTGCCCAAGGGAACTGGTCTTTCCACGGCGAATTCCTTGCCTCAGCCCAAAATACGTGACACTTTAGGGCATCTCTGAAACCGACTCCGTACACACTTTCTTAGCAACAAGGTCGTGGCCGCTTGAATTGTTATGCCTGGTAAGCATCGCGCATGAAACCCGCAGCCGACATCCGAAAAACGAATCATGCCAAATTAGGTCAAATACTTCCTCAGACATGGGGAGAGCGATGGACGGTCACCAGTTATTTGTCCATATCATCAGTTGCTATCTTCATGCTAGCGATATCTGTTGCAACAACAGTCTCGTACTGGAGAATACCCGATTGGGGTCCTGCTAATCCCGCTAACATCATATCAGGGTCCTCACAAGCTCCCAACCAATACCGACTGCTGACACCTCTCCTTTACGGTTTCGCAACTAAACTTACCGGCAAATCCGACCTTGCAGATCGTTTCGTTACGTTCACCTCAATATTATTCTGTTACATAGCGTGTGCTGCCTTTTTTCAGAAATCGACCGGGTCACTCGGCATTACCATGTTATGCCTTCTTGCTCTGCTTGGAAGTTTTCAGACAGGATTTATGTACAGACATCGACAAGAATTTTGGGAGACCGGTTTGTTGGTTTTATATGTCATGATGGTTCATCGCGAAAATCCGAACTGGAAAGGTAGTTTATTGATTACTTTCTTAGGTTCGTTGAACAGAGAGACTTGGATATTCACGATAATAGCCACGATAGTTTGTCACTCTGTCAACTCTGGCCGAGCAAAGGATTTCTTCAAAAATAAAGCTAATGTCATGGCGATAATAGCAAACCTTGGCGTTTATACCGCGATTTATGTATTACTCAGGTGTTATTACTACGTGTGACTACGGAATAAGCCCATATTATGGATTCTGGGAAGTCAAATACAACTTGGCCAATTTAGGAATAAATATAAATAATCGGATATGGATGCTCGGGTACTGGGCTTATATATGTATATGGCCTATCAGTACTGTGGGGGAATAGGAAATATTTGTCGTTTATTCTTGGGTACTTAATACCTCTGTTAACAGTAAGTTTCTGTATTTCAAATTGGTCAGAGCAGCGGATCTTTTATCCTATTTACCCCGTCTTGATCGCTGCCTCTGCTGAGTACTTTCTTTTCCTTCAAAACAAGAGAAGAACAGAACCGTAAACAGTGTGCCCTTGTTGCGAACTTTGAATTCTTTTGTCCTCCTTTGACTTGGGTACGCATCACACCGCGTGAACGGTTAGCAACATTTGTGTCCTGCATCTGACTAAATGGCAACCCATACGACCGAATTGATGCTGAACGGAAAGGAGTAGTCGTGCCAGAGAGTCACTTGATCATGCGAGCATGGCGCGATGAAGATGAGGTTGGCATCCTGGAATTAGAAAAGGCGGTTTGGGGTGAAACAGAAGCGGTTGATCCTGCTTTTTTTGACTGGCAGGTACCCGTCGGAACCCGGAAGGCAGAGCCGTCATCTATTGTTGTGAGGCTCCGGAAGGGAGGATCGCGGCGCAATATGCTGTAATCCCTATTCCCCTGCGGGTAAAAGGAACGCGGATTACGGGGAGCCTTAGTCTAAATACAGCGACTCATCCGGACTATAGGCGTCTGGGGTTGTTCACAAAAACGGCAATGGCGGTCTATGAGCACCTACAGCGAGAGGGAATTGTATATACCCTGGGGTTCCCCAATGAGAACAGCTATCCCGGGTTCGTCAAGAAATTGGACTTCGCGGATTTGGGCCGACCGACGCTTTTGGTCAAAATTTTCGATTTTGTGGCTTTTGTAGCCGGCCAGAGCGTGGCTGACAAATGGCCGAGATTCGCGACTGCTGTACGCAAAGTGACGAATGGGCTCCGCCGGATGCCTATCTCAGCTATCTGCACAAGCGAATTGTCTACCTTCGAGCGACTGGGGATCGAGCAGCTTTGGGAATCTTCTGATGTTATAGTAGCAGCGGACCCGAAATGGCTTACATGGCGATACCTGGAGAATCCGATCGCCGATTACAAGATAATCGTAGCGGCTGATGAAAAAGATCCGGATGCCATGGTGGTGTTGAGAAATTCTGTACAAACGCGGAGAGGACGATTTGGGTACATTATGGAACTTATGCTGAAAAAGGAAGCCGGTCTTGAAGTAGTTCAAGCGCTGATAAGCCAAGCCATTGCCGACTTTGAGGCTGCCGGTTGCACGGCAGTTTGCTTTCTCGCCAGTCCCGGATCTAGAAAAGTCAACCTATTGAAACAATGCGGCTTTTGTAAGGTCCCAGGACAATTCAACAGAATTCCTCCGCTAATCCTACGAAAACATGTTGCAGATGAGAGCGACATTATTCTGAGAGACGTAGATATCTCATTTGGGATGTTCGATACATTGTGAGCCTCTTTGGGGCTTGGAATCGGCCTACACCCCTGGGCTAATTCGTTCCCTTACAATTCCAACCCGCAACATTGCGCAAAAGACGTCTATTGAGGAGAGCAAGATGGACTTCTCAGTTCAGCGAACACACGACATGGAGACTTATTTGTCGGAAGACCGCTACGAACAGCCAAAGGAGATATTCAAGTTTTTGGCCCGATTGATGGAGCTTAGCGGAGACTACACTGAAAATAGTCTGATATGCGATATAGGCTGCGCTACAGGTGAATTTCTGTACTACTTGAAAAGGCGATTCCCTCGTCCGCGTTATTTGGGTCTAGAGGTCTTGCCAGCTTTGATAACCAAGGCCAAGGAACGCGTTCAAGGCGTAGAGTTTGCAGTTGGCTCATTGTTAGACCGGTCTGTTCTGCCTCCATCGTTCGCGGATGTGACATTCATGTTGGGTGTGCACGCCATTTTTGATGAATTCGAAACATGGATTTCCAATTTGTTATATTGGACTCGGCCAGGAGGGCACATATTCGTATTCGGCCCATTTAATCCTTATCCTGTGGATGTATGGGTGAAATATCGTTTAACCGACGATCCAAATCCTAGTCACCGAGAACCCGGTTGGAATATCTTTTCGCAGGCATCGATCAGCAAGTTTCTTGACGCCAGACTAGGTAAAGGAAAGCACTCTTTCACTCCTTTCGAAATGCCTATCAATATAGAAACCACATCCGACGGATGTGGTTAGGACCTGGACATTCTTCGATGCGGCAGGACGCCGTTTGGTCACTAACGGTCTCTCAATAATTTCCAACCAGCAGATACTCCAGATCAGCACTTAACACCCTCCTGCCTAGGATTTGGCAAGACCAGGACCTTGCTTTAGGAGCAAACGCTGCCGACAAATTGTGCGGACAGTGCGCAAGCTGTAGCAGAACTTTTCGGGATGCATTGCGTTCCGGACAATACTGTTAATCTCATGAAAATTTTTATGGTATTTGACAATGTCTTTTCAGAGTGGCCTCTCGGAATAGCCACTGAACTGAAAGCTCGTATTCCCGAGGCATCTATCGGTGGCCTAGCCTGGTACCGGGACGGTGTGCTTAAACGAGTGGAAAGCTACCACAATCCTCGTATATCGCCACTGGACTCCCTCGACGAGCTGGAGCGGGAATGGCTTGCAAAACCTTGGGACCGCAAACGCCTCGAAGAATATGAAGCTATGCTCGGCCCCGGCGTGACCAAAAGAATCATCACCTCGGATCGAAACATCAGCGACGGCTTTATTACGGGAGCGCGTCCCTTCAGACACTGCCATCTTACTGATGTAACGGACGATGACGAGATGCTGCGCCGCTACATTTACGGGCTGCTCCATTACTCTTTCGAGAGATTGACGGAGCTCAGGCCGGACCTGGTGATAGTGGGCTACGTCGACAACGCGATCTCTTACACTCTTGGCCTCTTCTGTCACCGCCTTCAGATTCCCTTCGCCCAGATAATTCACGCCCGGATAGGCTCAAGGTCCGTGGTTGACGACTCTCTCGACGGGAGCCTGGCCCCCGTGCGCAGGACTTTTGCACTGGCCCTGGATTCTCCTTCACTCCTGGCTCATAAGATGCCCGCGGCCCGAGATTACCTACGGCGGTTCAGGGATGGCCTTCAGGGTTACGAGGCATTCTTCGATGCCTACCAGGATATTAGCCTTAAGAAAGCTACCTCCGCTGGTGATGCGGCGAGAAGGCTGGTCGCATACGTGGGCAAGGCAGTCCGCTTTTTCACGAGAGACCGACGCACATCCTTGCGTGACATGGAAAAATGGGAGGAGATTAAGGTCCGCGTTTCCGTCGTCCTGCGAGCGCGTTGGCGTTTGCGCAATGGAACATTTCAGCCTCATGGGTATTCGCCTTCCGGTCCTTTTGCCTATTATCCGCTCCACGTTGATCCTGAGTCTTCCACGATAGTGAGCGCGCCGATGTACACGGATCAGCTCGCTGGACTGGAGTCCTTGGTCAAGAGCCTCCCCCTCGGAATGTCCTTGTTGGTAAAAGAGCATGTCCCAATGCTCGGTCAGAGACCGGCCGACTTCTATACCCGTCTCAAAAAATTGCCGGGGGTCATTCTTGTCTCTCCCTTCGAGGATAGCGTTTCTCTCATTAAGGCGGCCGCGCTCACCTGTGTGATCACCGGCACTGCCGGCTGGGAGGCAATACAACTTGGGAAACCGGCTATAGTGATCGGGCAACCTCATTACGTAGCGTTGAAGGAAGGTTTTGTCCATTGCCCGGATCTGTCCAGGCTTCCGGAAGCCGTGCAACAAGCCCTGAATTTGGAGCCGGTCAATGAAGAGCGGCTCTCGATGTACGTTGCAGCCCTATTGGATCAGTCATTCGACTTTCCTCCACGGCTCCGAGATGGAGTAGTAACCGAGGAGACGGTGCGGCAACACCCGGAAATCGTTTCCGTAATTTGTGATCGTTTGTTGGCTATGCAACGTTCATATGGAAGATCTGTCGGCAACGGCGCCAACTGCTCAGGGGAAGCACCACTAGTTTGAAAGCGTACCCGTATGACGGCGCACTGGATTATGAGACAACGTCATCAATGCTGAATCCGCGTCAATGGACCCGATGCATGAACTTTCCGTCCATTCCAAAGGGTCAAACGGTGGGCCGCTGGCTGTGTCGTACAAAGCTTGATCGTGTTCTCTTTCGGCTTGCAAAAAACAGTCTACGGGAACAGTTTTATACGCGCTGTATATTATCATGACACTCCCTGGAGTTGTGCTGACAACTTCGATCTTCATTTTCAGTTTTACGGCGAATACTTTTCACCTGTATCTTATTCCGATCTCGTCGATTTTATTGGGAATAAAAGGTGGAAGAAATCCAGGCCAGGTCTGATAGTTGCTTTTGACGATGGACTGCGCTCAAACTTCGACATAGCCTTGCCTGTTTCTGGAAAAATACGGATTTGTCGGCTGGTTTTTTGTGCCAACTGATTTCATAAGTATTGATAACCCGAAAGCGGAAGACTGGGCCTCATCTCACGAGATTGCTTCACATAAACATTACGATGATGGGCGTATTGCATTGTCGTGGGACGAAGTTCGAGAATTGGATCGAAAAGGCCACATCGTAGGATGCCATACTAAAACGCATAGGCGAATGACTCCTGACTGCCCTAGAGAAACCTTTGACCATGAAATATTCGACTCAAAAAGAACCCTGGAAGCTCAGCTTGGGCATGCTGTCGAGACTTTCTGTTGGGTAGGAGGAGAACGAAATACTTACAACCCCTTAGCTTTCGAACGAATTCGCAGCAGTGGCTACCATTACTGCTTTACCACTCTTGTGGCCCCGATTCTGCCACGAAGCAACCCTTTATTCCTGCATCGCACAGGAATATCGGCCGAAGCAGCGATAGAGACCGTAAAGTTCCAACTCAGCGGTTTGATCGATCTGTTGTTTACCCCTCGGAGGAAGCAGATACAAAGAGAGTTGGATCTTAGCTAACCCCACACCAGGATCCGTTCACGGCTAAACAGTCACCCCTTATAACATCCGGAAATATATCCATTTTTACTCACAAGCACGACATTGCGTAATGTGAGACCGGTTTTATTAATTCTTGAGGTTCAACCTTGAGCGGCTTTTTTCTGTCAAAATGGCTGAGTAAGGTGCCAGCTCTAAAGAATTTGCTGCGATACTCCCTGAGAGCACTGATGAAATCCCGGCTCATTCGAAAAGTCCTCCGCGATTTCGCTGCGCGAGGCATCTTGCCTTTATTTGTCTGGAGATGGTTGCCTATAGAGCATAAGTTTGCTGTCCATATTTCTCCGAGTCATAGCTTTGTGTATGAGAGACTCCTATGACGACCTTATCGGCAGATTTCTTTTCTGGGGTGGATTTCAGTATTGGGAAGCAGCAGAGATGCTGGTTTTCTACGAGATTGCCCAAACGTCTCGATGGGTTTTGGACATAGGTGCAAACACCGGAGCCTATTCACTGATAGCTTGCGCTTCAAATCCCGATAGCCGCGTGATAGCTTTTGAGCCTGTACCCTCGATTTTTGAACTGCTCATGCGCAATCTTAGATTGAATGCCTGGGAAAGTCGTTGCGATGCGCGATGTGAAGCTGTATCCAATTATTGTGGGTCGTCAGAATTTACGGTGCCTTCGAGCACCCTTCTTCCCACCGCTTCCCGATTGACTCCTAAAGGTACGGATGGAATCAGCGGTGCCACTATTGTGGTGACCGTAACCACTGCCGATGATGCATGCATGGGGAGAGGTCCTGTAGACTTAGTCAAAGTAGACGTCGAGGGATTTGAGGACGAAGTGTTGCTGGGTATGCGCGGTATCCTTGAAGCTTATCGCCCATTTCTTATCGTGGAGGTCGTGCATGCTGCATATTCCAAACTTGTCCAAGAATATCTAATAGGGTTAGGTTATAAGTTCTTGGGCATAGACAGGGCACTCCTTGTGCCAATCCGTACACTCGCACCTGATCCACGATATACCAATGTCTTGTGCGCTTCCCGAGACACATCCAAGCTTTTTAGTTGTCTTGAAAACAATTACGGCATTTCAACGCTATCTTGATCGTGTGAGTACGCGTCGGCTCAACCACAGTTTATAGTTTCGCCCTTTCTATAATCAGATAGCGTATCGCATGAACACTACTTCATCACGTTCGTGGGAATCGTCACCGACGAAAGCGCCAGGTACGACAGTTGCAGCTTCTATGCTCCCGAGTTCTGGAGCGATCACGTGCCATGATTGCATTAATTGTATGACAACTTTTGCCAGCTTATTCGCTCTTGGATGAATAGCCCGCCAACGATCCGGCTTTAGATCTGGTGACTTTCATTTCTTACCAGCCGCTCGGTTTACGAAACGGGCGGAAGTTTGGTGACCAAAAATCAAGCTTTTCCAAATAATCCTCCTGAATGTCGATCTCTCCGATTCCTCCGTCAAATAACGATAAAGATGACAATCCGAAACCACTCTTAAGTTGTCTAATCTCATCAATCTTCAGCCCCATGAAGCTAGCCGCGGCTGCATCAACCACTAGAGGGTTCATTCCTGCGAAAAGTGCTCCGCAGCCAAGGTCGGACGGCCCCAGTGGACCCTCACCTTCACCAGCGGTCACCGCATCCAGCACGCAGAAAACACGACGTTGAGACGAGGACTTGATACGTCCGTCTCTATCGGCATACCGAGCGATCCGATTCAAATCCAATATGGTTCGCCAGAGAGTGTCATTGCCAAACCAGGACCCTTCCGAGATTCGGTCGCCAAACGCCAAAACCAGATCCGGAATCTTGCGAAGCACCGATAAAAACACCTGGCTGGTGCGGCTTGAGGCCACGTCACGCAATTCTTCTATTGATGTGCGTATGGATTTCAAAACATTGGCGCGCGGATATTCGTCGTGGCCTTGAGAAGCGGGTCCTCGTCGATGGTGCGGCAAGAAACTTTTGTGTCCATTGATGCCGACAAGGTTCTTGAGGCATCCTGTCATTCCCGCTTTGCGATGCGACTTTAATTTTGCCACGTTCAAGATAATCTCGGCGTCAAGAATCCTGCGTGAAACACAATATTCGTGCCTTCCCGGGCGATGATGCTTTTGTAGTGCGGCGGGGTTATAGTTCGTCACCCGAAAGTTCTCGTAATCGTTGGCTACAGGTTCGAGTAGACTGTCCTTGCCAAGATCGACCACGAGGAAGCGCTCGTCTGATTGCCTCATTTCTTTCCGGAATCTCAGCTTACCCTCCCGATGATAGAGTTCCAGGCGCCAGTCGTCCAGGACCACCTTCAGTTTGCTGTGCGACTCGTAAAATCTCGGGATACTGAACCAGTCCTGGGATTTCCACAGCAGATCGATGTTGCAAGACTGGAGAGGCGCATCCCCCACCACCACGATCCCCTCTTTTCCCAAAGCTATGTAAACAAAATCAAGCAGAGCCCGTACGACGGACGGGTGAGTCACTAGCCCATTCAGGCTGCCTGAACCTCGATTTTGGTGCATCACCCAATTGGGTTTAACTACGACTTTATCGCCGGGCCGGATCAATTCGCTGAGTGGATTCCACAATGAGGTTCCGGCCCGCTCTTTGTCGAGGCCTAGTCGAATCAGGCACTCCCGAACAAGATCGTAAACCGGATTCGGTTCAGGCCCAACATCCGCAAAGGGATACTCGGGATAACGCACACCTGGGGAAAATGGAGGTGGAGGATAGAGGGCCTCGTCACTTCTTGCAAAGGCAACCAGTCTGTCCATGGTCATGATTGAGTGCAATCTCCTGTTCGAGCGAGTGGAGGGATTTGAAGTCGGCCCTGCTTCTTCATTAGTGTGGCTTGCTCTTTATTAACAGATCTGGGCACTGGAAGTAAAATGGGATGGCCATAGAGCGAATGCTCGACACAGAACTGTTACGGGAGCCTTTCAGCAAGAGTATGGCCATTGCCAAGAGTAATGACCTGTTCACCACCCGTCACCCCGGCGAAAGCCGGGGTCCAGAAGTCCCGCGTCCCGCGGGATTGAAAAAACTGGATTCCGGCTTCCGCCGGAATGACGGTGTCAGGCTACCTCCAATCGGACAAAACTTTTGGCAATAGGTATAACCCCTCAAGAATTGGGTGTCCGACCACATGGCAGGTCAGTAAAATGCGCCCCAAATGAAAAGAGTCCAGTTCATTTTCGGTTGGAAAAAGCAGGATGGAAAGAAAACTTACCCTGTTGGATAAACTGATGAGACTACCCTTTCTCAAGAAACTCGTCAGACAATTTGTGATTAGAGTAACTTCCCTCGGAGCAATTAGGAAAGCTTTAAGATCTGCCTCCCAGGCAGGGAAACTACCAAGGGGAGTGTGGCAGTGGTTGCCTGTGTCGCTGCTCTTCCAGCTACGGCTTCCGGCCGGACAAGAATTTTCTTATTCGGTTGTTCCGGGCGATGGCATTGGTAAAGCACTCTATTGGCAAGGTGTTGAGTTTCTAGGCGGTGAATTTCAGGCATTCTACCGGATGATAGGTAGAAGTCACTTTTTTGTGGATGTTGGGGCCAATACAGGGATATTTTCGCTAATTGCGTGCGCCACGAATTCGGACATACGAGTCATTGCTTTTGAGCCCGTGCCAGAAATTTATGAGAAACTAGTTACAAACGTGACGATAAACGCATTCCAAGACCGATGTCAGATGGTACAAAAAAGCCGTCTCCGATGTTGTGGGCATTACGCGACTCCTAGTTCCTCCCGGAGAGATTCCCACCGAAGCCACTTTAGAGTTGCAGAGCAGGTCGGTCCCGCGAAGTGGGACTCACATAGATATTGTTTCAACGACCTTAGATGAAGTCTGTGGACGGGAGGCCGTGGATTTTATAAAGATCGATGTAGAGGGGGCTGAATACAAGGTGTTGCAGGGCGCGCAACAATTGCTGGCGCGTTGCAGGCCGACAATACTTCTTGAACATCACACGAATTGTCCGGATCTTGCCATTGAGTCCGTGCTAGAACCTCACGGGTACCTCTTTTATCGTATTTCCGATGATGGAACTGCGACCCCGGTGGAGCGTTTGCGGAATGGAATTCGAGAGTACTATTTTATGCTCGTGTTTAGCAAAAGAGACTATTTCTAGCTTTTCCACTGAGAGAAACGCCGTGCAGAGATCCGGAGACACTCCGCCGACTCCGTCGTGAGTTTACTTAAGATAAGAGGGTAGCTTCTGATGTCTAAAGTTCGCCGGAGGATAAGTCTTTTTATGGAGTCACTTGGAGGCGGTGGCGCTGAACGGGTTATGCTGAATTTAGCGCAAGCATTCTCCCGGCTGGAGCATCATGTAGATCTGGTAGTTGCCTCGACGAAAGGGCCGTACTGCTCGCAAGTTCCGGAGTCGGTCAGGTTGGTGGACCTTGGAACCATCAGGACCATTGCGGCCATCCGCCCGCTCGCCCGCTACTTGCGCCGTGAATCGCCGAACGCGCTGCTTTCAGCGATGGGACACTGCAACATCGTGGCCCTTCTGGCTCGAAAACTTTCCGGTACACGTGCCCGAGTAGTAATAACTGAAGTAAGTCTTTTGAAAACCAGTACAAGGAGTGCCCCACAATTTCGTAGTAGATGGATTCCCGTTTTCGCTAAATGGTTTTATCCCTGGGCCGATAAGATTGTAGCCATTTCTGGCGGTGTCGCTGATGACTTGTCCCGCCTGCTTGATTTGCCGCTGGAAAGCATCGAAGTCATTTACAACCCTGTGGTGACTCCGGAACTATACGAAAAAGCTGCTTGCGCTCTCGCGCATCCCTGGTTCAAGAGCGGTGCTCCACCTGTGATTCTTGGCGTGGGCCGTCTCGATCCTGAAAAAGATTTCTTTACCTTGCTGAGAGCGTTCAATATCGTTAGGAGGAATCGGAACGTTCGGTTGATGATTCTGGGGGAAGGGCCGGAGCGCTTTGTCTTGGAATCGTTGGTACAAGAATTGGGCATAACTGATGTCGTAGCCTTGCCAGGTTTCGTCGAAAATCCTTTACCTTTTATCGCCAGGGCTTCAGAAACTCGTGCTCACGTCCCGCTTCGAAGGGCTTTCCAATGTAATCATCGAAGCGTTGGCTTGCGGAACACCCGTTGTGGCTACCGATTGCCCTTGTGGCCCGAGAGAAATCTTGGACGGGGGTCGTTATGGAAAGTTAGCACCTGTAGGAAACGCGGAGGCTCTTGCTACTGCGGTAGAAGAGACGCTGGAAAATCCTCCGGACCCGATGTTCTTAAAGAGCGCTGCTGAGAGGTTCTCTGTGGCTCCGATCGCAAGACAATATCTGGAGGTTCTCGTCGGGTAAGTCGGCACAGAAAGACGTTCTACGTCGGTCGCTGCTTGAGCTTAATTCCTTTCACATCCGTTAGTTTAGCGCCCTTCATATTGGTTCCGGCAATTTTGACACCGGAAAAGTCCGCCGCGTCGATAAACGCCCATGTAAAATTTGTTCCCGAGAGATCGGCCCGAGCAACGGAGGTCCGAGTCATCTTGACGCCGGAGAAATTGGCGCCAGCCAAATTGCTTCCGGAAAGGTCAGCTTCATCCAGGCAAGAATTCTGGAGATTCGCCCCTGAAAAATTAGCTCCCAAAGCCTTGATTCTCGTCATGTCGGCATCGATTGCCGTGGCTCCACCAAGGTTTGCCCCGCTCAGATCCGCGTTTACCAATTTGGACTTCTGCAAATTGGCTTGTCCCATGTCCGCCTTGGTCATTGTGGCTCCGGACAGGTCCGCTCCTTCAATGGTTGCGGACCTGAGGTCCGCCTCTTCCATTGTCGCTCCGGCCAGATTTGCTGACGAGAGCGACGCTTTGTTCAGGATTGCCTTGCCCAGTTGACTATTAGTCAGATCGATACCAATCATGCTCGCCCTGGCCATGTTTGCTTCATACAACCGGGCGCCTGAGAGATTTGCTCCTTCCAGGTCCGCGTCGGTGAGGTCGGGCTCGAGTCATATCAGATCCACTGCAATCGCTTTTCGCCAACTTCGCACCATGCAATTTGGCCTCCAACATGTTCGCGTTGGTCAATTTCGAGCCGCTGAGGTTGGCATCGGTCATCACCGCATGATCCAGATTTGCCCCTGACAGATTAGCCCCCTGAAGATTTGCTTCCGACAGGTTGGCCCGACTCAGGTTGCTTCCTATCAGTCCTGCGCCCGACAGGTCCGCTCGTTCCATATTTGCCGATGACAGGTCGGCCCTCTCGATTTTGGCCCTCGACAGAATTGCCCATGACAGATCGGCATCGACAAAGTTGTTTCCATTCAGTTGGGCTCTTGAGAGATCTGACGAACTGAGCTTTGCCCTCGAAAAATTGGCTCTCGCCATATTGGCCTTCGTTAACCTGGTCCCTGACAAATCTGCTCCGGACAAAAGAGCATCCGTGAAATTGGCAGTGTCCACCTGGGCTTTCTTTAGATTGGCCTTTGAGAGATCAGCTTCGGTGAAATCCGTTTCACTGAGGGTGGTGCGCGTAAGATCCGCTTTTGAAAGATTACATCTCGCCAGTATCGCCTTCTTCAAGCATGCGCCTGCAAGATTGCAATCAGATAGGTCTGCTCCGGAAAAATCCGCACCGGTTAAATCTATGTCCGAAAGATCGGCACCGTGCAGGTCGGCACCGTAGAGCCTCACCTTGTCTCTCTTTTTCAGACCAAGCTTGCTGACCACGAGCTGTGACAAGGACGCATCCGTTCCTGATATTACTACAGATTGCACCAGATCCTTCAGAGAGCCGGCTTTACCCTCAAAAATGACCGCCCCGGTCTTTCTGTGCTTGATTTCAAATTTTGGCACGGTTTGATGCTCCTTGATGCCTAGAGTTATGGAATTATATCATACGTGTTTGATGGGATGGAGCTTTTGCTTGACACAAATCTTCTCGTTCGCGAGAGTCTTGTACCGGGTACCGTTTATGCGCATGAAGGTGGACTGTTATGAGTTTGATGGGTGAAATTTATAAAAAAGGGTTGGTACAGCTTTAGCGCTCTCATTGTTATGCTCGCTCTTGATTCTGCTTCCGGCAGCGAATTGTAGATCCCAGGTCGAGGAGAAGTCAGTCAAGGTGAACAAAGCATTCGAGATCTCGCTGGAATCCAACCCGAGCACCGGCTACAAATGGGAAGCATCATATGACAAGGCTTTTCTTAAGCTGAAGGCTGATCGTTTCAAACGACCCGCCAAGGCGCTCATAGGGGCCGGGGGGACACAGACCTTCGTTTTCACTCCAATCGCGCAAGGCGAAACAAAGATACAATTCGTTTATAAAAGGCACTGGGAAAAAAGCATCGCTCGCGAAAAAACGATTAGTATCCACATAAGACGGTAACACGCCTTCCAGCTATTTCTGACCTGCCAAATCAAACTCTCCGACTCCAGGCCGTGAGGACCCCAGGCGGGGGCCGACGGTCACTTCATCACTTCAGATTCGCGCCCGAACAGGCCAAAGTACGATTAAGACTCCGCTCGAGGATTTCGGCGGTAACCTTGTTACCTGCGGGGGTGGCATGCCCGTCGTACCATTCTTCGAGATCCGCCGTGGTGGGCTGCATGTCGGCCATGGCCTGAACTAGATCAATAGCCGCATATTGTTTCTTCTTCAGGTAGCTCAATAGCTTTGCAGTCCTGCTCACATGATAGTCCATGAGTTCCCGGACGAAGTCTTTATGAGGCATGATCACAATAATCGGCGTGTCACCGCGGGCCAGGGCTGTTTTGACAAAGAGATCGACAATGTGACACATCACAGCAAAAGGTTCCGGTTCGTCAAACAAATTCCATGGATAATGAGCCTCTTGATGAAACCGCAAGATATGATTAACCCCAAAGGCCAATTGATCGAGCATGCGACCGCGCCATTGGACCAGGGACAAAAGATAAGGAAAACAGAGTGGAGGTAGTTGCCGGTCAAACCGATACCAGTAATCTAATTTCCCCAATCGCTTTATGAAAGTAGGGTCGTCGAGTTTGGCCACATCCCATGCGTTATGCAAGAGGTTAGGTAAGACCTTGAAGCTGCTTCCATCGCGTACGAACAGTGGTTTGGTTAACTCCAATGGGTCGTTGTACTGATAGAATGGACGGTAGATGTTCACTATCCGGTTAATGTTTTCCGGCAGAATACAAAGCATCACGATCCTTGCCGAGTCTGGGCCGTGAACCTGATATTTTAGTAAGGCCTGGTCGGTTCCATAGCCTTCCACCCCGAAATTGAGAACGTTCGTCCCGAGTTTATCGGCAAGGAATGTCTGCCAGGTCTCCTCATCACGCACGTGGCTACAATAGGTGAAAGAATCGCCGTACGTGGCAATGGCTGTCGTTCGGTACCGAGGTGCAGGTGAGTCTTTCACCCGACGACCCGTGGCGATAAAGTATGCCATCGTAGTCCCGATATACGACATCTGGCGGGTAATCCCAGCCGAGCACAGAGTTAAACATCCGGAGATCCGGTTCCTTAGAACTGGAGAGGCCTTTGGCGGTTGCCGCACTCTTCACCACGTGGGGTCTCAAGAACTGTGCCCTGTGTCTTTCCGCTAGTTGGAATTCCGCGCTCCCGCATCCCACCCTCGCTCTTATTCTGGCGGGAACGAGATTAGTCCTAAGAACGTAGGAAGTCGCCTCCAAGGCAAATAACAGAGGCACCAGAATGATGGTCCAGAAGAGCAGAGTCTTCAGCTTCGCTTTCGATTTCCCCATAACCCACTCCTTCTATAAGCTCAGTTAATTTAACAAATTGAAATCAATGCCTGGGGATAGTTATTATATAGGGGTGTCGAAAGCAACATTTTTTTAATGTTAACAGAATTTTTTAATCGATAAGATTAACGTTGATGCACAATCAAATATTTATGAGACGTGCATAACCCGTGTTGTATGCGGAGGAAGATTCTAAAGGGTTTATCACAAACAGTCTTGATGAATAAAGATGGTGCGTCAAAGGCTTACTATGATACCTATCGTATGCTATCAACTCATTGATTTGATGATGTAATACTATTTACGCCGCCGTAGGCGAGTCTTTGGTAGGCGCGAAGGTTCCCTGCTTTTCTTAAAGATTTTCTTTGAGGCTGCTCGTGTGAAGGGCCAGCGGATGCCTCGGTTTATGAAGGAAGATGCTACCAGAATCGATTTTCCGTGAAGGGTTGAGTTTCTGTGGCCGGTGAGTCTTGAGGAATGACCGGAACAGGAGCGGGGGGGCGGGATGCTTGAATACGCTTCTCCGTTTCAGTCAAAAGGCGACTAACCATCGCGATTCGGGGCTGCTCCTTCAGAAGGGACATGGCCTTGCGAAAATCGTCCGCAGCCCGAGAGTATTCCCCTTTCTCTTTGTAGGCAACCCCGCGGTTAGCGTACCCCAAACCATGAGTAGGTTGCATCTGAACCACCTTGGTAAAAGTCGCGACGGCCTCATCTAAATTTCCGTCCAGAAGATAGTTTTTTCCAAGACTGTAATACATGTCTGCGGTCGCGGAGCCGGCACCGAGCTGTATGGCTCGTGAATAATCCTTGATGGCTTCTTTGTAAGATTTTACCGCTTCGTATGCCCTCCCTCGATAGGTCAGGGCCTCAACATTGTCCGGTTCGGCTTCCAAAACCACTTTGAAATCCTCTATGGCGTCCTTGAAGCGACCCGCCATTAGTCTGGCTCGGCCTCGAAGCTCGAGAATCGAAGGCTCCTGAGGTTGGAATTCTAATCCGCGGTCAAAATCCTTGTTGGCGTCTTCAGCACGACCCAAATCCAGAAAAATAGTGCCCCTTGCGAGATAGATGCTTGGGTCCGAATTCTTCAGTTTTAGGAGACGTGTGTAATCGGCCAACGCGGCATCCTTTCGATCCATCTTGCGATAGACCTCGGCCCGGTTTGCCAGTGCCCTGGCAAATTTCTGATCTAGCTCGAGGGCTCGGGTAAGATCTGCTATGGCCTCATCCAAATTACCCAGCGCGGCCTTGGCCCAGCCGCGATTATTGAATGCTTCGGCATTGTTGGGGTCGAAATTGATGGCCCTGTTGTAATCCTCCACTGCCTGCTTTGCCTTCCCTTCCGCGAAAAACAGATTGCCTCGTTTCAACCATGCGCGGACATGCTTTGGGTTGAGTTCCAGAGTTTTGCCAAGGTCCGCCAGGGTTTTATCGGGATTCTTTTTATTCTGGTAGACGATTGCTCTGAGGAAATAGGTTTCGCTGTCAGGTGGGTATAACTTCAGGGCTTCATCCAGATCTGCCAGAGCAGCGTTGAAGTTTCCCAAACCAATTTGCGCTTCTCCGCGGACGCGATACGCACCGGAATGCTTCGGGTCTAATTGTATGACTCGGTCCATGTCTGCGAGGTACTTTGTCATAAGCTTTACGATGAAGGTAAATAAGGCCGCGGCCATATAAAGCATCCACCAAATTGGGGGCCTTCGCGATCGCCTGAGTGAAATCGGCCAGAGCGCTTTTTTCGTCTCCCTTGGAACGGTATGCCACACCACGGTTGAAATAAGCCTGAGCATTATTAGCGTCTAGAGCAAGCACACGCGAGTAAAGTTGAATAGCCGTCTCCAATTCCCATTTCCAGTGGGCCTCCACAGCTTCAGAGAACAAGGTCTTTGCATCCTCGGCACAGCGCGATGACATAGGATCCATGAGAGTGACTGCAAAGATAAAAAGAATTAGAATCGAGGTTCGATATGAGCCCACTCTTTTGCCCCATGAGCCAATTTTATCAAGCTTGAGTTTAATGGGAATTCGGACACCGAAGTTCCTCTTCCCGACAAGCGGGCGGCGAGGCGTTATCTAACGTGACGTCATCATTTCCTTTACGCGTGCGGTGCTCACCGGCTGTCTAAGCAGCTTGGACACTTCCTTGTTTTCCGGTAAGTTCAAGGCGGCCGCAAAGTCAGCTCGGGAGCTTTTGAGGTCTCCCAGGAACTCAAAGGCGATGGCCCTTTTTAGTAATGCCTCCCTATTCCTGGGGTCCAGCTCCAGGCTTCTGGTAAATTCCCGAACCGCGTCTGAAATGCGGCCTTTCTTCCCCAAAGCTACTCCCAGATTGAAGTGCGCAGTCGGATCATCGGGTCGAGAAGAAACAAGCGAAGTAAACAGTTTGATAGCGGCATCATAATCTCCGGAATTCTCTTTCAAGATGCCCAATTGCTGTAACGCCTCAGGATCGCCGGCATCCAGACTGACCGCACGCTCTAGATCTTTCATGGCGGGGTCTCGCTGATTCGCTTCCAGATAACAGGCCGCTCGAAACGTGTACACAGCCCCCGGCCCGTTTTCAAGTTCCAAAGCTCTTGTAAAATCGGGAATCGCTTTGGCGCATTCTCCCCGGCTTTTGTAGACCCAACCTCTGTTGGCATAAGCCCTTGCCAGATTGGGATTCAGGGAAATCGCTTTGGATGTATCACGAAGAGCTTGTGAAATGTTCCCCTTCTTGAAGAATGCCCAGCCGCGATTGTTGTACACATCTGCGTATGCAGGGTTGATTTTGACCGCCTGGTTATAGTCGTCAATCGCCCGATCAAAGTCATCCTTTTTGAAATAGGCGTTTCCTCTTTGAAAGTAAGCAAGCGCATAATCGTGATTCAGTTCAATGGCCTTGGAAAGATCTTTTATGGAAGCGTCAGCATCTCCGAGCTTGAGTCGAGCATTGCCACGGTTATAGTAGGCGAGGGCATATTCCGGATCCAGTTGTAGTGCATAATTGAAGTCTTTGACGGCTTGCTCCGGCTTGTTCTCTTGCAACAGCGCCCAGCCGCGATTGTTGTACCAGTCGCGATACTGATGGGTTAATTTGAATCGCTCGCGTAAAATCTTGAACCGAGCGATCAAATTCATGTTTGCCATGATATGCGTTGCCCCGGTTGTAATAGGCCAGCGCGTAGGAAGGATTAAGTTCAATAGCTTGAGTATAGTCCTGGATTGCTTTATCAAAATCGCTCTGCCTATAATAGACGCTGCCCCTATTATTGAAGGCTGTTTCTAGCTTGGGATTGAGTTGAATGGCCTGGCCATAATCGTTAATTGCTTCTTTCGCATTCCCCAGTCGTTCGTACGACAGTCCCCTCCGGAAAAATGCATCTGAATTCAAGGGATCTATACGGATCGCCCGCGTAAACTGGTCGATCGCTCTGGCGTAATCACCGGTCCTCTGAGCCGCCTTTCCGTTCTCAAGATAATTTTCTGCTTTCTCATCCGAAGCCACGGATTGAGTAGCCAGTAGAGTCAATGTCAGCACCGCTGCGATCCATGCTGCAGACCGCATCTTTTAAAACTCCCTTGTTCACAGGTACATGCCTAGCTTAATGTTACCACAACATGAAGTTAGTTGTCTACATCAATGTGACTCAATCCGTTTTTGGAAAAGGCTTTACAGCTTTTTTCTTCCGGCATTGAGGGTGGTCGCCGCATGCATTCTCGCTTATCATCACATCATAGAAGACAGCTTGTTCCAAACATCGTTCCATGAGTATACTGAAGAGATGGAACCGATTGAAAAGCTAATACTGCGGAATATGAACGAAGGAGTGATCACCCTTGAATGCAACGGTGACATCTTCACCGTGAATCCTGCATCTCTCCGTATTTTGGACTTTTCCGAAGAGGAACTTAATGGCAAACATTTTGAAGAAGTGTTTTCTGGAGATCAAAACAATAATGATTTTTGCCGAGCAATTGTCAATCTGCTTGACGGCGGACAACATTCCTTGCACCGGGAAGTCAGGTTCAAACGGCGGGATGGTCAAACCGTGGACCTCTCATTAGCAACTGCTTTTCTGGAAGTCGATGAATGCGCGCCAGCCATGCAAAGCGTGGTCATCGTCTTCCGAGACGTCACTGCGTTCAAGTCCCTGGAGCGGGCACGAAGAAGAGCAGTAAACCACTTGTCACACGAGATCGCCACCCCCCTTGCCATCATCCGTGCATCCGTAGAAAACTTCCGTAAAGTCGGCCTGGACACTGATCAAACGGACAAGAACATAGAGCGAATTCAGCGGAATCTCCGGAGGCTGACGGACATTCATGCTGTCGTAGAACAGATTTTTTCTCCACCCGCACCTAAACCCGAACCATTCGATATGGCCTCCATAATCGAACAAAACCTTGAAAGACTTCGAAAGGCAGCCTCCCATCGGTCAGTATCGATGATCCGGGACCTTTCCCCTGTGAAGACGGACGCTGTTGATCCCCGGACTCTTAGTATTATTTTGGAAACCTTAGTGAAAAACGCAGTTGAAAACACTCCGGATGAAGGCACGATAACGGTTTCACTTGCAGAAGACCCATCAGGGGTTCGATTGCAAGTGACTGATGAAGGTGTGGGCATTCCTCTGGCAGATCAACGGTTCATCTTCGAGGGGTTTCATCATACTCAGGCAACTGAAGAGTATTCGAGCAAAGACCATTTTGACTTCAATGCAGGCGGCAAAGGTCTAGAGTTATTGAGGCTCAAGATACTTACGGAGGCAGGATCGTTTGAAATCTCTTTCGAGAGCCGACGATGCCGCTACATTCCGACCAGCCGCGATCACTGCCCCGGCAGGATCAACCTCTGTCCTCATGTGCACGACGTTCACGGCTGCCGGGAATCCGGCGGCACAACTTTCACTGTTCGATTTCATCATGTCGTTTAGGGTAGCTGCCAAAAATGTGTCCATTTGGCCATCCGGGATCGAGAATCCGGAAGGCCCACCGTGACGCGCCTTTTCTGCGTCATTCCTGCAAATCGGACCAAAAAATTGGCAATTGCTATAGCTATCCCGGTAACACAGTGTGACAGAAAGGATCGGTTTTATGGATGAAGGGCTTCGAGAACGACTGAACAGGATGTTCGCTCCTCGGTCGGTTGCTGTGATTGGAGCAGGAGACAGCCCTGATAAAGTGGGCCACGCGATCATGGACAGCGTTGTCACAGGAGGTTTTCCAGGGCCCGTCTATCCGGTTCACCCACGGCATAAAAGTATTCTGGGCCTACGTGTATATAAAGATCTCGATGACCTTCCGGAAGTCCCGGACTTGGCAGTGGTAGCTTTGAATCAGCATTCCAGTGTCAAAATGGTGGCCAGGCTACGCGGGCTCGGGGTCGGTGGCGCTGCCGTGATCGCCGGTGGTTACGCCGAGATGGGTCCGGATGGTTTGGATCTCCAGAACGAACTACGAGAAGCTGCCGGCGATATGCCGGTCGTCGGCCCTAACACCTTGGGATTTCTCAATGCGCGTGCCGGGCTCAACGTCACTTTCTACCCTCGGGTCTTGCATGCGGGTAATGTGTCGTTTCTCAGTCAGAGCGGAGGGATCGGGCTTGGCATCAAAGGGCGAGCAGATGATGAAGGTTTGGGCATAGCTAAATGGATTGGGGTGGGAAACAGGGTAAATCTGGAGTTCGATGTCTTGCTGGAGTATCTGAAAGAAGATCCTGACACGAAAGTCATAGGGATCTTCACTGAAGGCTGCGCAGAACCCAGGGCATTCATCGATGTGGTGGCCAAGATAACTCAGGACAAACCGGTTATTGTCTATAAGGGGGGCGTGGGCGAAGACGCGGATCGCGTTACCGTTACCCACACAGGGGCAGCGGCAGGGGCGGCTCGAATATGGGAAGGCGCTCTGCGCCAGGCAGGTGCTCAGACAGTGGCTTCTGTTAATGAGATGATTAGTGTGTGTAAGGCGCTTGCTATAAGTAAAATACCAACGGGCAAGAGACTCGGGATTTTTACTCATACGGCCGGCCCCAGTATTGTGGCCTGGGATATGCTCCGTACAGAAGACGGCTGCGTGCTGGCTGAACTGGACGAGAAGACCATTCGGCGCATAGCCGAAATTCTAGGACCGTCCGTTCCGGTCGTTTACAAAAACCCTGTAGACGGCGCGGCGGGCGCTTTTTTGACTAAACCTTTTCACGACATTGCCGAGGCCGTTTTGGAAGACCAATCTGTGGACGCGCTTCTGGCAATCTTCTGCGAGCACAAGAATTGGGTATATCCGTCGGATGCACTCATCGAGCCTGGCCCACCGTTTCCCCAAGCCTATCATCGCCTGTTTCATAGGATCTATCCGAAGAATTGAGCCGGATAGATCGAGATTGCACGAAGCGGGGGTGCCCACGTACGTGTTGCCCGAGGATGCGGCCATCGGTATGAAGGCACTGTTACACCGAGTGAAGTAAGAAAGAGTCGGAGATAGTTATCGACGAGTGTGACTCCCTGGCAGATCGGTTTCAAGGAATGAATCCGGTTACTGCCAAGTGACGTCCTGATTGGACTCCATCCCTCCTGGACCAAAAGAAAAGATCGTGGTTGCAAGAAGTGCAAAGCTCTACTGAATGGATGTTGGAGGAGAGCACCCCTTCTTGAATCAGTTCAAAGCGATTGGCACCGACCAGATCCAGGCGAAGGCTCTCCTTCGACCGATTTCCCGATTGAGATCTGACGATGAATCGTTCGGCCTGAGGGAAACCCTGACGGAATGGCTCTAAGACAACCTCATCCACTTCATAGCAGCACGGCCCAATGGCCGGCCCCAGCCCTGCCACCAGGTCAGTGGGATTGGTTCCGAAGCGGCTTTTCATTATTTGAACGACCTTGCGAGAAATCCTGAGCACCGTCCCACGCCATCCTGCATGTATCGCTCCCGCGATTTGTCGCACCGGGTCCAATAACAAAATTGGAAGGCAATCTGCTGTCTTGATTGCCGGATAAATTCCGGGGGTGGCGGTTACGATCGCATCGGCTCGGGGAGGAATGTGAGGAGGTGTGTCGATTATCTCCACAGTGTCTTCGTGCATCTGCCGGCAAGCTGCAATTTGGGCGGCTTCAATACCAAGGCGTATGGCAAGTAAGCTGTAATTGCCCTGAACATTTTCCAGCGCATCTCCCCGGCTCGCCGAGAAGTTGAGAGAGTCGAATGGGGGCTGTGAGCAGCCTCCGATTCGGAGAGAAAACGCCATGACAGAATTGGTTCGTCCAATTTTAGGCAACACAAGTGCGACGGGTCCGTTCGTAGTGGATACCGGTGTAGGACCCGGAAGAAAGAAGGACTTTTGTGCCGGTCGGATTCATCTGCTACTAATCAGCCTCCGGACTTCTTGAAAAACTCAAGCCATTCTTCGACATCTACGCGGTCCCCTTGGCCGGATTTCTCCATCGAGTTTGCCCGCTTGCTGCATTCCTCGAGCAGGCCCCTGAATTTACCCGAGGATATTACGCGCGCTCCTTGGTGCTGAATAAATGACGCCAGCTCCCGATCCGAGGAGACTGCTACAAGGTCCCTTTTGTAAGAAGCCTTACCTACCAGTTCCTTTATCCGTGAATCCGCGTCCGACCTTGCGCGGGCATAGAGGATGTGGACACCCTTATACTTGGTGCCGTCAGGGAACTCCATGTCGGGCGCTCCATCGAAGACAACCGTAAGCTTAACCCTCTGCACAGCGACAAAGCGCGCCAGTTCATGAATAAGGCGTCTCCGGGCCCCTGCCTTGTCCGAATGCCATCCCACCGTCTGAGCCATTACATTATTCCCGTCCACCACGTAAGGCATGGATCTATCTCCCGGACATCTCCGGCCAGGCAGGCTTGACGTATTTCAGATGAGGGGCGAAGAGAGGCTCGCAATGCTCCTCGCCGTCGTCTCGGACGTGTTTTGCAATTGCTGCCGTGATACCGGAGCGATTCTCAGTCCCGAATAAATCCCAAATAGACCAACACTAGGGCCAACCCGCCCATTGCAACAATAAATGACAGAAGATCCCCAAGGTTGGAAGACTGTTCGGGATAGAGATAGTGAAATATTACGGCCCCACCCATTAAACCAGCAAGAGTCAAAGCAAAATACTTCATGCGCGCGAACCAATGCGTAAATAAAAGCAGCAAGGCAAACGCCTAGGAATACTGGATGCATAACCAGTTCACCCGGGCCGCTTACCCCGAGTAGTCGATTGATGGACTCAAAAAAATTGGCCATGGCTTCCATAACATCACCACTCCAATTACGAAAAATGCGCGTCCGGACAGAGTTGACCCTATCATGGGAAGCAGGAAAACGCAAACTATATTAGGGTGGTAAGCAACTTGACAACTTTTCATTAAGATGCGTAATCTGGGTAGACATGCGCTGAGGCCGTCACCTCAGGCTGCCGAGACTGGAGAGAAACTCTTGTCTCCGCGGTCAGCCGGTCATATTCGGATTTCAGGTGGACCCAACAACCCCGGCCAAAAGTTACCTGGTTTGAATGACCCCAAACCGCTGGCGTCCCAGAAGGGGCAACGGGAGTAATCGTGGCACAAAATCTTTTCAAGGTCAGAAATATAGGCATTACGGCCCACATTGATGCCGGCAAAACCACCCTGACCGAGAGAATCCTGTTCTACACCAAAAAAATCCACAAGATCGGCGAAGTCGATGAAGGCTCCGCTACCATGGATTATATGCCTCAAGAGCAGGAACGAGGCATAACAATAACTTCCGCGGCCACGGCCTTCACATGGAAAGGTTATGACATCCATTTGATAGATACGCCAGGACACGTGGATTTTACGATCGAAGTGGAGCGCTCTCTGCCGCGTCCTCGATGGGGTCGTGGCGGTTCTTTGCGGGGTCGGCGGGGTCGAGCCTCAGACGGAAACAGTGTGGCATCAAGCCGAGCGTTACAAGGTCCCTCGAATCGCATTTGTTAACAAGCTAGATCGTCTGGGGGCAAACTTTCAGCGCGCAGTTTCAATGATGCGGGAACGATTGGGCGCGCATCCGGTACCTGTGCAAATTCCGATGATGGCTACAGATGAGTTCTTAGGAGTCGTTGATCTCATACGGATGAAGGGAATCATCTGGGATCAAGCAAGCCAGGGCCAGGAGTATGAGTATGTCGACATTCCGTCTGACTATTTGGAAGAAGCAGAGCAGGCTAGAAGGTTCATGATAGAAACCGCGGCCGAGATGGACGAAGAGCTTCTGGAACACTATCTCGAGCATGACGACCTGGATGAGAAGCAAATTGTAAAGGGCCTGAGAGAAGGAACAATAACAAATAGAATTGTCCCCACCCTTTGCGGATCTGCCCTGAAAAATCAAGGAGTACAGCCCGTCATCGAGGCAGTCATCGACTTTCTCCCCTCTCCAATGGAGATCCCTCCGATCGTTGGAATTAATCCGGAGACGGGAGCGGAGGAACAGCGAGCACCAAAACGGGGAGAGCCTCTTTGTGCGTTCGCGTTCAAGGTCATGATGGACCAGGGACGAAGAGCCACTTATCTCAGGGTCTATTCTGGTGAACTCGAATCGGAAAAAGAGATCTATAACGCTACGCGCGGCGTTCGTGAGCGGGTAGCACGACTATTCTTCATGCATGCCAACAAGCGTGAAAAAATCAAATCCGCCCCTGCAGGCAGCATTGCCCTTGCCGTGGGACTGAAAGAAGCCAGGACCGGTGACACGCTGACCGATGCCTCGGCGCCGTTGGTCCTTGAGTCACTCGATATGCACGTTCCGGTGATTTCGATAGCTATCGAACCGAAGACACGAAGCGATCAGGAAAAGTTGCTGTCAAGTCTGGAGAAAATAGGAATTGAAGATCCAACTTTCACTTTCAGGGAAAATGAAGAGACCGGCCAGTTGCTCATATCAGGGATGGGTGAACTGCACTTGGATATTGTCCTCGATCGTCTAAAAAGAGAGTACACTGTCGAGGTTCAGACAGGGAAACCACAGGTAGTATACAAGGAGACCATTCAATCTTCTGGGCAAGGCTCATTTAATATTCGACCGTGAGATGCACGACGTGCGCCATGTGGGCGAAGTCACTCTCAGGGTGGAACCGGCAACTAGAGGAGAGGGGACAAGCTTCCACGTGGCAGCCGGACTGAATACCATACCTCCGGAATTCATCAGCGCTGTCGAACAAGGGGCACAGGAGGCTACGCTGCGCGGGGGTACTTGGCGGAAACGAGGTGGTGGATGTAAAAATTACGCTTGAGGCTCTGGGCCAAGACCTTGCCTCCATGACCCCTCTGGGATTGAAGGTCGCAGCATCGCAAGCGTGTAAAGAGGCGTGCGAAAAGGCATCTCCTCTCCTTCTCGAGCCCTATATGAATGTCGAAGTGGTCGTCCCCGAAGAATTCGTCGGGGAAGCCATCGCCGACCTGAACAGCCGACGCGGAAGGCTTGAGCAAGTTACTCCCCGAGCAAAAATTTCCGTCTTGAAAGCCATAGTCCCGTTGGCCACCATGTTCGGATATTCAACCGCTTTGCGTTCGCTGAGCCAGGGCAGGGGTATCTTTACCATGCAGTACTCCCATTATGACGCAAAATTGTAGTGGGGAGACGCCACTGCAACGACCGATTGTCCCGCGAGAACTTGCCGAGATGTCGCGTGCCACAGCCTCGGTTGAAAGCTTACCCTGTTTTTTTGTCTTGGGAAAATTGCCTAGGTCCCCCTACATTGCGGAAAGCCGAATTAAAGTTGCGATAGAATGCATGATAATCTCGAAACCTGTGCCACTTCTTGAGAAATCCCTCCGGCAGATCGTCCCGTTCCTCAACTGATCGCCATCCACCGGGGACGGGGTACGTGTAGTACGGCAAGTTCTTGGGGATGCCTCTGACTAGAACAACCTGAGGGATCACCCATTCTCGGAGTGCCATGTACACGCGATGCATCCCATCGTTTACAATAAAGTGCACTGTACCGTCTCTCTCGATAGATTCCTCAATCACGGGAGGTAAGAGATCAACAGGCTCGTCACAGCCCTCCAGCGTCAGCCGAACAAACCCGTTCAGCGTGAAGAGATCCACCTCATGTTCCTCTAGGGACCATTTCAATTCACGAACCTTCTTCAATTCTTCCCTTAAGATGTAATTTTGTGGAGGAGAAAGACTGGCCGGCGAGACGTTTTCAAGAGAAATGAAGGCCTTGCTGTAGACCTTGACCTCCGGAGCCTTAAGCATGGTGACTTTTCTGAGCCCCTCGATCAAGTGATCTTCCGAAAATTTCTCCACCGCAAGAATTTTCATCTCTCGCCTCCTCGGTAGTCTGCACGTCAATCCTTCACTGGTTTCTTGAGTGGCCGCGATCCAGTGCCTGCACAAGCTCTTCCACGTGCAGTTCAGAGGTATCATGCGGTGAAGTCGCGGGCATTCTGCGAGTGGACGATCCTGCCAGTACGCGCATCACCATGTCCAAGGCCTCCTTGGACACGCCAATTTGTTTGAAAACATTGACGCTCTCGTTGGATTCCATGATACGGCGCCAATAAAGATCGAATTCCTTATTCTGAGAATCATAGGATTCCTCAAAGTAGATCCCTTTTATTCCCGCTTGGATCAGTTGCTTGAAGCACCAGTTGCACGGTTCTAGGGTGCAGTAAAGGACTGCTCCGTCGAGAGAAATGCCAAAGCGGGCCGCCTGATCGATGGCGTTTACTTCCGCATGGCTCGAAATGCAGTAGTTGTATTTGTCTGCATCATGGGCCCCGATGGAGCGCCTCAGGCAGAATTCCGGCCCTTGATCAATGCAGTGCGGGGCCCCATGCACCGCGCCGTTGTATCCCGTGGCCAGTATTCTGTTGTTGCGTACAATAACCGCACCTATCTTGCGAGAATTGCACGTTGATCTTGCGCTTACGAGCTTCGCCAACATCATGAAGTATTCGTGCCAGGAAGGTCTGTTCATCGCTGAATTTCCTTTGTATCAATGGGGAGGTAGCGGCTGATGCCTTGCACCTCTCTCAAATAGGTCGCACCAACTCTCTGATCCGCTTGGATTCCACTGCCTCCAGGAACTCCTCACCCAGAATGTCACTCAACCGGGAGACTTCATCCCATCTGCGGATTCTTTCCAAGGGATCCTTTACAAAGATCGAGAAATCATTTCGATCCGGTAAACGACTATCCGGCAGCATTTTCACAAAATCCGCTCCGGGGTATACCTGCAAGACCTGCCGGAGAGATCCCTTCGGTGGTCTCCTCCACTTGAGAATTTTGTCAAACCATCCCGGAACTATTCTCTCTTGATAGTGGAAGAAGAGCACCATAGTCCCCTCAGGAGGATCATAGTCCTGATTGAGCTGGTAGTCCACCAGCCCCCCATCCCTGTACACACCCGGCGGTGCCCCGGGGATATTTTTCACTCCGCGTACTACGTACGGAAGAGATCCCGTAGCCAGAGCCGCCATACGTAGATTTTCCTTGTTCAACCGAACTGCCGACCCCTTGAAGGACTTGAGAAAAGACGGGTCTTCTCGTGCACAAAAGAAGACGACCCTTTCAAAGAAAACTTTCATGCCTGCCGGAGAAACTGTGTTCATCAACGCGGTGGCCAGCAGGGCGCTTCCCTGCATTGCGCGGTTGCCCGAGGCAGCCGGGCCCTTACTTGTTACTGTGTGGATCGCCAAATCGTAAATGGGATGATCCAAAATAAAAGGGATATCGTCTGCTTTTACAAAATCGTTCACATTCTTCTGCAGTGCGGCGGCGACACTCAGTGGAGTGTCTTGCGCGGTGAAGATGTTCCGAGAATAGGCTATTCTCAAATTCTCGTACGCGCCCGGGGGGTCCTGACAGGCCATCGCTAGACATCTCCACGCACCTGCAGAGGCGCCGACCAGAAGGACTCGACCACCGCCTCTCCCCAACAAACGGCTCTTCATAAGGGCCCTGTCGAATCCCACAGATACGAACCACTTGGGGCCGCCGGCGGGCCCGGAAAACACGCGTACCTTCTCGGGTTTCAGGCCTTCGTCTCGTATCATATCCAGAATGGCAGGGCCTGCTTTGTATTCCAGGTAGGTCTTCATCTTCAGGCCAAGATACCACTGGCTCGATCGTAATCCAATGAGGTTGGGCGTTCCGGGTAATTTTAAGTTTCATCTTATATTTTAGCATGTTATGCTGATAACCTTCAACAACAGTAAATCGACTTATTGGTTTTTGTTTTAACTATCTCAAATTTAAAGGTACTTTTTTCTTGACTTCTTTTGAGACATGGGCAATTCAGTGAAATCAGATATTTTGACTCGGAGGAAGGGTATGTTGAGAAGTTATCCCTTTATCCATCCGTTTTATCTAAAATTTCCAATACTGTCATCTCCACGACCTCGCGCACACAGAGAACTCCTCAGTCCGGATCTGAGATTCTCTTCGCTACAGCGAGACCGCGACTAGTTCGTGGAGAGTGCCTTCCCATAGCCATTTTCTTCCCGGCTCATGATCTCTCGTCAGTGGGGGGAAGGGGGGGACAATCTGGTCATAGTTTGCGCGCGTCGGGGGTGTTGTTCGCACTTGCGCCGCGCGGGGGACGGAGTTGTGCATCCAGCATTACACGAATAATCTTTTATTATATTAATATAATGTTCATAGAAATAAACAAATGACTTTATATAATAAGTATAATATTCCATTTTCAATTGATAATACAATCTGAAATAAGTTGTTTCTGGAAAAAGCTCCAAAATAAGTGAAATTTCGCACTATTTTTTCTTGACAAGTATTACGCAAAAGATGTTTAAGCGATCCCAGTTAGTTCGAGTGGGAGGAAGGGTTCAATGAGAAGATGCCCTTTTACACTACTGGTATGTCTGTTCTTTTTAATTGTCAGTTGCCGTGCCTTTGCAAACCAATCTGACAATTTCATTAACGTAGTTATCAACCCTGTCTCCGATGAAGCAGATGCTCCAAGCACTCCAAGCATTCTGGGCGCTGCCGAAGCTTTGTCATCGGAACCCGCTTTCTTTATGCAGGCATCCGCCATGCGAAGGGCCGGGTTGAGAGCTTATCGGCCCACGCAACTCGGTAAGCCCATTGTGAAATGTGCGGGGCCAGTCTGCGCGCCCGGGCCTGTTGAACCCTGCGGCCCCAAATGTATCCTTCCCAGGCGCATGGCCGGCCAATGGCAATTGGCCACCCAGGTCTTCTTTGCTCGGGTTAAGGGAAAAGTTCGGTCCCCCGCGAGCGTATTTGGAATTCCCGCGACTGATATCGATTTCAACGACGATTTGGGAATCCCTTCGCACCATACTCTTCTGGAATACTCGGCCTGGTATCAATTTAGACCATCATGGGCCCTGTTTTACTCCATCATGCCCATACAGTCTAAACGGGAGCCAGATCACCAACAGAGATCTTTATCTGGGCCAATTGATCATCCCGGCCGGGACCTTCATCCACACTAATTGGAATTTCACTTATCAGAAGGTTGGGCTCCTCTACCAGCCCGTCTTCAACTGCAACGCCGCGGTATCTATATACAATAGTTGGGTTTTCAACGAACAGCGGTTAGATCAAGTAAGCTCCCTGTGCGTCGACCCTTGCAACAGGGTGGATCGGACCAGGAACATGGTGATGTCCGAAATAGAGATTCAGAAGTGCATTCGGACACTTTGCAATGGTGGGACCTTGTCTTGCGACAACCGGGTAGGGCTTGGCTATCTCGATGGCACTTTTGCATTGGATCTTCAAGTTGGGATGCAGTTCAGCGTACCTATGAACGCCGGTCGCTGGGGTTACGCGAAGGGTGGTTACAGGCTCATAAACTTCACTGAGGACAGAAGTGATCTCAGACTGGATACTTACCTTGAAGGCGCATTTGTCGAGGCAGGTCTGATCTTCTGATCCAGTCGCAACCCTTTTGAATGGCGCCGGCATTGAATGTCCTAAACATCCGGGGCTTTAGAGACCCTTACCTTGATTGAATGTCCACTCTCAGGGAATGACGGGTCAGAAAAGCTTCCCTCCGCCGGCGCCATTCCTTCTTTACCTCATCTCCAAAAAAACGAAAAGCCCGAAAACGGCTGAAATCAGCCGCCCCTTTCAGGGCTTTTCACTCAAGACGAAAGGGTATGTTGAGAAGTGCCCTCTTCCTATCACATTTCTGTTTCCTGGCAAGAACTTTTTTCTGAAAATAAGTACGTCTCTCTGCCCAGCGCATTTCAGCAGCATTTCTCCTTATCCCACTGCTCATGCAAATAGCTCGTATTTGATCACAGCGATTCGTACTGCTTCAGGCAAAATCTTCTGTGTTACGAACGGCACTGCAATGCGGTAGCGGTGGGCCTCTGTGCCCCCCATACTTACTCGCATGAAAACGCGTTGGCATAATTCATCCAACCACTGGTTGGCATAGAGAAAGTAGACGAACTAAAGCCATTTACAAAAAATTCCAAATGTGATATATTCAATTCCGATCAGCGGAATCCGTGTCCGCTTTTTCAATCAAAACAAGGAGGCTGAAGGGATGATCGTTAATGATAATGATGTGCGACGTCCCGACCCAAGGGGCCAGAGATTCGTCGGAGGCTGGACAAGCCTGCATTCATGGATCTTTCTAGCAATTGTAGCCCTTGGATTGATAGTTGTGGGATTTCAGAACAGGTATCACTACCTCAGTCCTCTCGGACTTGGCAAAGCCTATCGGATAGACAAGTTTTTCGGCAGCATCCAAGAGTTTGATCCAAACCAGGGCTGGGTCATGACCAAGCTCCAAGTTGGCCCGCCTCAGCAGGCTTTATCCATGATGGAGCCTCCCGCTCCCGATTCTCATGCCGTGCCCATGAATATGCCGGGCACAGTTCCGTCGGCCGGAGAACCAATAGAGCCTGGAACCGCGCTTCCACCGAGTGTGCACAAAGAGGAAAGTTCGGCCGCGGAGTTTCAAAGAGAAATACCCCCTGCCGTAACACCACAGGCCGCGCGACCTAATGAAATTCCGGAGATGGGTAAAGAAGAAAGGCTGAAAACATTCAAGAAAGCCTTCCCCGATTTCGGCCAGGATGAATTCCAGCTTGCCAATGACGACTTGTACCCTGATTGGAAAAAAAGCGTCGCGCCGAACGGAACATGGCCTGAGTTTCTCACTGTTTATAAAGACTTCATACAGTGGTGGAATGATGCCGGATCCCCTCCGGAGCCTGGGTTCAAGTTATGGCGGGAATTTCTAGCTAAAGGCAAAAAAAGCTGAGCCCCGCGGAAATTCAGAGAGAGCCATCAGCTTTAATTAAATTTTGGGAACATGACTGTCCTCCGGGGACTGACTGACGTCTGTCCCCATATGAGGGCAATAATTTTCCTATAAGTAGTGGGAAAGGCCCTTCGTTGCCGGTCTAACTTTGGTCAGGCTTTCATGACCGCGAAAATCATTCTCCCCGCGGTAGTTTGTAGCACACTGGTCACGGTCACTTCGATGTTTCTTCCCATCTGCTTCCTTCCGTTATCTACCACGACCATGGTCCCATCATCCAGATACGCTACCCCTTGGCCGGGCTCTTTCCCTTCTTTCAAGATTTGGACTTTCATGGTTTCGCCCGGAGGTACAATCGGTTTGAGGGCATTAGCTAATTGATTGATGTTCAACACTTGTATTGATTGGACTTGAGCGACCTTGTTTAGGTTGAAGTCATTGGTCAGTATGGCATAACCGGTTTCCTTGGCCATCTGGATCAGTTTTTGGTCAACTTCCTTGATTGATGGGTAGTCAGTCTCTTCAATTATTATTTTGACATAAGACTGTTTCTGGATCTTGTTTAGTATGTCAAGGCCACGCCGGCCTCGCGTCCTCTTGGTGGATTCAGACGAATCCGCGATAGCCTGCAATTCCTTCAGTATGAATTGGGGAATCACCAGATCTCCGTCCAAAAAACCTGTTTCGCAGACGTCCGCAATGCGCCCATCGATGATGACTGAAGTGTCAAGGATCCCGACTATCTTTCGCTCAGGATTCGATTTTACTTCCACTCTCTTTTTCAGATCTTTCGCCGTCGACGCTCCTAGCTGTAGGCCGATAATACACATGATTGTCATGATCAGCGCGTACACCGCGAGCGCTATCTCAGCCCTTTCTATGCTTCGATAGATCCCGGTGTTAAGTATTGTCCCGAGCAGAGCGGCGGCGAGCATTCCGACCATCCCGCCGATGAGCCGTTCAGCATCCAGCTTCAACCACAGCCTGATAAGCAAAAGAGACCCCAGCCCTAGAAGCAGGCCGCCAATCGCGGTCGCAATAACCCAAGGAAGGTCCGAGAAAAGATAGTGTCCGATCAAGCCGCTAAAAAAGGTGCAAAGAATCAAGAGGATAGCGGAAAGCATCTTGCTCGGCATTCAAAGGTGTCCTTTCGAGTTGGACAAGACAAAGAGGATGAGGAATTTGGGATCAGGCGTTGTCCTCTGTGAAGGAATCGGTGGGAATTGATCGCTTAAAGATCGTACTGATAGTCAGTTCTATCTCTCGCTCATCGGTTTTTTTTGCGATAGACAATTCTTTGATAAGGAGATTCTTGGCTTGATCGAAGAGCCTACGCTCACCATAAGAGAGGTCCTTGCTTTCTTTTAGGAGGCTCAAATCCCGAAACACCTCTGCTGCCTGGAAAATGCTGCCGCTCCGCATTTTTTCCTGGTATTCACGATGCCGTCTATTCCAGGTCTGAGAATCTGTTCTCATTCCCCTCTTTTTAAGTATTTCAATTACGTTTGGAACTTCCTCCTCGGCGACTATCTTTCTAACGTTGTTGGATTCCACTTTGTCCACCGGCAGCTTAATTACGGGCTTTTTAGTCACCGAATTTATCTCAGTTTCCAACACATAGCAAAGCTGGTCGGAGTTTCCTATCCTTTCCTTTTTTATGTCGGTTATTCTAGCCACCCCGTGTATCGGATAAACAACAACATCACCGATCTTAAACATTTCCCCGGCTCCCTTCTTGGCATCGCGCAATTGAGTGGATCGGCCTAATTCAGTAATCTGTGCCCCCTTTCTAACTTGTTGAAAAACGTTGACTTTATGTTCAAAGAATCCTGACCCCTGTCTGCTCGGCTTGAGTTTTATGCAGGAAGAAGATAGAATCTCGCCGTTTCTCTCCGGGATGAGGCCATCCTCGATCCTATAGTCGGGGGGAGCATATACAAGGGATTGTGGTTTGTCAACAAAAAAGCACAATATGGAGTGAATATGGGTTCCTACATCGTGTGCCTTGTTACTATTGACGATCCGGTCAAAGCCGCGAAAATTGCACGGATTTTGGTTGAGAAAAAATTAGCTGCCTGTGTGAATATCATACCGGAAATACAGTCTATTTACTCGTGGAACGGGCAAATTTGTGACGAAAAGGAGAGACTGATGATCGTAAAAACTCGCCGGGCTCTATTCAATGAATTGCAGGCAGAGGTAAAGGGGCTCCACCCATATCAAGTACCGGAGATAATTGCCATAGATATTGAACAGGGTCTCCCCGAGTATCTGCAGTGGATCAATGACTCTACTCTCCCAACGCCCTAACCCTGAGGAGATTATCAGGCAGGGCAGTCGTCTCCTTGACATTCCTGTCACTGGTCAAGCGATTTCCAAAATGATGCGGCACATGGAACTCTTAAGGGAATGGAGTCTCCGTGTAAATTTGACCGCTCTAGAAGATCCTCGAGACATCGCCGTCTTCCATTTCCTTGATTCTCTTACTGTTTTCAAGGTTCTTCCTCTAGGCTCGGTGCTTCGGGTTCTCGATGTGGGCAGCGGAGGAGGCTTTCCAGGAATAGTTATGCGCACTGTGGAAGAATCTGTTAACCTGAGTGTCTTGGATCGCAATCCCGGAAAGATTGTCTTCCTCAAACATGTGGCCCGGGAATTGGGCCTTTTCGGAGTTGCTTTCTTGAATTTCCGGCTCCAAGTTTTTATGGATCATTCTGAGCCGGGGTATTTTGATGTTGTAGTTTCCCGGGCCTTCGCTTCGAATCCCCAGATCATGGACAATTTTCACCTCTTGCTTGCTCCAGGTGGATCGCTGGTAAGAATGGCAGGTCCCGCATCAGTCGGAAAGGCATTTCCTTTACACAATTTTCGAGAATCTTCTCGGTGGCAGGGCGCCCTGCCTTTCTCGAATAGGCAGCGCTCAGTTTTTTGTTACACTAAAATTGCGTGACGGCAATACGATAATATCACCCATCTTTATTGGTACGCGCTAACATTGGTTTTTCGGGGTGGCGGATCTACTTGAACCCGACCATTTAGTTGCCCAGGGAAACAAGTTGTCATTGCGAGTGCTGCGAAGCAATCTCTCTTTGTCGGCGATTGAGATTGCTTCATCGCTTCGCTCCTCGCAATGACAGAGGCGCCGAGACGTCACTGAAGAAGGGGCATCTTACGACTTTTCCACAACTCAGTAGAGGTGAAAACAGATAAACTTTGGCATGTTTTTCGTGCGCTGTTTGATAATTTGCGTTGGTCCCTGGATCATTTTATGATATGAGGGGCTCTCGGAATTTAAAATACTATATCTAGTAGGTAGGAGCCAATGGGACGCGTAATATGCGTATGTAATCAGAAAGGGGGGGTTGGCAAGACCACCACCTCGGTAAATTTGGCGTCCTGTCTCGCGCTCTCTGAGCGACGCACACTCCTGGTTGATATGGATCCCCAGGCCAACGCGTCCAGCGGAATGGGAATTCGTCTTTCCCTTGGGGAACCCTCGATCTACGAACTCCTCATTTCAAAGGAGAGTCACCAGAAGATCTTAAAGCGCACTGCACTGGAATATTTGGATATATTGCCCTCGTCTCAGGATCTCATAGGAGCCGAGGTGGAATTCATCTCATTGCCTTCTCGAGAACGAATGCTGCTTGCCGCTATTGAGTCAATAAGAGGCTGTTATGACTACACGTTCATTGATTGCCCTCCTTCGCTGGGATTTTTGACTTTGAATGCCTTGGTTGCAGCGGACTCGGTGCTAATTCCTATACAGTGCGAGTACTATGCTCTGGAAGGGGTCGGCAATCTCTTGCAGACGATTCGCAGGATCCGGTCGAACTTTAACCAATCCCTGCGCATAGAGGGGTTTCTTCTGACCATGTTCGATCCTAGGAATAATTTAAGTCACCAGGTGGTGGACGATGTGAGAAAAAATCTCCAATCTCAAGTATTTGATACCATTATACCGCGCAACGTGAAGCTGTCGGAATCGCCAAGTTTTGGAAAACCTGTTGTCTTATACGATATCACGTCTCGCGGAGCGATCAGTTATCTCTCGCTCTCAAAGGAGATCATGGATGTTGAAGGTGACGGAAACCGCCAAGAAGCGTACAGCATTGGGACAAGGTCTTGATGCCTTGATCCCTTTGGACAATTCGGCTGGGCAGAGTGCGCCGGAGGCTGGAATCAAGCACCTTCCCATAGATTCTCTCTTTCCGAATCCCTATCAGCCCAGACGTTCTTTCCCCGAGGAATCCCTGGCCGACTTGAGTCATTCCATAAAAGAGATGGGCGTAATTCAACCTTTGATAGTTCGTTCCACTGTCGAAGGGAAATACGAGATCGTGGCCGGAGAGAGACGTTGGCGAGCTGCAAGAAAAGCGGGTTTTTCGAAAATTCCAGTCATCGTGAAAACCATATCCGATGCAGAATCATTGGAGATAGCGCTCATAGAGAATCTTCAGAGAGAGAACCTGAATCCTCTCGATACAGCCGAGGCGTACAACACCTTAATAGTGAAGTTTTCTTATACCCACGAAATCCTGGCCCAGAGGATCGGCAAAGATCGTACCAATATAACAAATCATCTCAGGCTGTTAAAACTGCCAGATCCTATCAAGGAACATCTTCGTGAGGATCGACTCTCCATGGGTCATGCGAGAACCCTTCTTGCGGTGGATCACCTGCCTACTCAGTTGAACCTCTCTTCAAGAATCATTAGACGCAAGCTCTCCGTTCGGGAATTGGAGCGAATCGTTCAAAATTTCAAGAATAAACAGCAGGCCGGTTTACCAAAGACACTTGAAAAAGACCCCGATCTGGCTGCCTTAGAAACAAAGCTCTCAAGTCATTTTTCCACTCGTGTGGTCATTAAAAAGAACTCTAATCAATCAGGAAGGTTGGAGCTTGCATTTCACTCTCGTGAAGGGCTCGACCGCCTATTGGAGGCTATGGGTTATTCCGAAGATTTTGCTTGAAATCGCAACCCCTCCGTGCTACTGTCTGATGTAGTTATCATATTAAAAACATTATATTTTACAAACATGAGCACTATCTGGGCACGCTGCATGCAGTTGCTTCGGACCAGGGTGAACGAACATACCATGTCCACCTGGCTCGAACCCATAATCTGTGAAAACATATCAGAGGACCGAGTGGTTCTGTCGGTCCTTAATAATTTCTTCATTAGATGGATTAAAGACAATTATATCAATATGATAAGAGACTCACTTCTGGAGATTACAGGAACAACGTACGAAATGAATTTCAAATCTCGGGACGACTTCGGTAGCAAGGGGTTTGACACCGTTCCGGAGCCGCTGGATAATGATAACCTATTAGTGTCGTTGAGTATGACGGACGAATTTGCCTTGAAACGTAATCTGAATCCTCGTTACACTTTTGAGAGCTTTGTGGTTGGAGGTTGCAACCAGTTTGCTCATGCCGCTGCACTGTCTGTTTCTGAAAATCCTGGAAAGAGCTATAATCCTTTTTTTATCTATGGAGGGACAGGGCTGGGCAAGACTCACCTCATGAGTGCCATAGGCTATGCTGTGGTATCCAAGGACAAAACGAAAAAAGTCTCATTTAGTACCTCCGAAGAATTCACAAATGAGATGATTAATGCAATCCGCTTTGATCGTATGGTAGATTTTCGCAACAAATACCGTAACGTAGACCTTCTTATGATTGACGATATCCAGTTCCTTGCCGGCAAGGAACGAACTCAGGAAGAGTTTTTCCACACCTTCAACAGCATCTATGAAGCGAGAAAGCAAATAGTTCTTACTTCCGACAGATTTCCCAACGAGATTTCCGATATGGAACATAGGTTAAGGTCCCGTTTTATTTGGGGTCTTGTTGCCGACATGGGAGCGCCGGACCTCGAAACCAAGGTAGCAATTCTAAAACGAAAGGCTTACGAAGACGCTGTTGATCTCCCTGACGAAGTTGCCTATTTCCTCGCAGAGCAGGTGGAGTCGAACATAAGAGACCTGGTAGGCTATCTCATACGCGTCATAGCAATGAGTACGCTCAGGGGTCTCCCTCTTACAACGAATCTTGCAGACACAGCGCTCCGAGATATTTTGCGTCGACATACCAAGAACATCACCATCGATGACATAATTTCGCGTGTGGCCAAAGCCTTCAACGTGAAACCCGCGGACATCAAGTCCAGGAAAAAACACAAACTCTATTCTCTCCCTCGGCAGGTGGGAATGTACATCGCCCGAGAACTCACAGAGTTCTCGTACCCGGAAATAGGAGCGGCGTTTGGAGGAAAAGATCACTCAACAGTGATCTATGCTACCAGAAAAATTGAGAAAAAACTGGAACAAGATCATTCTCTGAAGAATCTTATAGAGGGGCTGAAGAAAGATATCAGGGAGTGAATGTCCCGGAAAGATACTTGTGGATAACTTGTGTAAGAATCCTGAACAACTTGCCTGCCCGGAGTTATGCACGATCCGACGTCTATTTATCCACGAGGAGTCGACAACCTTCTATAGCCTCAGGACAGCGTTTTATCGGTGTTTTCACAAATTCACAGGCACTTCTCAGACTACTAATTTTTTAAATATTTCTATCATCATAGAAGACTGAAGGAGATCTTCATGTTTTTTGAAATCGAACGAGATTCTTTTTTTGAAGGACTCTCAAAGACAGTTCCGATAACTGAAAAAAGGTCGACTCTACCGATCTTAAGTCATCTGCTCATCACTGCTTCCGATCCGGAACATCTGATGATCACGGCCACAGATCTGGAAGTCGGCTTGCAAATGTCTTATACTTGTACAGTCAAAGAGCCGGGTTCGTTAGCAGTTCCGGCGAGAAAGATTTACGAGATCGTCCGGGAATTGGCCCCGGGACAAATCAGTGTGCAAACCACTGAGTCGAAAAGGGTAAAGATAGTCTCTGGCGTAAGTGAGTTTGAGTTGGCCGGAATGGATGCTTCGGACTATCCTGTTTGGATAGCCTTCAGTGAATTAGAAACGTTTTCTATACCGGCCGAAAAACTGCTCTATATGATTGACAAAACACTGTTCGCCTCTTCAAGTGATGATTCCAGATTCAATCTCAATGGGGTATTGTTCGAACAGGACGCCGAAAATACGCGGCTGGTGGCAACCGATGGTCATCGGTTGGCCTTAATCACTGAGGATGTAAAAGTCTCCCTGAAATCGTCTGTTTTGGTGCCCAAGAAAGGGCTGTTGGAATTGAGACGAGTTTTGGAAAATCTGAAGGGAAGTGTGTCTGTCGGGTTCGAAGAGAAAAACATGCTTGTTAAGACGGATCGCTTCATGATGACTGTGCGTCTGATCGAGGGAGACTACCCTGATTACCGTAAAGTGATACCTGAAGCTGGAGAAAAGGTGATCAAAGCGAACCGCCAGAAAGTGTTACAGGCTCTGAGAAGGGTAGCCATCTTAACCTCGGATCGCAACAAGGGAGTGAATGTTCAGATAAATCCGGGGAAAATGGAATTCACTGCCACTCATCCTGATCTGGGCACTGCCAGAGACGTTGTTGAAGTGGAATATCAAGGCGATGAGTTCGCGATCATCATAAACGTAGGCTACTTGATAGAATCCTTGGGTGTCGTGGATACGGATACGGTATCTTTTGAGTTCCACCACGAAGGGGCCCCACTTGTTATCCATCCGGAGCCCCTCAAAGGTTATTTCAATCTGGTAATGCCTATGCGCAAATAACAAATGTGTTGGGGGCAAAAAAAGTGATCTGAAAGGGGAAACGGCGAAAGTGCAGGAACAAAGACACTATGGTGCAGAAAATATAAAGGTGCTTGAAGGCCTGGAGGCTGTGCGAAATACCCCGGGAATGTACATCGGCAACACAAGTTCCGAAGGGTTACATCAGTTCATATGGGAAGTAGTAGATAATGCGGTTGACGAGGCACTGGCTGGATATTGCCATAATATCTCCGTGGTGGTTCACCTGGATTCCTCAGCGACGGTCGAGGATGACGGTCGTGGCATACCCACTGACATTCATCCGACGGAAAGAATTCCTGCCGCCGAAGTAGTCATGACCATCCTCCACGCCGGCGGGAAGTTTGATAGCGATACATATAAAGTATCCGGGGGATTGCACGGCGTTGGAGTGTCAGTCGTTAATGCCTTGTCCGAACTGCTCAAGCTGGAGATACGACGAGCAGGACAGGTCTTCAGACAGATATATCGGCGGGGAAAGAAAGCCAGCGAGCTTGAAGTGATCGGAACGACAAAGCGAAACGGTACCAAGATAACCTTCAAGGCAGATCCCGAGATCTTTGGCACGGTTGATTTCAGCTATGAAATAATAGCGGCCAGGCTAAGAGAATTGGCCTTTCTCAATAAAGGGCTGCGTATAACATTTGAGGATGAGCGCTCCGAAAACCCCGCTGTTGTTTTTGAATACGAAGGGGGGATCTTGTCTTTTGTGGAACACCTTAACAGGGCCAAAAAGACCATGGAGGGAGACCCCATTTATATTACCGGAGAAAAGGACAGCAATGTCGTTGAATGCGCCATTCAATATAACGACGGGTATTCCGAAACAGTCTTTTCTTACTGCAACAACATAAATACATTTGAAGGGGGAACTCACCTTTCGGGATTCAGGGGCGCTCTGACCCGGACCATTAATCAATATGCAAACGCCAAAGGTCTGTTGAAAAACGGTAAGAGCCAACTCAGCATTACCGGAGAAGACCTGAGGGAGGGTCTCACAGCCGTCCTGAGCGTCAGAATGCTGAATCCGCAGTTCGACAGCCAGACCAAATCCAAACTTGGCAATATGGACATTCGTGGGATAGTCGAGCAACTTATCAACGAAAAGCTCGGCGAGTACCTGGAAGAGCACCCGCAGACCGGCAAGTGGATCATAAATAAATCCCTGGAGGCCGGAAGGGCGCGGGAAGCCGCGCGTAAAGCTCGTGAGTTGACGAGAAGGAAAAGCGCCCTGGAGTCTTCTGCATTGCCGGGCAAGTTGGCGGATTGTCAGGAGAGAGATCCGGCGCAGGCGGAACTTTTCATAGTTGAGGGAGAGTCTGCCGGCGGTTCAGCGAAACAGGGGAGAGATAGACGAACGCAGGCGGTTCTCCCGTTGAAGGGCAAAATACTAAACGTCGAGAAGGCCCGTTTCGACAAGATAATCCAGAGCCAGGAAATCAGAACCCTGATTACGGCGCTTGGAACAGGCATCGGAGAAGAAGACTTCAATATTTCAAAGACTCGGTATCATAAGATAATAATAATGACTGATGCCGACGTGGACGGATCCCACATTCGCACACTATTGTTGACTTTCTTTTTTCGATGGATGGTTGAAGTGATCAACAGGGGATATCTTTATTTCGCGCAGCCTCCGCTTTTCAAAGTCAAGAAAGGGAAAGAGCAGTTTTATGTGAAAGACGAGAGCTCGCTGGATGACATCGTATTAAACAATGGGCTCGAAAATGTAAGAATCGAAAAGAAAGACGGCGAATTCCTGGAGGGAACAGTATTAATCAATATTATTAAGAACCTTCTAAGAATGGAAAAAATACTGGACGTGTTCGAGCGCAAGAACATGGAGAGATTAGTGCTCAAAGCGTTTGCGCTTGAAGGCCTGAATCCGGAGTCTCTGGCCAGCCAGGAACAGGCCGATGAAATAGCCGCCAGGGTATTCCAGAAACTGATAAAGTCGCCTACGGATCTCATGCCAATGACGATAGACATTGAAAAGGATGAGGAGGAGAGCAAGTACTACATAGATGTGAAGTCCAGGCGAAATGGTTTGAGCCGCCGGACAATGATTGACTTTGATCTGACGGAGTCCCCTTCGTTTGCTGAGATAGTATCGATAACAGAGCGCATCGGGGTTTTGGGGCAGCTTCCCTTGACCATGCTTATGGATGAGAAAAGGATAGAAGTGCCTAGTTTTTCAGGGCTCGCGGAATTGATTCTGGAACACGGCCGCAAGAATCTCTCTATTCAACGTTACAAAGGCCTTGGGGAAATGAACGCGGAACAATTATGGGACACGACCATGAATCCGGAGCACCGGAAAATTATGCAGATAACGATTGAAGATGCTGTAAAGGCCAATGAGATATTCTCCACGCTAATGGGAGATCAAGTGGAACCACGGCGGGATTTCATTGAACGAAACGCGTCTGAACGTCGTGAATCTTGATTACTGATCATGGCAACTTGCCCCTCAAATAGAAACATTTAGGGTATTTATACCAATGCGCGTTCCGTGAAGTGATCACGCTGGAGGCGTGAGTCGCCGCCGTTTCGGGCAGGCCTCGATTCTTAGAGAGAAACCGCAGGCTGGAAAGCCTGCGCCACAGTGCCGAAGGGTGACGTCCGTAGCACAGGAGATCTCCCCTAAACGGCTCCAACTGCTGTGAAGCAGTCCCACCTATTTGGAATCGCAATCGTATTAGTCAAACAAAAAGGGGCGTCGTAGACGCCCCTAGCTCTCACAATTCTCTGAAAAATTCTTATACGGACGGGCGAGGGAGCAGTCCGGCTTTTTCCGCTATTTCTCCAACCTTTTGTTCCCATTCGATTGCCATAATATGAACGCCTGCAACTCCCGGCATCTCTTGAAGCTGTTTTATGGTCTCGACAGCTATGGTGATGCCTTCTTCAGCCTGCTTCTCCTTTGGTGTATCTTTCATACGCTTGAGAAGCTCCTCAGGCACGTCCATTCCTGGCACGTTATTGGCCATGTACCTGGCCATGCCGAAAGACTTGAACGGCGTAACCCCTCCAAGTATGAACACCTTTTCGTGAAGGCCCCGATCCACTATACCCTTCATCCACTCACGAAACTTGGCGAGATTAAAGATGCACTGAGTCTGAATAAACTCTACGCCTGCCGCGACTTTCTTGGCAAGGCGGGGCACACGAATCTCGAAATGGATCCGCAAAAGGGTTTTCCGCAGCTCCAATGAAAAGCTTGGGTGCGCCTTTTATCTCTTCGCCACCGATAAATTTCCCTTCGTCGCGCATGCCGCGGACCGCCTGAATAAGCTGAATCGAATCCAGGTCAAAGACATTCTTGGCCTGAGGATGATCCCCAAACTTCTGATGGTCGCCGGACAGGCAAAGCATGTTTCTTGATGCCGAGAGCCGCTCCTCCGAGAATGTCGCTCTGAATCGCGATTCTGTTGCGGTCACGGCAGACCATTTGCATGACCGGTTCCAGACCTTCCTGCATCATAACAATAGAAGAGGCTATGGAGGACATCCTGACGACGGAAGTCTGGTTGTCCGTAATATTGAAGGCATCCGCATTGTTCTTGAGTAACCCGCATTTCTTACGGATCACTTCCGGGTCGGCGCCACGAGGCGGTCCGCATTCTCCGGTAACGGCAAACTTCCCTGACCTGAGTATCTTTTCGAGCCTGCTTTCTGTTTTGCAGTCGGCGTTCATCGTTGAAAGTCCTCCCTTACCATCTTGCGGGGTCCCCCGTCCCTATTGCTTCTCCAGTCATTGGAGGTCATGATCTCTTCGTATCGGTCCATCTGATTCAATGATTTGAGACGGTCAACAATAAGTTGCCATCCGCAATCAACTTCAGAGTCAATCTCGCACTTCCCTTTAGTCGAACCGCCGCACGGACCGTTCAATAGGCTCTTGGAGCACCTGGCTATTGGGCAAATACCACCCGTGTAATACAGCTTGCACTCCCCGCAGGTCTGGCAGCGCTCTACGTAGTAGCCTTCTTTTACCGAGCCACCGACGAAAGTGGTGTTTAAAGCCGGGTAAACCGGGGTGCTCGTGTATCTTTCCGCTATATACTGAACGCCGGCTCCGCAAGCCATGGATAGAACCGCGTCCACTTCAGGAACGATAGCATGGACTTCCTCGACATATTCCGGGTCACACTGCCGCTCGACCGTCTTCTCGACTATTTCGAGAGGATTGCCGTGCTGATCACGAGCCATTCGCAGTTGGCTGGACAGGACGCGGACAGCGTCATGCCCACCGGTCAAGCAAACAGTCACGCAACCGCCGCAACCGAGAACCATGATTTTCTTATGTCCCTCCAGCATCCGAGTAATCTCTTCGAAGGGTTTCCTCTCACCTACAACCATTTTGTGCCTCCAGACAGACGTTTCTGAACAAAGCCTGAACGGGATTATGCTGCCTCATTCTTGAGGTTACGGTATTTCTTGTTGATCGGGCTCGGGCCCAGGTTCTTGATGCGCTCGGTAAATTCACGCGCCACCTCGGCAAATCTTGGGCCCATGGCCGCGCTCATGTTGAACATTTCAAGGCGCTCCGGTTCGAGACCCACTTCCTCAATGAGCTTCTTAGTGTAATTCACTCGTGGTTTAGCTACCAAGTTCCCCTGGATGAAGTGGCAATCGCCTTCCAGACAACCCGCCACATAAACCCCGTCCGCACCTTTTTCAAAAGCTCTCAGGAGAAAGACCGGCGTGATTTTTCCGGTGCAAGGGAGGCGGATGACGCGGATATTGGTAGGATATTCCAGCCTCATACTGCCAGCCAGGTCGGCCGCGCCGTAAGCACAGTAATGACAACAAAATGCGACGATAGTAGGCTCAAAACCTTGCATTAGTCTGCTCTCCTGAATCTGATCATCTATGGAAATACGATGGGTGGAAACTAAAAGTAACCCACTTAGACGAAAAAAGCAAGCGGTTCGCAAGGAGATAAGGGGGGTGGCGCTTGGCGCTGGAGAGAATTAAAATGGTTCCCAACTCTCTTCAAGGGTGGTTTGGTCCATCATTTTTCTAATTGTCAGGATATCATCAAGCTGCTTGAACTCCCGCACTTTGGTCTCTCCGAGCACGTTTCCGGCATAAAAGGGTCTCTTTTGGAAAAGCCCCTTCAGGAGTTCCGCGAGCGGATGCCCCAGATTTTCAACGCCCCCCTCGTAGTTTCTGAGCAACTTCTGGGCATCTTTTCGAAGGTCTAGAATCAAGCTGAAGCCTCTTCGGAATAGAATCTCCACGTGATTCGATCTGAGTAATCCCAGCGCCATGGAGACGTCTTCTCCACACATGTCTTCCAAGGCGATGTTGATATAACCGCTGACCTTTTTGAGGCTGCCGTGAAGCTCATCTTTCGACCCGGGGTCTCGTCCATCCGCAACCATCACCTTGTTGGAAAGATGCGCCAGTTCGGTCGCTAGCCGGTCTTTTTCAGTGCGATCTAAAATGTCGTGCAGACATTTTTCGAACAGACTGTTCGAATCCAGCACCTTTAGCGGATATCCCAGAAAATAGCGAAAATCTTCTTCATAGTCCGATTCTGGCAATGGAGATTCGGCCAACGGTTCTTTGACCGCGCCGCGCTGCAGGTACTGATAGATTTCTACGGCCTCATCAAACTCAGGAAAACCTTTATCCGCTAATCGCGCACGCCTCCATTTGAGGGCCGCGTCCTCATTCTCCATTGGTATTCCCGTAGCTAATTCTTGCATCATATTGATGTAATACCGAATATTCCAGCGAAACACGGTCTCCAAGAATTGTTTCAGCGCATCTTCCGAATCGGGAACGCGGAAGTCGATGTAAAACATATCTTCGAGCGTGAAGGAAGGCAGAGAATCGCTCTCTTCAACAAAGTCCAAGTCCGGATTACGCATTTTAACCCGTATCAAACGATCCAATGCGGTCAGGATGAGTTCCGGGTCCGCCACCTGCACAAACTGGAGCATCTTGTCTTCGCCGATTCTTGAGAGTATTTCCAGCCATCGGGCTACCGCGTATGTATCAAGCATCTCTTTTTTCCACAGATCTATGTCCAGCAAATACAGGAGTTGTCTCCCGGTAGTCAAGGCGATGAGCGCCGGAGCGTTTTCCTCCCCCAGTTCCTTTACGGTAAAAAACATCTCCTCTTCTGAAATTTTACGTACAAGCACACTGGGACGAGCTATGACCTCGAGCAACTCCGCACGGCCCCCGGGTGATAATTCCCTGAAAATGTCAACGCGTCGCTCGGCGGACAGGTTATCAAAGTTCTCGACAATGCGAACGGCCTTTTCCGTGGGCAAGGAATCTTTCATCCTCACAATGTACCTATGCACTGGTTGAAAATCAATCCCGCGTCCCAAGGCAGGCGGGATTGACCGAACGTCAACATGTCGTTTAATTTATCGGGCGACTCGGACAAGAAAACTCTTTGCCATTATGGGATTATCTTTCATAATTGCGGCAGTTGTATAGTGACGCCGGGCACTATGGAAAGAAAGATAATCATTCACCGCGGAGAGCGCAGAGATCGCCGAGGGTCCTGTCATTTGTGCCCTGCCTACGGGTGAGACGCAAGGCATTCCGGTCTCTGGCACTGAAGATAGCATCGCACTGACTACGTACCCCACCGGCTTGCGTGGGCTTGCATAAACCATTTTTTCTCTCTGCGTTCTCGGCGCACTCTGCGGTGAATCTTGATTGCCCTCTGTACGATTACGGAAAAGGAGTCGACAATGGAAAAACTGACGGGGAAAGCCATCATAGCTATGGGAGGGGGGCCGACTGCTGTCATCAACCAGTCTCTCGTGGGAGCGGTGCTTCAGGCTCGCCAGTACCCGCACATTACTCAATTCTACGGCGCGTTTCGAGGAGTGGAAGGCATGGTGGAAGAAGAGTTGATGAATCTTTCGGAAGCCACGGGCCACAACCTGGAAAGAGTGGGCATGACTCCGGGCGCGGGCATTCGCAGCACAAGAATGAAACCCAACGAAGAGGTCTGTCAACGCATCTTCGATGTTTGCAAGGCCCACGGAATACATTACTTCTTCTACATAGGGGGTAACGATTCAGCCGAAACTTGCAGAATCGTGAATAAATTCGCTATAGAAGCGGGTTATGAACTTCGGGTAATGCACATACCTAAAACCATCGACAATGACCTCAGAGTAACCGATCACTGCCCGGGATACGGATCCGCAGCCAAGTTTGTGGCACAGGCGTTTTCCGGAGCGAACCTGGACAACAGGTCTTTGCCGGGTGTTTACATCGGAGTGGTCATGGGGCGGAATGCCGGGTTTCTCACTGCGGCCTCTGTCTTTGCACGCAAATATCACGACGACGGACCTCATCTGATTTATGTGCCTGAAAAACCTTTCGACTATGAAGAGTTCCTTGGTAGCGTTGACAAGGTTTATTCTGAATTCGGACGTGTGGTGGTGGCAGTTTCGGAAGGAATTCAAGATGTAGACCGGACTCCAGTCGTGGCCGGACTGGTCAAAAGGGTTGAAAAAGACAGTCACGGCAATATTCAGCTTTCCGGGAGCACTTCGCTGGGCGATGCCCTGATGAATCTCGTAAAAGAGAAGCTCAAGATCAGGAGGGTGAGGTCCGACACTTTCGGGTACTTGCAGCGATCCTTCCTTGGATGTGTCAGCGAAGTCGACACGCACGAGGCTCGGGAAGTCGGCGAGCCGCGGTGCAGATTGCCGCATGGCATAAAGTGAATGCTTCGATTACTATCGAGAGAGTCGGCGACTATGGCGTGCGCTACAATGTGACACCATTGGAAGAAGTGGCGAAAGAGACCAAAAGTATGCCGGACTCCTTTATCGATGGCGTCAATAACGTGACGGTCGAATTCAAGAACTACGCGCGGCCGCTTCTCGGCGAGCTACCTGTTTATGACAGACTTTTTGCGCCGCGAGTGGAACGCATACTGAATAAATAACTTCCAAATTCAGATAACGTAGGGAGGAAACATTGAGAAGCGATATTTTGAAAACCGGCATTACGAGAGCACCTTCCAGGGCGCTTCTCAAGGCAATGGGTGTCACCGATGAAGAAATTGCCAGGCCCTTCATAGGAATTGCCAATTCAGCCAATGAATTGGTACCGGGGCACATTCACCTGAACAAAATTGTCGAAGCGGTCAAGGCCGGCATCAGGATGTCCGGAGGGACCCCGCTGGAGTTTTCCACCATCGGCGTTTGTGACGGTCTGGCAATGGGTCATATCGGGATGAAATATTCCCTTGCAAGTCGTGAACTGATAGCCGACTCAGTGGAAATCATGGCCATTGCCCACCCTTTTGACGGAATCGTGCTTGTCCCGAACTGCGACAAAGTGGTTCCGGGAATGCTCATGGCCGCGCTCAGATTGAACATTCCCGCAGTTGTCATAAGCGGTGGCCCTATGATGACCGGCAGGTTTAAGGGCAAAAAGGCAGACGTCATTACTGTGTTCGAGGCTGTAGGCAGAGTAAAGGCCGACGACATGACACTTGAAGAGCTCGCTGAACTTGAAGAGCGGGCATGTCCGGGCTGCGGTTCCTGTGCGGGGATGTTCACGGCCAATTCAATGAACTGTCTGACCGAGGCGCTTGGGCTTGGACTGCCGGGAAACGGAACCGTCCCCGCGGTTGAGGCTGCTCGAATACGCCTGGCCAAGCGAGCCGGCATGAAGGTTATGGAGCTTGTCACCAGGGACCTTCGTCCGCGGCAGATCGCGACAACAGAAGCATTCCGAAATGCCATCGCGGTAGACATGGCTCTGGGATGTTCGACAAACACCGTATTGCACGTTCCGGCCATTGCTCGGGAAGCGGGCATCAACGTAGACTTGAAATTGTTCGATGATATCAGTTCCAAGACACCGCACATCTGCTCTCTTTCCCCTGGCGGCCCTCATCACCTGGAAGATCTTGACACGGCCGGAGGGGTGCAAGCGGTACCAAAGAGCTTGTTGCCGGCGGATTGGCAGACCCAAATGTTTTGACCGTTACAGGGGCCACCCTTGGGGAAAACCTCAAGTCAGCGGCGGTTCTTGATTCCGAGGTTATTCGGCCACTCGCCAATCCCTACCATCAGGTCGGAGGAATAGCCATATTGAAGGGAAACCTCGCTCCGGATGGCGGGGTCGTCAAGCAATCCGCGGTTCAGCCGGAAATGCTCAAAAACAAAGGAACGGCTCGTGTCTTTGACTCTGAAGAAGCCGCGGTTGAAGCTATACTTGGCGGCAAGATCAAATCAGGGGAGATAGTTGTCATCCGGTACGAAGGGCCACGCGGAGGTCCCGGCATGAGGGAAATGTTGAATCCTACTTCAGCGCTCGCGGGCATGGGCCTGGACAAATCGGTTGCGTTGCTCACAGACGGGCGATTCAGCGGCGGGACCAGGGGCGCCGCGATTGGCCATGTTTCTCCTGAAGCTGCACACGGCGGCATGATCGCTCTGGTGCGGGACGGAGACGAGATCTCGATTGACATACCAGGCAAAAGGATTGACCTGAATGTCCCGGAAGACGAGATCAACAAGCGACGGTCCGAGTGGAAGCCGCCGGCACCCTCCATAACAGAAGGTTATTTGGCACGTTACGCCATGATGGTATCATCTGCCGCCGAAGGCGCCGTTTTAGGCGCAAAATCTCAAGAGTAATTGAAGGAATGCAGGGGGGCACTTTTTGCAAAAAGGCCCTCCCCGGTTCACTCTTCAATAAATCATTCATGAACAAGATCGACAAATCTAAAGAAGACTTTATGCGATTGGCACTTGAGTTGGCCAGCAAGGCCGCGGCAATGGGCGAGACGCCTGTGGGGGCGGTGGTCGTTCAAGACGGGAGGGTCATCGGAACAGGCCATAACCTCGTGGAAGCGGAAAAAGATCCCACGGCTCACGGGGAAATTGTAGCGCTTCGCGAGGCGGCCCGCTTTAACGGTGATTGGCGATTGCCGCGAGCAACTGTTTATGTTACATTGGAGCCGTGTATCATGTGCGCGGCCGCTCTTGTGCACGCGAGGGTGAAACGCCTCGTGTTCGGCGCGAGGGACCATCGATGGGGCGGGGTAGGCAGTCTGTTCGACCTTTCCCATGATCCGAGAATGAACCATGAGATTGAGGTGATTTCGGGAGTCATGGAGAAAGAGGCAGCAGAACTGCTCCAGCGGTTTTATGCAAGGCTGCGACAGGAATCATAGGCTGTAAGAATCAGCCGAAGCGGAGAGATGCCCGAGAGGCCGAAGGGGGTTGACTCGAAATCAACTGTGTCCTTGTGGCACCGGGGGTTCGAATCCCTCTCTCTCCGCCAAAACCACAACAATTTTCCGATGTTTTTTTCCAATTTTGAGTAAACTCGCTTAGGAATAAGTGTGGGCATGGGCTTCTTGCGAGACTGATCCTGGTTCAGTGCATTGCCAGTGGCAATCAGGTTTTTTGATTTGAGCATGAAATGTTTGTTGATCCGCCGGTCCGGAGCCAGGGATTAAGTGTAGTGTCCCCGAATTCCAAATAAAGTGGAGGAAGCCATTAGAGACGACGAGGTTCGAGCGATTGACTTCTTTCGGTCTCATCTCTTGGGGAAGGCCATCGGGGTCGGTTCTTGGTGGGACGGAGAAGACCCTCCGGATTTCTACATCACTGTCGACGGGGAGAGGTTTGCTGTTGAGGTCACGAACCTCCTTGACGACGTTGTCATCGGCGGGGCGACTGTCTCCCGGCTCACATATGTGGCTGCAACAGAGAACTTGGTTGTGCAAATCGATAAAGAAGCTCGCAAGAAAAGAATTTTGCGCGGCTCCTATCAAATTTGGGTCAATGGACCCTTCGACGACTTCTCCAAGCTTAGAAAACTCATTGTGTCGGAATCCTTGAAATTCATCGGATCTACTCAGTACCTGTCCAGGCGGGTGCGGGAACTACCTACTGGCAGCTGACGATGCGGGGGTGATCTCCACAAATAGTTTTCCTGAACAAGGTCCCGAATACTTGCAGGGAGTCGAAGCAAAGTTCTGTTTCGTTAGTAAGACTTGCGGTCACCCAGACAGAGTAGTTCCATGTATAAGCTCGCCAGCATGGAGAGGCTGGAAGGGTGACATCGCAGGAGAAGCATGCGATCTGCTTCAGAAGGCCCTTTGTACCAAGGTGCGTAAACTGGAAAATGTAGGGTTCAGGAAAATCCTCCTTCTATCCGATTTGTTCCGATATATGAACTTTGAGATCTACCGAGAATGCTCCAAAAATCTTCATGTGCTTGACAGTTTCCACTCGGTTTTCGTTATTGACCCCAAGGGAACAATTATTGCGTTGCATAGCGAAAACAGTAGTTGGCGAGATTAGCCACCTTTTCGGAAACGTTACTGTGCGGAATTCGGGGACGCCATACTCAATTCTTAATCATGCAGCGGCACGACAACCGGTCGCGAGGGCTTGACTGCCCCCATCTTCATTTTCACGCGAAGTGCCGTGGGAATCGGCAGCTTGTCCATGGATGGTGTAATCTTGCACGCTCAGGATTCCAAGGCCGGATGCGTACTGCAAAAATCAGGATGCGGGCACTTGCAAGACGCTGTAACATACCGTATTGCATGCACTTACCCGCTATTTTTCCGATAAGATCAAAGGCTTGGCTTTAGTGGCTCAGTGGGTTAGGTTAGGATCACGACTCTGATCTTATTGGAGTGTTCCAATGGAATCCATCCCGAAAGAGCAGGTTCTGAAGAGAATCCAGGCGGAAAACGCATGGTGGAACGATCCACATCAAATCAATGAGGACTATTACGAGCTAAAACCCCGGGCTTATTTTGGTCTTCTACTGCCGCTAGTACGTGACACTTCCGTCAGGAGAGCAGTCCTGCTGATGGGACCGCGACGCGTCGGGAAAACAGTTCTTATTCACCACGTAATTCAACGATTGATCGAAGATGGAATTAACTCGAAACAAGTTTGTTATATTTCGGTGGACCACCCAATTTACAATGAACTGGGACTGGAGGACTTGCTGAGGCTGTTCGTCGAGGCAAGCGGAGCCAGACTTACAGATAGGCCGCTATTCGTTTTCTTTGACGAAATTCAATACTTGAGAAATTGGGAAGTTCACTTGAAAACCTTGGTTGATGACCATCCGCATGTCAAGTTTGTGGCTTCGGGCTCGGCTGCTGCCGCATTACGACTGAAAAGCAGGGAGTCCGGCGCGGGACGTTTCACTGATTTTTTACTCCCTCCCCTCACATTTCATGAATACCTCAATTTGCTGGACAAGAGCGACCTAGTCAAATTTGAGGTGTCTGAACCGCATTATCCTGGTCAGTACTACGACACCGATGATATAACGGCATTGAACAATGCATTCGTGCACTACCTGAATTTTGGCGGATATCCTGAAGTTATTTTCTCAGAGCGTATCCAGGCTGATACAGCGAGATTCGTGAAAGCAGATATCATCGACAAAGTGCTTTTGCGCGATTTACCCAGCCTGTATGGAATCCAAGATATCCAGGAATTGAATTATCTATTTACAACACTGGCTTTTAATACTGCAAACGAGATGTCCCTGGAACAGCTCTCGAAAAAATCAGGAGTAGCCAAGAATACGATTAAGCGCTACATAGAGTATCTTGAAGCAGCATTTCTGATCAAAGTTGTTCATCGAATAGACCGAAACGCAAAAAGGTTTCAGCGTGCAAACTACTTCAAAATTTATCTGACTAATCCTTCGATTCGTAGTGCTCTTTTCTCTCCGATTGATGAAAATGACGAGTTTATGGGGTCACTTACTGAAACCGGCATTTTCTCCCAATGGTTTCACACAAATGAATTGCTTCACTATGCCAGGTGGAAGGGCGGGGAAGTTGACATAGTTGACATGGATCCTCATCGACAGCGCCCTCTATGGGCCGTCGAAGTAAAATGGAGTGACAGGTTTGTTCATAAACCATTGGAACTTAGGAGCGTGATCCAATTTTGTCGTTCAAATGGGCTTGAAGAAGCCATAATTACTTCCCGCAGCTTATCTGAAACTCTGACTGTAGAGGGAATTCGCCTGGTATTCACGCCGGCAAGCCTCTACTGCTACACCGTCGCCAAGCACTTACTTTAGGGCTGGTATTTGCTCTTGCAAGCGGTCCGTTTCAACGTCGGGTTGTGTACAGAAAAAATCAGTATGCGGGCATTCACCACACGTCCTGATTTCGAGAAACCGTCCCGGCACACGGAGGGAATTCGCAGATCCGGCGTCTGCCGGGCGAAGATGCGGGCAGTCGCAATGAATTCAATGTCTTGCCAAACAATTCCAACGATTCCAAGCGCGGTCGATTCTACTCAGTCTTTTTCGGTCGCTTGCGGTCTGTTCCCGCGTGATCAAGATGTGATGAGAATTGCCCGGAGGTCTCTGGGGAACGAGCCGATCAAGTGGTTCTTATTCCTGGAGTTTCCCCAAAAACCTAAGCCAAGAAGAGGGAGAGTTGTGGATTTGATCCCCCCTGGTGAGGTTTTTGGGGAAGTATTCCTTGTCCCGATCTGCTCAGAATAGCCTTGATACCATCAGCCAATGCATAGTACCGAAAATCCGGAATGCCGAAGATACGCTGAGTTGCGTTGAGGGCGTGCAGGGCCAGGATCTGGAGCTTGGGCTTGTATCCGATCTGGACTGCGGTAAAGAATGCTGCGGCCAAAACCAAAGCAGCCATGTTTTTCAATCGCTCATAGGTCAAAACCCTGATGTCCTCAACATTATAACTTTGTTTGATGAATCGGATCGTGTCTTCGACGCGCCAGCGGGTGAGATAAGCCTGAACTATCCACCACAAGACCTTCCGATTGCGGCTCATGGGTTCGGTGGTGAGCAGCATTAACGGCTTTGCTCCGAATCCTTTGGCCACAACCAACCACAACGGCTTATCCGGATGCTCAGGCAAACGCACCGGGCAAAATCCAAATTGGATGAAGTAAGCCTTCTCACGGCCGTCCTTTTGTTTTATCACCGTTTCTGCGTAGGGAGTCTTGCACCTCTCGGCCAATTCAAAAGTCTCTCGCAGTTTCCCGCCGTAAAGCAGATGTCGGTCTCCCCTCTGGCGAATGATGAAACGAATGGGGTTGTCTTCTCTGAGCAACTGCTTATAGAGCGTTCTACGGTCACCTCCCCGATCCACCACGAATATTCCTCGGCCCTCGGTGGCATGAGAAACTTTCGTGATCACGTCCAACAACTCGTGATTCTCACTGACAAAATCCTCGGCATTCTGGGAATATAGCCTGTGGACCAACGGAATTATCTCCGATGAATCAGGACGTGCGCCAACCACCGTGTCTACCCAATATCCCTGACCCTGCTCTTTCTCGCTTGCGTCCCTAACCCTGGCGAGGCACTCCATTTTCTTCGCATATTTCTTGGTTATGTCTGTCGGATCGACAATCAGAAGCGTGTTTCTGCTCAATTCGACCGGCCCCCTCAGCAAGAATCCCCGCGCTGATGTCACTCCCGAGCCCTTTACGGGCCAAATTACGGGACAGACGATCTATTCTCTTCTTCACCGAGGTCCTCTCCACCAGAGAACGGGCTATCTCACTCAAACGCACCGAACCCCTGGCCTGAATGCCATAGACCGTCTCCTCCACAAATCGCCCTACAACTTTGCCCTTCTCTGAACAAAGTTTCCCCGAAAAATCTCGAATCTGGCCTCGCAATTTAGCCCCGATCTGATGTCACCATCGATGTGGACCTCCCTGATAGGAATGACGAATTTCTTCGTCGGATTAGCAATCCTACCTTGCGAGGTCCTATATGCTTTGGCAGAGAACATTCCCCATTTTCACTTCTCAACAACTATAAACACCTCCCTTTACTCATCAAAGCCTTACTCACCGTTCAATTATTGGGGTATGTCCTGGTTTTGGCCATCTGACAATCGGCTTTACTCCAACGCCCGTTTACAATAATGTTCGCAATTAGGGGAAATCGCGCTTCGTCGGAAGATAGGCTGTTGGGACAGCCGTTTCTTTCGGAACTCGCGCTCCCCAGTACAATTGGCTGGCTGCGGGGCTGATTTGGGGAAAAGTGACAGGGAACGAGCAACTCAAAAACGATTATCGTAACACGCAGGGGTTTCAAATGCCGGGGTATACGAGTCCCAGTTACAGCCTGACCATCAGATTGAGCATCGAGCGAAAACCTGGAATGCTGGGGCGCATCACGACGACAATCGGGCAACGTGGCGGCCTGATGGGGGCCATTACAATAGTCAGTCTCGAAAGAGGCCGAATAGTACGCGACCTGAATGTTTATGCTCGCGACGAGGATCATGAACAGAGAATTGTCGATGGCTTGAAAGACATTCCCGGCGTCCAGGTTCTCTCGGTGAAGGATAGGACTTTTGACTATCACGAGGGTGGGAAGATCCGAGTGGAAGCACGAAGAGAAATCCAAGGGCCCGACGATCTCGCCATAGCCTACACTCCCGGTGTTGGACGAATTAGCCTGGCAGTGGCAAACGACGTCGAGCGGGCATATAAATATACCATGAAGGGGAACAGTGTGGCCGTGGTTACGGACGGGACGGCCGTACTTGGTTTAGGAAACATTGGGCCACTGGGAGCTCTTCCGGTAATGGAGGGCAAAGCGGTCCTCTTCAGGAAATTTGCTGGGATCAATGCGTTCCCCATTTGTTTGAACGTTACCGACCCCGATTCGATCGTTTCTGTTGTTAAAGCTATCAGCCCCGCGTTTGGTGGAATCAACCTGGAAGATATTTCTGCACCGCGGTGTTTTGAAATCGAGAGACGCCTCACAGAAGAACTCGACATTCCCGTATTTCACGACGACCAGCATGGGACAGCCATAGCAGTACTAGCAGCCCTGTACAACGCTCTATTGCTCGTAAAGAAGCAGTTGAGCGACGTAAAGGTCGTAGTATCAGGCACAGGAGCTGCCGGGATTGCCGTCATCAATACCCTCCGCGAGGCAGGTGCCGTAGACATTACTGCTTGTGACCGCATGGGCGCGATCTATCCCGGCAGGGAACAAGGCATGAACCCGGCGAAAGAGGAGATAGCCGGCCTGACAAACTCGCAGGGCCGAAAAGGTGGACTGAAAGAGGCCCTAGTCGGTGCAGATGTCTTCATAGGGGTTTCGTCCGGCGACATATTGGCTCCGTCGGATCTCTCAGTTATGGCGCGAGAACCTATTGTATTTGCTCTGGCAAATCCCGTCCCGGAGGTCGATCCTGAAGGCGCCAAGGATTACGCTTCTGTAGTCGCCACTGGTAGGAGCGACTTCCCGAATCAAATCAACAACGTATTAGTGTTTCCAGGCATGTTCCGTGGGGCCCTGGATGCCCGGGCTCATAAGATAACCGCCGCGATGAACATGGCTGCTGCCCGGGCCATTGCCGGCCTGGTTCCCCTTGACGAACTTTCAGAAGGATACATTATACCTACAGCCTTCCATACTGAGGTTAGCCGAACAGTAGCCCAAGCGGTCGCCACTGCGGCCATTGAGAGCGGCTCGGCCTGAGACGTACTCGTGAGTGCCGTTTCAATTCCTGGGGTCTGGGATCTGCCCGCCTCTCAGACCAGTTTGCTCCCGGATCGCGAGTCCATTAGTAGCAAAACCGGCACTGCCCTGGGGCCCAACTCAGTGGCTCCAGCCTTTAGTCAACGTCGGCCTGGGAGTGCCGCGGATCCGGGTTTTATCATACCCGTGTTTGGTTTAGCGAATTACTCATTGTTTGAGAGCGATCCGGTGCAAGACGGATTCATCGTAGCTTGCATGGGGCGGCTCGCTCCCTCTTAGTTTCCCCGTTGCTGGGCCTGACTACTCCAGATTTGTAGACTAAATTGTCCGGCCATTTGGCGATCTATAGACATCCCTGTTTTCCCTACTATATTACTTTAATTAATTGTTGCAAATATCTGGATTTCAAGTTAATATGTATCAGGATAAACCCTTAAGTTTCTCCTTCCCGAGAGGAGGGTTGTTGACTATGTGTGATATCGTAGCCTTTACCGGTGGAAAAGGATCCCCTGGAAAGACGTGTCTTGCGTTGAATACGGCCGTTACCCTGGGGAGCATAGGCGCCTCTGTTCTACTGTTGGATATGAACGGTTCGCCGGCGAACATGGGGACCGCGTTGGGATTACGACCCCTGTACAATTTGAACGACATTGTCTGGGGCTATTGTTCGGCTGAAGAAGTCATTGTGCCATGGGGAGAAAATGTAGGTCTCGTCGCGCTCGGGGAGCCCATAGGATGGAACGGTGAGGACAAGATGTCCCGTTTTCTGTCACTGGCGCCTCTCATGAACCGAAGAAATTTTGTTCTCATCGACACCCCCGCTGAAGATGTTCAAAGTCTCGCTCCGCTGATTCAGGGGGCCGCGCACGTGTTGGCAGTGGTGACGCCTGAGCAGGTAGCAAGCGCTGAAGCTCTTGCGTTCATCATGAATCTACATCGAATTGCAGGCGGAAGGCATATTTATGTGATCCTTAACAGGGCTCCCTCCTCCGAAATTTCAGACCTTATTTGCAACCGACTTGAACATGATATTGGCAGGATATTGGGGATCCCTATGACCTGCCTGGGGTATGTGCCCGACGAGCCCCTTATGGCTTCAGCCGCACAATCGCGGTGGCCTTTCGTCGTTATGGCGCCCGAATCTGAGACGTCGTCGTGTTTGGCGCATGTGGCCGGCGCTATCAGCGAGATATGTGGAACGCAGCGACAAAAGGAAGGTGCAGAAAGGTTTCTTATGGATCTATTCGGTTCTCTGCAGAATGACAAACAATTGGCCTTAGCCATCGAAGATCAACGAAAAGTCCGAGAGACCTTTCCCGAGGTGTCAGAAGAAGAAGTCGAACTTTTTCGGCAGATTATCCGGGAGGCTTTGGATCCCAAGAAAGCGGATACTCTGGATTTTGCGACTTTGTACCGCCATGTGCGTGAAGTTGTCGAAACATCGAAGAGAGCCAAGCCCATGGCGGCAGGCTTTCCTGCTCCCACAGCGTGATGAGTCCCTCCCACAGTCTTGCGGTTAGACTCGGCTTTGTTATATCTTTTTAGTGCCTGGTGAAATTCGTTGAGAATTGGGCCAACATCCCCCTCCCCCGACCCTTTCCGTTAAGGGAGGGGGACAACAAAACTCTCTTCCCTGGCGGAAAAGGGAAGCGAGAGGGGGTTACCCAGGTTATTCACTCGCCAAGCTAAGTACAGCGTTTCATAAATACGGTCACGTATTCTGATCTGTCGGACCACCATAGCCGAAGGGCTTTATCGGTAGGACCGGCCTCCTGCCGGTCATTGGTCCGCGGCCGGCAGGGACGCCGGCCCTATTGATCCGATAGTGGCAACAGTGCGTGACCGAACTTGCGAAAAAAAGCACTAAGTGCGTTTCACTCATGTTCGGTTCTATCTGACGTCCCGGAAGGATTCCATGGGAAATAATGCCGGCCTTCAAAAGCCATTGCCACCTTTTCTTGTAGATTCCCATGCTCACCTGGAATTGGAACCTCTGGTGACCGTCGCAGAGGCAGTAGTGAAAAGGGCGGCTGCGGCCGGAGTGGCCTACGTCATTACTGTAGGGATAGATCTCGATGACGCGAAGCGGGCTCTGGAATTGGCTGATCGCTTTGAAAAAGTCTTCGCTTGCGTAGGCTTCCATCCTCACAATGCAAGAGAGGCGGATGAAGGGGCTCTTCAGAAAATTGAGGCATTGGCTCATCACCCGAAGGTAGTGGGGTACGGGGAAATCGGCCTGGATTTTTTTCGCAACCTTTCGCCCCAAGATCGCCAAACAGAAGTTTTTGCCTATCAGCTATCCCTTGCCCAAAAGCTTGCCAAGCCGGTGGTGATTCACCTACGCGATGCGTATCGGCAAGGACTGGATATGCTGGAACGGGCATCTCCGTTTCCCGCCGGCGGAATAATCCATTGCTTTTCAGGTAGTAAAGATGACGCGCGGCGCGCGGTGGATCTCGGATTTCACATTTCCTTACCCGGCACCGTGACGTACAAGAAAAATGACCTGCTTCGATCAGTAGTCGCTTCTCTCCCCAGCGAGAAGCTCCTTCTGGAAACCGACTGTCCGTTCCTCGCACCTGAGCCATTGCGAGGCAAGGATAACGAACCCGCGTAACATAGGTACATACTGCCAGAAAAGTGGCTGAGGTCAGGGGGGTCTCCTTCGAGAATATCTGCCGCACAACAACAGCGAATGCCATACGGGTTTTCGGCTTACCATCTATCATGGCCGATTATCAGTGACGACTCAGCTATTGCAAGGAGGACTTCACCGTGAGCACGGGACATCGGGAGGTCCTGACGACATTTTCGACCGTGCTACCCATTATTAAATGCTTGAATCCAGTCCAGCCATGGGTCCCCATCACAATTAACTGGATTGACTCTTCTTCAGCGAAGCGTACAATTTCACGGGCAGGGGTCCCGATTCGAACGGAAGTTTGCACTTGGGTCAGGTCCATACAACAATCGGTTGCGATGAGACTCAAGGCTTTTTCAACGGACTGTTGAATGTCGGACAGGGCCAATCGTATATCAACGGGAATACCCTCCTCGAGTGACGGGTAGCCTATGCGCGAGGAATTGATGACGTGGAGGATCACGAGTTCGGCGTCGAACGCCTTGGCGTAATCCAGTGCATGTTGGCGGGCAGGCTTGGAATTGTCCGAGAAATCGGTGCACAAGAGTATCTTTTGGGGGAGCATTTCTCTGCGCCTCTTTCCGGATGCAGGAGCTGCATGACCAAGTCTTCTTGCCTCTCAGGTTAGAGCCTCTTGTTCGAGAGATCAAGCAGAGATCGCAACGTCAGCCATTTTCTCTGCACGTCCGGCCTCAAAGATCGGCGCTCTACGAATTGCGTTTTGAGGAGTTGAGGAATTTTTTGCTCATGAAGCGAGACGAGTCAAAAAGGGGGCTTGTAGCTTCCGTGACAAGGGTCATCAAGCGGTACCGCATGATTCGACGCGGTGAGGGGGTCGTGGTGGGAGTGTCTGGAGGGCCTGACTCCATTGCATTGGTGCACATCTTGAACATGTTGAAGGCCGAGATGGGTTTCTGGCTGGTGCCGGCGCATTTGGACCACCTGCTTCGGCCAGAATCACGTGTCGATGCTGAGTTTGTGAGAGAAATGAGCCGTAAACTTAGCCTCGAAGCTCAGGTCAAAGTTGTCAATGTTCGGGATTTTGCAGCCAGGCGAGGGATAAGCGTGGAGGAAGCCGGGCGGGCCGTTCGATACGCGTTCTTCGAGGAAATCAGAGCTTCGACGGGGGCTGGAGTCATAGCCACAGCTCACCATATGGATGACGCCCTTGAGACTTTTTTTCTGAGGATTTTTCGCGGGTCATCGCTTAAAGGGCTCACGGGTATTGCGCCGACCCGAGCGAGCGTAGTGCGGCCCCTTATAGAGACATCGCGGGCCGATATCATCCAATTCTTGAAGGAGGAGGCGATTCCCTACAGGATTGATCCCACGAATCTCGATTTGCGCTCTGATAGAAACTTCGTCCGAAACCGCCTCATTCAGACGATCACGGAACATTTTCCGAATTTTAGGAATCCGCTGCAACGTACCATCAAGCTTCTCGGGGAGGAGGAGGAGTTTGTTGGGAGGTTGGCTGAGGAACTTTATTCGCAAACAATTTCAGGGAGCGAGACAGGATTGACGATGAGCATCCCGAAACTTCGTTCAGATCCAATGGTTCTGGCCTCAAGGGTGATACTTCGCGCTCTCTACACTCTCTCAGGACCGGATGTGAGGTGGACGCGGACTCATGTTGAGAACATCTGGAAGCTACTCCATTCCTCGATACCTTCCGGGGTGGTCCATCTACCAGGGGGGCTTGCGGTAGCCAGAGATTACGATAGGCTAGTGCTTTCACGGCGTGTCGTGGCGGAATCAGCGCCCCCACCGGTTATCCTGGTCTCCGGACCCGGGTACTGTGGAAGTTCCGGGTACTGCTTACATTTTGAAGTTGCGGCTTCGTGAACGAGAGGGGTTGCATCTACAAAAGTATGATGGAATTACAGCGGCAGCATTCGATGCGGACGAGCTTTCTTTTCCCCTGACAGTCCGCAGTCCCAGGCCGGGCGACCGCATTAGACCTTGGGGGATGAAAGGAACGCGGAAGTTGAAAAATGTGCTGATAGACCTGAAGATACCGAGAGGTCTCAGGAAAGAACTACCCCTGCTATTGCAAGGTGACACCATACTCTGGATACCTGGAATCCGCAGGAGTGACGCGGCTCCTATTCAAAACGCAACTGGTCGCGTCTTGGAGGTCTACGTTACACAAGAAAGTCATGTCCTCTCTGGCGAAAGGGCGTGAAACATGGCCTCTGACAATTCTTCCAGGCGGTAAGGTTTTTGGATAAACCAGGCGATACCCTCGTTCAATGTCTCCTGAACGGCGCCTTCCTTTGTGAAGCCCGTGGAAAGTATTACACGAACTGATGGATTGACTCTCTTCATTTCCAGAAACACTTCCCTGCCACTCAAGCCGGGCATAATCATATCTACAATTACCGCGTCGATTTGCTGCCACTGTTTGCGATAGATTTTCAGGCCCTCTGCCCCGTCCCTGGCTGAAATAACGTTAAAGCCTAACTCCACCAACATTTCACCCAAGAGTTCCCGGATAATATCTTCGTCGTCTACGACCAGAATCCTCCCTGTGCCCAGGGCAGCCTTTTTCTCAATGGCGCTCACGGGCATTTCGGAACAGTCTTTCTTCAATGGTAGCAACACTTTGAAGACCGATCCTTGTCCCACTTCGGAATACACTTTCACAACGCCTCCATGGCCCTTGACAGTGCCGTAAACCATTGCCAGTCCCAGTCCAGTACCTTTACCGTCCTCCTTTGTAGTAAAAAATGGCTCGAAGAGCCTGCTCTTAACATCCTCACTCATCCCCTCTCCGTTATCCTCAACATTTATCTCCAGAAAAACCCCTGAAAGCAGCCCGTCGTGACCTCGGCAAAAGGCTTCGTCCAGGGCTACCGTTTCGGTGGTCAAGATTAGGCATCCCCCTTTAGGCATGGCGTCCTTGGCATTGATGCAAAGGTTCATCAGCACCTGCTGGATCTGGCCGGGATCCCCTTCCACAGCGCTTGAGTGTGCCTTCTTGAAACATCGGACCGTAATATTCCGATCAAGGGTGCGCATTAAGATTTCGACCACATCATCAATCAGTTGATGCACCTCAACGATCTGAATGAAGCACTTACCTTTCCGGGAGAACGCCAGAAGCTGTCCGGCGAGAGTTGCCCCTCTCTCCGCACTCTTTTCTATCATCTCAGCGTAGTGCGCGAGTTGGGACTCGGGGAGCGCGTGCTTTTTCAGCAGGGAAGCGTACCCAAGAACTCCGCTCAATATGTTATTGAAATCGTGAGCTATTCCTCCGGCCAGCGTCCCTATGGCTTCCATTTTCTGGGACTGTTGCAGTTGGGCTTCGAGCTTTTTAAGCTCACTGACGTCGGAAAAGACCCCAATGGCCCCGACATAATTCCCCTTGCTGTCCAAATAGGGGGTGCCGCTTACCACCATCTTGTGTGGGTTGCCCTCCAGGTCCGTCATCGTGACAAGGTAGGTGGTATCTCACCTTTTGGCCTCACGGCCAGGTGGTCTTCCAAAATACTCCTGTTCTGATCGTCATAATATTCCCTTAAATTCTTTCCTTCCGGCGCGGGATCCCTCAATATTTCTTTCATCCGAGGATTGCAGAATTGTATGTAGCCGCTCGCGTCCACGTATGTGATCCCGTCATGAGCGCTTTCCACCAGGAGCTTGAACTTGGCTTCGGATTCCTTCAATGCCTTCTTCGTTACCACACGGTCCGTGACGTCACCGCGCCACTCCTACGACGTAAGCAGGCTGGTCATCAGGCTGAATGAGGGTGCTGCTGTACTCCAGGTAAAATATGGATCCGTCTTTTCCTCTGTACTGGGAAATTCCCTGTGCCACGCCTTCTTGAAGAACCTTTCGGAGATTGGTCGGAACTTGTTCTCGTGCCCACTCGGGGATGACTTCGGCAATATTGTGCCCGATCACCTCTCCGGACTCGTAGCCCAAGAGCTTTGCTGCAGATTTGTTGACACTCAGTAGTTTGCCGTCAACGTCGAGGCAGTAAACGACGTCAGTCAAGTTTTCCAAAAGCCCGAAGTACTTTTCTTCTGAAGCTCTGCCGCACGTCCAATGCTCGAACCAACTCCGAATTGTCTTCACAGATGAGAACCCGTTTTTCTTCACCTAGGGGAAATGTTCTGAAACGAACGTTTCTTGATGAACCGTCTCTGCATAGCACAGCAACATGCTGTTGGTCCGCGTCACGGACTTCCAAGTTTTTTTGACCACGACTGAGCCGAACAACTATGTTTCGTGAAGTTATATCCGGCATCACTCTGTCCAACCATGCTTGCAAGGTCGGGGTCTCCTTCACAGAGTGCCCAAAAAGCGTTGTGAACATGGGATTCATATACTCAAAGTGGTCTTCGTGATCCATGATCGCTACACTCAGAGGGATGCTGTCAGCCAGAAGCTGGAATCTGATTTGACTCTTCAGCAAACAGTCTCGGGTTTTCTTCTGAGCAGTAATATCTTGGACAAGCGCTATAGCCTTTTCCGGAAATGGGTTCTCTTCGATCAGGGGAATGGAGATGATATTGACGAAGGACGTTTTTCCCTTCTTGGAGGCGTAAGGGACTTCCATTTGTTGGGGAGTCCCATGTTGGAGAGTGCTTTCGAGGAACGCGGAGATTCCTGATTGTTTTAGCTTGTCATAGTCAAAAAGGTTGATCTGTTTGGTGGTGTTTAGAGAGGGGAAGCCAAGCATGTTGAGGGGGAACTGAGTCGCATCCAGTAACTGCCCATCCTTAGAGTACATGAAGATGCCGAGAGGCGCGGTGTCGAAGAGGATCTTGTAGCTCATTTCGCGCTCTTTAAGACGCAGCGCTCAGTTCCCCGGGGCTTTCAGTGGAGACTCTAGACATGGTAACAGCCTTTCGTCCAGTACGGGCGAAGTTCACGGTGGCAATAAAGGGGTAGAAAGCGATCCTTATCCCAGATAATTTGCATTTTCATGTGTTAGGGGTTCAAGGTCAAGAACTAAGTTTTGAAATTGAGGCAACACTCGTCCGCTAGGCATCACTTGGGGCGATCGTGAGGGAATCCTCATTTCGGCCCGGGGGTTGATACGACATGCTTGGCGTGTCATGATGTAATGTCTAGCTCGGACAAGGCCGGTTTGCATTACTCCTTTAGATGAAAATGCACCTCGGAGAAACGACGCGACCTTCTCGGGCTGCAAAGACAACCGCGCAAATGGCGCAGCAGGTGTGTAGTAGGGAATCCAACTTGCTCAAGAAACTGATTGTAACCATTGTGATAGTCTCTCAGTCGTTTCTTCTCGCCGAAGCGGGAACTTTGTCGCGCATCTCGGATCTGCCGAAATCGGATCTGATAGCCCGAGGAGAAGCTTTGAACCCGGCCGCGGTTGGTCAGACTTCGGCCCCAAGATTTTCGGCAGGGGCCGGGGGCGGCTTGGGACAGTTCGGGGACGCAGTTCATTTGATACTGGAGCATTATGTTAAGAAGATTCCCGCCGAAGATCTTTTCAAGATGGTTATGGACAAGTTGGCTCTGGTCGTCCTGCCCCAATGCGTGGAAGATATTGAGCCCTGCTCGGGCGATATCGACGAGTGCCTAGCGACCGATATCAATGCCATGGCTGCGCGGTGCAACATGGATGTCAATCGGTTACTTAGCGCAGTCCTGAACATTTTGTTGCAGGAGCTCGACCCGAATTCCTGCGTGATGGATTCAGGCATGCTCAAGGAACTTGAAATTGGAACTTCGGGCAAGTTTGGCGGGGTCGGCGTGGTTGTGAGTGCCAAGGGAGCAGATTACGTAGTAGTTTCACCATTTGAGGGTTCTCCCGCTTATAAGGCCGGCATAAAAGCCGGTGACACAATATTGGACATTGATGGTCAGTCTATCCACGGTTTACCTTTGCTTGAAGTACTGCGCAAAGTTCGCGGCCCAGCGGGCTCGATCATGTCCGTCAGAGTTATGGACGGCAAATCGGGCAGCGTCCGGCAGATTAGGCTCCAGCGACGAACGATTCGAATCCCGCCTGTACGCTACTTGGTGCTTGAGCCTAAAATTGGATACCTGAGGATCGTAAACTTTCAGAAAGGCACCGTATCAGAGGTTCGTAAAGCTCTAGGTCAGGTCTTACGCCTTGGGGTCCAGGAGCCAGCCGGTCTGATCCTTGATCTGAGGGACAATCCGGGTGGCCTCTTCGATGAGGCAATTCAGGTTGCTAATCTCTTCAAGAGTTCGGGAGTCATAACGTCTGTCAGGGGCCGCCAAGGCCGCTTGAATCGCGACTTCAAAGCCAACGGCGAAAGCAGGCTACCCCAAATTCCTCTGGTCATACTTATTAACAAAGGAACTGCCAGCGCGTCCGAAATTCTGGTAGGGGCCCTTCAGGGGTTGCCGGAGGTTTTGGTGATGGGGGAGCGCAGTTTCGGGAAGGCGTCCGTTCAAGCTGTATATCCTCTGAACAAGGGAATGGCGATACGTTTGACGACTGCGCATTACTATACCGCTGACGGTCGTGATATCGACGGAAAGGGACTCGAACCGGATGTTGTTATTCATGACTCGGATGAAAGTCCGACGAAAGGAAAAATTGACCTCCTGAATTCTGAGGGAGCTGAGGGGTGATTCCGACATTGGAGCCGCGCTGGCATATTTGCACTCCGGGGTCACACCAACCCGTTCGCCTTTCTCTTCATTATACTGAACACAGGGAACAGCAACTGATGGATTACTGTGGAGACAATGTCAACTTGGCCGCCAATTGGAAAAAAGGATATTGTTCGCAGTGGGTCGTGCAGAAGGACTATGCGAGCCAAGGCAAAGATTCCTGGCTATGCAAGCACGGAGCAGGTATATTAGTGCTGAGGTAACTATGATGAGGGAGACATGAAGAGAGAACAGCAGTGGTGGCAGTGCCCCTGTGGAAAACGAGTGTCGGTATCTGCTGAACGAATCAAAATGGGTTTGGAGATCTGCCCCAGTTGTGGTCGCGTTATCGGATCCTCCAGTCAAAATGCTGCCTCGCCGTCGGTCGCGGATACTCAGACGATTAACGTCAGAGATATGGCTCGAATGGCTCAGGAAGGAATAGATGTCAGTGTCTCCGGGGAGTGGGACACTTCCATTCGCCACAGCCAAAGACAACGCCCTAACGGCGACGATTCCAAGTGACATCTCAGGACGGAAAAGGCACAAAAGTTCAAGTGCGCTATTGGATGGCCTCAGGAGCTAATCCTTGGAGGCGGAGATAAGCCTCAACCGTCTCCCAGCGGCCCTTTCAAGATGATCCTGCATTTTGTGCTTGACTGACTGGCTCGAATTGTGGCAAATGATAAGATCCGGCTGTCGCGTCGGAGTGCCTCGTAACGTTTGGGCCGACAGGCGGACACAAAAATACTTCAAAAAGGGCTGCATCGCGAGGAATTGGAGTATTTTTTTGTAAGGCTTTCAAGAAAAGTCATCTTGTACGTTGCTTTTATTCCCAATTTTGTGTATAGTTAGCATGCCTTCCACTGGGAAGGGGCTTTTTAGTTGTATTTTTCAGAGGTGAAGGAGGTTGGACGAGCATGACATTGCCCGCGGGCCATGCCAGACGGCTTTTTCTTGGGTTTACTTGCTCGATAATGTTTCTCGTGGTCTTCGCTCTTCTGATCGCTCACAATACCGAGGCGGAGTCCTCGGCTCTCAGCCGGTCAGCGGTCGAAGATTACCCGCTTACCATCGGCATCCCGACCTCAAATCCCGAGGGAACCATCACCTTTTATAAGAAGCTTGGATTTAGCCCGAGTGAAGGTCTTTCCAAGGGTCTTGACGTTGTCTGTATGGAAAAAGAAGGTACGCCGTATAAGCTGGAAATTTGCCACAACCGGTTTGCCGAGGCTGGTCCCCTGATGAGCGGAGGCGTATCCGGCATGAGCTTTAAGGTCCGAGATTTGGCAGCCTCAATTCAAGATCTCAGGACAAAGGGCCTGACTTTCTCGGAGACCGATGGCAAGAGAGACGGCGTAAACTACGCGTCCTTGAACGATCCTAATGGCATCAGCATCAAGCTCTTTGAGCCATAAAGTCTGCCAAAACTGATATTTTTCGTAATGGAGAGAGAGCGGCGCCCCTGCCGGCCATTGCTACAATATTAACTATTTTACCGCGCATTGGTATCACTGGTCTCGCCCCGGAAATCCTTCAGTTCATCTAATATCCTACGCAGATCTTCCTCATCCGGAGAGAATGGGAAGTTTCGTATGGCCGGACCCGGTTTCTCGTTACCGTAAGGCCGGTTGCATGCTACTTTTCCGTCCCTTCCGGGGCAACCGGAGGTCTCGAAGGCGGAGCCTGTGGAAATAGCTTGCGCCAGTTCAGCCTCGGATAGTCCAAATTCGCGTATCCTGCCCATAGGGTCGAATGCCATGAGTTCCAAGCGACTACGGCTATTGTCGATCAACCAACGTGCCAACTGTATTCTGCGATAAGTTCCGATCGGTGGCAGGGGATGGGTCTCCATCACCGAACCTCTCTCGGGAAAGAAAGAGAACAGGTGTGTGGAGCCGCCCATGATTTTAGCCCTAGATATTGCGCTTACCAACTCTTGCTCGGTCTCCCCGAGTCCGCAGATCAGATGAACCCCGGCCATGTCCTCCCCGAAGACTTCAAGGCTCTGTTCGTAAATACTCCAATATTTCTCCCAGCGGTGCGGGCCGCCGACCGGTTTACCTCGGAGGCGGTCAAAGATTTCTCTTGTGGCGGCGTCTATAGCGACACCGATCCGTTCCGCGCCCGCATCTTTCATTGCTTCCAGATCATTTCTACGGATAAGGGTCGGCGAGATCAAAATCGACACTGCCTTTCCCGTTTCAGCTTACAATCCTGCGACAGATGGTCAAAACATCTTCTCTGCTGCGCGGATGCGTGATCATGGACACGCAAACTCTATTCACGTAGGTTGGCGCATCCTTGATCGCCTCAATCACCTCTTCGGTCGGCCAGGTTTTCCACGGAACACGGATGAAATTACTCTTGGAGTGTATCGCTTTCTTCTCGGCCGCGAGACCACAGAAAGCGCAGTTGGCCTTGCATCCCCCCGCGTACGTCAGCAGCAGGTTGATACAGCCTCAGCCGCGCGTTTCTGTAGAACCAGCCGGGAACAAATCCCAGAGTCATGGCCGCGGCGAGGGAGACCCGCACGTGATGGGGACTCTCCACTGCTTGGATTGGAGCTGAATCAGCTTTTGAGAACTGCATGAAAAGGGCCTCCGGAAAAGGTGGTAGGGCAAACCACATCATCACGATGCGGTCTCGGGAATGCAAGAGCCGAAGGATCTGCTTGCAGGAAGCCCCTCGAAACGCAGGATCCCTGATTCTTCCTCACAATGGAAGCGAGCAACAGGTCTCCCTGTAAGTTATATTCAGCCCCCTCTCGCGCGCATATTCCAGGGCCGGTTCCGAGGGTAGAGCCAACGAGTTTATCCCGGCGCGGACAGCCAGGAAATCGAGAGTCCGGCGATAAAGACCTCGGGGGCGGGCGCACCCCAGAGATGCCTCAATTCCGGGGAGATGGAGACGGGCCCGGACCAGAAACGCTGCCACCTTTTCAGGAGAAGGAGGCTGAACAGCAGCCATAGGAGTTCCCCGGACCGGCATGATCACCACGACAACATATTTCTTCAAAGGGAATTCCCTCAGAATCTCGAGGGCCGAACCTTCGCCCCTTTCTCTACCATAGTGGATGCCGAACACTACATGGGGGATAATTTCAAGTCCGGCTAGTGCCAGAGATTCCATCGTGCGCCGTATGGCGGACGTACCCTCTGCAAAATGATAGACTTCCCGGGCAGTGGAGTCATCTCCGATGATATCAACCAAAGCCTGGTCAACCCCGGATTCCTTCAAAGCACAGGCAGTTTCACGATCGATCTGACCGGTGTGAACGCTGATTACCAGGCCCGTTTCCGCTTTCAGCGTGCGGATCGCCGTCGCAAATTCATTCCACGGCAGTCTGCCGTTGGTATCGCACCCACCTGTCACTAAAATTCCGCGGTCCCCTCGCTCCGCGGCTTCTCGGCCAAAGCGCAAAAGCTTTTCAGGGGTCTCCGCGGCAGGCATTGTCTTGAGGAGCGACCCTTTGCAATGCTCGCAGCCCAGGTCGCACTTGCTTCCGGTTATGGATACAGCCCTGTATTTGCCCCGCCTCCCGTCGACGACAAACATGCCCGGAATATGAACGGTAAGACCATTGCCATGAGACGAACGGGATTCGTTCCAGGCGCGGTCAAAAAGGTGTGACAGATCTGCATCACAACTTTGCGATTTTATGGCAACTTTCATGGGCTAATCTGGGCTCCTGTTCGAAGGGCGGCAGGCATTGGAATATATGGCCTTTCGTTTCGTCTGCCCCAAAATGGGCATTTCGCGTGCCCAAGCATCGGGATAAACCGCGACCGGGCATGCCGGCCTAATTAACCTCGGGGTCGTAACTCGGGGAATGATCTTGCTTGGGTGCTTCTGATCCTCTTTCTGTAGCCCTTGAATCCGATCCAAGTTTCCTCACAAAGACCTTCAAAATCCGGATCATACCAGCGATCCATCATGAGGGCCCGCTTGCCCAGCGCGTGACCGCTCACCCCGTCGTAGCGACTCCTGATTTCGGCCTCGTACTCCCCGAGATACCTTGTATCACTGTTCTTTAGAGCGGCTGCGGCTGCACGACCCGCCAATTCACCTGAAAATACAGCTTGAGGGATTCCGGCACCAGTGATCGGATGGGTCAATCCGGCCGCGTCACCGCAGAAGGCGACCGTGCCCAGAACGAGCCTTTCTCTGATGCCGGATACTGGAATCAATCCACCCGAACGAGCCAAGACGCCTCGCCGGATCAACCCCTCTTTGCACAACGTTTCCATGAATTGATCCAACCTCTTACCCATACGGAGATGTTTGCCGGGAATTGCGCCGATTCCCACATTTGCCGCTTTCCCCTTTGGAAACACCCAACCGTATCCACCCACAAAATTCCGGTCGAGGAAAACGAGAGTTTTGTTCAGGGGGTCGACGAGAGGCACTTCTGCCTGTAGTCCTCTCAGGACCTCCGGCGCCTTCATCGCCAGCGCGGCAGCAACCGCTGAACACGCGCCGTCGGCCGCTATAGTCAACTTTGGCCGGAAGATCCTGTTTTTCCCCCCATGCTTGACAACCCATCCCTCATCGGCGGCATGGAGGAGTCTGGCCGAACAAAAGACGGTAACTCCTTGTGCTGCGGCTTCCCGCGCCAGATCGCGGTCGAACCTCACACGGTCTATCAGGAAGCCTGGGGAAGAGATTTCACTCTTCTTGCGTTCAGATTCTTCGCGGCCTACAGCTTCGGCCTGAGCGGTCACACGCGTCTCGAGGTAGTCCACCCTCTGAATGATAGCGGTTCTCTCAATGGCAGCATCGCTGAACAAGCGTTCCGGCACAAATTCGCCGCAATGAGGCTGCTCTCCAATCCTGACTTTGGCATCGATCATGACAGTTTCGGCGCCTTCGCGGGCCGCTGCCGCCGCTGCCATGGAGCCTGCCGGTCCTGCTCCGACTACCAGTATGTCACACAGAAGAGTGCCGGGCATGAAGCTGCCTGAGGGTTTTGGAAATCAGTTCCAGATTCAGTGAGGTTTTGTTGTCAAAAAGACCTTGATAGGCTCTGCTTCCTTTACCCAGATCATAGCATGTTGTTGAATCGAGATTTACCAAAATGCCGCGCACGTTGACCTGTTCCATCTCGCGCTGGTGCTTGGAATAAAACGCCTCGCAACAGGAACCGACATAAATGCCGTCACTGTCGGCGCACTTGTAGCGTAAGGTCTCCATAAGATGCTCGAAGCTCTGAATGGTGATCGGTTCGATATCGAGCGAACGTGCCAGACCAAAGCATTCTCCGATATCGCACCGACCGCATTCTTCGCAACCCTGAATCTTACGGAAATCGCAGTCAAGGTTTTTTGAGCAATAAGGGAGGAGAAGCCATCTGGGCCTGTGAGTGTAGATTTCTCTAGGAGAAAGGTTGAGCAGAAACAGTTCGTTCACTTCGCACCCGGAGAGGTTCTCGTCGATCAACAAACGGCGTTCCCCGGCCGCGGCGACCGCATCCGCAACTTTACCGGCACCGATGCCTGGTATTTCACCATCACATTGCCGAAAGAAAGAGATCACGCGTTCTCTCAATGCCGTCGGGTCTATTGATTCGCCTACAAGCGCTGCTTCAAGGTCGTGGACGACTCTGCCCGGGACGGCAAAGAAGTCTCCCGAAATAAGAGCCTGCCGCACTCTCTTGCCCCCCGGCGCCAACCATAGATGCACCCTCATGGTCCCAGCCTCAGTCTGACAAATGGAACGGATCGGCTCTCCCTCATGTGGAGGGCGCGAACGAGACATGATCCATTCCGAGCCCTCGAAGTAGGCTGTCTCTTCTCTTAGTCGTCTAATCTCACGGGCTGTCAACGGTTCGGGAACGAGACCGATCCCCAGCTCATCGGAGAATCCAGCGGCCATAGTCTGCTTGATCTGCGCCACGGTCGGGGTGGGCTGTACCAGGTCGGACAGGAAGCAAATCCGTTCCATCAGAGACTCGATCTCGCGCTTTTTCAGTTTTTCGACCGGAACCCGCAAGGCTTTCAGGAACAGCTCCACTTCGTTTTTAACCAGTAGAGTTCCTTGAAACATGAAGCCACCGGAAATCGTCATGCCGCCTGTACCGGAGATTTTTCTTCCGTGAACCTCGATATCGTTCGCGGCCTGAATCGGGCGGGGATACCAAAGCGAGAAATGGCCGACGCGGCTATTTGGCAAATTCTTTCCAGTACGGACGCATAACCGCCGTGGAAGGGGTCCTGACCCGGTACGCCAGATAGCTCCCAACCGAGGGCCGACTCCTGGAACAGGATGCTGCCTCCTCCTGTGTGCCTTCGATTGATGTCAATGCCGTGGGCCAGGCAATAATCTTGCCTGATTTCAAGTTCCACATCCTGATGATAGCCCACAAGCGCAGCCGTGGGCCTAAACTGGAGAAAACGAAGGGTTGGGGGGCTGTCCAGGCCAGCAACCTCTTCGACGATGATCTTGTCCAGAGCCATGTTAGCCGCGGCGGAAATCTGACCGGTATCCAGAAGTCGGAAGGTTCTCAATTGATCACCTGCAACAGGCCGCTATGGTAATATTGTCGGTGACTTCAGTTACCAAAGGAACGAGTCCTGGGGGCTGAATGTATTGGGCCGTCAGCAAACCCCTGTGCAGCTTCCCGCAAGCCTTCGGACACTGTAGGATGAGGATAAATCGTCTCAATAATATCGGCCGCGGAAAAACCCTTTCTAATTGCTAAAGTAACCCCTCCGATAAGCTCCGACACCTGAGGCCCCAGGAAATGGGCTCCCACGAGCCGACCCGTTTCCGAGTCCTCGACCAGCTTGAGCCAACCTCTTGCCTCTCCCATAGCCTGAGCCTTGCCGCTAGAGGCCAGAGAAAAAATGCTGGTCCGGACTGGTCGGCCCGATTCTTTAGCCTGCTCTTCAGACAAACCCACCCAAGCTATCTGTGGAACGGTGAAGACACAACCGGGAGCTAGATCGTCCTTGACGTCCCTTTCGCGACCCACGATATTTTCGGCTACTACTTCCCCATGGTAGGAACGCGACATGAGCCAACATCTTGCGACCGGTTACGTCCCCGATGGCATTGATGCCGTCGATGGAGGTGCATAGGCGCTGGTTAACTTCTATAGCGCCGTTTTTCATTCCCACACCCAGCTCCGACAGGCCTAAATCTTCAAGGTAGGGACGCCGGCCGGTGGCCATCAGAACTAGATCAGCTTCGCAGATCTTCTCCTTGTTTCTTTTCTCGTAAACAACTCGGAGAAGGTCCCCTACTTTTTCGATGGCCTTGACCTGGGCTGAGAGTTCGGTGCTGACTCCATATCCGGGGAGGAAACTCGCATATCGGCGTGCAATTTCGGTATCAACCTCACTGAGAATCCGGTCCAGCACCTCCACAACAGTGACCTCAGCACCAAGAACCGAAAATATCGCGGCGAATTCTTGTCCGATCACTCCCCCACCGATAATTACCAGCTTTTCCGGAATCGTTCCAGTTCCAGAATCTGCCGTGTGGTCAAAACGCCTGGTAGATCGCCCCGGGAATTGGAGGGGTCCATGAACTTGAGCCTGTGGCGATAACTATATTTTTGCACCTGATAATTTCGCCCGTTTCGATCACTATAGTTCCAGGCTCGACCACTTTGGCCGTGCCGCACAACAGTGTGACCTTGTTGGCCGCAAGCAACTCTTCGAGGTTTGCCACCATCTTCCGGACCACACGACTCTGCGTACCATCATTCTGGAGAAATCGATCGTGGGCTGCGGGTCGATGATCCCCGCCTTTGCTGCACGGCGAGCCCACAGGAAACCCTCTACGTCGGCCAGGAGTGCTTTAGTAGGGATGCACCCTCGGTTGAGGCAAACTCCCCCCACTTTCTCTTTCTCGATAAGGATCGCACTCAGGCCCAACTGCCGTCCCCGGAGAGCTGCGACGTAACCACCCGGCCCCCCGCCGACCACGGCCATGTCATAAATTTTAACCATGAAAAATACTCAAAAATTTAAGAGATCCGCGTGATCGGTGTTGAATTGAGAGTTTCAGATCCACCGCTTGGGAGCTTCGCCAAAAGCCACAGCATGCTTCCTGGTTCACTGTATATGCACTTTATTGTGCACCTGTCTCGATGGGAGGCATGGAATCTATGGCCTTGGTGACCTTGTCTGTAAGATCGACCATCCCCTGCGAGTACAGCAGCACATCACTCAAAAATACCGCTGAAACGCCTTCTTCTTTTGCAATCTTTTCAATTGCTTGCTTGATTTGTACTTTGATCGCATTCTGGATCTTCTTTTGTTGGAAGGTGCTTTTTATGTTGGCCGCTTGTTGTTCGGCCTGCAATTCCTGTGTCTTTTCCTGGAGGTCCAATTGAAGTTTTTCCTTTTCTTCTTTCTTCAGTGAGTCGTTCTGCGATTTAAGTTTTTCCTGGATTTTTTCTGCTTCCTGTTTGAGAGCACCGATCTTGGCCATTTCTGCGGCCTGCAGATTTTTGAGGTCTTCAAGGGACGTCTTGACTTTGGTCGAATTCTTGCCAACGTCCGCGAGACTCAGCTTGGCGAATTTGACCTCCGCGGCAAAAGACAATCCGGCAGTGCCGACTAACAGGAGGAGACAGGTCGAAAATATGCCGAATCTCTTGATGCAGCCATGAGCTTTCATGGATCAGCTCCTTCCACGAGAAAATTAAAGAAAAGATAGTTGAAACTTCGGCCTGTGTCTACGAAGAAAATGGACCGGCAATGGCCTATGAGGACCCAGTTTTTGCGCTAAGGCCGGTCAGACGTGGGAGACAGCGAATCAATGACCAATTTGCGGCGATTCTCAAAAGCAATGTTCGCGGGGCCATGAGACCTGCAGTAACAGAGAACCAGGATCGGGCCTGGAGTTTGGACAACGCGTGAAAACTGTCATTTTAAGGGTGGCAACTCGAAGCTATCTCCGATACCAACGAAAAAGGAGATTGCTCGGCGTCTTACAACTAGTGTTGCGTTCCTCAAGTAAGAGTGCTAAAGGTTTGGTCATGGGGGTGTTCCATGGCCAGAAAGTCGGTGAAATTTGAGTTGACTGCTGAGCAAGAGGCCACGCTGAAAATGTGGGTTGGTTCTCATCGGACTCAACAGCGTTATAGTCGGCGTGCCCTGGTGATCCTGTTGTCTGCAGTGGGCCTGACGCTCGAAGAAATCAGCGTACGCAGCGGATTGAACCGGACGAATTGTCTGAAGTGGCGTAAGCGCTTTGCATCTGAAGGGTTGGACGGCCTCAAGGACAAGCCTCGAAAGGGGCGTCCCGCAAGAATTACGCCTTGGCAGCGTGCCCAGGTGGTTCGGCTGGCGTGTGAGAGGCCATCTACCGGAGCGAACGCATGGAGTAGACGGGAGCTTGCTCGCGTGACCGGTCTGGGAAGCACAACGGTTCACCGAATTCTGGAAGGAGCTTCGCTGAAGCCCCACAAGGTTCATCACTGGTGCGGCAAGAGCCCAGATCCCGAATTTGAGCCCAAGCAGACGGCTATTATTGGCCTGTATCTGTATCCTCCTGAGAATGCGTTGATTTTCAGCGTGGACGAGAAATCGCAAATACAGGCCTTGGATAGGACTCAACCGGAACTTCCTCTCAGACCTGGGAATCCCAAACGGCATACAGCAACCTACACCCGCCACGGCACCACTTGTCTGCTGGCTGCGCTCGCGGTGCATGAGGGCACGGTGGAGGCCCGCTGTGTGGATGGCAACAACCGCCATGTCTTTCTGGATTTCCTCAAGAGGCTGTATCGAGCCCATCCCCACAAGCACCTTCACGTTATTGTCGACAATCTGCCCCTCCATAAGCACCCGGATGTTATGGAATGGGTCGCTCGACGAAGAAGGCTGACGCTCCATTTTACTCCCACCTACGCCTCGTGGCTCAACCAAATCGAGATCTGGTTTCACATCTTTTCCCAAGATGTGGTCAAAGGAGGCGTCTGGCGGTCAAAGAAGGAACTGGTTGATCAAATCATGCTGTACATCAAACGATACAACCGAGATAGAGCCCATCCCTTTACCTGGACATATACAGGGAAAGTGCTCGTGGCATAACAACTCTAATTTAAGGAACGTAACACTAGCAATATCGCTCGTCTTGCAGATTGATTCTTTGTCTAAGCTTTAATCCCGATTCGTCGGGCTGCTTACGGTCTACCGGGGACCGAGTTTCTTTTCAATTTCCGACAGGCGAACATCAATGGATGCGACTTTGGCGAGGATCACGTCGAGAGTATTCTTAATGCTCTCAGACTCCGGGACGACGCTTTCTTCGCTTCTAGCGGCGGCGTTTCCGGAACCCGAAAGGGTAGGTGCATCATCCTCCAAGTGGTTAGCCGCCTCTGAAAGCGACCTGAGTATTTCTGATGGAGGTTCGAATTCGGTCTGCGCCGGAGAGATGCCATTGGGCGTACCAGCCAACCGAATGTCATCGACGCGTTTGGCAGGTACCCCTTTGAAAAAATTGTTGAACTCCTCTTTGGTAAACTCCCCCCGGCGATACAGCGGAAGCAACATCATCGCGAGTTCTTGTTCGGATGCCTTGTATGTCTTCACTAGTTCGTCTTTCGCCGCTCCATCTCTGATAGCGTCGACAAGCTCGGAAGGTGTCACCAGTCTTCCAGTTTGGCCATGGCAGTGTCCCCCGCTAATACAATTGCGTTTCCCTTATCATATCGGCAAGCTTTTCGAACATCAAGAGCAAACCTGTTCCTAGTGCCGGAAAACTTGCTGCCTCTTGCGAATGCCCACATTGTCGCCCGAATTCTGCCGCGTGAGTGTCGGAAAAAGGTTGCATTTGGTCGCATTTTATACGCAAATCTGACCCCATCATCGGGCTGCCGCTTATATTTGGCGACAGAACCGCAGAAATGTCGAGACTCCGGACGCACAGCCTTTCATATTGCGAAGGGACTCCCTCTGTAAGGGGGACCGGACCGCTTGACAAGACGTTGTAGATAATAGTGTGCGGTCAGTAGAAAGGGAGCGATCATGGGTGGGAGTCAGCCGAAATTTCAGGCCATTGTTTCGTCGGACTGGAGCGAATGTCTATCGCCTAACGGCCCGTTCGATCCGATAATCTTCAACTATCCTGAATTGGGACCGGATCTGGTTCGTATTTTCAGGGAATATACATCTAACAAGATTTCACTGACGCACGCGACAACCCTTATAGGAAGGCTCTTGCCAAGCTCCCTGACCCAGGATCAGATGGATGCCTATCTGGGCGCCTCATTTAAGACTTACACGGGGGTACCGAATCTGATCGAATGGTGCGCTCGCCGCGGAATTCTCTTTGTGATCAATACTACAGGGACTCAGGGGTACTTTCAGCGCGCCATTGCAAACTCTCTCTTGCCCCCAATTCCGATGATTTCCGCCAACCCGATGATCCGCTTCCCGCAGGCGAACGACGGGCAGCGGTATTCGCATGAGGTCAGAGAAATCGCGGATAAGCCGCGCAATACGGCGGCTATTACGAAGGCATTGAACATCCCGCCAGGCAACGTCCTGGTGATGGGAGACAGTGGTGGAGACGGCCCTCATTTCGTGTGGGGGGCCGCCTCGGGAGCCTTTCTCGTGGGCAGTATGACGAAGCACTCGCTCGCAACTTATTGCCGGTCGAAGGGCGTCACGATAAACCACCACTTCGGCTTGACCTACGGCCCAGAGGAGAAGAGAGACCTGGAAAGGGAAATGAAGGTGGATTTCATGGAACTGGCAGGCATTATCGAGGAGGTACTGGATCTGTAGGTTTGGCGGCAGATTTCGGGGTCGTGGAGCAGGTGACGACATCGTCGCTGAAAAATAACTCGGAGAAGACGGAAAGCCATGAAGTCGATACTAGTAGCCGTTTTGGTTTTGGGCCTGACAGTGAGTCTGGTCCGCGCGATGGACTTTGGTCTAGCGGAGAATTCGCTCAGCGAGTTCAAGGCCATAAAGTACGAAAAGACGTACACCAAGGTACCCACGACCGGGAAGTTGGTGTCAATCAAGATGACTGATTCCGGAAAGACCTATTTTATATGCCGGGAAAAGAGCGGGTATGTGATTTACAACCTGGAAATCAGGCCAATTCCTGACCTCAAGGACAAAATCGACCAGGAACTCAAAGACACTGGGAAGAAATGGGATCGAATGCATCCCGATGAGCTACTTCTTACAAGGGAAAAATTAGACCATGACTTGAAGAAGAAAATACATAAATACAGTGAGGCTGTGTGGGTACGCAATGAAATTGTTATAGAGGAACCGCGGAAGGCTGGGACTCAAGGTGAATAGCTGCGGCGGCCTCGGCCTCGGGGAATGACACGGCCTCTCCACGGGCATTCCCACTTCGAGCGAACGCGAAAAGTGCGCATCGCTGCACGAAGCGTGGAACCCTCAGATTTTTGCCACAATACTGCTGTCACAACTTGCGGAGGCTTCCTCCAGAGCGGCTTGGGCCCGATTTATCAGCATCGCCACAGCGGTGGCGTCCCTGCCGAACGCGGTGATACCGCAGTGAAGCACCACTTCTTGATCAAACTCATCCAGGACGTGTCTGGTCAGTCGTTCTCCCACGAGTTTCGCACCATCAAGATCCGTTTCGGGCAATAGTATCCAAAGGCGTGCCGTATCACTCTGGGCCACCAAATCAGAGGATCGGATGTGGGCCCGTATCTGTTCGGCAATCTCCTCGACTAACCCGGCTTCAGGGGAGGAGTTCCAGGAGACCGCTATAAGGGAGAAAACATTGCCGGTGCGCCAGGATCGGTTGAATTCTTTAGCGAGATATTCGCGAAAAAAGGACTGGTGTATATGCCATCGGTGCATCCCATCAAAGACTCGTGGGCGCGGCATTCGTGGTCCCAGGCGTTTTGGATTCCAAGCGTGATTTTGTCGGCCAGGGACGCGATCAGTTCCGTATTCATTCCCCCGCAGTAGCGATCGGGGTCGTCGCTTCCCAGGCAAAGCAATCCCAATTCCTCTCCGTCCACGCAGAGATTGGCCGCTACGGCCGAGGCCAGCAATGGCGCAGCTTCACCGAAGAGATTACACGATAAATCACCGTTAGGATCGTCCAACACAAATGGGCCGCATGGGAACAGGCTTTCATGTTCGATGAAACGGGGAGGTATGATGCCGATTCCTCTCGGAGCAGCCCACTTGAGGACTTCGGCGATAGGGTGGTCGTGCCTCAAGAGTATGCGTGCGGCCTTGAGGTCGAACTCGCTTTCCAGGGCGTCTGTGAGTCTTTGGGCCAGACCTGCTAATGTACGTGATTTCAAGAGCAGGCCGTCAATATTCTCCAAGTGGGAGCGGATCTCTTCGGAGCGTTGATGAAGTTGAAAGATCATGTCAAAGGATTTGATCAGTCGGCAGTCTTTCTCTTCATCGGAAAATACGGATGGATCATTTTCATACAGGTCGCAAAGAGCACTGTCCACGGTAAGGTGTAGCCCTACTGGGAGTGTTTCGCCCGGCTCGGTGCTTCCGGGGCATTTTGGCTTTTTGAGATTGCCGTCGGCATCGTCACCTGTTTGGGTGGCAGAAGAGTTAGGAGTGGGCGACAAGCCTATTGTCGAGAAGCCGTCCATGGCGCCTCCTCCCTCAGCCCGTGAGGGCTGGAGGTTCCACTTTATGTACGGCCTATATCATATTGTATTAAATAGGCAAGAGGAATTGCTAATTCAAATAGGTTGCCCGATCTTGCGGAAAAATGATATAAAATACGATTTTGTATCAGTGGCAGAGGCGAAACATGGGAATCCTCGATCTTATCGGAAACACACCTTTGGTGAGAATCGACTACCCGAACGGCTCTAACGGAGTGCGCATACTCGGTAAGCTTGAAGGCAACAACCCTGGTGGATCGGTCAAAGACCGCATTGCGTATTACATGATCCAGAAGGCCGAAGAAGAGGGAGTGCTCACCAGAGACAAAATCATACTTGAACCCACATCGGGAAATACGGGCATAGGACTGTCCATGGTGGCAGCGAACAAGGGCTATCGGTGCCTGCTCACTCTTCCCGAATGTGTTAGCCTCGAGAGGCGAAACACATTGAAGGCATACGGAGCAGGCTCCCCAGGTGACCCCCCCGAATGAGGCCACTGACGGCGCGATCAGACGTGCCCACCAGATATATAACTCCGATCCCGAGAAATACTTCTTTCCGAACCAATTCGAGAACCCTTACAACATCGAAGCGCACTATATGACCACCGGCGTCGAGATACTTGAGCAGACAAGAGGCGAGATTGATATTTTTGTAGCGGGTATGGGAACCACCGGCACGCTGATGGGAGTTTCCCGCCGCTTGAAAGAGCACAATCCTGCGATCGAGATTGTTGGAGTCGAACCTATTGAGGGTCACACGATCCAGGGTTTGAAAAATATGAAGGAAGCCATCGTGCCTCGCATCTACGACCCCGGAAAAATTGACAGGATTGTAGTAGTCAACAATGAACAAGCGTACCACACACTCTCGCTGGCTTGCCCTCACCCAGGGAATTTTTGTAGGCATGAGTTCCGGTGCTGCCGTCTATGGCGCTATGCAAGCTTCGAAAGACCTCAAGAGCGGGACGGTTGTGTGCATATTACCTGACCGCGGAGACAGATATCTCAGCACGACTCTCTTCAAATCAATATGCGCCAAGTGTCCTCCCTGATCCATGCCGGCCTCTCTTCTGCTACTGAATAGCTCGTGGACGGGTGCTGAGAAAAAGAGGCAGGCTGCAGCAAGTGTATTGCAGAAAAAGGGGCCCTTATTGTTGGCCGCCCTTCAACCTCTTTGATGGCAAAAAGCCTGCTGGTGGTAAAATTGCGGTCTTGATGCAGCTACCCGGTCAGAAGAACTCGTAGCACTCTCCGGGGGCAGGTCTGGTTTCGTCATACAAAAAAATTTTGGAAGCATTTTGGTCGGGCAGGGAGAATTTAATTGTGTTTTTCGCTCCAGACTTCAAATAGGCGGCCCGTTGAAGAGTTCAAAGGAGGTCATGCGCCCCCGTTCGTAAACAGGCTGCGATTCCACGACTGTTCCGTTGACGGTCCAAACCGGGCGAGGAATGAAAAATGAATAAACAGGGTAATTACCCACCGCGTCCACGTTAGAACTGAGCGTCCCCCCTGGGTTGCGGCAGAGCTTTATGCTGGTAATCTTCCACTGAGTGGAGAGGGCAAGGTCTGCCCCTTGCGACAACGAAGAAGCGACCAGGACCTGCAGTTGAAATAAACGCGACGACCAGGAAACGGACGATTCGGGTCATATCCACATCCTTGTCAGCCGACGATTGCTCTAAAAATCGGTCTCTCTCCAGCCCAGTCCGAGGCCCCGACTCAACGAAGGAGAGTGCTGCCCCTGTATCTCAAGGGCTTGAAAGATAACTCAATATATATCCAAGAAGCTCCGGGAACGCAAGAGAAGAATATTATTCCGGATTGACGGAGATGGAGAAATCAACTAATATCCGTTTGTTTTCCTAGCAAGGCAATCGGAGGAATACTATGGCCGTTAGAATAGCGATCAATGGATTCGGACGCATTGGGCGGATCACTATGAGAAACGCTCTTTCCAATCCGAAAGTCGAGATTGTAGCCATCAATGACAGGATGGATGCTAAGTTGATGGCCTTTCTCTTTACGCATGACTCGGTCCACGGACGCTATCCGGGCGAGGTTTCTTTCACACAAGACGCTTTAACAGTTGATGGCAAACAGATCCATGCTTTAAGGATCACTGACGATCTTCTCAACTTGCCGTGGGCGGATCTGAAGATAGACGTGGTTTTGGAGTGTACCGGTATCTTCCGCGACCGGGAAAAGGCGGGCAAGCACATTCAGGCAGGCGCCAAGAAAGTCATTATTTCGGCCCCCGGCAAGAATATAGACGGAACATTTGCTCTCGGAATCAATTTGGAGAGCTATGATCCATTGAAACATCATGTGATCTCCAACGCTTCGTGCACGACAAACTGCCTGGCGCCCCTGGCGAAGGTCCTGTTCGATGAGTTCGGCATTGAAAGGGGACTTATGACGACCGTTCACTCGTACACCATGGACCAGAGTCTCTTGGACACCGTACACAAGGACTATCGGCGTGCGAGGGCCGCAGCAATGAACATGATTCCGACCAGCACGGGCGCGGCGTCGGCGGTCGGGTTGGTCATTCCGGAGCTCGCCGGCAAGCTTGACGGACTCGCCATCAGAGTCCCTACCCCAAATGTTTCCCTGATAGACTTAACGGCAACGCTCACTAGAAGTGCCACTGTCGAAAAGGTCAATGCAGCCATGAGAAAGGCAGCAGAGGGTCGAATGAAGGGGATATTGGCTTACATGGATGAGCCGCTGGTGAGTAGCGATTTTGTCAACAGCACCTATTCGTCGATTTTCGACGCGCTCTCGACCTTCTGTATTGGGGACAATATGGTCAAGGTTCTGGCCTGGTACGACAATGAATCGGGCTATTCGGCTCGAATGGTCGACTTGGCGGCATACGTCGGAGAAAAGCTAGGCTAATTACTGAAGTGGGTCAAGAAGATCTTTTCTGGGTGTGACAACCGGGCGAAGAGATGGAATTGCAACGGTCCGGAGGTATGGAATGGCAATCAAGAGCATTGCGGACATCAACATCCGTGGCAAGAGAGTTCTTTTCCGATTTGACTTTAACGTGCCGTTGGACCAGTCAAGAAACATTAAAGATGATACACGGAATCCGCCGTGCTCTGCCTACGATCCGTTACGCGATCGAACAAGGGGCGAAGTCGATCCTGACCTCACACCTGGGACGGCCGAAAGGTGAAAAAAGGCCTGAACTGAGTCTTCGTCCGGTGGCCCTTCACCTCGGAAAACTCCTGGGAATGGATGTCGGCTTCATTGACGATTGCGTTGGCCAACGCGTGCAGGCTGCCGTATTCGATCTGGCCGACGGCGGAGTGCTTTTGCTCGAAAACCTTAGATTCCACGTGGAGGAGACGAAGAAACGATCCAAAATTCGCTGCCGAACTTGCTGCTTTGGCTGACGTATATGTGAATGACGCATTCGGGACGGCGCATAGAGCACACGCATCCACCGTCGGCGTTCCTGAGTTGGTAAAGGAGAAGGCGGCAGGCTTCCTGATGAAAGAGGAGTTGGAAAACCTGGATAAGGCGCTTTTTGAACCGGCCAGGCCTGTCGTCGCGATATTCGGAGGGGCCAAGGTCTCAGACAAGCTTGAGGTCCTCAGGAACATACTGCAGCGAATGGACACTGTCCTGATCGGCGGCGGCATGGCAAATACGTTCCTAAGGGCACGCGGCGTTGATACAGGCGCTTCTGTTGTTGAGGAGGAGATGCTCGAAACGGCTGCCGGGATACTGGAGTCCGCTCGGAAGAGAGGCTGTGCGTTTGTTATGCCCTCTGATGTGCTCATCGCGGAAAAGATGGAGGCCGAGGCGCGTACCGCAGTTGTGACTGTGGAGAGCATTCCCAAAAACGAAATGGCCCTGGACATCGGGCCCGAGACGGTCGAGCGGTTCTCCGGGGAGATTCACAGAGCTGGCACCATTGTATGGAACGGGCCCATGGGTGTCTTCGAGATACAGGCGTTCCAGCGCGGCACTATGGAGATTGCGCAGGCTGTGGCTTCTGCGCCGGGATTCTCTCTGGTGGGGGGAGGCGACACGATCAGGGCGGTCCAACAGGCCGGAGTGACAGACAAGATTTCGTACATATCCACCGGAGGCGGGGCGTTCATGGAATTCATGGAAGGTAAGACCCTGCCGGGAGTCGCGGCCTTGGAGGGATCGTGAGTAATCGGCAGAATGTGTTAAAGGGTCTGCTCAATCAGAGGAACCAGGGATAAGAAAGGGCTAGGTTACGGTGATGCGTAAACCGATCATTGCGGGCAATTGGAAGATGCATAAAACTTCAAGCGAGACTGCCCGCTTTGTGCATGAATTGCTTCAGGGCCTGGGAAATGAGGAGCCGTGCTGCGAGGTGATCGTGGCTCCACCCTTCACATCGATAGGATCTGCTGTGAAGGCGGCCGAGGGCAGCTTCATCCGGATAAGCGGTCAGAACTTGCATTGGGAGGCCCAGGGCGCTTTTACCGGCGAAGTCTCAGGGCCGATGCTCAAGGATTTAGGTTGCAGTCACGTCATTATAGGGCATTCGGAGAGACGGCAGTACTTCGGCGGAAACCGACGAGGACGTGAATCTGAAAATTAAGGCCGCAATGCGGAACGACCTTATACCGATATTCTGCCTGGGTGAGACCCTGGATGAGCGGGAGCACGGAAAGACCTTCAATGTCGTTGAGCGCCAGTTGAGCCGAGGGCTTACAGATGTGGGCTTGACTGATCCGGTTCGGCTACTTATTGCTTATGAGCCCGTTTGGGCCATCGGGACAGGGCGGACTGCCAGTCCGGAGCAAGCCCAGGAGGTTCATGCGTTCCTGCGGCGCGGGTTGGCTGAATTGTTGCCGGAAGGGTTTTCTGACAGAGTCCGGATACTTTACGGTGGCAGTGTCAAGGCGGAGAATACTTGCAGTCTCATGAGATGTCCCGACATTGATGGTGGACTTGTCGGCGGAGCGTCCTTGAACGCGGACGATTTTCTTGGGATAATAAGACAAGGAACTTGAGGACAGGGAGAGGATAGCCAGTATGTTTACAACGTTGGTGCTTGTCATTCACATTATAGTGTGCGTCGCACTGATTCTCACCATTCTATTACAGTCCGGCAAGGGTGCGGACATTGGGGCAGTATTCGGAGGGGGATCCAGCCAAACCGTATTCGGCAGTACCGGAGCTTCCACGTTTTTGAGCAAGGTGACTATAGGGGCGGCTGTTGTATTTATGGTTACATCGATCATTCTCACATATTTTTCAGGTAGGGGCGGCATGGTCACAGAGCGCTCCATTGTGACGGAACAGGCGGCTCCGCAGGCTCCGGTGACGGCGCCCGCACCTGGGCCTGAAGCTTCGCAGCCTGCGCAGGGAGCCCCGCAGAGCCAGTCGGCCCCCGCGCCTAGAGAGTCAGCCCTGCCACACCGGCGGCCCCGGGAGGAGAAAAGGCCCCTGAAACGAAGTAGCCGTTTCAACCTGCCGTGATCATGGGAACAAACGGTCGTATGTTTCACGTGAAACATACGACCGTTTGTTCCCATGATACTCACCCCCACGCAAACTTTTCCGGGGCTTTACACTCTCCCCCAAAACTCCACCCAATCCTCTCCTTTATTGACAAATGCCCTATACCCGCGTATAGCAAAATAACAAAAAACTGTACAAATCCATAACAAAAGGGCGCTCAGATGGAAAAGAGAGACCTGGATCTGATCGCGGCATGGCAGGAGAAAGATCCCGAACTCAACAGGCTCTGGCAGGAGCACCTTGAATTCGAGGAGCAACTCGAATCATTCAATAAGAGGGTTTACCTCTCGCCGACTGAAGAGATTGAACGCAAAACCCTTCAGAAAAAGAAGTTGAAAGGCAGAGACCAACTCGAGCGCATTCTTGCCAAACTCCGCCAGCGAGAATGACAAACATCGAGCGTCGAAAGAGACGCTCCATCCAGCAACAGGAAAGAAAGTGAAAATAAACGGTGCCCAGATCCTTCTTCAATCCCTCAAAGAAGAAGGAGTAACCACAATCTTCGGATATCCCGGCGGGATGGTCATTGACGTTTTCGACGCACTGGTAAGACACTTCTCCCATGACTTCCGATTCATACTCGTCCGTCACGAACAAGCCGCAGTCCACGCGGCCGACGGATACGCCAGATCCACAGGCAAGCCCGGTGTATGCATAGTGACATCCGGCCCCGGAGGGACCAATACGGTTACAGGACTTGCCACGGCGTACATGGATTCCATCCCAGTAGTGGTCTTCACCGGCCAAGTACCTACAGCCCTGATAGGTAACGACGCGTTTCAGGAAGCTGACATAGTCGGCATCACTCGACCCTGCACAAAGCACAACTATCTTGTTGACCGAGTTGAAGACTTGTCCCGCACCATTAAAGAAGCCTTCACCATTGCAGCCACGGGACGTCCGGGCCCTGTCCTTGTCGACTTGCCCAAAGACGTCCTCCAAGCTCCGGGCCTCTTCGAGAGCCCCCGCGTGGCCCACCTTCCTACATACAAACCGACACAAAAGCCCCATCCCCTCTCCGTCAAAAGAGGCTGTGGAGTTAATGGCAAAAGCGCAAAAACCGGTGATCTATGCAGGAGGCGGCGTCCTCACGGCCGGGGCCCATGAAGAGCTCCGAGCCCTCGCAGAAATGACCGGATTCCCCGTCACCATGACTCTGATGGGTTTGGGCTGCTTTCCCGGAACTCATCCGCTGTCCCTGGGAATGCTCGGCATGCACGGAACATATCGTGCCAATATGGCTGTCAATCACTCCGATTTGCTATTCGCCATCGGTGCGCGTTTCGACGATAGAGTCACAGGAAAGATCGAAGATTTTGCTCCCCACGCAAAGATTATCCACGTGGACATAGATCCGGCTTCCATCCAGAAGACTATGGCCGTAGACGTGCCCATCGTCGCGGATGCCCGTCATGCTCTAACCAAGCTCATCGACGCCTTGAAAAAAAGAGGCCATTCCGCGAAAGACAGGAAGAAACTCAAAAACTGGCACGAGACCATGACCGTCTGGCGAAACGAACAACGCCTGCGGTTCGATAGAACAACGGAAACGATCAAGCCGCAGTACGTTGTGGAAAAACTCTACGAAATCACGGCCGGTCGCGCCATCATCGCTACCGAGGTCGGCCAGAATCAGATGTGGGCGGCGCAGTACCTACCTCTTTGATGAACCCAGAACATTCCTGACTTCCGGAGGACTGGGTACGATGGGCTATGGCTTCCCCGCGGCAATCGGAGCCCAAGTCGCGTTTCCGGACAAACTGGTCATAGACATCGCAGGCGATGGTTCGATTCAGATGAATATACAGGAGCTTGCCACGGTGGCACAATACAAACTCCCCGTAAAGATCGCTATCCTCAACAACGGCTATCTTGGAATGGTCCGCCAATGGCAAGAGCGCTTTTATGAAAACCTTTATGCTCACACCGACATAACCGCAGCCCCCGATTTTGTGAAGCTCGCCGAGGCATACGGAGCCCTCGGACTTCGCGCCCGGACCACCTCAGAGGTGGAACCCACAATCAAACAGGCATTAGACACGCCTGGGCCTGTCATTATGGACTTTGTCGTCGAGCGTGAAGAAAGCGTTTACCCCATGGTCCCCGCAGGCGTCTCAATGAAAGAAATGATTCTGGCATAAATGGAAACTCGCCATGTTATCTCCGTACTGGTAGAGAACAAGCCTGGCGTGCTTGCCCGCATCGCCGGCATGTTCTCCGGCCGAGCCTTCAACATCCATTCTTTGGCTGTCGCCCCCACCCTGGATACCGGCTACTCCAGAATGACTATTGTGACGCACGGCAGCCAGCAGATCAGCGAACAAATCATCAAGCAGTTGAGGAAGCTCATCAACGTTGTCAAGGTCCAAGATCTGACCTCGGGAGACTATGTGGACCGAGAGATGATCCTGGTCCGGGTGAAGGCCACGGCAAGCAAACGGGCCGAGGTCCTCAGGATTACAGACATTTTTCGAGGAAAAGTGGTGGACGTGAGCCACGATACGATAACTCTTGAGGTTTCCGGCGCGCAAGGCAAAATCGAGGCCATCCTCGAGCTTTTGGCTCCCTTTGGAATCATAGATCTCCTCCGAACCGGTACCATCGCAATTCCTAGAGGCAAAAAAAACCTCAGGGCAGGAGATGTTGATCAGTGATCGCCAAGGCCGGCCACTACGAACCCATCGCCCGGGAAGGCTACCCCTTCATTGCCCCACCTGCTCTCCTGGCCCTGATTTCCTGGTGGTACGGTTATCCCTGGGCATCCTTGGGCCTTCTTGCCCTAGCCGTGGCTGTGATCTTCTTTTTCCGCAACCCGGAACGCATTACTCCCCAAGCCGAGGGTATTGTTGTCTCCCCCGCTGACGGGACTGTTATGGAGGTCGTGGAAGACGTCACGATCGGCCAATCTGGCCGGCATTCCCCTCAAGCGCATCAGTATCTTTATGTCTATCTTCAACACGCATGTGAACCGTTGTCCGGTATCCGGCATTGTCAAGAACATTCAACATGTCCCAGGCAAGTTTCTTGACGCGCGCGAACCGGCCTGTTCGTTGCTCAACGAACATAATTCGGTTGTTCTCCAAGATGATGAGGACGCTATCGAAGTCGTCCAAATCGCGGGAAAGATCGCAAGGCGCATCGAGTGCTGGGTACACAAAGGGGACCAGGTGCGGCAGGGCGAAAGATTGGGTCTTATCCGGTTCGGCTCCCGGCTCGATGTCTATTTACCTGAGAGCATGTCCTTCGTGGTGGGAGTTGGAACAACTGTCAGGGCCGGGGTCACAATAATTGCCACGAAGTCGGCTCCCGAAAGCCCTGGCTCTGAGGAGCCAAACTCTTAGTTAATTCCTTGCCATAACCTCACAAAAACATTATCATACTCTTGGCCGCCAATAATCAGGCCCTTTACCTTGAATGATGCGGAATTCGTGGACTTTGCTCCATCAAAGTAATGATCGCTAGCCAGTGACTCAGGTGCCGACTCATGCCAACACGACCTCGAAAAAGGCGATCTTTTTTTAAGAACCGGAGGCGACAGATAGAGGAGGGGGAATTCTCCTCCAGACCACCACGTAAGAGAATCCCCATCAACAAGATGAAGAAGGGTATTTTCATCCTGCCTTCCCTTCTCACCCTGATGAGTATCTTTTTCAGTTTTTACAGCATCATCGCCGCCATAAAAGGCGAGTTTCTCCTGGCAGGAGCTTTGATTCTAGTCGCCGGCTTCTTCGACGGAATTGACGGCAAGGTGGCGCGGCTGACGAAAACCACCACTCGTTTCGGGCTCGAGCTTGACTCACTCGCGGATGTGATCTCTTTCGGCGTCGCGCCGGCTCTCCTAATGTATGTTTGGGCCCTTGAGCCGTACGGTCGCATCGGCTGGGTAAGCGCCTTTGTATTTGTCGCCTGTGGCGCGCTCAGGTTAGCCAGATTCAATGTTCAATCGGGCAACATAGACCCCAAACGATTCAATGGATTGCCCATTCCCGCCGCTGCTGCCATGGTGGCTACTACGGTGCTCTTCTTTCACAACTTTAACCTGAATCCCGCGGAATTCGTCACTCCCCTCCTTATCCTGACCTTCGTGATCTCTTTCTTTATGGTTAGTTCGGTAAAATTTCATGCCTTTAAAGATCTTACACTCGTCAAACAGCAGCCCTTCGCCTCCACTGTTGCCTTTGTTCTTTTGTTGGCCTTGATAGCGGCCCATCCTCGCGTAGTCCCCTTCTTGCTATGTGCCGCCTATGTCGTGTCCGGACCGATTCTGACACTTGTGTTGCACGCCCGCAACAGAAAGCGACGGCTCCAACCCCCCGTTGATGCCCCAACTTCAGAAGCTAACGTAACCCCAGTTGAACAGATCTCGCCAAACTGAGAAGCTCCACTCCCTGTCCATTTTCACAGAGGCTCGATGGCCGTCAAAACTCCCCAAAGGCTCCAAGTTCATTCATACGACCGGTACAAACGTTCGTTTCTCGCGGATGCTGAATTGCCACCCGAAAACAGCCTGTACCGCGCTCTCCCTCCAATCGTTGTTTGCTACAAGTTGCAAATCGAGCTACACGAATGGTAAACATTTATCTTAACCCGTCGAAAGGAGCGTCCGTGGAGACGCGGCCACAAACGCGCTCCGAACACGCCTTGACACCCATGGAGGAGAGCATGTCAGAAAGAGTTCTGATATTCGACACTACTCTCCGGGACGGCGAGCAGTCGCCCGGCGCCACAATGAATCAACAGGAAAAACTCCAGTTGGCCAGGCAACTTGAGAAGCTTGGAGTGGACATAATCGAAGCGGGTTTTCCTGCCAGTTCCGAAGGCGACCGAGAGGCTGTAAGCAGGATCGCCCGTGAAGTCAAAAATGTCCGCGTTGTCGGCTTGGCAAGGACAGCCGCGGAAGATATAGAAACCGCCTGGCGCGCGGTGGAGAACGCCAATCGTCCCGGCATTCACACTTTCATCGCCACCAGTGACATACACCTTGAGCACAAGTTGAGGATGTCGCGTGACGAGGTAATTGAGCGTGTCGGCCAGGCCGTCCGCCTGGCACGCTCTCTATCCGACTGGGTGGAGTTCTCTTGCGAAGACGCTACCCGCAGCGATACCGACTACCTTTGCCGCGTGATACAAACGGCCATCAATGAAGGCGCGGGGACCATCAACATTCCCGACACCGTCGGCTATTCTTACCCTGAGGAAATAGCGAGCCTGATTCGAGCAGTGCGGGAAAAGGTGAACGGAATCGAGAACGTGATTACCTCCGTCCATTGCCACAATGACCTCGGGCTGGCGGTAGCTAATTCGTTGGCAGGCATCGAGGCCGGCGCGCGGCAAGTGGAGTGTACTATCAACGGAATCGGCGAGAGAGCCGGCAACGCAGCCCTTGAGGAAATCGCAATGATCCTCAAAACCAGACAAGAGGCATTTCGAGTACATACCGGCATAGTCACCCAGCAGATTTTCCACACCAGCCGCCTGGTAACAGCAATCACGGGTATGTCCGTTCAGCCGAATAAGGCTATCGTCGGGGCAAATGCCTTTGCTCATGAAGCCGGGATTCATCAGGATGGGGTTATCAAAGAGAAGTCTACTTATCAAAATTATGGATCCCGAATCCGTTGGCATCGCAAGTCCTCGTTGGTGCTTGGAAAGCACTCCGGACGCCACGCACTCAGGGAACGAGTAAAGGCATTAGGCTATGAACTGACTGAAGAGGAAATCAATCGCACTTTCCAGCGATTCAAAGATCTTGCAGACCGTAAAAAGACCATTTTCGACGAGGATATTGAAGCCATCATTGCCGAGGAGGTTTTGCGGATTGCGGAGACTTACAAGTTGCTTTCTGTAACCATCATGTCCGGCTCGCATGTCGTGCCCACCGCGACGGTCAAAATGGAGATAGAAGGGGGAAGATACCACGGAGATTGAATTGGGTAACGGCCCGGTGGATGCCGCGTACAATACCATCATAAAGTTGACTGGCCGCAATCCTAAGCTTCTGCGCTTCTCCATCAGTGCCATCACCGATGGAACGGATGCTATCGGCGAAGCTACAATTCGCCTGGAAGAGGGCGGAAACGTGGCCGTAGGAAAGGGCGCCCACGAGGATATCCTCGTCGCGTCAGCAAAAGCCATGGTGAACGCTCTTAATCGACTGGACTACCTGGCAAAGAGACCTAAGCCATCTATAAGGCTGTAGATTTCTCGCCAGCGGACACCGCCGCGCGGCCTTCGCTGCGCGGCACTTCCCCGGATCACTAATACCTGCTATATTATCTTGAGATTTCACGTGACCCGGGTTGCCGAACTCATCAGTACTACTGGTGACATACTACGTGTTTATTCTCGGGCCTCAACAACTGGATGCAATTTAGCCTGAATCATCTGTGCAGGACGGAAGAGTGGCGGCGTCTTAACGAGAGAACAAGCGCATCACCACGCGTGTTTTCCCAAAACGTAATATCTACGGCAAATTCCAAAAAAAATATTGCACTTAAAGCCAGCCTCCGGCATAATAGTAAGGCTTACCCATCGCAGTCTCCGGTTTCCGGAAAAAAGCAAGACCCCTGGCAGCTTTTTGCCATAGTGAATCAATGATCTCGACGCAAGAGAGGAGTGCGGTTATGCCTGCCGACAAGTACGAGGAGAAAGAGCGGTTTGACGGACAAAAGGTCAAAATCCTGATGCCCACCTATGCTGAGGGGACGGATCAGGACAGTTACCAGTGGCGAAACAATATCAACTCTGTCAACATTGGTGAGGCTGCTAGCCCTGTCAAGAAATACCTGACCACCGCGGAAAGATACTTCTATTCCAAAGATTGGTTTGGTAGCGAAAAGAGAAAAAACCCCGCCTGATAAGTTATTACTACGAATACCAAATGACTCTATCAGTCTTAATAACCCGGTTAAGGAAGGTGGCGTATGGCTGATCTGCCAAAGATAAAGTACTCCGGAAAAATCCGCGAAATAAAGATAGGAAAACCAGGATGTGAAGTGGTGGTAGGTGGAGAGACTGGCTACAGTTTCTACTCTTTCGAGGGGAAAACCCCTAATCCTCCTAAGCTCGCCCTTCAGGTTCTGGACATCGAACCTGAAGAATGGGCCGCAGAGGCGCTGGAACCCTTCAAGGATGTGCTGGGCAATCCCGTGGCTTGGGCCAAGAAGTGCGTTGACACATATAAGGCAGATATAGTTTGCCTTTGGCTGCAAGGTCACTGATCCCAACGGCAAGAACCTCCCGGCGGAGCACGCGGCCAAAGTGGCCAAGGAAGTGGCTGAAGCAATCAATGTTCCATTGATCGTTTGGGGAACTTCCAGTGAAGACAAAAACACTGAGGTCCTCAAGGCAGTAGCCGAGTCGTGTGCAGGTCTGAACGTAGTAATCGGCCCCGTGGGCGAGGGGAACTACAAGCAAGTGGGAGCCGCTGCCATAGCATATAAGCACGTGGTTGCCGCCAACTCTCCCATCGATATCAACCTCGCCAAGCAATTGAACATTCTTCTCGAAAACCTCGGCGTGCCCAACGATAAGATACTTATCGACCCGACCACCGGCTCGGTCGGCTATGGAATGGAATACTGTTACTCGATCATGGAGAGAATACGTCAGGCGGCTCTGACTCAGAATGACGACAAGCTCCAGTATCCCATTATTAACAATATCGCCGAAGAGGTCTGGAAGACCAAAGAAGCAAAACTCCCGACCAAGGAAGAGCCAAAATTGGGTGACGCCGGTGTACGCGCTATTAACCTCGAGTCGATAACAGGTTTGAGCGCTCTTCAGGCGGGCTCCGACATTCTGATACTGAGGCACCCCAAGACGTTGGAACACATCCGCAAATACCTTTCCAACGTAATGATAGAAACGACTCTCGACGCCATGGGCGTAGACATGTCCTTGGCCGGTGAGGCTCCTGCCGCCGAGACCAAGGCGGCGCCGGCAGCGGCTAAGCCTGCTGGCGATTGGTTATGTTTATGTACCTGGCTACGACGTATTGCTG
>CAWHDO010000045.1:0-90882 GCA_963828085.1 uncultured delta proteobacterium
ACACGCAGCAGGTCTGTACGTTGGAGCGCAACCCACAGGCGTAAAATTGCGGTTCAAGCGGAGCACGCCGGGCAGGTACCTTGGTGATCACGGCAAGGGATGGGGAGGCACCTCAATACTTGACCCCAAAGATGTTATCGAATCGATTGATATAGATGTGGCCAAGCCGGGCATGAGAATTCTCATTACTGAAACAACCGGCCGGAAGGCGGCCCTGCTGAAGCTCGGGTCCGGCGGGGTTCTCGAAGAGATCGCTATGACTCCGGATCCGCGTGGGTCTGTGGCTGAACTGGCCGCCACATGCCAGGAATCCAAGGTCTCAGGAATATATTGTGGCGGCTCAGGAGGAAGCGCCCGAGCAGGGGTGACACGCTATCCCATAAAGCTGACGCATGCAGTTCATTCCATGCGAGCGATTGACCGTCGGAGGCGCACCGACGTTCGTGCTTCCGGGAGGCGGAATAAACTTCATGGTGGATGTTGAAAAAGTTATGCCCGGCGCGTTCTCATGGGTTCCCACACCTGCTACTGTGTGCCCGATGGGTCCACCATGACCTTGGAGGATTTCCTCGAAATGGGCGGTCATGCCGAAGCCATAAAGCCGTTTGTGCCAAAGGAATAGAGTGCTGAATTATTGGGAGAGCAGAATTCTCACACTGGGGGATGGCACGGTGCTCGTCGAATGCGGCCCCATGCGCATGTTTATAGAAGGATATGCGGACGGTATCAGTCAATCGGAGGCGTGTCGCACAGCAGCGCAGGATGCCATCAAATTCTTGGAACAAATAGCAGAGCATAGACTTGAGATCCAGGTTCCCGGCCTCAAACTTGCCGAGCCCCCAAAGCATATGTTGATTCACGAAATGTGGCAGGCCGTTTGTTTGGTAGGGGACGAGGATCTCACTCCAATGGCAGCCGTAGCAGGAACCATTGCCGATGCCACGGCCGATTTCCTGGCAAGGCATGGGCTTACCAAGGTCGTGGTCAACAATGGCGGCGATGTGGCCCTACGGTTGATGCCTGGAGAGACAGTGACGGTGGGGATTAGACCGGAGGTTAATGGAACCGAGGTCACGCGTCGAGTTTCTGTTACGTCTGAAATGAATATTGGCGGAATATGCACGAGCGGCCTTGGGGGCCGAAGTTTCACCCGTGGAGTGGCCTCCGCTGCTACTGTATTTGCCTCTCGGGCCTCGATAGCTGACGCGGCTGCCACGGCTGTGGCCAACGCTACTTATATTGTCAGCCCAGCCGTGGGTAGGTGCCTAGCCGATTCCGTTGATCCGAATACAGATCTTAGAGGCGTGGAAATCACTTCTTACGTGGGAGAACTGACGCGTGACGAAATCGACACAGCCCTGAAACAGGGTATTGAGATGGCTGAACAACTGGTCAAGAGGGGACTGATAATCGGGGCTTGTGTTGCGGTCAAGGGTCACATGCGGTGCACCGGGGCCTTCGATCGGTAGAGAGCGGGCTCCGAGTGGGGCCCGCATTTATGTGGAGGATTTGGCATCATGGAAACCATACAGGTGAAGACAGGATCTCGAATCCACTTTGCGGATATCACATCCCGGGTCCAAGAAGTGATCTCGAAAAGTGGTGTCAAGGAAGGCATCGCCGTGGTGTCACGTTCCTCACACTACGGCCGGACTCACTATCAACGAGGCTGCGGATCCCGCGGTGGCTCAGGACATAATAGGGAAACTCTCCCAGCTGGTTCCGATTCACAATTCCTATCGGCACGCCGAGGGGAATTCCGACGCTCACATAAAGGCCACTCTCGTGGGAAGTTCCGTGCATTTGATCGTTTCGGCCGGATCTGCGGCTTTAGGAACATGGCAGGGGATATTCCTTTGCGAGTTTGATGGTCCCAGAACCAGAAAGGTCTTTATCAAGGTTCAACCAGACTAGGAATGGTTAAGACTTTTTATATCGTGGGCACGGTTCGCGAGAGGCGTCCTTCCTGACTGCGAAAGATGATATGGGAGAATGAATGGTGACGGACACGGTTGAGATCTTTACTGACGGAGCGTGCAGGGGTAACCCCGGCCCCGGCGGATGGGCTGCGCTTCTGCGGTGCAAAGGGGTCACGAAGTCTATCAGCGGCGGCCAACCCGCGACCACGAATAACCGCATGGAAATGATGGCGGCCATTATGGCGCTGGCGGCCCTCAAGCGCCCGTGCAAGGTCACAATCACAACTGATTCCCAATACCTGATGAAAGGGATCACCGAATGGCTAAAAAATTGGAAGAAGCGTGGATGGCTCACTGCTGAGAAAAAGCCGGTCAAGAATGTCGACCTCTGGAAGCGCCTGGACGAGGTTGCGTCTCGTCATGAGGTGGAATGGCAGTGGGTGCGGGGGCACAACAACCATGAGCAAAACGAAATTGCCGACGCGTTAGCCCGAAAGGAAATAGAAAAATTCATCTGAAGTAGTTGCCAAAAACAGTAATCCATTTAACCATCCGAGATGAAGAATCCGAAAGGCACACCCTGACGGGGGTTTTCTACATCATTCCTGCTAACTCAGGATTGGTGTTTCTGGGCAGAAGCGGTATGTCCGCATCACTATACATGCCACTGATCAGGTCTTAGTCCGTAACAAGCTCTTTGTCAGTCCGCGAGCCTCCAAAGCCCTATTATACGCTGACATAATGTCCCGCTGAGAAAGTATGCCTACGACCTTTTGCGGGCTGTCGCCATCACGTACTACGGGAAGACGCTCGATTGCATTTTCATTGATGAGCGTTAGTGCTGTGGCCAGATTGTCTTCCGTTGTCACTGAAATTGCTGGTATGGTAGCGATATCTCGGGCTATGACAACGTCCTGAAGACTTTCCTCGAAAATCGCCTCCCGGAAGTCTCTTAAAGAGAGCATGCCAACCAGGTTCCCCTCATTGTCGACAACTGGAAACGAGGTGTGCTGGCTGAACGGCAAGATCTGAATCAAATCTCGCAGTGAAGTGCTTTCCCGCACCGTTTCCGGGTGCCACGTCATGAAGTCCGTGACGAGCATACTCTTCAAGAGGTTTACATCCCGTCCGGCCTCTATATCAATCCCTCTGCGCAGAAGCTTCAGACGTGTAAATGGACTCCCTCTTAATGCCTGCGTGATACCAAGGTTGCAAGGACGCAACAAATCATGAGGGGAGGGATAATCCAGTAATCCTGGGTGAGTTCAAAGATGATCAGAAAGGCTTGTATCGGGGCATGAGTAGTGCCTGCCACCACTGCACCCATGCCCACTATGGCGTATCGCACCGGGACTGGCGGCGATACTCGGAAACAACGCATGTACCGCACATCCAAAGGCTCCGCCCAGCATGGCCCCCATGAAGAGCGATGGAGCAAAAATGCCTCCGGAACCGCCTGATCCAATAGTGATCGACGTTGCCAGGATCTTAAGCGGGACGAGGAGAACCAAAACAGTCCAGACGTCTTGATTCAGTAGCGCCTTTCCTATGGAATCATAGCCTACGGCCAATATCTGGGGAAACCGCAGGGCCATGATTCCTATGATAATACCGCCTATCGAAGCTTTTATGTAATCCGGGACCTTCCAATCGTCCCAGAGGTCCTCACTTTTGTAGAGCATTACAGTAAAGGTCACTGCCACCAGTCCTGCCAACAATCCAAGGATGCAGTAAAAACCGATCTCCCAGGGTGACTCCAGTTGATAGGGGGGAACCTGGAAGGCCGGGTAATTACCGAGAAACGCGCGGGAGACGACAGTGGCAATCACCGAAGAAAGAATTATGGGAGTGAAGGTCGGAAGCGCGAAGTCTGCTAATATTATTTCCAGTGCAAATATTGCTCCTGCCATAGGGGCATTAAAGGTGGCAGCGATACCGGCCGCAGCACCGCAGGCTACAAGCACCCTCATCTCATTGTGAGAAAGTCTCAAAATCTGACCGAGAGATGAACCGAGAGCGCTCCCAATTTGTACTATCGGGGCCCTCTCGTCCCACAGACCCTCCTGAGCCTATGCACATCGCGGAGGCCAAGGTTTTCACAATGACCACGCGCTTTCTTATTACCCCTCCCTCTCTCGCAATAGCATTCATTACCTCCGGTACGCCGTGTCCCTTGGCTTCCCTGGCGAGAAAGTAGCACGAGAGGACCGACGAACGCTCCTCCAATAGCCGGACCCAATACCACTTTCCACCACGGCAGCGCCTGAACTAGTGTCGTGAGATCAGCTCCACTGCCGTATACCAGTGTCTGGAATAATCCAATGAGATATCTGAAGGCTACGGCGCCCAGTCCACCCAGAAGACCCACCAACATTCCGAGGCCGGGCATCATTAGGCCGCCGGTGTAGTGCAGGATTTTGGCATGGGTGATTGACTGTCCACCAAGAACCGAGCCGCCGTGATCACCTGGCCCAAGAGCAGATGAGGCCTGCATTCCCTGGCTATGAAGAATCACACTCTATCCTTAGACACAACGAGTTGAAACGTAGCTCTCCCTTATAATGTCGAGAGAAAACATCATCGTGTGTAATGTATCATGGCCTTCTGTTTTCAGTCCACTGTCTGAAGGCATGTGGAATGAGCCTGCATTAGGTGCCGGGGATGGAAACATTTGCCCCTCTGCGGCCTGAATAAGGACAGCAACTAATCTAAACCCAATGTACGGTTGTCTGTTGGAGGGGGTTCGTACACTGGCTCGAGAGTCGCGAGGTAATCAAATTTTGTGGGCAGGCGAGAGAGGCCCACTATAGACGGGGCCCGAATGGGTAAAGACGCATCTTGGATAAGTGGCGCCGTGCTTCATGAACAATGCCGTATTTTGAGCCCTGAAGATATTCCAGCGAGGATTGGACCCGCGTCAATTGAAGCGTAGAAATCAGACCGGACGTCCACGCATTGCGTGCGAGCCTTGCCTCGGGTGAGATCACGGTTCGGCAGGCCTCGATCCGCCCGAAATTGGATGTAAGGCGTTTAACCCCTCTCCACTCGATTCCTGTAGGAACTGAACCGTCTTGGGCCGTAATCCTGTCTAAAAGAACCAACTCCCGTCCTGACCTCTTGAACAGGAGCAGACTATCGTGTGGGGCACGGTTCGCTCTGCCTCTGGCTGTCTCCGCTCAGGAATCCAGCGGGCGTGGCTACCGCCTGTTGGCAAGATGGGTGTGAAGATCATATGCATACGGATAAAGACTCCAACACCCAGAGTCTGATCAGCGTACAGCATCGAATCAGTTCGCGTAAACCATCGGTCTCTCCGAATTACCTCCGCGCGCTTGTGCGAACAGACAATATCCAGAAACACAAAATTGGTGCCGGATTTCACGGCCGGAACCTGATTGACCAGACTCCGCACGAGATTATTGCGGATTTCCGCCGCCTCTCTCCAGTCTTGGCTCAATCCGCATGTGAAAAACTGCCAGGAAACCGATGACAACCAGGGCAACTGTCTTTCCAAGCAGCCTGGCTGAAGGCTTCCGCCACCCACTCAGTCCAGCCGCCAGCAAAATGGCCATGCCAAAGGAAGCCGAGGAATAGATCCTGCTCGCCCAAGTGAAATTGAACCACGAGAGATCGCCCTGTCGGCAGCAGCCCGAATTTTACCACCAGCGTGTCAACCATTCGTGGGCTGAAACTTCCGTATCCGGCAAGCTGGTACGGCAGCATCCCCAGCAGCAATATTCCTCCGCCGAGCACGACCATATACCATTTGGACCCCGGCTCGAATCGAGCCTCAGGCACCATCTCCGCCGCAAGCCGGTCCTCTACTCGTGAAAAAAGAACAGACCAGCGGTCGCCAGCACCACCAGAAAGCCTCCCAGAAGCGCCCATCGATCAGCAGACATGGACGTGAACGGTGCAAGCAGATAGAACGGAAGCAACGCAAGATACGACCACAGCAGCTCGAAGGGTGGCAAGAAATAACTCTGCCCAACGGCTCCGCCTTTGAGGAAAAGAATCTGCACGCCACAGCCGCGGCAAACCCCGTCAAGACCCCCACGAAGAGCTTGATCAGAAAGGCCCGGTCGGAAGCCGGTCGCAACAGCGCCGGTGAACAGGCCATACCAGCATCGGCGCCACGAAAGATGAGGAAACTGGGTGCCTCATACGTGAGGAATGAAACCACATACAAAGACAACAGGCAGAGCCAGTCCGCGCCACGGTGACGATTTCTGCGCCCACCGCTGGAACGTGATCACGGAAGCCCAAAACAACAACATGCTCAGTCGGGAATTATCGGTGAACAAAACGTAGGTCAGGCATGAAACTGGGGGCAAGAAAAACGCCAACAACACGGCCATCGAAACACAGGTCCGCCGACCGGGAAAAGCCCGATCCAGTGACACCCCCATAAGAACCGCGGCGCCGGCCAGCAGCAGCAGGGAACACAAGTGAAAGGCGACTTTGTTGAAGCCGAACAGCTCGAACAGACTGATCCAGTAAAATCCTTCCATCGGTCTCAGGAATTTGTGTGCATAGAGAATCGAGCGAGTCCGGAAAGTTGTTCCAGTAAGGAAATGAAAGTACCCACCAGTCGTCACCGTTGAAGCCGATGTCACCGGTGACGACCGTGAGCAAAACACAATAGAGACCCAACCCGACCGCCAAAAACCACAGATATGAATTGTCGATTTCAGGATTTTCCAGTGGGCACAGTCTGACATCCTCCACTGCGGCTGAGAGATGGATCAATGTTGCACTGGGCTTGTCAGGGAAACATTTTGTGTATAGCAGACTTGTAACTTTATGAAAAGATCAAATTTGCCATATACCGGTGACACCAATCTTCTGCCGGATTTGGTGATATTCGCAAACTTAGCCGCCCTATTCATCCTTGGGATAAATCCGTCATGCGAATGTCTCTTACTTCATAAAGATCCAACGTTCCTTCGAGGCCCTTGAGGCAAGCTTCACACTTTGGCCCCACCTCCAACCGATCTGACAACAATTCGTAAGTCCTCTCTGAGATCAAGGTCTTGCCGCCTTGAGCGAATGACTGAATGCGATCTGTCTCGTTGACAGCAGATCCGACAATGCCGTATTTGGCCCTCGTCTCCGAACCTATATTTCCGACAATCACCTCGCCGGTATGAATTCCAATTCCCATTGAGAGAGCAGGCAGGCCGTCTTGCAGATTTTGCTGGGACACCAAGGCGAGTTCGTGTTGCATTTCGAGTCGCGCATTTGATGGCGTTGGCAGCGCTCACTCGAACATCAGGCTCTATTCCGTTGAAAAAGACCAGGATGGAATCGCCGTGAAAATCCACTATGATTCCTCTGTATTTTTCGATGATCGGGATCATCCTTGAGAAAAATCTGTTCAGTAGTCCAATCACCTGTTCAGGTCGAAGTTTCTTGGCTATTGGGGTAAATCCCCGTAGATCAGCCATGAGAATCGTGACTACATGCTCTTTGCCCCCAAGATGCAGGGCTTCCGGCCTGTTCATCAGTTCCTGAGCGATTTTTTTGTCCACGTACCGCCCGAATGTTCGCTCTATCAAATCACGTTGTTTCAGTCCACGGACCATATTGTTGAAGCGGCGTTTCAGTTGTCCTATCTCATCTGATCGGTCTTCCGGGACCTCCAGGGAAAAATTGCCATTCTCAACCTCCTCCGCGGCTTTGGAAATCTCTGTAATCGATTCGGCTATAGGCAAAGTGCCCCAATGGATCAGCCCTCCGACGCAAATCAGAGAAATGATCCCGGCCACAATGTAAGTAAAGCGAAATGCGACTACCGGGGCCATTATGACTTTCCCAGGAGAAATAAGCAGGAAGTACCAGTCTGTGGTTGGCACCCTGTAGAAACCTATCACTTTTTTCGGGGGATGCCCCTCACCAAGGACGCTTCCGAAGTTCTTGGTTTTCATTTCTTCCAGGACTTTCTTCTCAAGAGGATCTCCGGTCTCGCCGAGTTTGCTCAAATTGCTCATGGATGGATCTGTGTGAGCGAGATACCTACCGTTCGAATTTACCAAACAGGCATAGCTATGTTTCCATTGACCGGCTTCCAAAATCCCCTTCATGAACGATTGGAAAGAAATTGTTACCACGATCTTCTTGCTCGGATTGTCCTTGGTGCCTCCAAAGGTTTCCGTCATCGAAAGCAAATTATGCGACTCATCAAAAGACAATTCGCCAGCGGACATCCCCATCATCCCTCGCATGCCCATTGGGTAGCCGCGGCGCATACCCATGCCCATGCCTCGACCGTGCATACCGCTCATAGGCATTCTGTTAATGTCTACGGGTCCGGCAATATCTGCGAGGTTCCGCTGACTATTCCCATTAGGCCTAGCAGGAGTTTCCTCGGCCTTCGGATCGCCGGGGGACAGTGGTCGGAGTTCCACCGAGCGAACTCCTGGCTTGTCTGAAAGCTGCTGGGTGAGGAATGCCTGGATAGCAGTCGAGTCAGAAGTGGTTTCAGCTTTCACGAGGAGGTTGATTAATTCCCGCTTACTATCCAGCATCATTCGAATTTGATGAGCGGTCCATTCTAATCTCAATCTGGTCATAGCTGTCCATTCATCAAGCAAGTAGGACCGCGGCATATAAGAAAGAGGCAACGCCGGAAATCAAAACGGTCAACACGACAGGCAAAAGAAGGAACACGAGAAATCTTTTTTGTAGTGAAAAAATCATGGTCGCTCCTTTATGGCCATAGGAGGTATGGATAACCAATGGTCTATCTGAGGAATCAGCAAGTCTCAAGACAAACTTCCGAGGACAGTGGAAATGATTTCGCTGAATTCCCTGATTATTAACATAGTCATGGTCGGGCGTGTCAAAGCCGCAGACTTCGCATGACCGTTTGTTGTTGCAACGACGCCTGAAATGCCCCACTACCACGGTGATTTGGCGCTCGGAGAGACTCGGTATCCTAGAAGGAACCTCGAATATAAAGGACTTGTCTCAATGAGCAGATTGCTCGAATGCCGGATTGGCCACGTAGAGTCTGAATGGCATGGGAAGAATTAATCTCAATGCTGTTTTCCCGCAGGACATTTGCGAAAGCGGTAAGCAATGCCGATAGGACAACAGTATGGCTGGATGCATGACATGATGGGTTGGGGTATGTGGATGATACCGTGGGGGTGGATATTGATTGTCATTCTCGTCGTCATCCTCATTTATGCTCTCGCAGGCCGAGGGGGACAACGATTTCCCGAGCCCTCAAGAGGATCACACACAGGACGAGAGCAAGATGTGGAAACGCCTCTGGACATTTTGAAAAAACGGTATGCCAAGGGCGAAATCTCACGAGAAGATTTTGAGCAAATGAAGAAGGATTTGTTGGGATGAAAAGGACCTCAAGCTAGGGTTCCTATATCAATAGCCACCGGTGAAGCGGGTGGTCTCTGGAGGTCCACATTCCTGGGGGGTTTCCTCACCAAAGGAGGCTCACATGATTGAAATAATGCCTGAATCAAACGGTTCTGCGCTCGCGTTCAAGGCGACGGGCAAACTCACTGATGCTGATTACAAAGAAGTGTTGATTCCTAAAATTGAAGAAAATATCAAACAATCCGGTAAAGCCAAGGTGCTTCTGTATTTGCCGGAAGACTTTGTCGGATGGGAAGCTCATGCTATGTGGGATGATGCCAGGTTCGGGGTTCGGCACAGGAATGATTTCGAGAAATTAGCGGTGGTAGGTGGGGCACGGTGGGTCGAGTGGGCCACAAAGATTGGGGCGTACTTCATGGAAGGCGAGGTAAAAACCTTTCCGGAAGCACGGCTTACGGAGGCTTTAGAATGGGTCAGAGCTTAACCCGAAATTCCCTCTTCTGTGATTTCAGCCCGCTCAGGAACTGAGGAGCGGAATTGGCAGGATGACCGTCGCATCAGGAGAGGACAGGTATCTATGGCCGGAACGTCAATCAACCCCGATGCGGCAAAGGCCGCACCAATTCAAGATGTCCTAATCTCCACTGACGTAGCGCAGCAACAAAGCTTTGCCGAACTTTGCGTCGCCCTCTCTACCTCTCCCCAGGGACTCCGCAGTGATGAGGCTCAGAAACGTCTGGCTCGATTCGGCCCGAATGCCCTGGAGGAAAAAAGGGTTAACCCCGTCCTAAAATTCCTGAGTTATTTTTGGGGACCCATTCCCTGGATGATCGAGATCGCGGCTATTCTTTCGGCCATTGTGCAGCACTGGGACGATCTACTCATTATTTTGGTCTTGCTGTTATTTAACGCTCTGGTGGGCTTCTGGCAGGAGTACAAGGCGGCCAATGCCCTGGAGGCTCTGAAAAAGCAATTGGCTCTCAAGGCCCGGGCGCTTCGGGACGGCAAGTGGCAGGAAATTGCTGCCAACCAACTGGTTCCGGGGGATATTATCCGCCTCCGCCTGGGGGATATCATTCCCGCGGACGTCAAGCTTTTTGACGGAGACTTTCTCAGCGTTGACCAGTCTGCTTTGACCGGGGAATCCTTACCCGTGAGTAAAAAAGCCGGGGACATCGCCTATTCCGGATCGGTGGCCAAACAGGGGGAGATGGTGGCCCTGGTAACCGGTACCGGCGAAAACACTTACTTTGGCCGCACCGCCAAGTTGGTGCAGTCTGCCGGGGCAGCTTCACATTTCCAGAAAGCTGTTTTGCAAATCGGGGATTACCTGATCTACTTGAGTTTAGGATTGGTGACGGTGCTCATCCTGGTGCAGTTGGAACGCGGTGACCGCATTCTCACCCTGGTCCAGTTTGCTCTTATTCTCACGGTGGCTTCCATTCCCGTAGCCTTGCCCGCGGTGCTTTCGGTGACCATGGCGGTGGGCGCCTTGGCCCTGTCAAAGATGAAGGCCATTGTTACCCACCTTGAATCCATAGAAGAGATGGCCGGCATCGACATTTTGTGTTCCGATAAAACCGGCACGCTCACCCAGAACAAGCTGACCTTGGGAGACCCCGTGGCCTTCGCAGCCCTAAACCCGCAAGAGCTAATCCTTTATGGGGCACTGGCTTCCAAAGAAGAGGACCAGGACCCCATCGATTTGGCAGTGTTAGCTGGGCTCAAGGATGAGGATTCGCTGCAAGGATATACCCAGGTCCAGTTTGTCCCTTTCGATCCGGTCCACAAGAAGACCGAGAGCACCGTCAAAGATTCAGAGAATCGAACCTTTAAGGCCACCAAGGGCGCTCCCCAGGTCATCATGGAATTGTGCCACCTGGACTCGGAAACTTCGCTAAAGCTCAGGAAGTGGTGGATGAATTAGCGGCCAAAGGGTATCGGACCTTGGGGGTGGCCCGTTCCGAAAATAGCGGTTCCTGGGAATTTCTGGGGATCTTGCCGCTGTTCGATCCCCCTCGGGAAGACTCGGCAGCGACCATAGCTGACGCCAAGAAACACGGGATCGAGATCAAAATGGTGACCGGGCGACGATGTGGCCATCGGCAGGGAGATCTGCCGGAAACTAGGACTGGGTGAAGACATCCAGCCAGCCACCCAACTCTTCAAGAAAGACACGGATATCGACCACTTGAGCGCAGAGGCCATCGCCCAAATCGAAAAGGCCGATGGCTATGCGCGAGTTTTTCCCGAACACAAGTACGGCATAGTCCGGGCTTTGCAGTCCAGAGGTCATATTGTCGGTATGACCGGGGACGGCGTTAACGATTCTCCGGCCATCAAGCAAGCCGATGTCGGTATTGCCGTGAGCGGCGCCACGGACGCGGCCCGGGCCGCAGCCGACCTGGTTCTCACCGCCCCTGGCCTTTCGGTGATTGTCAGTGCGGTTGAGGAAGCACGCAGGATCTTCGAGCGGATGAACAGTTATGCTATCTACCGCATCGTAGAGACCATCCGCATCATGTTCTTCGTAGTATTGGCCATGGTCTTTTTCAACTTTTATCCCATCACTGCCATCATGATAATTCTGCTGGCCTTTTTCAATGACGTTCCCATCATGGCCATTGCTTTTGACAACACCAGGGTGGATCCCAGCCCGGTAAAGTGGGACATGCGCCGGGTTCTGACGATTTCCACGGTATTGGGCCTGACCGGGGTGGCCGGAAGTTTCCTGATGTTGATCATTGCCAAGAATTGGCTCAAGCTGGATATTGCTCAAATCCAGACTTTTATTTTTCTGAAAATGGCCGTGGCCGGACATCTCACTCTTTTTGTGACCCGCACGTCTCGCATGTTTTTGAAAAGGCCTTACCCCGCGCCGATTCTCCTCTGGTCGGCAATCTTCACCAAGCTCCTGGCCACCCTCTTCGTGGTTTATCCCTTCGGCCTCATTACCCCTATCCACTGGAGAGCCGTAGGGGTCATCTGGGCCTACTGTATCGTCTGGCTTTTCATGGGAGATATGGCCAAATTAGCGGTCCTGAGGCACCTGGAAATGAGAAGCCTGCGCCACATGAACTTCCTGCAACTGGTGAAAAAGTGGCTGCACCCCTATAGTTAGAAGAGAGGCCCGCCTCCCCTTGCTACTTCCGTTCTCCGGGAGCCGGGACGGGTCCACCTGAGAAGCCTCGCAGACGCTATAGCCACGCATGGGGTGGTCAATCAATCATCTGGGGTGACGCATTCAAATCAGGGCTGTCCCACCGGCCTCAGTTCAAGTGGCGGGCCCCTGAACTTTTGAAGCGCAAATCTGTCGTAAAGGGTGGGAAGATCACTTACAGGGAGATCAGAGATGGACATTAGCATGATAACTATCGCCGCGATTTTGGTAGTGGCAATATGTAGCTTCGGGTACTTGGCAGACATGATGTTAGCTGATTGGAGAGCTTTGGGAAAGACAAAAGGCGCCCCATTCAGTAACTTGAACAAAAGAGCGCTCAGCCATCGGGTCAAACCTGGCCTCGATTGCTTTCGAACTTGTATGAAGAAATTTGCGTGGGATGTGGACGAGACGTCTTTATGCGCTACGGAGTGCAGATCATGAATTGTACGGAGGTTGGTCGATTTATTTGTATCTAGTCCACCGCCACGTAAGTCCCGCCTTAGGCGGGACTGCCAATTTCGAGAAGTCGGTGCCGAAATTAGTCATTGCTTTCGAGACACACCATTAATTACCCCGACTGAGCCATACTCAAGACAGCCCTTCCGGGCCGAACTCCGCGCTGCTGACGGAGTCATTGGCTCGTGCGTTCAACACACATTCCGGCCGCCCACTCGGGAAGAGAGGCAGAATTGGCTGTTCTGTCAACATCTTAGAATAGCAAGACTCGAGTTCGGATGACAGGGCTATTCGAATGGCCTCCCCCACTTCGCTGATGAAGTGCAGGGTCATCCCGTCCTTGACGTAATCCGGGAGGTCCCTCAGATAGGGCTCATTCTTTTTCGGTAGAATTACTTCACGAACACCCGCGCGTCTTGCTGCAAGCAACTTTTCTTTGACTCCCCCTATGGGAAGCACGCGACCCCTTAGAGTCAGCTCGCCGGTCATGGCGACATCTCTGCGTACCGGAATCCCGCTGAAGAAGGAAGCCAAAGCTACAGCAATGGTTATGCCTGCGGACGGCCCATCCTTGGGGGTGGCACCTGCCGGTACATGAATGTGCAAGTCGGTTTGCGACAGAATTTGCTCGTCTATGCCATACAAGGTGCACGTATTTCGCAAGTAGCTCAAAGCGGCCCGAGCAGACTCCTGCATCACATCGCCCAGGCAGCCGGTCATAGTGAGGTCTTTCTGTCCCTTGAACCCTGTCACTTCGATAAAAATGATGTCACCGCCGTTTTCCGTCCACGCCAGCCCGGTGGCGATGCCTACCTGGTCCTCCTCCTCAGCCAAGTCGAAAAAGTATTTTGCCGGACCCAGCAGCTCTTCGACGGTCTCCGGGACTATTAATTCGCGCAAAGGTTTTTCTTCGGTGATCTCGCGGGCGATTTTTCGGCAAACAGACCCTATCTCCCGTTCAAGATTGCGGACGCCCGCCTCACGTGTGAAGGCCCTCACAATTAAGCGGATTGCTTCCGGGCTGAACTGTATGGGGTACTCGCGGATGCCGTTTTCTTCCATCACTTTATTGATCAGGAAGAATTCCGAAATCTTTTCCTTTTCTTCGTCTGTATAACCGGCAATGCGAATTACTTCCATGCGATCACGCAAGGGCGCTGGAATCGGATCAAGTTGGTTGGCCGTGGCAATGAACAAAACGCTGCTCAGGTCAAAGGCGATATCCAGGTAGTGGTCGCCAAACGCGTTGTTCTGTTCAGGATCCAAGACTTCCAGGAGGGCGCACGCGGGATCGCCTCTGAAATCCTGGCCGACCTTATCCACCTCATCCAACATGAAAACAGGATTTCTGGTTCCAGCCCTACGTATTTCCTGAACGATCCGGCCGGGCATAGCGCCGATATAAGTTCGCCGGTGACCCCTGATTTCAGCCTCGTCGCGCATGCCCCCCAGTGAGATCCGGATGAATTTCCTCCCGAGGGCTCTGGCAATAGATTTTCCGAGAGAAGTTTTGCCGACTCCTGGTGGACCCACAAAACATAGTATAGGTCCCTTATTGTTCTCTTTGAGCTTTCTGACAGCCAGAAACTCGAGAATGCGGTTTTTTACTTCCACCAGGTTATAGTGGTCTTCGTTGAGTATCCGCTGCGCTCTGTTAATATCCAGGTTGTCCTGCGTTGAGATATTCCATGGCAAATTGGTGAGGACTTCAAGATAGGTCCTCGATACAATGTATTCCGGAGAATGAGCGGGTATGCGTTCCAGTCTTTGAAGTTCCCGTGTCGCTACCTCGACCGCGTCGTCCGACATCCCTGAATTACGTATCTTCTCGTGAAATTCTTTTATCTCGGACCCGTGCAGATCATCGGCCGAACTCAGGTCCTTTTGCATGGCCCTCATCTGCTGGCGGAGCCCCATTTCCCTCTGCCGTCGAGTAGAGGCAGACCCGTGGACAGCTTCATTTGGCGCTTGCAGCTTCGGTTGGAGGGCCCGGACATCAGTCTGTAGATGTGAAAACACCCTTTTGAGCCTGGCCAGCGGGTCATCCATCTCCAGGAGAGCTTGCTTGTCCTCTGCCTTCAAAGGGAGATAGACTGCTATGAGATCGGCGAGTTTGCCAGGCTCATCCGCTCGTTCAATCATTGACATGGAGTGCTCGCTGACCGGCCTGTCAAGGCTCAGTGTCAATTTGAACAGAGCAGCCACACTGTCGATAAGCGTGTCCATGAGTTCATGAGGCTCACACTCTTCTTCTACGAGGCTCACTTCTCCCATGAGGTACGGCTCATACTGGATCTGTCGCACAAGGCGCACACGGCAGATTCCGTCCGCAATAGCTTTGACGCCTCCGCTTTCCAGTCGAACCACCTGGTGGATCCTGGCAAGGGTGCCGACCATTGAGATCTCATCTCCGGGAGCATTCAGGCGGTTGCGAGCTTTCTGGTAAAACAGCCCTACGAGATTGTCCCCTCCGACCACGGATTCCGCGAGCTTCACCACTCGGGACCCTTTCAAGAAGAGCGGGATCATCACGTTCGGAAAAACAACCATATCCCTCAAGGGAAGGATCGGGACAACCGTCGGAAAGTCGTCCACCAACTTGGATGATTTCATGGTAGCGTCACACCCATCCCTTAATAATGGAACGCAAGATTATTTTCTCATTTTGTTGCGCTGCTAACATACCTGATTTTCATGGAAAAGTCAAGATTAGACGTGAAATGCATATTCCAAAGCACATTTCACGTCGGTTAGCCTACGCAAAATCAACATAATTTTGAGGAGCAATATCAATTTGTTCCAATTAGTTTCGCGTCAAAGCTTTTAACATTTAAGCTATCGCTCAGGCAAGCAGCCGTACGCCCCCCACCCTACCGGGAGAAACCCGACGGCTCAGATATTTTCCCGGATTATTTGGCGGACTGACAATAAAATGTATGTTCTTTTTGGCAAGATTATATATAGGGCAAAATCAAGTGAGATGGGGACCAATCAGATGCGCAGGCATGGTGAAGACCATGAACAGGCAATTCGACCTGAATTCAATCGGTCGATCATGATGGATTTTCAGAGTGCGGAGATCACGTCGGACGTTGGTTTTCTCCTTCTGCGTGAGATAGATAAACGCTTTGGCATCCTCGGGCCGATTGGGAATTCCCCGGAGGATTCCGGATCGTCCCCACACACCACAAGCACTCTCTGCTTCAAATGACTCGTCAGAGGGTGTATCAGGTTGCTGGTGGATATGAGAACTGCAACGAGGCCGACTTTCTGCGGATTGATCTCGCCCTTCGCCTTGCCATCGCCAATGATGACGAAGCTCAATATCACCGTTGACTGAGGGGTCAAGGGTGGGATACGTTAAAATTCTGAAAAAAAAAGGATCGCTGATCTGGCACAAATATGGGAATTGGAGTCGTTGGACCATTTTGGGACGACGTGGCGCCGATTCGAGGGTCGAAATCCATTGCAGACCTGGTTCTTTGCCGAAACGACCGGCATCTGTGGGATCGCGGAATAATTCCGGTTACGGAAGTCGAAAAAACGAGCGCAAGGAGTCGTTGTGAACAAGAACCTCCTGATTCTGGTATTTCTGCTGGTTGCGGCTGCAGCCGTGGGTGCTGGACTGTTTCTTAAGAAGGGAGACAATACGCCGCCCCAATCAGGTCCCTCCAAAGCCGAGAACACCGTCAGAACAGCCCAAGGGAGTGGGCCCCATCGCAGTCATCCCCAAGGGGACTACCCATTCGTTCTGGAACTCGGTTCTCGCCGGTGCACAAAAGGCCGCCAAAGAGCACAATGTGGAGATCTTCTGGACGGGTCCGGACCGCGAGGGTGATCGTGAAAAACAGATCCAAATCGTCGAGGACTTCATCGTGAAGAAGGTGGCCGGCATCGTGCTGGCGCCCACCGACGCCGGAGCGCTCGTCCCCGTGGTCGAACGTGCAGCGGCCGCCAAGATACCGGTCGTCATCATCGACTCGGACATCGAAACCGACAAACGGGTCTCCTTCGTGGCCACCGATAACTACGCCGGCGGCGCCCTCGCTGCGAAGCACATGGCGAAGCTCCTCGGCGGGAAGGGCAAGGTGGCCGTCATCAAGTACATGTCCGGCTCCGCGTCCACCACGGCTCGCGAAAACGGTTTCATGGAAACACTGAAGAAGGGGTTTCCCGAAATCGAAGCTGGTTGAAGACCGCTACGGCATGGACACGGTAGAAACAGCGCTCTCCGCGGCCGAAGACGTGCTCACCCGCCACAAAGAACTTGATGGCATCTTCGCCTGCAACGAGTCCACTTCCCGCGGCGCCCTGCGAGCGCTGGAGAGCCAGGGACGAGCCGGAGCCGTGAAGATGATCGGCTTTGACGCTGCCGACGCTCTGCTCAAAGGTCTCGAGTCCGGGCGCATCGAAGCTCTCGTAGTCCAGAATCCTCAGGCCATGGGATACAAAGGCGTATCCAGCGTCGTCGCTGCGATCAAGGGCGAAAGCGTCCAGCCGAGAATCGACACCGGGGTGGAGCTCGTCACCAAGGATCGCTTGAACTCGCCCGAGATTCGAGCGCTCATCGGAAGCCAAGATTGATGGCGCTGAGCCAGCCAGTCGAGTCTTCGCAGTTCGCCCTGGAGATGCAGGGGATCAGTAAGAGCTTTGGCCCCATCAAGGCCCTCGAAGATGTCACGCTACGCGTCCGGCAGGGGACGGTTCACGCCCTGGTAGGCGAAAACGGCGCGGGCAAATCCACTTTGATGAAGATACTCTCGGGAGTTTATCAGCCCGACACCGGAACCATCGTGCGAGAGGGTAAAACCTGCGCATGGAAGCATCCTTCCGACTCCCTCGCGGCCGGGATCGCGATGATCTACCAGGAACTCAGCCTCGCGCCGGATCTCACCATCGCGGAGAACGTGTGGCTCGGGATCGAGCCCCGCGGCCCGCTGCTCGGCACGTACTCCAAAAAGCGAATGCTCGCAGACACCCGTGCCCTGGCCGAAAGATACGGCTTCGATGTGGATCCCAATCAAAAAGTGGAGAACCTTCCGGCGAGCACTTGCCAGATTGTCGAAGTGCTGAAGGCCCTTGCGCGTAACGCGGAGATTCTGGTGATGGACGAACCGACTTCCTCGTGTGGAGAGCACGAAGTGGCCGTGCTTCTCGAAATGGTCAAGAGACTGAGCCGGGCGGGGACCACAATCATCTACATCTCCCATCGGCTCGAAGAGGTTGTCGAGATCGCGGAGGACATCACCGTTCTCCGCGATGGACGAGCCGTGCACACCGGCCCCATGAAGGGCCTCGAGATCCCCGATATCGTCAAACATATGGTCGGCCGCGACCTGGACGACTACTTCCCCAAAAGGAAGGTCGAAATTGGGTCCACGGCTCTGAGCGTGTCGGAGCTCTCGTCCCGAAGGCGTCGAAAACATCAGTTTCGATCTGCACTGGGGAGAGATCGTCGGCGTCGCCGGGCTGGTGGGCGCAGGTCGCACTGAGCTTGCCCGCGTCCTGTGCGGTCTGGACCCCGCAATCCGCGGCAGCGTCGAGCTCGACGGGAAAAGCGTGAAAATAGCAACGCCAGCCGATGCACTCTCCCGCGGAATCATGTACATCACAGAAGATCGAAAGCGCACGGGGCTATGCCTCGATCTCCCGGCCGCGTGGAACATGACGCTGCCGTGCCTCGCGGAACTGGGCATGAAACATATCCTGCGCCTCGGCCACGAAAACGAAATCGCCGAAGAAACGGCCAAAAAGCTCTCGCTCAAGTGGTCCGGGCCGGGAGCGCCGGCGAGCGCTCTGTCGGGCGGGAATCAACAAAAGCTGCTGCTCGGTCGTGCGCTCATCGCCCAGTCGCGGCTGTGGGTGCTGGATGAGCCCACTCGTGGCATCGACATCGCCGCCAGGGTGGACATCTACGAGCTGATCGGACGGATGGCCGCTGAGGGGAAGGCCGTTCTCATCATCTCTTCGGAGCTGCCCGAGCTGTTCGGAATCACCGACCGCATTCTGGTGATGCGCCGGGGCTGCCTCGTCGCCGACCTCGTCACGTCCGAAACCACCCAGGAGGCCGTGATGCAACTCATGGTGGGGCAGTCCCACGCTTCGCGGGATTACCTGCCATTCCCCGATAGACAGGCTAGAAGCCTGTCCCACCGGGACAAGGGCAGCACATGAACAAACTTGTTCGAGAAGTGCTACCGTTCGGGAGCCTCATTCTGGTCATCGCCATCTTGTCGCTCTGGCAGCCCGATAGTTTTCTGACTGTCGATAATTTCCTCAATGTGCTGCGCCGCTCGTCGGTCTACGGCATCATCGCCGTTGGAATGACGTTCGTCATCATCTCCGGCGGCATCGATCTCTCTGTAGGCTCCCTACTCGCGTTGTGCGGCATGTGCGCTGCCGGAACGATGATCGGGCTCGGTGGCGAACAACCTCCCGTGGGGATGATTGCCCTGGGAACCGCGGTCGGGCTCCTGACCGGTGCGGTGGGTGGTCTGGTCTCGGGAGCGTTGATCACCAAGCTGAAGCTCCAACCGTTCATTGCCACCTTAGGCACTATGAGTCTCTACCGCGGGATAGCGCTGGTCATGTACGACGGACAGCCGATCAATGTGTCATCGTACCGCGTACCTGGGCGAAGGCACTGTGCTCGGGATACCGATTTCGTTGGTCCTGTTCTTGGCCGTCATTGCCTTGGCGGTAGCCATCCTGCAGTTCACGCGATTCGGTCGTCACACCTATGCCATCGGTTCCAATGTGGAAGCCGCGCACCACGCGGGCGTGAGAGTCGACCGAACTCTGATCGGCATCTACACTCTCGGAGGCCTGCTCACCGGCCTCGCCGCGATGATCGCCATGAGCCGAACCGTCTCGGCGCAACCCACCGCGGGCGTGGGCGCAGAGCTCGACGTCATTGCCGCGGTGGTCATCGGCGGTGCCAGCCTCTCCGGAGGCCGCGGAACCATCACGGGAACGATCGTAGGCACCTTGCTCATCAGCTTCTTGCGCAACGGATGCACCCTCGTGGGCATCTCGACCGAACGCTCAGTTAATTGTGATCGGCGTGGTGATCGTCCTCGCAGTAGCGGTGGACCAGTTCACCCGCCGCCAAGCGGGTGACACGGCCTGAGTGGCGAGAAGACTGCTCCGGAAGGATGTCAGTGATATCCGGAAAACCCCTTTCTGCAAGTGCTCCGCGCACGGCGAGCATGCATAACGCAACATCGAATGTATCAACGGCTCTCAGGCCCACGAGGCATATTGGCACCACGCCCAGTGGCCGGACCTTTCCCCAAAAACTCTCAAATGGCTTGCGATTAGTTGTTAATTCACGGGACACAACTCTCATTTTCGCTGTAGCCAGGCTTTTAACCAGACTCGTTATCAGAGCCACATTCCCCCGAATTCCGGTGTCCTGGACTGGCAATCCCCTCGTGGGACGGTTCTTGAACGTCCCCTCCTGTGCTATCTTATGAATGAAGGAGGACACCTCAATGCCGACATCCCCCGTCATAGAACCGACAGATATTGACCCGGAAACGGAAGAGATCCTGGCGGATCCGGAAGTCCGGGCGGCCTGGGAAGCCTTGGACGATCCCGAAGACCGAGAAGATCTGATCGACCACGTCAAGGCCATGAAACGTTGCAGAGAAGGCAAGGACAAAGGGACTCCATGGGAAGAAGTTAAGGCTAGGCTGGGCCTGTAGAATTGTACCGCCTCATTCTATTGGAACCTGCCCAGAAATCCCTCGCCCAATTACCTGTACCTTACCAAAGGCTTGTTCGAGAGAGGATTGATTCCTTGCTGGAAGACCCAAGGCCGCGTGGGTGCAAGAAGCTCCAAAACCAGTGGGGGGCCAAGTCTGCTCTTGGCTCAAACGGGGAATGTGATATAGACCAGCCAAATTACGATGCCCGATTTGAGTCAAGAGCAGACGACCCCTTAGCCCCCATTAGCACCGCCTGGTCCGCCCCTTTGCTTTACCGAAAACATGCGACTATTCAGGGATGCAATTTAATTAACGTGCTCTCAATCCCATTTGTATGCTTGCCCTAACGCACGTCGGTGCCTATAATGGGCTCATGAAATGTGAATGGGACCAAGAGAAGGCAGCGATAAATTTCCAAAAGCATCTCGTGAACTTTGCCGACATTGTGACTGTCCTGGAAGATGACGCTGCGCTCAGACTGGAAGACCAATATTCCGATGAGGAACGCTTTGTTACAGTCGGGATGGACGCGCTCGGGGCGCATTCTTGTCGTTGTCTACGCATGGCGCGGCGAGAACATTCGCGTCATTTCGGCACGCAAGGCTACACCACGTGAGCGAATACAGTACCGAAGGGAAAGACGGATGAAAAGAGAATACGATTTTAGCGGTGGCAAGCGGGGCGCCATAGTGCCAATTCCTCCTGGTAAGACCCGTGTGACGATTCCACTTGATGATGATGTCTTGGATTGGTTTCGCTCCCAAGTTCATGAGATGGGCGGAGGCAACTATCAGAGTCTCATTAACGATGCCCTGCGCGAGTATGTTCAACAGCATAAGGAACCATTGGAGGAAATGCTACGGCGTGTGATACGCGAAGAAATAGGCCCAAATGCGGGAGATGCTGACACTCCTTGAATGCCACATCAATTAATCTGACTAACATGGCCAATCCACGATGTAAGAACAGATCCGCATACGGAAAGAATAGCCTCCCGTCCTCTTTTCAGATGACATCTTCGGTTGCAAATCACCGCTGTCGTGGCATAGCGCAAGGCTCCAGCAATTCCAGGGACACCATACCCGATTCGCTCATCTGGTCGAGAATTGAGTAAGGTGTCCCTAGATTTCGCAGTGGTCATCGGCGGTGCCAGCCTCTCCGGAGGCCGCGGAACCATCACGGGAACCATTGTAGGCACCTTGCTCATCAGCTTCTTGCGTAACGGATGCACCCTCGTGGGCATCTCGACGAACGCTCAGTTAATTGTGATTGGCGTGGTGATCGTCCTCGCGGTGGCGGTGGACCAGTTCACCCGCCGCAAAGCGGGCGACGCGGCGTGAGTAATATTTAAATTCACGGGACATCCATGCGTCGTGTGCAGCACTTTGTGCCTCGCAATTAACTGTTTCAAATGAGACGATCCTTTGCTAAATAAATGATATGCCTATGCACTCAGGTTTCAAAGTTACATACGAACAGGAAAAAGGACCACCGGGGTTATCATTTGAGGATTATGCTGTTCGCCTAGAGCATGATTATAGAGAGCTGATCGCAGCTGATCCCTCCGAATCTGATGTCCAGAACTTCCTTGAAAAAAATCCCAGCTTAGTTCCGGGTGCATGGACGCCGGGAACCAACTCTGGCCACTATCCCTTTCACTGTGCGTTAATAACACAACCGGTTCTGCCGGGCCTGCGATCGCGTAGGCCCGATTTTATGTGGATTGCGACACACAGCCAGAGCTGGTTTCCCACATTGATCGAAATAGAATCGCCAAAGAAAAGGATGTTCAGGAAATCGGGGTTACTGACATCCGCCTTCACTGAAGCCCGGAATCAGCTGGCACAGTGGCGGACCTGGTTTAATGATCCTGCCAACGTGCAGCAGTTTATCAATTCCTATGGCATTCCAGACGAATATCAACGCTTTCGGACAATGCGACTTCACATGATCCTGATCTACGGAACACGTACCGAATTTGAATCTAATCCAGCATTATCTAAGCATCGTGCTTCTCTCTTACCGGGACATGATGAGGAACTCATGTCTTTTGACCGACTTTCTATAGACCAAAGTCTCGCTGATGCGATCACAATCCGAGCAGTAGGGCATGGTAGATTTCGGGTCGTTGGGCTCCCTCCAATTTTTTCGACGGACCCTATCCTTGCGGGCAGGCTGCTTCACATCCACGGTTTTTCCGATGCCATTGATGCTTCTCAGCATATATCTAAAGAACGAGGTGAATTCCTAAAAAAGCGCGTGGCTTACTGGAGAGCATGGGCATCTAGTGCTGGCTCCAGATCTACCGGTAAACATTATCGCGAGTAGCAACTAAACCCGTCCACAAACAAAATTCCAGTGTTGGTCACGCATTATCTAAATCACAATTCTGACCCGGAGCGAGATGACTATGTTTCCGATCAATTCATCACTCATAAGGATATTCCTAGGCAACCCAATTAGAGAAGCAGCCGAAAAACAATTCCTAAATCTTATAGTTGCTGATCTTCAAGCTGCTAAAACTGCAGCGCTCCTGTTTATGAATTTCTTTGCGGGGCCTAAAAGCCTTCAGATCGATTCCCTAGTTATTACGAAATCTTCAGTGTGTGTTGTCGAAATCAAAGGATATTCGTCCCCAGTGCGAGGAAAATGCAATGGCAGGTGGGAAATCCGTAAGGTCAGGGAAGGAAAGAATGTTTGGGAGAAAATTGAAGGACAGAATGGATATGAGGAAACTTTTGCCCACAAGATGGCACTGAGCGACGCTATGCAACAATTCGCCAGAGAGAAGTTGTCCTTTCGCGATGAAAAGAAGGATAAATACTATAAATTATTCCATGCTTGGTTGTGTTTTGTCCCCGATATTCCCTCAGATTCTGACTTGCCGAAAAGCGATTATAAGGTGTCAATTCTCGGGTACCGGTCTGGTTTTGATACCATTATAAACAAACCTTTGAGACCGTCATGGACATTCGAAGAATGGCAACAATTTGCTTCATGGATGTCAATAGAGCCTACTTCAGTTGACAAATTATGGGACGAAAGTGCAGGAGCGATCAACCCCCTAATGGAGTATCAAAGAGAGTTTTCATCCCTAGAACGAGATAAATGGGTGCCAACAGCTATATTCAATAACGAGAACCAAGTTGGCCAAGAATCTATAAGAGACTGTCTTCTGAGTGCCCAATCATGCCTCATTGAAGGCCCATCTGGCATGGGAAAGTCTTGCCTCGCGCAAAGCATCGCAGCAGAAATAGGGGGCGCAGATCGTCTAGTGATAGAGTTTAATGCGGGCTACTTTGATGGAAACCTGGAGGAGAGCTTGGATGATTCCGTCGGGGCTCACGTTGCTTCGACCTTGAACCAACTGCTGGCTTATGGAGACGCGTTCGGTAAGAAATTAGTCCTACTCATTGATGGCTGGAATGAATGTAAGGCAGATCGTAGGAGATTATTAGCCCAGCAGATTGATAAAATGGTGAATCGCCATGGGGCGACTCTCCTCATAACTTCCCAATTTCTTCCCAAAGAAATCACCACGACTCTGGAAATTTTTAAATTGGGTACTCTTGAACGGGCGGACAAGCTTGCCATTGCCTGTTTGGATGAAACGTCTGAGAGTAAGTTGTCTGACCTGATCGACACTATTCGCAGTGGAATTGACGCCAAAATTATCGGTGAGATTGCCGGTGAGATTCAAGGATCCTGTTCAAGAGCGGAATTATTCGATAGATTTATTCGAAAAAGAATAGGAGTGGTTGAGCCCATCTCAACCGCGGTATTCGATGCCATGACGCTTTCGGCGCAGGCCATGCATAATGACTTGTCAGCCTCTTTGTCCGTCACACACTTGCACCTATTGATAGCAGCGCTAGGGAATACAGGGTCTTTGATACATTCCATGGAAAGAAGTGGCCTTTTTTCTCTAGATCACCATCGCCGCTATGCGTCTTTTACTCACGAGCAGTATCAACATTTTTTTGCTGCTTGGGCGATAGCACGAGAGTGTCGAACAGCTAGCGACTTGGTGACAGCTTTGGAAGTGCCGCGGAATATGGCAACCAGGACGTTCATCTTGGGTTTATATGCGATGGTCCAATCACCCTCTGCACTTGGCGCGATCATAAAAGAATTAGCTATAGCGGATGTCCTTGACGATTGCATTTCTGGTCAGTGCGGAACCGATTTACAAGCAGCAGCGGAAGAACTCGTAAGCAGCAGTTTTGAGCGCGTGGTGCCAGAAATATCTGAATTGGTGTTCGTTCCACACTCCACAAGCTTCGGACGGGTGAAATTCGGAAAGTTGTCCAGGAAATGGACCCCGGCAGAGCGCTGGGCATTTGGGGTCGTGGGTAAGAGATTGTCTCAGGGTGATCACATCAATGAGTTTCTCGATCTAGCGGAGCAAATGGATAAGAGACTCGAATCAGAATCAAAGAGGCTTGCGGGCGTGCATGGAACGCGGAAGAATTTTTTTGAAGATGTTTTTGCTATGGTCTATGTGTTCAGTCACCCGGAGGCTCCGGGTTTCACCTCTATTGTATCCGCATTAAGAGAGGAGAGGATCAGAACTATTTACAAAAAGCCCGTTCCTCACCAATCTGACGTATTGGAGTTGCTCAGATCACATCAACGGCTGACCCGTGGTCAAATATATCTGCTGTTTGAGCTTGCGAAGCACCGGACTTGGGATGGGTCCCTCTTGGAGATCATGCCAGATCTCATATCAGATGTTTGGCAAAAGGGACCATACCACCTCCGACTCCAATTGATGGAAGCTTTGCTGATGGCGAGTGGTTACAGTGACAATGAAACCTTGAAAAATAAGTTGGCAAATGTGGTGCAAGAATTGTACATCCGACAATCCGTTCATCAATTCCATAATAACTGATGCTCTTACATCTTTGATTGAACTGGAAAGTAGCCAAACAGAAGACGAATACTATTCAGCGATTCGGCTCCTTCTCGACACCCCTGATGATACGATGGCTCAGGAGCTGGCGTATGGTTATTATGTCTATCAGTTTGACCATCCTACCGATGCTTCTGAAGTGTACCTGGCAATCGACAGCCTTAATGCAGATGAGAAAGGAAATTTTCTTGTCATGGCAGGGAAAGCTATGAAAGACTATGCCTTTTTTGCTGACTTACTGTTGAATGAGCTTTGTATACTTCTGCCCCCGAAGGCGGAACTTGTCTTTAGAAAATATTGTCATCCCCCTGATCCCCCAGGACACCTTGTTTCAACACGCGGTTGCGAGGTTCTTGTTGGCCGCAGTTGGTTTGGCTCGGTTGCGGGCGGAGTTCCCGAAATATGGTCCCCAATCAGGAATTTCTGAAACGTGGTGGGCCGTAGGGGAACTTTTTTATTGGATGAACTTTGATACTGAGAATTCTGAAAAGAAAGCCTCTGCAATTAAAGCACTGTGGGACCGCCTTATAATGCAAGTTCACTCTTGGTCTGTCGTTTCATTTGTATTGACGGATTCATTAATCAGAACTCGGAATCGCAAATTTCAGATGGACTTAGTGCCAGAATTCCTCGATCAGATCAAATTGTTGGCAACTCAACAGCTGAAGTCTTTTCAATCCAAGAATAAGCTAAATGGCAATGTCCAAGACGTTCTTCGTATCCGATTCCGCGATCCGGTCGCTACAGCTATCAGTATTTTTAGTAGCTATGGTGAAGCTGAAGATAAGAAAATGTTGATGCACCTAATTGACGACCCTCATTATGGAGAAGAAATCGTCAGGGCATTGAGGAATATAAGAGAGCGAGGCGCTGGTGCAAGCGCATGAAGCGTCAAAAATTTTAGATTTGCCACGTGAAGGAGAAAAATTGTCCAAAGCACAAATCGGCATTTTCTGGCCCGGCGATTACCGCTCCAAACCCAACGAACTGGCCCAGCCAAATGCGGAGGAGGCCACAGTCCAACTGGAGCGCGCCCTGAAGAAACTCGGCCGTGCAAGCTATCGCATCGAAGGTTTTCTCGACGCGACCCCACGAAGCCATCGAGAAGCTCGGCCCGGTGGATGATCCGCTCGTCGGTGTCTGCGTGCACTGGTCACTACGGTCCTCACACCACAGACGGCGTCGTAAACTAAGAGATCGGGTCCTTTCAGACGCGGAGGTGCTTTATGCAGAGGGATGATACTGTTTCAGGAACGAATCCGCAGATTGCACAGATGGCCGCAGATTCTAAAGACAAACAAACCCATGCCATCATCGGCGCGGCAATGGAGGTTCATGGAAACCTTGGTCCGGGATTCCTGGAAGCCGTTTATCAGCAGGCGCTCGCTATCGAATTCGCTGCCCGAGGCGTTCCTTTCGCGAGCGAAGTGGATCTGCCGGTGTACTGTAAGCGGGAGCGGCTGCCCTGCTCCTATCGCGCTGATTTTGTGTGTTACAACAACGTGATCGTCGAGTTGAAGGCGTTGAAAGCGATTACCAGCATCGAAGACTCCCAGCTCCTGAACTATCTCAAGGCTACAGGTCTCGAGCGAGGACTGCTGGTGAATTTCGGTCGGCAAAGCCTTGAATTCAAGCGTTTTGTATTTTCTAATCTGCGAAAATCTGCGAGATCTGCGGATGAGAGATGACTTGATATTCCTCGATTTCCGTCGCGTGAAGGAGAAGAGATGTCCAGCCCCAAAATCGGCATTTTCTGGCCTGGCGATTACCGCTCCAAACCCAACGATCTGGCTCAGCCAAACGCGGAGGAGGCCACGGTCCAACTGGAGCGTGCGCTGAAAAAACTCGGCCGTACGAGCTATCGCATCGAAGGTTTTCTCACGCGACCCCACGAAGCCATCGAGAAGCTTGGCCCGGTGGATGACCCTCTCATCGGCGTTTTCGTGCACTGGTGCTACGGGCCGCACACCACTGACGGCGTCGTCGGCAAAGACAGCCCGTTGCTGCTGGCGAGTAATTTCTCAGGGCAGTGGCCCGGGCTCGTCGGGCTTCTCAACACCGGAGCCTGTCTGGAGAGCCTGGGCCGGAAATTTTCTCGCGTGTGGAGTGACGCCGAAGACTGGACCGCAGACGACGAGTTCATGGCTCGTTTGGGCGAGTGGTGCGCGACTGGTCGCATCGCCTACTCTACCGAGCAGATCGGCTATTCGGTTCCCATATCCAAAGAGGCACACTCTCGCTCGGTGCGCGTCGCCGAGGAGATCGGGAAAAGAAGGATTCTGGCCCTGATGCTCGGCGATACGTCCATGGGGATGATCAACGGCTACTTTGGCTCGCGGCGGCTGGCTCCCATCGGGTTCTCGGAACATAAAGTCGACCAGGCCTGGATCATCGACCGGGGCCGCTCCATCTCCGATGACCGACTCAACGGGGCGATGGCCTTCGTAATGCAAAGCGGCGTGAAGTTCCACTGGGGCGAAGACGGCGCGGACGACTTCGACGAAAGCGCCACGCGGGAACAGCTACGGGACTATCTGACCGTGCTCGACCTGGTGAGCGAATTCAAAGCCGACTGCGTGGGTTGGCAGTATCAGCTCGGTTTGGTGCCGCTGCGGCCGCCGTCGGATTTCGCGGAAGGGCTGCTCAATTCCGTTTGCCGGCCAGAGAGCAACGGCGACGTGATAATCACCGCCACGGAGGGAGATCAAGGCAACCTCGTCCCCATGGAGCTGATGAAGCGGCTACTCAAGGCCAAGGGGCTGCACCAGGCCGTGATGTTCCACGATGTGCGCTGGGGCGCCGAATATCAGGGACGATTCTTGTGGGTGCTGCTCAACTCGGGCTCGTGCGGAGGGTACGCCATGAGCGGTGACCCCGACACGCTCAGCGGAGTCCACTCGTACCGGCAACCCGCCGAGTACTTTCCGATCCCCGGCGGCACATTCGCCGGTGAAGCGCTGCCGGGCGACAATCACGTGGGCCAGGGCCTATCTCAAAGACGACGAGCTGTGGATGGACGTCGGGCAAGGAGAAGTTGTCACTCTGCCCGAGCAAATCCGCGAGCAGTGGTGGCGCGGAACCACGCGTCAGTGGCCGTTCATGGCAGCCGATCTGGGCATCTCGCGGGAGACCCTGATGGCGCACTATCTGAGCAACCACATCGCCGTGGCCTACGGCGACATCCTCGAGGAAATGGCCGCGCTCTCGCAAATGCTCGGCTTCAGAGTTCGCTTTCTGGGAAGGAGCGCATGATATGACGCAGGATCGCCGCTGCTACATCGGCATCGACGTGGGGACAGGGAGCGCGCGGGCGGGAGTGTTCGACGCAAGCGGCAAGATGCTCGGACAGAGCTCGCACCCCATCAAAATGTGGAAGCCGCAGGCCGATTTCGTGGAGCAATCGTCGGACGACATCTGGGGCGCCGGCGCGGCCGCGGTACGTCAAGCCGTCACAGAGGCTGACATCGACGCAACGAACGTGCGAGGGATCGGCTTCGATGCAACCTGCTCCCTGGTGGCTCTGGACGAGAGCGATCGGCCCGTGTCGGTGAGCCCTACCGGTATCGACGAACAGAACGTCATTGTTTGGATGGACCACAGGGCCCTGGAGCAGACGGCCCGCATCAACGACGGGGGACATGCCGTGCTGCGCTACGTGGGCGGGATCATCTCCCCTGAGATGGAGTCTCCCAAGCTAAGCTGGCTCAGAGAGAATCTCCCCGATTGCTGGAAGCGGGCCCGTCGCTTTTTCGATCTGGCTGATTTCCTGACCTACCGCGCGACCGGCGACGAAACCCGTTCGCTGTGCACCACCGTGTGCAAGTGGACCTACCAGGGTCACTTGGAGCCGACGATATCGGGCAGCGTGGGGAGCTGGGACGACACCTACTGGCAGTCCATCGGGCTGGGTGAACTGGCCTCGGAAGGCTACCGGCGCATCGGAACTCGCATCCGGCCCATGGGCGAGCCCATCGGGCAGGGGCTTACCGAAAGCGCGGCGGCCGATTTCGGTCTCAACCCGGGAACCCCGGTTGCGGTGTCGATCATCGACGCCCACGCCGGCGGCGTTGGAATGCTGGGAGCGCGGCTCACTGAGGGCGGTGAGGTTGAGCTTGAAAAGCGGCTGGCGCTCATTGGCGGCACATCCAGTTGTCACATGGCGGTCTCCAAAGAACCTCGATTCGTCGATGGAGTCTGGGGGCCGTTCTATTCCGCGATGATCCCCGGGTTATGGCTCACCGAGGGCGGCCAATCCGCCACCGGAGCGCTCATCGACCACATCATCTTCAGTCACGTTCGGAGCCGTGAGCTCGAGCTCGATGCGAAACAGCGCGGGATCACCGTGTATGAAATCCTCGCGGAGGTCCTCGATAAGCTCGCCGCTGGAACGGAGTTTCCCGCCGAGCTCACCAAAGAGCTCCACGTGCAACCGGATTTCCACGGCAACCGCTCCCCCAGAGCCAATCCGCACGCCCGCGGGATGATCTCGGGTCTGAGGCTCAGCGACAGCCTCGAGGACCTTGCCCTGCTCTACCTGGCTACAGTCCAAGCGGTGGCCCACGGCACCCGCCACATCCTGGATGCCATGACCGTGAGCGGGTACGAAATCGAGACCGTGCTCACCACCGGTGGCGGTGCCAAGAATCCGATCTTCCTACGCGAGCACGCGGACATCACCGGAAGAAAAATCGTCCTCCCAAAAGAGCCCGAGGCCGTGCTCCTCGGCTCGGCCATGCTCGGCGCGGTCGCGGCCGGGGACTTCGCCACGGTGACCGAAGCGATGACAATAATGAGCGCCGCGGACACGGTTATCGAACCTTGCCAAGGCGTCGCAGCGAGCTTCCACGACGCCAAGCACGAGGTTTTCCTCCGAATGTATGAAGATCAGCTGCAATACAACGAGATGATGGCTCTTCGATAGAATACCAATGCGGTTTCAGATGGGTGACATAATTATGAGGGCTCAGGAACTACCACGGTACCCGTATACCAAGACGCCGGGTGTACAGGATCAAGAGGAATGCTGATGAAGGAGTGGGGCTCTAACCGCCTTTTCTTACGACCTCCGGAATTGAAAAACTGATTGTGAAACAGTCAAGTGACCAGTATTTTCTCAGGCAGTCTGACGGCTGGGTCCAGATTGCGGGCGAGGGAATTCCAAGCATGCTGGAGCCGACCGTCTCGGAAGAGCACGTGTTCCGGAGAATCGCCGTGAACTCTCTTAAGAGCCATTAAGATTCCTCCGTAAGCGTCAGAGACTTCCGAAATTGGCCTCGAAATGAGCAACGGAACCTCGGTGTTGTCTATTTGGTCCTCGTCCGGCCAATCTACTTCCCACACCACAGTCGCTGCGGAAAGATAATCGCTCTGTATTTGTTCACGCTGCCGCGGCTGACCGCGATCAGGCAGCACTACGGTGAAATTGATGGAGACGACTTCTCCCTCCGGGTAGAGCGGATAATACGACCGATTCAAGAAGAGACCCGGATTGGTGGCACTTTCAATAGCTTTGTCAAAAAACGAGAGTGGCGGAGTTTCCTCGAAATCAAGCACCACGTGGAGAACTGCATGCGGATTGGCGTTACTAAACTCCTGGAGCATGGAAAGCATTGCATGCTCATTGTAGTGGCGAGTGAACCAAATAACGAACGGGTCAGTCGCCTTTTGGATGACAGCGGCCAAAATGCGCTCCCACTGGCCATGTTCAGGATTGACAATCCACTTGCTCACATACTCGGTTTCATCCAGCCCCGTGACCAAACACGGACCCGCATCCACCAGCGATGGCAGGGGTATATAATCAAGTTCCATGTCAAAAATCTGCTCACATCTCAGAAGGGCGGGCCGAAACTCCCCCTCCGGAAAGGTTTCCGTGGAACGCACGTAATAAGGCGGACGAGGATCATATTTCAGGCCGAGGCTTGACGCTCGGTCCCTGAAATCAGTGCCGGGCGGAACCGAGAGCAGAAAGGGATGAACCACCGTATAAGCTTCAGTTCGTTTGAGCCACTCCAAAGTGTCTGAAAATCCCTCCGGAGTGTCTCCTGGCAATCCCAGGATGATGCCCGTGGTAACCTCGATGTCCGCTTCCTTGAGCCATGTAACACCGCGGGCCACCTTTTCGGGGTCCACTTCGCGTCCCGCTGCGCGGAGGGCCGTAAGATTTACGCTCTGTAGGCCCACTTCGGCTGTCACCAGACCGGCATCTTTCAGCAGCCGAACATCATCTAGAGTGAGTGTGTCAGCCCGCAACTCGGCGTGGAGCCTCACGTTCTTTTGAATTCTACGCCGAGCCAGGGACTTGAGGATATCCCTGAAACGCGGCTGAGCATTGAACGTGGGGTCCATCAAATAGATCTCGTTGACCGTGGAGTCTGTCGCGTAGCCAAAATCAAGAGCCTTTTCGATGAAAGCTGTTGGGTGGAGCCTCACTCCACTAAACGCCTTATGGTAATAGCAGTAGCGACAGCGAAAGGGGCATCCCCTGACTGTTTCCAGAAAAAGTGTGCCGTCTCGCGAAGGACCGATTCGACCATCCAGGTAAGGATATGGGCAGGATTCGAGATTCCACGGCCACGCTGGGCCCTCGTTAACATGGACCCTTCCGGAATCTTTGAAAAAGATGCCCGGAATGCCCAGTGGTTGGCGCCGCTCCCCCGTCGCTTCTAGCAAAGGGCCGATTCTGGATTCTCCTTCACCGAAAACCCCTGCATCCACTGCCGGGTGTTCCAGGACCCACTTATTGTCGCGGGTCACCTCAGGACCGCCCACAACGATTAGTGTCGAGGGTAATCGTCTCTTTAAATTGGATGCAAGAAATAAGCTTCTCTCCACATTCCAAACGTATAGCGTCATGGCGACCACAGATGGACGCGCGTCGGCAATTTTCCGGGCGAGCCCCTGATCCGCGAACACGTCTGTGATTTCAGCCTCAAGGATTTCGGCTCGGATATTTTGTGGACCAAAAGCCTCCAACGCCGCCACGACAAAACCCGCGGCCAAAGGAATGTTTGTCGGAGGTTCCTCCAAGGAGAAACGGGGAGGCGGTAGCTGTAGGAAGACTGCGGATTTCATTTTTCAAATCTCGTACAGATGCATCTGAAACTCAACACGGTAGCCTGAGATGAGTTATAATCTGATTTACGAATGGCTGGTCGCGGCCGGAGAGCGCGGCGGCAAATCGTTGGGAGAAACCCATGCAAGCCCGATGTGAATACTCTGAACTATCGATTCCGAACGATCCCGCGTACGTGGCCGTAGTAGTGGCTTATGTGGAGGAAGTTTCAAACAAGCTGGGATTTGAAGAAGACCAACGACAGAAAATCGGCTTGGCAATTGAGCAAGCGGTTACCAATGTGATTGAGCAGACCTTTGAACCCGGGGATAGACAAACTTTTGAGATCGCATGCGAGCGCGTCCCGGCGGGCCTTCAGATCGTCATTAAAGAAAAGGGGATTCCTTTTGACCCGTCAAGGATTCCAGCGTTTAATCCACAAACCGAAGCGCTTTCCGAGCCCGAGAAGTCGGCCGGTTTCCCCTTAGTGAAAGACCTAGTGGATGAGTTCTCGATCCATAATCTTGGGCCTGACGGACAAGAGATTCGTCTCGTAAAGTACCTCAGAGACAAAAGTGTTGCAGATTACTTCCAGGCTTGCGAACTGGAGCAATTTCAGCAGCCGTCCAAAACAGGGAAACGAATATCAACGCCTGCGGAGTTTCAGGTACACCTGATGAAGCCTTCAGAGGCTTTAGAGGTTGCCAGGTCTGCTTACAAAGCCTATGGCTACACGTACATCCAACGAGCACATTTACTATCCGGATCGCATAGTAGAGCTTAACGAGAGCGGACAACTGATATCGGCAACTGCCGTAACCGCTGACGGAGAGCTCGCAGGCCACTGTGCCATTTTCAGGTCAAACGCCGGGTGTCAAAGCGCGGAAATCGGCCAGGCTGTGGTGAAGCCGGAATTTCGCGGCCAAGGATGTTTGTTGCGCCTTACCGAGTTTCTCATAAGCGAAGCGAAGTCGCGCGGACTCACCGGCCTCTATGTTCGTGCGGTGACAAGCCACACGTTTTCGCAACGGGTCACCTCGAGGCTTGGCTTCACGGCCTGTGCAATACTACTGGGTTATGCGCCGGCGAATGTTACATTCAAGGGTATCAAGGAGGAGCTTGCGCAACGCGAAACGTTCGTAGTGCAGTACAAGTATCTGGAAAAACTTGGTCACTTAAAGCTTTATGCTCCATCAAAACATAAGGACTTTATCGCGAAACTTTACCGCGATCTCGGCGTTACACCGCAATTCGAGGCCGCTGAGAAATCGTCGGTGCCAGGTAGGCAATCGGAGTCAATTCTCAAAACAAAGAGCGCTGCCTCCATGCCTCCGGGTTATGCCTCGATAGAGGTGCTCCGCAGCGGGAAAAACATCATTTCGGAGGTACAAAATGCTCTGAAGGAATTTCGACTGAAACATTACGATGTTATCGCGCTATATGTGGATCTGCGCGACCCGCTCACTTTTCGCCTGGTCCCGGAATTTGAGACCCTTGGCTTTTTCTTTGGTGGAATACTCCCGGGAGGATCAGTCGGAGAAGCGCTGGTCTTACAATACCTCAACAATGTCGCTATAGACTATGACTCAATCAAGCTGCATACCGAATCAAGCCGTGAAATCTTGTCTTACGTAAAGCTCCAAGATCCGAACCGGGGGTAGATCGGGCTATGGCGACTGTCAAAAGAAGTATACGGAATCACCCTCCCCCTTCCCCCTCCCGTCGAGGGAGGGGGTCTGAAAACCCTCTCCCCTGGAGGGAGAGGGCAGGGTGAGGGGGCATTGGATTGCATCAGAGCCTGGTTATTTTAACGCATAAGCCTCCTAACCCCTTCCCGTCGAGGAACGAAGAAACTGACCCTCTCCCTTATTTCTTGTCCTTAAGCAAATCCTCGAGAGAAGCAAACGGCCTGTAAGTCGAAACCGGCTCTTCCTCTTCCCTCCATATGGCCTCGTCGTCCGGTTCCTCCTCCAGATACCGAGCATGCTCCTTGTCGTGACATTGGAGACACAGTAACTCCCAGTTGCTGCCGTCATTTGGATTGTTATCGTGATTGTGATCCTTGTGATGGACGGTAAGCTCGCTAAGTCTTTTGCCGGAGAATTCACGGCCGCAGCGGGCACAGATGTGGGGAAAAATCTTGAGGGCTCGGTCGCGATAGGTCGTGAGCCGTTGCCCTCGATTGCGTCTAGCCTCGGCAATGATCCGATCCAGCTTGCCGGTTGCGGTTGACGGCCTCTTCGGTAACATGTAGGCACTCTCCGGTTATTCGGTTTACAATATTAAAGATATCTCACCCCTTGTCGTGCGGTCAACTCGGCTTTTTCAACTTTGTAGGACGCGGTAGCCACCGGGAAACGTTTCAGGACCGGTTTTCTTGTAATCCCTGAGTTATGGTGGGCAATCGCTGATCCTGTGTCATTGCGAGGAGTCATCGGTGGGACAGGCTTCCAGCCTGTCTATTAGGGATGACCGGCAAGATGCCGGTCCCACCAGCAATCTCGGTTTGGCAATGCATTAGATTGCTTCGCCGCGCTCGCAATGACAGTTCTTAGCCACGGTAACTGAGGTCTTATAAGATAGGTTTTCTTGGATTTGATTCTTGATTGAAATCATGGTACATGAGTGATATGAGACATACATACAAGGCCGGATAATATGGCGGCTATTCTTGGGGGAGATGCCCGCATCGGCGAATCCTGTCGCACAATCTATTTTATCGTAGCGCCGTTAAGGCTTGCACCCAAATTGTTTTCAAAGAAATAAGGTCACGGCGCCGGCCGTTGACGCGCAGAGTATGAGCAAATCTGAAGGATAAACCAAGGACGGCTCGGATGTGAACGCGCTTATCCACGCGTGCCGAGAAGCCATCTGATAAGAACCGTCTCTGACTACCAAATAAGCAGAAGACAGAGGCCGAGTAGAGTATCTGAACGCCGGAGGTATATGCAATGGTGGATGAACGGGAGTGCGCGGTACACCCTGGAGAGAGAATTGATTTGGTGGAACGGGCCTTATTGGCGTCCATAGTTGAATACTCGGACGATGCGATTATCGGAAAGACGCTGGATGGCACCATCCTGACCTGGAATGCCGCTGCGGAAAAAATGTACCGTCTCACTGCCGAACAGGCCATTGGTCAGTCCATTCTCGTCGTAGTTCCGCCCGACCGCGAGGATGAGATACCCAAGATTCTTGAAAGAATTAAAAAGGGTGAACTCGTCGAACATTATGAGACCAAGCGAATGGATGACACCGGCCGGCAATTCCATGTCTCAGTAACCGTCTCACCAATCAAGAATCCGTCCGGGGAAATTGTCGGGGCTTCGACAATTGCCCGCGACATCAGCGATCGTAAGCGTGCAGAAGAGGCATCGCAGAGAGCCAGCGAATACAGCCGTAGTCTGGACGAGGCAAGTCGGGAGCGTGCCCTCTTAGCATCCATAGTTGAATACTCGGACGATGCCATCATCGGAAAGACGTTGGATGGCACCATCCTCAGTTGGAACGCCGCTGCGGAAAAAATGTACGGATTTTCCGCTGAACAAGCCATTGGTCAATCCATTCTCGTCGTAGTTCCGCCAGACCGTCAGGATGAAATACCTAAGATTCTTGAAAGAATTAAAGGCGGTGAAACAGTCGAACACTACGAAACAAAGCGAATGGACAAATTTGGCGAGCAAATCCACGTCTCCGTTACAGTCTCACCAATCAAGACTCCATCCGGAGAAATTGTAGGGGCTTCCACTGTTGCCCGCGACATTAGTGACCGCAAGCGTGCTGAGGAGGCATTGCAGAGAGCGAGTGCCTATAACCGCAGCTTGATTGAGGCAAGTTTGGACCCATTGGTAACCATCAGCGGTGAGGGGAAGGTCACTGACGTCAATACAGCGACAGAACGGGTTACAGGTTATTCACGAAATGAACTGATTCGGACGGACTTTGCGAACTATTTCACCGATCCGTCAAGAGCAAGGGAAGGATACCAGCAAGCTTTCAGGGATGGTTCGGTGAGAGATTACGAGCTGGAAATCCGCCACAAAAATGGCAGCCTCACCCAGGTGACTTATAATGCCTCTGTGTATACCGATGAGGCTGGAAAGATCATCGGTCTGTTCGCAGCGGCTCGTGACATCAGTGACCGCAAGCGCGCCGAAGAGGCATTGCAGAGAGCCAGCGAATACAGCAGAAGTCTCATTGAGGCAAGTCTGGACCCATTGGTAACCATCAGCGCGGAAGGAAAGATTACAGACGTGAACACCGGGACAGAGCGAGTCACCGGTTATTCACGAAACGAACTCATCGGAACGGACTTCGCCGATTATTTCACAGATCCTTTGAAAGCCAGGACCGGGTACCAACAGGTGTTTAGAGATGGTCTGGTAAAGGACTATGAACTGGAAATCCGCCACAAAGATAACCGGTTGACGCCGGTTATGTACAACGCGTCGGTGTACCGTGACGAGTCCGGGGATATAATCGGCGTGTTTGCTGCCGCTCGTGACATCACCGAAAGCAAGCGCGCGGAGAAAGCTTTGCAGGCCGCCGGCGCATACAACCGCAGCCTGATCGAGGCAAGTCTGGACCCATTGGTAACCATCAGCGCGGAAGGAAAGATTACAGACGTGAACACCGGGACAGAGCGAGTCACCGGGTTTGCACGAAAGGAACTTATCGGGACGGACTTTGCCGATTATTTCACGGACCCTTCGAGGGCGAGGGCCGGGTACCAACAAGTCTTTCGAGATGGTTTGGTGAAGGACTATGAACTGGAAATCCGCCACAAAGACGGGCTGTTGACACCGGTAATGTATAACGCATCGGTGTACCGTGACGAGTCCGGGGACATTATCGGCGTGTTTGCGGCTGCTCGTGACATCACGGAAAGCAAGCGTGCAGAAAAGGCATTGCAAGCTGCCGGCGCCTATAACCGAAGTCTCATCGAGGCGAGTCTCGACCCGCTGGTGACCATCAGTGCGGAAGGGAAAATCACTGACGTAAACACCGGAACCGAGCGAGTTACGGGCCATTCGCGAAGTGAACTGATCGGGACGGATTTTGCGGATTACTTCACCGATCCTTCGAGAGCAAGAGAAGGATACCAGCAGGCTTTCAGGGATGGATCGGTGAGAGACTATGAATTGGAAATCCGCCACAAGAATGGCAGTCTTACTCAGGTCACCTATAATGCCTCTGTGTATACAGACGAATCGGGAAAGATCATCGGTCTGTTCGCAGCAGCTCGTGACATCAGTGACCGCAAGCGCGCTGAAAAGGCCTTGCAGACAGCCAGCGCCTATAACCGCAGCCTCATCGAGGCGAGTTTGGACCCGCTGGTCACCATTAGCGCCGAAGGAAAGATCACAGACGTCAACACGGGAACTGAGCGAGTCACCGGCTATTCACGAAGTGAGCTGATAGGGACGGATTTTGCTGACTACTTCACAGACCCTCAAAAAGCCAGGTCTGGATATCAGCAGGCTTTCAGGGATGGATCGGTGAGAGACTATGAATTGGAAATCCGCCACAAGAACGGTAGTCTTACTCAGGTCACCTATAATGCCTCAGTGTATACCGACGAATCGGGAAAGATCATCGGTCTATTCGCAGCAGCTCGTGACATCAGTGACCGTAAGCGTGCTGAAGGGGCATTGCAAGCGGCCAGTGCGTATAACCGGAGCTTGATCGAGGCCAGTCTGGACCCGTTGGTCACTATTAGCGCTGAAGGAAAGATTACGGACGTGAACACGGGAACTGAGCGAGTCACCGGCTGTTCACGAAGTGAACTGATAGGGACGGATTTCGCTGACTACTTCACTGACCCCCAGAAAGCCAGGGCCGGATATCAGCAAGTTTTTCGGGATGGTCTGGTAAAGGACTATGAACTGGAGATTCGACACAAGACCGGCGAACTGACTCCGGTAATGTACAATGCTTCTGTTTATCGAGATGAATCGGGCAGAATTACCGGTGTCTTTGCAGCGGCTCGTGACATCAGTGACCGCAAGCAAGCCGAAGATGATCTGGCAAGATTGATCACGGAATTGGAAGCCAAGAATGCCGAGCTGGAGAGATTTACATATTCGGTTTCTCATGATTTGAGAAGCCCGCTGATTACCATCAGGACCTTCTTGGGATTTGTCGCGGAAAACGCGGCCAACGGGAATACGGAAAACCTGAAGCCCGACTTGGACCGGATCGACAAAGCCGCAGAGAAGATGGGGCAACTCTTAGGGGAAATTCTGGAGCTTTCCCGTGTAGGGCGGATGTTCAATCCTCCCACTGAAGTACCGATAATTGAACTTGCGGATGAAGCACTGGAACTGTTGTCCGGGCGGATTGCCCAACATGGCGTAGACGTGCAAATTGCTCCGGATCTGCCCGTCGTGAACGTCGATCGTCCACGATTATTGGAAGTGTTCCAAAATCTTATCGAAAACTCTATGAAATTCATGGGTAATCAGCCACATCCCACAATCGAGATCGGCGCCAGAAAGGACGGCGAGGAGACAGTCCTTTTTGTTCGGGATAACGGCATAGGTATCAACCCTCTTTACCATGAGAAAGTGTTCGGGCTGTTTAATAAGTTGGATCAAAAGACTGAAGGGACCGGTATCGGATTAGCTCTGGCCAAACGGATCGTCGAGGTGCATGGCGGTCGTATTTGGGTGGAATCGGAAGGAATCGGACAGGGTTCGACTTTCTGTCTCACATTGCCTTGTCCCATCCCTGGCGGTGACCAATAAGCCGATCCAAGCGAAAGGTGAAACTCCAATGATTTTGCTTGTAGAAGACAACGAAGATCACGCGGAAATCGTGATGCGCAGTTTCAGGGCTCATGGAATGGCTCACCCGATTCATCATGTAACCGACGGAGAAACTGCACTGGATTATCTGCTTAGACGCGGCAGTTATAACGATCCCGAAAGTAGTCCCCGACCTCAATTAATTCTATTGGATCTCCGATTACCCAAGGTCGACGGCCTGGAGGTCCTCAAGGAGATAAAACAAAGCGATGGATTACGCGGGATCCCGGTAGTGATCTTGACTAGTTCCCAGGCAGGGAATGACGTGAAAATGGCATGCGACTACCACGCGAACAGTTACCTTGTGAAACCGCTGGAATTCAGCAAGTTCACGGAACTTATGCGAGATCTAGAATCCTACTGGCTGGGCTGGAATGTCAATCCCTATGCGGAAGATACTTCAGGCTCAAAAGCGGTGCCATGAAAAAGAAGGCCACGTTTCTAAACGGTTACGAAAGGAAGGAGACAGGACCATGAAAGGCGAACCTTTACAGATCTTGTTGGTGGAGGACAATGAGGATCATGCGGAGCTCGTGAGGCGAAGTTTCCAGTCTCACCAGGTTGCCAACAACATTCATCATGTGGCCGACGGAGAAGTTGCCCTGGATTACCTGCTCAGACGAGGCGCATACAGGGATACCGAAGACAAGTCCCAAACCTGACGTGATTCTTTTGGACCTGCGCTTACCCAAAATGGACGGCTTGGAAGTCCTCACGGAGATAAAAAAGACTGAGGAGTTGCTTAAGATCCCAGTGGTTATTTTGACAAGTTTCTCATGAAGAGCAGGACGTTGCCAAAAGCGTACGGATCTCATGCAAACAGTTACGTAGTGAAGCCGCTGGAGTTCAAAAAGTTCACCGAATTAATGCGAGATCTTGGGTTTTATTGGCTCGGGTGGAATGAAAACCCATTTGCTAAGGATGGTAGTCGCCGAAAAAGGGAAATCTGAAATGGGGCCTGAAGCCATTAACATTTTGATGGTCGAAGACGAAGAAGCCCACGCCGAAGCAATCAGACGCGCCTTTAGGCAAACGGAGAACAATTTTAATCTGACGTGGGTGTCCAGCATTCATGAAGCTTTCGCTAGCTTACAGAAATCTGTCCCTGACCTTGTTATAACTGACTGGCTGTTGCCGGACGGCAAGGGCACCGACCTTCTCCCCTCCGGGAAGGCGCTTTTCCCCATTGTTTTGATGACGAGTCACGGCAATGAAAAGCTTGCCGTTGAGGCAATTAAGGCAGGAGCGGTGGATTATGCGGTGAAGTCACCATCAATGTTCGCCGAGGTTCCGCACATTGCCAAGAGGGCGTTGCGCCAATGGGATCTATTTACCGAAGGTAAACGAGCTGTAGAAAAATTGCGGGAAAGTGAAGAGCGTTTCCGCACGGTTTTTGAGCAGGGTCCGCTGGGCATACACATGGCGGGACTGGATTATCGCTTAATCTCTTGTAACAGCGCCTTTTGTTACATAGTGGGATATTCCGATCAAGAGCTTAGCGAATTAACTTTTATGGATATTACCTATTCGGAAGACGTTGATGCAGACGTTGAAGAGGCAAAGAAATTACTTGCCGGGAAAATGCCATCTTATAAGATGGAGAAACGACTTGTAACAAAGCAAAGTGGAATAGTTTGGATTCACTTCACAAGATCGATTATCCGGGATACGGATGGCAAGCCTCTGTATTTCTTGACCATGGTTGAAGACATTACCGAGCGCAAGCAGACTGAACATGCTCTGAAACAGACGCTTTCCGAACTGACCAGATCTAATGCCGATCTGGAACTATTCGCGTACGTCGCTTCCCATGACCTCCAAGAGCCCTTGCGCAACGTCGCCAGTTGCGTGCAGCTCCTGGAGGATGGTTACAAGAATAAACTGGGTGCTGACGCGGACCAGCTTATCCACTACGCGGTAGATTCTGTCGGGAGGATGAAGGCACTCATCAACGATCTATTGACTTTTTCTCGGATCGGCACAAAAGGTAAGCCGCTTGAGGAGGTGGACTGCAACGATATACTGGAAGAAACGCTGATAAGCCTGGAATCCGCAATTGCCGCGACTGGGGCCCTGATCAGTTATGATCTATTGCCCTCGGCGTGGGCCGACGGCTCCCAGTTGCTTCAGGTGTTTCAAAATCTGATTTCCAATGCCATAAAGTTCCGCGGAGACGAACCTCCGAAAGTCCACATTTCGGCCGCTAAGAACGGAAGCGAGTGGATCTTTTCAGTTAAAGACAGTGGCATCGGAATCGCGCAGCGCCATTTTGACCGCATCTTCATCATCTTTCAAAGACTCCACAAACGAACGGAATACGAGGGCACAGGCATGGGTCTGGCGATCGTCAAAAAGATAGTAGAACGCCACCAAGGCAGCGTTTGGGTGGAATCCGAAGTCGGGGTTGGTTCAACTTTTTATTTTACGATTCCAAATTGAGAGGCCAAAAATAATGATGGTCATGGGACAGGACGTTAAGTGCGTGGAAATCCTATTGGTCGAAGACAACCCGGTGGATGTCCTGGTCACGAAACGGGCGTTACAGGACGGCAAAGTGTGGAACAACCTCAGCGTGGTCGAGGATGGGGAAGAAGCGATGGATTTCCTGCGCCAGAGGGGGAATTACTCGAACGGCCCCTGTCCTGATCTTATTCTCCTCGATCTGAATCTGCCAAAGAAAAGCGGCCGAGAAGTTCTGGCCGAGATTAAGCAGGATCCGGCCTTACTCCATATTCCGGTAGTCGTTCTTACCTCCTCGGAAGCTGAGAAGGATATTCTGTTGACTTACAACTTGCACGCAAATTGCTTCATCACAAAACCGGTGGATCTCGAGCAGTTTACCGATGTGGTCAAGTCTATTGAAGGATTCTGGTTCACCGTAGTGAAACTGCCCCCTTGTGAGGGAACACTATGAACGCGGAGACAGTCGGGATATTGGTCGTTGAAGACAACCCGGTGGATGCCATTTGGGTGAAGAGACAATTGACCCGCATAGGTACCTCCAGGTATGAAATCACCCATGTGGAAAGTCTCGCGGAAGCGGCGCAGCTCCCTGAACAAAGAGCAGTTCGACGTAATATTGTTGGACCTGCTCCTACCGGACAGCCGAGGCTTGGAAACCTTTCTTGAAATCCAGAATTCCGCCGATGGCATACCCGTTGTGGTCACATCCGGTTTAAATGATGAAGACTTGGCCGTTGAGGCGGTGAAAAGAGGGGCCCAGGATTATCTGGTGAAGGACAAGTGGGATGGGTTTCTTTTGGCCCGGTCTATTACTTATGCCATTGAACGCCAACGACTTCTTGCGCGGTTAAAAGATGCCGAGCACTTTTTGCGTCAGAGTGAGGAACGCTTCCGGGCTGTGTTTGAAGGGGCCCGGGACTCAATTTACATCAAGGATCGCGACCTCAAGTTCACACACGTAAATCCGGCTATGTGCAGTAGCCTCGGACTTCCTCGTACAGAAATCATCGGTCAGTGGTCCGAACAGCTTTTTGGCAAGGAAGCTGCCGAGCTTATTAGAGATGTCGATCTCCGAGTGCTGGCCGGGGAAACAATAGAAGAAGAAAGGACGCTGTCGATCCGCGGTGCTATTTCAGTTTTCAGTAGTCTCAAAACACCGTTGTGTAATGACGAGGGTGAGATTGTCGGCCTGTGCGGGATATCCCGTGACATCACCGATTGGAAGCAAGTCGACGCACCGGCTGCCAAGAGAGCGGATGGATACGTGTCCACCGCCATGCGTTCCACACTTGAAAGCGCTCTCCTGGCCGCAGAAAGGGACGCAACGGTCATTCTCCTGGGTGAAAGCGGGAGCGGCAAGGATTACCTTGCTCGGTATATTCATGAACACTCTCAGCGATCTAGCGGCCCTTATTTCGCGATCAATTGCGCGGCTGTAGCGCCTCAGCTCGCCGAATCGGAGATGTTCGGTCATGAGAGGGGGGCTTTTACGGGTGCCCACGGCCGAAAGCGAGGACTCCTGGAACTGGCCGAAGGTGGGACCTTACTGTTGAATGAAATCGGTGAACTGTCGCTCCCTTTGCAGGCCAAATTGCTCACTTTCCTGGATACGCGCAAATTCACGCGCGTGGGCGGTGAAAGGGAAATCTCGGTCAATGCAAGGTTGCTCGCGGCCACCAACAGGAACCTGAAGGAGGAGGTCAACGCAGGCAGGTTTAGGGGCGATCTATTTTACCGTCTCAATGTGGTGTCCATAGTTGTTCCACCTCTACGGGACCGGCGCAAGGATATACCCATATTGGTTCAAGAAATCCTCTCTCAACTTCAGCATGATTTGCAGCTTGGTTCCTTGCCCATTGTGGATTCCGCCGCGATGGATCAGTTGAAACGATATTCCTGGCCCGGAAACGTGAGAGAGTTGCGAAATGTGCTGGAGAGAGCGGTAATCCTGTCCGGCGGCAAAACAATTAATCTCAGCCATCTTGAACTTCGGTTACGTGCCGAAGACTGCAAACAGGCGGTTGAAGATTGGTCGTTTGCCACGCCTTTTCCTGACGGCCGTTCTCTTAACGAGATTTCCCAGGACCTGAAGCGTTCCCTCGTCGATGAGGCCCTAAGACGTTCTAAAGGTAGCAGACAAGGGGCCGCGCGGCTTCTGGGAATTTCCCGCTACTCGCTGAAGCACTATATGAAGACTCTGGGAATGATGGAAGCTTTTCCGGAAGTTGGGTCCGCAGAGTAATTGGCCAGACGGGTGGCCGGAAGTGCGATTCGGACAGAACTTTTGAGAACGGCTGTAAACCAATTCAAAGTTGCAATTCTAACCGGCCTCTCTGCCAACCAACTCCCTGGACATCGGGCGTGCCTCCCACGGATGGAGCAAGTAATCGCCTAATCATTTCGGTGAAAAGAGCAACGTCCCCGCTGGTATAGAATATGTGATGATTTTCGAAGTTCCGGCATCGACCGGATTCCATCTGAGTAGCGAGCTCAGGTTCGCGCTGAGTCAGTATCTGCACTACTTGGCGAGCAATGGAAGGAGCAGGATCGATCACCGATGTTTTCGGGCCCATTAATTGCTCTATGACGGGTCGAAGGAAAGGATAATGAGTGCACCCCAGAACCAATTGATCTACTTCAGACTCGATCATTGGTGATAGATACCTCTCCAATAATGCTGCCGTCTCAGGGCTGTCCAACGCACCGGACTCCACCGCATCCACCAGTCCCGGACACGCTTGCGACAGCACCGAAACACCATTCGTGTAGCGCTTCACCAAGTTGGCAAAGAGTTCTCCTTGAAACGTTGCCGGCGTAGCAATCACCCCCACTACGCCGGTGCGAGTGTGCTCAATGGCAGGTTTGAGGGCCGGTTCCATCCCCACAAAAGGCAGATCGGGGAACAGCTCCCGCAGATAATACAATGCCGCAGCAGAAGAGGTATTGCTGGCAATGACAATGATCTTCGCTCCTTGCGCCAACATGAAACGAGTGATCGCTTCGGCAAATCGACAAACTTCCTCTAAGGAACGGGAACCGTACGGCACGTGGGCTTGATCGGCCACATAGAGAGTAGGTTCCTGCGGAAGTTGGCGAATGACCTCACGCCACACACTCAGACCGCCCACGCCTGAATCAAATATACCGATGAATCCATGACCTCTCATTTAAAACTCCAACCCGGACGACACTGGTCTGCAATATAATATGGCCTCCATTCCTTATCAAGCCGCCAAAGCGGGGCTCATGATCCCGCAGTACTCGGGCTTCTGTTTTCCGGTCGTTGTCTTACTATTACATCTCAGACTTTTCAGTATTAAATTTGGTTTACTGAGAGCGAAGTCTCTGGTTTCAGACTAAGCAGAAAGGAGACGAGAGCAATGCAGACACTTGAAGCCTCCAAATTGTCAGAACTAATCCGCCGGAAGGCGGCAGATTTCAAGGAGACTGTGCGAAGCAGTCGATGAGGAAACAGCTTCGCGTGCCCCTTCAGGACGATGGTCACCCAAAGAGATCGTGTCGCACCTGTGCGGTGCCGAAGGGATCGGATTGATGCCGACTATTTTCGCATTCGTGGAAAAGGATACGCCCAGACTGGACATCGAGGTCGAGAATCCCTTCTTTTCCGAAAATCGAGCCCGGATGACCTTTGCTGAGCTTCTCGCGGAGTTCGGGAGGGAACACGATCGCATTGCCGAATTCGCAGTGGGTCTGTCCGACGAACAACTCAACCGGAAGGCCCACATTCCGATGCTGAAGGAAAGCCCGTTGGGTGAATATCCTACCCTGGCGGGGTGGATCCAAGCAATCGGTGAGTACCATGTCGGTATGCACATCGATCATATGCGGGAGATCCTGGAGTCCCTGGAAGCTACGTCAGGAATCCCGAGAAAGGAGATGACCCAAGAGTCTCATGCGGCTTCCCATTCAAGCTTGTGACATAGAAGTCCCTGGGCTGCCAAGTTTTTCCTTGATCAGTGTCATTACGATCCGGGCGGCTTCTTCCGTGTACCCCTTGCACTGTTCACGGATATTGTTCGTCACGAAATAGTTTTGCCCTTCCTCTGTGCCCAGATCGCAGCCCGTAAGGTCTCGGCAATTAGTTGAGCCAAAACGGGCTTCAAACTTCTTGAGCAATTCTCTTACTGTGTCGTATGCGGGCAGGACAGACTCGCTTGGCGAGTTCCTACCTGTAAAGAGACCGACAGCCATCACACCGCCGCTCACAGCCCCGCATATTCCACAGGTTCTTGACAGGCCGCCGCAGAATCCCGTGGCAATTTTCGGTATGAAATCTGTCCCGATGCCTTCACTTTCCGCTACAGCTAGCAGAACGCTTTCTGCTCAATAATAGTCTGACTGGAAAAGTTCTCCAGCTCGAACTGAAGTCTTATCTATCATGATCTTCCCTCGCTCAAACCGCAGGACAAACCAGCGACCGGTTTGTCCTGCCGTCAGCAACATCTAACCTTGCGCAAGCATGCGCCCGAGAACGACGACTCTATAATTGCGGTGCCTGTGTTTGCAACTACTTGTGGGGGCGCTGGCGCCTCACAGTGACGCTCTCGCCCGCAACGCCCCAATTATCTGTGTCGACTTCATCGATTATGACCGAGGTCAGTTGTGGGTCTTTGCCGAGTACATCAAGCAAGAGTTGTGTGACCCCTCGAATAAGTTCGGCCTTTTGAGCCGGGGTCGTCTGGTCTTTTGTGATCCTGATGGTGACGAATGGCATTGCTTCCTCCTTTAGGCTGCTCACAGCTCCCAGGGTCCTGCAGCTTGATTTGGTGTGGTCCCTGGTAGGACAATTACCGCATGTCAGATCAATCACTATATCAGATGGTTGGTCCAAAGCACATACATCTTTTCATTGTCCCGTTTCATAATCCGGGATAAATTAGAGCGATCAATTTCTAAATGTCCCAGACGAATATGTATAAAACACAACTCCGGACTTGGAACCTTCGTAATTAGAGCCGCTCTGGAAGCCAAAGGAGGGTCATGTGTGTGGACGATTTGTATTGATGACGGTTGGACGCGATATCGCGGAGCACTTCCAACTCTCTGAAGAGCCTGACCTGGAACCTCGGTACAATATCGCGCCCACTCAAATAGTCGCTATTGTGCGGTTGAATGCTGAGACAGCCCGCCGGGAATTAAGGCTGGTGAAATGGGGATTAATTCCGTTTTGGGCCAAGGACCCTTCCATCGGATCCAGGTTGATCAACGCCAGGGCGGAGAGCGCGGCAGGGAAACCGGCCTTCAGTGCTGCCTTCAAGCACAGACGATGCCTCGTCCCCGCGGATGGCTTTTATGAATGGAAGCGCGTGGAGAAAAAAAGACAACCTTACTTTTTTGGTTCGGCCGACAAGAGGCTCTTGGCCTTTGCCGGTCTCTGGGAACGCTGGGAAGGGCCTGACGGGGAGGTGATAGAGTCATGCACGGTCCTGACTACGGATTCCAATAAGCTTTTGCAACCGATTCATGACCGAATGCCAGTGATCCTTAAGGTCGAGGATTACGATCTCTGGCTCGACCCGGCTGTCGAGAAACCGGAACTCTTGCAGCATTTGTTGAAACCCTACCCATCCGAAGACATGATTGGCCATCCGGTGACCTCAAAGTTGAACAAGGCCGCGTATGAAAGCCCCGATTGTATCAAACCCGCAGATGTGGATGAGGGCTGACGCCAGCGCTCAGAAATCATCGTGGGCTCGGGAGCCAAGCTCATGATCGAGATCGACGGCTCAATGCACTCAGGAAGCGGAACGCTCCTGCGGTATGCGGTCGCCCTGGCCACGCTGACTCGCGAGCCTCTACACATGACCCGCATTCGCGCCAAGCGTCCCAAGCCCGGATTAATGGCTCAACACTTGAACGCCGTGACCTCGTGTTGCGCTATCTCCCAGGGGCAAGTAGAAGGCGCTGAAGTGGGCTCCCAGGAAATTGTTTACCGGCCGGGTGATAACGTGAAGGGCGGAGAATTCAAATTTGACATCGGAACAGCCGGTTCAGCGACTATGGCGGCCTTTGCTTTGATTCCGCCCTGCCTCTTTGCCAGGGAGGCGTCGAGCCTCACCATCACAGGCGGCCTCTTTCAGGACTTTGCTCCCAGCTTTTTCCATGCGCAAAAGGTGCTCGTACCGCTGCTTCAGCGCATGGGCGCGGAGTTGAAACTGGACATGCTCAGACCCGGATACGTTCCTAAAGGTGGAGGCCGGCTGAGGATGGTAGTCAATCCGATGAGATCTCCGCTGAAACCCCTACGTCTGATGGAACAAGGGACTATCGAGACGATTCGGGGAGTTGCACTGTCGTCTCATCTTAGCGAGCAGTCTGTGAGCCGCAGAATGGCCGACACATGCGCCGCTATCCTGAAGACAAGGGGCTACAGTTCCGATATCCGGATCATGGAAGATTCAACGGCTGCCCAGAGAGGCGCTGCTCTTGCATTGTGGGGTGCAACCGACACAGGCTGTTTGTTGGGCGCGGGATCAGGCAGGCAAACCTGGCCGAAAATCTGAGGCTATTGCCGACTTTGTTGCGCGTGCTCTCCTTAAGGATCTGGACACCGGAGCCGCCACTGACCGCCATCTGGCCGACCAGTTGATCCTCTTTGCCGCGCTCGCGGCTGGTACGAGCGAATACACCATCCCTGCAGTGACAGAGCATATAACAGCTAATCTCTGGCTGGTGCAAAAGATGCTGGGAGTGGAGGCACGCCTCGAAGGCAAGATCGTACGTGTGGAGGGTATCGGGTTCGGGCCGTGAAAGGAGGCTCTATAAGGTTTTAGGCCCATTCTCAAAAATGCTGCTTTTTTCTGTTTGGCACGTAACAAGCGAGGATCATTGCAAGGGTATGAAAGGGCTATATATGCAGATTCGTAAATATATCCTCGGAGGAAAGCATGACTGACCGCAAGACTGGTGCGGCCGCCGTAATAGGAAGCTCCGTCGCAATTTTTTGGCAAGGGTCGTTCATTTTTGGGCTGCCGGGGGTAATGGCCCCTCACTGGCAGGAAATGTTTCATGTGGGGCGAGCGGCCATCGGAAACATACTCTTTTTTGTTATTGCGGCCACTGGTTTCTTTATGTTCTTTGTGGGCCGATGGCAGGAGAAATTAGGGGTCAGATGGATGATGTCAATTGGAACTGCCATCTGCGGCCTGAACCTGTTCACCCTAGTTTATGCTTCAAATGTTTATTTGCTCTATCTATGGGCCTTCTTGATGGGGTTTGCCTCATGTTTCGTCTACATCCCGGCACTCACCAGCGTGCAGCGGTGTGTCCCTGCAAGACGCGGCCTCGTTTCGGGAATTGTGAACCTGACGTTCGGCATTTCCGCGGCAGTTATGTCACCGATATTCGGCTGGATGCTCGACGCCCTGGGATACGTGCCGATGCTCCAAATCATGGCAACAATCGCGTTGCCGGTCGGCCTTGCCGCGGCCCAGTTTACAGACGGCCCACGCCAGACTCAGCCCGTAGGGCCAGCGACGTCCGGAACAGTCGCCGGTTTGCTCAATCCGGGGAAGTCTTTGACCGTTAAGCAGACTCTGCGCACAAAGAGCTTCTGGTTTCTTTGGCTCACTTGGGCATTTCAGGGGGCCGCGGGCATTGCCATGGTTACCCTCTCAACGGCTTTCGCGCTTTCCAAGGGATTTGGCTTTGAGTCCGCGGTGGTGATTTTGACCGCCTTTAATGTCACCAACGGCCTGGGACGTTTCTTAACAGGTTATCTGTCCGATCTCGTCGGTCGCAACTTCACAATGAGTGTAACGTTCTTTGCCGCCGGGGGCGCATACATCATTTTACCACATGTGGACAGCGTGGAATTATCGGCTTTGCTGGCCGCGGTCATCGGCTTTGGGTTCGGGTCATTATTCGGGGTATCCGCTCCCCTTGTGACAGACTGCTTCGGCATGAAGCATTTCGGAGCCATCTTCGGGCTTGTTTTTACGGCATACGGATTTGTCTCAGGAATTATAGGGCCGTCGCTCAGCGGATATATCCTAGATACGACGAATGGCAATTTTACCGCAGTCTTTACCTATCTTGGAATATTTTGCCTGATGTCGAGTGTGTTCATACGCTTGGTGTTGCCGCCACGCGTAGCAATTGACGGCCACTAGCCCGAATTATGCTGATTCCACTCGACTTACGTCGGGAACGTGCTCCTTTGAGTAGCCGCTCCACGCCATGCCGGAGCGTCATCTGGGACATCGGACAGCCACCGCACGCTCCGGTCAGTCTGACAGTCACTACTCCGTCTTCAGACACTCCTACAAGCTCTATATCGCCACCGTCTTGCTGAAGTGACGGGCGGATTTTCTCCAAAGCGGCCTCGATTTGCGATCTCATAGTCTCCTCCTGAATGATTGAACGAGCCCTTCTCTGCTTGAATCAACAAACCTCGGCGCTGCGCCTTGTCTACTGACCCACAAAATTTGAAAATGCCTCATGGATTGGTCCCACGGATGAGCTTCGCAAATTCGCGGCACCACCTGCCCCAATCAATGAAATGGGATCACCGCAGCGGTGTCCCGTCTCTCTTGCTTGCCAGAATGATGGGCGCTGGTAGAGAGTTTTCCCTGCCCGCCGCAAGTTGCCAAGCAGTGACTACTGCGCAAGCGAACATCACCAAGCCCCCAACCAGAAACATGAATGAAATGCCCTTGGCGTCGGCAATGACACCCCATGCAAGCATCGAAACGTTTATTCCGACCCCAAAAGAGCCCGTAAATAGTGCCACAACAACCCCTCGATTATGATCGGCGGCTGTGTCCACCATTCGCGCCATCATAGCCGGATAAGACAGGCCCTGTAGGACACCGAAGAGGCTTCCCAAGAAGACCGTCTGAACAAGAGAATCCATCCGGGATGTGGAAACCAGCAACACACCAAAACCCACCAAACAGGCAAGGATAAGCTTATCCCTGTTAATGCGGTCGACTAGTTGCCCCAGGACGATCCGAACGATCAGAAGGCTGCAACCGTAGACGATAAAGAACAGGCCGGCCTGGAATCCCAAATTTTTTGCAAAGAGCGGGAAAAACGTGTTCATAGCCGCGAATCCGGAACCAAAAATTCCGGCCGTGACCATCATGGGCAGATGACCATTTTGAAAGGCTGTCGGGAAAAAGCCCTGGAGCCGTCCACTGCTGACCTTGCGGTCCGGTTCCGTGACCATAAGCGCCATCAAAAACCCTAGAAGACCGAATCCCACGAGCAGGAGAAAGTAAGCACTGTATCCCCATTTGATAAGGAAGATCTCTCCTATGTACGGTCCCACCGCGACGGCCAACGATCCGGACACCCCGAAGAGTCCTATGCCTTGGGCTCGGTGGTCGGGGGGGATCAGATCCACTATAGCGGTCGCACATCCGTTAAAGCACGCGGCAAACGCTATTCCCTGGACAAGGCGAACGACGATCATGAGAGGAGAATAAGTCTGGAATAGAAGGAAGCCTCCGTTGGTAATTCCCATAAGGAGGATTCCTCCAACGATAAATATCTTACGCCCGTACCGGTCGATCAGCGGTGCCAGGAAGGGCAATGAGCCCAGGGTAGTGACCCCGATTGAGCCCATCACAAGACCCACGTCGGTGCTGTTGCCCCCCATTTCTACAATCACCACAGGCAGAAAGCTCCACGTTGCCACGACCAGGAATAAGCACAGATTCGTTGCCGCTATCAATAGAAACTGGCCATTAAACAAAATACCTGACATTCCGCCAAATTCTCCGTTTCCATCCGCACGAGCAATCAGCACAAATACAAATCCGGATGGATTCCCCTTGTATATCCCGGATCTCAGTTTTCAATAGACGATGCCTCATGCTTCCAGCCCCTTGCGATCAGTTCAGGGCTTAGACACTATATACTCGCCAGTACCGCTTCGGGAAGAAGACACCCTTACAGTATTAAGGTTCCCTGCCACTGGCCCCTTCATTAGATGACTCCCATCCTTTGACGGCTCCTTTTCGATCCCTCCATTTAATCCGGCGCGGCGGACGATGTTCCGGCTGGACACCAGGAGGCGCCTCTTCCACGGCCGGGACCGACTCCGTTCCTCCGGGGGGCGTCTCATCCCCGACGTGAGGTTGAGTCGCGCGATCATCCGTTACGTCTTCTTCGAGGATTTTTGTGCCACCCGAGGGTGTTTTCCTCTCCGGGACTATCGCAGAGCATCCCCAAAGCCAGGCCGCCAAAATCAGAAAAAGAATCACCCGAAATGACTTAGAGACCACCGGAAATTCCCCTTCCCAGACTGAAATTCAGCGCTGGAACAATCCGAAGGACCGACGTTGCCCTACGCCCTCTTGCGCAGGCTCACCAGGCTCGCACTTGTCGCCGGTCTCTAATCTAGAGGATACCAGCATTGCCGACGTTATGCATCGGCTTTGTTTTCGCTTGGCCATCTCTCCGCTTAATATTAATTAGTATTGCAAAATCAATAACATTTATAGTATAATTAAAGTATATTACTATGAAAAGGGGCTTCACGATGAGGAAAAAAGTAGTTAAGGTTACTAAAATTACCAGAGTGTTGAAAGTGTCCGAGATCCTTGGGGATATATTGTCAGACGTCACCGACGAAGAGTTGTTGGAAAAATACGGCCTAGGCTGGAAGCAGCTTGAAAAAGTCTATTGCAAACTGTTCTACGGGGGATTCATAGGGAGGGATCAGCTTCGGAGGCGGACTCGGCTGCGGGCCGGTAAGCCAACGTCTCACATTCCGTTGGCAGAGATCGAGGATCACAGGCAGAGTATATGAATGCTTGATTTGCGGCTACACTTCTCGGCTGCACTTCAGTGCCTGCCCGCGATGCCGCCAGATTAACTTGCGCAGGCTCACTCGGCAATCAGCCGGATTTACCGCGTCATCTCGGAGGGGCCTTGCTGCGGCGTCTTCTTGAGCCGTGGCCGGAAACGCGGATGGGAAAACCTCTTGATTGATTAACTAATTGATTTAACTTATAAGAAGGTAGAAGAGGTGTGCAGGTTCTTCCCTATCGATTACACGTTATTGAAGATTGAGGATGGCGACTTCATGGGTTGAACCGCGGGAGAATCTGACGCGAAAGAGGACGCACGGGAATGCGCATGCCGCGCGGGATCAAGCCTCGGGGAACGCGCCCGAGAGCCAGGGACGCTGGCTAGCGTCCGGGAGCCAGGGAATGCCCGATCGAGTTCAATCAATTAGAGGACGGACAGGCGAGCGCCTCACTTCAACGGTGGAGGTTGCCCGCGAAGGATTGAGGTTTCGCCGGTTCTTTTCGGTTCAAGCCAAAGATCCACTGGACATGGTCCAATGGGAGAGGCGTTCGGCAGTAATCCGAAATCAAGAAGGCCGCGTCATCTTCGAGCAGCATGGTGTAGAGGCTCCGGCCTTTTGGTCCGGCATGGCTCTCAATGTAGTGGTGTCTCGCTATTTCCGCGGCCACCCGGGTATGCCCGATAGGGAAACGAGTGTTAAAAACCTGCTTAGTCGGGTCGTTGACACTATCGCCGCGTGGGGGCGAGAACAGGGCTATTTTGCTTCCGAAGAAGATGAAAAGGTCTTTCGAGACGAACTGATGTTCCTTGTGCTCCACCAAAAAGCTTCATTCAACAGTCCCGTCTGGTTCAATGTGGGGGTGGAGCCCGTTCCACAATGCTCGGCCTGCTTCATCATAAGCGTGGACGACACCATGGAGTCTATACTCCACTGGTATACCCAGGAAGGGATCATCTTCAAAGGCGGATCCGGTTCTGGGGTCAACGTCTCCAGGTTGAGATCTGCCAGGGAGCCCCTTGCCGGCGGCGGCACCGCATCCGGTCCAATTTCCTTTATGAAGGCCGCGGACGCTTCGGCCGGTGTGATCAAATCAGGTGGGAAAACTCGCCGAGCAGCGAAGATGGTGGTAATGAATGTCGACCATCCTGACATACTCGAATTCATACGTTCCAAGGCGGCGGAAGAGAAGAAGGCTCACGCTCTGGTACGAGCGGGTTATGACGGCTCATTGGAGGGTGAGGCTTACTCGAGCGTGGCGTTTCAGAACTCCAACCACTCGGTAAGGGCTACTGACGAATTCATGGAGGCCGATGAAGCAGACGGCGAGTGGAAGACGAGATTCCTTGTCTCAGGAGAAGTTGCAGACACTTATCGCGCTCGGACCCTGCTGCGGGAAATCGCGGAAGCCGCTCATGCCTGTGGAGATCCTGGAATCCAATTCAACACCACAATAAATCGGTGGCACACATGTCCGGAGACGGCCCCCATCAGGGCATCCAATCCGTGCTCCGAATACATGCATGTGGATGATTCTGCTTGCAACCTGTCTTCGCTCAAACTTACGGCTTTCTTGGATGCGGGGGACGTCTTCCAAGCGGACGCTTTTCGCCACGCGGTAGACATCATGATAACGGCCCAGGACATCCTCGTGGACAAGGCAGGGTATCCAACTCCGGCCATTACAAGGAATTCACGCGGCATGCGAGCACTGGGGCTGGGTTATGCAGACCTTGGGGCCTTTATCATGGCCTTGGGCCTTCCTTACGACTCTGACGAAGGCCGCGCGTGGGCGTCCACAATAACTGCCATGATGACCGGCGAGGCCTATGTTCAATCTGCCCGAATAGCTTCCGTCAGAAGCGCTTTCAGTGAATTTCAAAAGAATCGGGAAGCTATGCTCCGGGTCATCAAGGAGCACAGGAAAGAGGCCCTTCAGATTGCTCCGATAGGCGTGCCGGAAGAACTCGTAGCGCAAGCCGGAAAAGCGTGGGATTTGGCCTTGGAAATGGGCGAACAATATGGCTACGCGAATTGCCAGGCCACCGTTGTCGCTCCGACAGGCACGGTCGCATTTATGATGGACTGCGATACCACAGGAGTGGAGCCCGAAATCGCCCTGGTGAAATATAAGAATCTCTCAGGAGGGGGCCGGCTCCAGATTGTAAACCGGACCGTGGCCCGCGCCCTGGACCGGCTGGGGTATCCTCCCGTGGTCGTTGAGAATATCATTGCGAAGATCGAGGAAACCGGAACGATAGAGGGGATTCGAGAGGTCTTGCCCGAGCATCTGCCCGTGTTTGATTGCGCATTTCGACCCGTGCACGGCACAAGATTCATCTCCATAGAGGGACATCTCAAAATGATGGCAGCGGTCCAGCCGTTCGTTTCGGGGGCCATATCTAAGACGGTCAACCTTCCTCACGATACGACCATCGAGCAAATCGAGGAGATTTTCCGTCTTGCCTGGCGCTTGGGGCTCAAATCTATCTCGGTTTATCGGGATGGGTGCAAGGCGGTTCAGCCAGTGGGATTGTCTGCAAAGGAGGTGGCAAAAACTCGGGGTCCTGTGCGTCGCAGGCTGCCGGTTGACTGTAAAACAGTGCGACACAAGTTCGAGATCGCCGGACAAAAAGGATACATTCACACCGGATTCTATGACGATGGAACCGTTGGAGAGATCTTCATACGTATGTCCAAGGAAGGCAGCACTATTTCAGGATTGATGGACACCATTGCCACACTCACGTCCATAGCGCTCCAGTATGGTGTCCCGTTGGAAGCACTTGTGAACAAGTTCAGTCATGTGCGCTTCGAGCCGTCGGGCTTTACGAGCAACCCTGACATACCCATTGCAAAATCGCTAACCGACTATATATTTCGCTATCTTGGCCTCCGTTTCCTCGACAAGACCCAGCAGGAGGCGGCTGGACTCCTACCGCCCGGAAAAGGTTCGGGCGAGACAATTACTGGCTCGGGTTCGGGGAATCAATCCCAATCGTCTCCGTATGCTGCCAAAACAAAGGGCCACGCGTTCAATCCTCAATCCGACGCGCCCGCATGTTATGACTGCGGTTCCATAATGGTCCGGCACGGCTCCTGTTACGAATGCCTCAACTGTGGAGCCACTACCGGATGCTCGTAAGGTGATGCAACTGTAGTCAAAAGCCTAAATTAGTCTGAATCGCAAAAAAGGCAGTCCACGACCACCTCGCCACGGAGCCGGGCACACTCGGCCTTGGTGTACCTGACACACTCCGGTTTGGCATTGGACTTATGTCAAGTGCAAGAGCGCAAGCAGCAGTAGACCATGTCACCGTCGGGCGACACTGTTATCGGAACCAGGATGAGGAGAGCCAGAAGCCATACGAACGGAAACAGCCTTTTCATTAATTACCCCCGAATAATTTTGTGCAACGCGTCACATGCCCAGCGCTCGCGGTCAACGGCCGACGGCCCGACCGGTGCGTCTCGTGAGGGGGAGAGTATACCACACGCGGCTCCACCTGACAGTCACATCCCGCCCCTCCAACCTTCCGTAGTGGGTAAGTTTGAATTTTTCAGGTCGGCAAAATATGCCATCATGGCATGGGGATTTGCATAATACTCCTGGTACAAAATAAACGCGCCCCCCTTTTTAGATCAACCAAACGGGTTAATAAGTGCGCTTTAAGGACATTTGAGCCATAAACAGTGGTTAAAAGAATCTTGTGATAACGAATTGGGTAAGTCAATGAATAATCGCGGCGAAAATACGCGAAAAACGGTTGACCGGTTTAAGCAAAACCTGATAAAAACGATCAGATACGCATGAATTTCCTTGACTCGAACCCCAGATCGCGGTTTCTGTCGAAACAAGAAAAGGGTGCTGACAGCGGCAACTGCCAACACCCTGGGTTGTGGGTGCCTAATTACCGAAAGGTACCGGTTCAAGGAGAGTCCAGAGCAGTCTGATTATCTCGGTATAAAGCTCTGGATGTCGGGCCAACCATTGAAAAACAGCCCGTGCTAATTGCCACCAAGGTGTGAAGCTGTTAGGCGCGCTAGCCATAGCCACACCTCCTTTCGCTTCCCCATTACCCCTTCCCTCCAGGAGGAGCCAAGCCTATATGGGGGTAATCAGGAAGGTGATGGTAAAGCGGCCGAGCCCCTGCACATGGGGGCTTTGCCTACCGCTTTTCCGGAATCTATAAAACCAACACAAATTAATTGCAACTGAAAAGTTTGGAATAAGTTCTCGATAAACTTAGTGTTTTGGTTCTTACAGCATATCACATTATTATCGAGGCCGATTCAAGTAACTTCCGCGCGACAATAGCAAATGACCCCAAACAATAATTACAACAAGTTGAAATAAGGCGGTTTTAATAAGCAGGAACCTTTAGGCTACCTTATGTCAGGTTCTTGTCCGTTTTCTTTTCGCTATTTTTCCTTTTGCGTCTATAACTTCTGCTTAGAACTCCTTGTAATCGCGCGCGGTTTGGGCCATAATCCCTGGGCTAACAAAGAAAGGAACTCGTCTGTGACTGCTCCAGAGAAATTTGATCTGTGGATGAATTCCCACAAGCATGTGGATAAGCACGGTCATGTCTATTGCTATCATCCCAGGAGTAATCAACATTCACTTGTTCTGTGTGAATACATCGTCCAAGACCTGCTTGAGGACTGTAGTATTCTTCAGAGAACAGGCAGCACAAGGTCTCGTGGCCTATGGAGTGGACTTGAAGCATGTCTGGAAAGGTTCTAATAAAGCCAAAACCATAGACCTCGCCCTGGGTATCCCGAAAGAGCCCATTGCGGAAACTCACGGGAGAATTGGCAAAGTAAAGGATTTGAAAGAAGTATTGATTTCCTGTGAAGCAAAATCGTGCATGACTGAACATGGAAAATCGCAACCGAGGATCTATGACGAACTCAGTTCTTCTCATGAAATTGTAACAAAGGAAACAACGATGCGATTGCGGCGGGAATTGCTGTTGTCAATATATCCCCTCGGTTTGCTTCTCCGTTGCGGCAGGGCACTACGAACGACATTCATTTCTCGAATCACATTCAACCAAGAGTGACTGAAAAAATGGTCGAACATTTGCGAGGTTTACCGCTTCGCACGAGGGTCGAAGATGTTGGTTTCGATGCTTACTGCACGGTAATCGTGAATTGTGACAATGTTCACGGAGCAACTTTATGGGAGGACTTACCGGCGCCCCAGCCTGGGGATTGGGATCATTATGATACCTTTTTGCAGAGAATAAGCCAGTCTTATGAAGAACGCTTCTCTGATCTCAGCTAATCTCAATCTCTGGTAAACGTCCGAACAGTCTGGCTTGTTTGGCAACTTCTGTCATTACTCGCTCTGTTCCCTTTTGAAAATATTCAGGATCTAATTCATTTGCGATGCTATTTCGATGTGCCTGGGCAGCGGCTAGAACACTTGAGAATGTTCCAGCAAAGGGATCTAGTACCGTGTCTTCCACAAACGAAAACATGCGAATTAGACGATAAGCCAATTCGGTTGGGAACGGAGGCTGGGTGGTTTTTGGTAGACGCTCCTCGTACATCTGTCCAAAACGATCTAAACCACTGGCTTTGCTCTTTTTTTGTGAGCATAGAGAGTCGCCGCTGTTCTTGTGTGGGTTTTCGGTATCCGCCGGGTTTTCGCAACATTAGAATATATTCGATGTCGTTCTTAATTATTGCATTTGGTTCATAGGGTTTGCCAAGAAATGAAGATCCGTTCTCTATTTCGTAACTAGCATTGGCGATTTTGTGCCATATAATGGGGGTAAGATAGTCAAAACCGATCTGGCGACATCGAACAGCAATATCCGCATGAAGTGGAACTACCTGGTGTCGTCCTTTATGTCGTCGGCGCGCTAGGCATACATCCCCAACCACACAAACAACGCGTCCTCCTTCGACTAAGACTCTATAACAATGTTTCCAGACCTCGTCGAGTTCGTCCATGAATTCGTTGTAATCGGCCACGCTTCCTAGTTGTCCTTCGTAGTCATTGTACTTCTTGAGGGTCCAGTATGGCGGGGAAGTCACTATTAGGTGAACAGAATTATCGGGTATCCATTTGAGATCCCTCGCATCGCCTTTGTGAAGATGATGAACGGTGAGAATGTCCTCAAGTTTTTTCAATTCGGTGTTTTCGATTGGGAGATAGGGCATTTCTTGTGCTGCGCTTCCGTGTTTCATCGTATCTATATTCATAGTTGGGTCCTCCCCAAAGTTCGGGGAACATTTCGATAGTTTCTCCATACGGCGGAAGAGCGCGCTGTATTGGGCCACAGGAGGCGTTCCCAGGTTAAAATGGTTTTCAATCTGCTAACCTCGCTATTTCTTCCAACGTCCACACATGATCTGATATGCTCGCTTCCATAGCAGGCGTAACTCTTAAGGTCCGATGAATCCAACCGAAATTGTAATACATGAAGTGTAGAGCTACTGCATAAGCCAAATTTTCGATCTTCTTTGAGAAGGCGTTCGTCAAGCGCGTGAACCGGCGCATGCTCATTCTCATGGTGAGATTCTGTCTCTCGACATAGCTCGTTGAAATCTTGGAATGATCGGGATTGCCGGTTATTGGCACTCTTTCGGCTTTAATGCACTTTCTTGGACTGTAACGCTTCTCTCTCTCAGGATCAAGGCCATAAATTTTGATGAGCATCGCATAGTCTATGTCTGCTCCGAATGCGCCCCCTACTGCTTCCAAATAAGGCTTATGGCCATCCGTGGTTAATTGTAGGCAGTGGCTCAGGCGAGAGGCAAGATCTTCTATGAAGGCATTTGCGCTCTCAGCATCACGATCGCCTACCATGAATGAGGGCACGAGCTTCGTATCTGCGCAGATCGCCGTCCACGTCCATACGTCGCCATATCCAATCTGACCCATTTTATCCTCTGGGACAATCTTTTCTTTGGCGTGGAAAACTCCATATCTCCTGGCATTGTAGGCGCCCGCAGGAAAGATTACGGAGCATCCTATTCTGATATTCCGCACAAGCCTTGCCTACATCGACAAGCAGCTTGGTTACTGTGTTTTTGGAGACTTCACTTTTTCCAGCAGTCGCCTGGATGCTGCTCCCTTCAACCAAGCAACCAAGGATCTCAGCCCTCTTTTGTATGGACCACATATTCATAATGCCCATTATGCTTGAAATGTTAAGCATAGTTAAGAATAAAATTCAGGCACACTCTAAAAAACGGTTCGACCAAGCATCTATTTTTTTGAAGGAAAGGTTAGCAATGTGCCTGGAGTTTTGTTTTGCTGCGGACTCTCAGTTTTCTGACGTAACTTAGGCAAATATTCCACTCGTCCGGGTGGCTTGGTTAAGTAGCCCCTGATGAGTCCGGCAAGATCTTCAATATCAGAAGGCGCGAGCGGGAGAGTGGCCACGATATCTTCTTTTGTTTGGATCATTTGGGTGATAATCAATTCAAAGCATCGCTGTAAAAAAACCGGTTCCTCTATTGGCAGTTCATCGTCAAGAGGTTCTCTTTACCTTAAACCCTTTCTGTGCGTGTCTAATCCATAATCTCTTTGCCTGGTCTTGTGAGAGGATGCCCAAATCTCCGCACAACGATGGATCATGGCTGCAATAGAGACTCTCCATTTTCTCTTCAATACCCACAAACTATTGAGAGTCAGTAGCGCCCCGATATCGTTGGTGAAGCCATCCACCGGCAACAAAAAGGCTCCAGCAAACCTATTAGCTTGCTCTTCAAGCAACTTATGAAGTGGTGGCCCTAGTTTAGTCACAGAATTGTGCAGGATTAAGTGAGCCAATTCATGGGCTGCATCAAACCGAGATCTCGCGGCACTGTCTTTATCGGAACCAAGCACAATGATAGGAATCCCAACGTGGATTGAATGGGTTGAAAATGCATCTACGAGTTCTTGTATCAAACTCTTGACGTGTAACAACTATTCCGTGGTTCTCTAACAGCCTGACGACACTCGATATAGGACCCCATCCGATTCCAAACTGGCGTCTGCATTCTCTTGCAATGTCCTCAATTCTGTCAAAGGACAATGCGACTGGGTCTTCGACATCAAAAGAGGGTAAGGCTGGCGATAAAAGCTTCAACAAAGCGAGTCAGATATTCAACGATGTCCTGGCTAGCCACCCTAATCGTCTTTCCGCGCGAACTCTTGCTTGCTTAGTGGCTGCTGCCAATGATCTAAAAAAGACGGGGGTCGTTTGTCCCTCTCGATAATAGCCCCGCACAAAAAAATGGACAGGCAAGTTCAGTTTATGGGCCAACTGATCTAGTACCCGGCGGACTGGGAATTTGTTTCCCTTTTTCATACGCAGACACAGATTGTTTTGTGACACCAATGATATCGGCTAATTGCGTCACGGTTAAGCCGCGCGCTTCCCGCGCTTCTGTCAACCGTTGGGGCACGAAGGTAGAGACCCCGAAACCCATAATCAGTCTCCCTGAACTTGGACCCGGGGCCGGAGATGCGGGCGGCTTTGTCCTCTATTTCTTCTTCCTTTGTTTTCGGGATAAAGCTCGGCCTCGCAATAGGCAATCAGGTTAAAAGGACTCCCTCCTAAATAAGATTTGGCCTTGGGGTCGGAGGAAGGAAAAGCTAACTCGACGAAGGCGACGCGAGAGGCATCTTCCAAGTCTGGTCCGTGAAGAAGCATAGCGAAAAAGTAATCACCGTCTAGCGGTTCCTCCAATTCGGGAAGTAGAAACATATTGGTTACTTCTAGCCAGAGTGTTCCTGAACCTCGCATCTCGGACCATTTGCCCGGGTGAATCCACAGCATTAGCCGTGAAACAATCGAGGGACTACGTATCTCGACGTGATGACAGTTGCGGGCAACGTTGAGCGAATTTTCAGCATCAAGCTTGTGAAATCGGTTCCCTGTTTTCCAGAGGTGCTCTTCAACCATTGCCCGACGTATGTAAGGGAGGAACGTCCCCGACCCTGGGTTCATCGCACATAGAGTAAGCAAAATCGTAAGCAGACCTATAAACGATGGGCAAGGGCATGACAAAGGCATAGAATAACCTCACGCGGCAATTCCCGCTGATAAAGACTTTCTAAATTTTCCCATTTCCTCATAGTCATCAGGATCTCCTTGACTCCTATATCGTTGTCAAGTGGAATAATAAACAGCCCCTATTTTGTCAAGTGAAATGTTAAAAACGCGGCGGCTTTGTCAATCATTTTCTCCATCTTGCACGAGCAGCCTTGCGAGCAATTTCTTTTCGCCGTTCAGGAGTGAGCTTTTCTGCCCTGGCTTTTCCACCTATTAAGCCACCGAGACGGCCCAAGGCTACGGCATTTGGATTTTTGGTATCTTGCTCTTCTGTGGTGGTGGGGATATCTTCGTTGGTAGCCTCGGTGACAATGGCAGCAGCAAGAGCGTTTAAGTCTCGCGGCCGCTTCTTCTTTGGTTTTCGTTCTTGTGCGCTCATGCACACACATTAACGTGAGCGCGTAAGAATTTCTAGGGGGGATAAATTCAAACTGACCCACTACCCTACCATCGCCACTCTTGACATGCCTTATGGCAACGCGTAATTTTGATAGGTTTTCCAACGTGCTAAGACGGGCAGCCGATCATGCGGATGCCTCAAAAAATATGATAGACGGGTGATAGACCCATGCTGGCAATTTGGCGCGCTGCATACAACAGTTTGAGGAAGGCCGAAGTTTTGTCTTGGCCACGATACTAGATGTCAAAGGATCTTCCCCTCGCCACGTGGGAACCCGATTCCTCATCCAACAGGACGGAACCATCGTGGGGACAATCGGGGGTGGGCTGTTTGAGGCTCAGGTTCAGGAGTTTGCAGCCGCGGCTTTGCATGCAGGCACATCCCACCGCGCTCTTTTTTCATTTACCGGAGAAGGAGCAGAATCCAAAGAGATGATTTGCGGTGGTAATGCCGAAGTCCTGGTGGAATTTGTGGACGCAGGGGATAAGGGCCGAGAAGAAATCTTCAAGCAGTTGTTGGCAATGGCTCAGAACAGGGGCTCAGGGTATTTGCTCACTAACATCGCGATTCCTATAGGGGGTCAGGCGGAGGGAGGAATCGACTATCTCTTGATGGACGGAGAGGGAAGACGCTTCGGAGGTTTTCCCCACGCTGATTCTATGATGCGAATACTGCCGCAACAACGGCTTCTTAAACCCGCCCAACTCCTTGAAGCCCCAGAATCCGAATATCCGGTTTTTCTGGAATGGCTCAAAGCACACGGCACCACGTTCATATTCGGTGCCGGGCATGTAGGCGCCTGCGTGTCCCATTTAGCCGCGTACGTGCGATTCAACGTTGTAGTGCTTGACGACCGCGAGGAGTTCGCTTCACCCGCGAGAGTCCCCGATGCTCATCGGGTCGTTGTCGTAGACTCGTTCGACCGAGCTTTTTCGGACCTGGCTGTAGATGAAGACAGCTACCTGGTGATCGTGACCCGGGGTCACGCCCACGACAAAACCGTGCTAGCGCAAGCTCTGAGGACAAACGCAGGTTACATTGGCATGATAGGCTCTCGAAGGAAAACAAAGGTTATTCTGGAGGCGCTGCTACGAGAAGGGTTCAGCCGTGAGGACCTTCAGCGCGTCCATGCGCCTATCGGTCTCTCCATTGGGGGTGAAACCCCAGAGGAGATTGGGGTTTCCATAATTGCCGAGATGATTCAGATCCGGAATCGCAAAGAAAGTCTGCAACGACTCTGAGCCTAGGGCCTGTGCTGTACCAGACTCATCGGAGTCATCGGGCAACGCGGATGCTGCGCCCGCCGCTCCGGTAGATCGCCTTAAGCAATCTTTTGGAAAAGAGCATGCTCAACGGAAAGAGAATAATAGTAGTCCTGCCGGCATATAACGCGGCCCAAACACTAGAGACTACCGTCTCGGAATTGGATCGGCAGGTCGTGGATGACGTGCTGCTGGTCGATGACTTCAGCGCGGATGAGACGGTGCGTATGGCCAGGCAAATCGGAATAAGGTGCTTCCTTCACGATCGGAACTACGGCTATGGCCGCAATCAGAAAACCTGTTACACCGAAGCCCTCAAGCTGGGGGCCGACGTCGTCGTTATGCTGCATCCCGATTATCAATATGCCCCCAAGCTCGCCCCTGCAATGGCTGCTATGGTGGTCTCCGGAGAATACGACGTGGTACTGGGCTCCCGTATATTGGGGGGAAAAGCGAGAAAAAGCGGCATGCCGTTATATAAGTACATCGCCAACAGAATCCTCACATTAACGGAGAATCTCTTTCTCGGGTCCAAGCTGTCGGAGTTTCATACCGGGTACAGGGCTTTTTCTCGAAAAGTGCTGGAGGACCTCCCATATCACGAGAATTCAGACGACTTCCTCTTTGATAACGAGATGCTCGCTCAGGCGATCTTCTTCAACCTCAACGTGGGTGAAATCTCCTGCCCCACACGGGTACTTCCCCGAGGCATCTTCCATCAATTTCAGGCGATCCGTTGTATACGGGCTCGGGGTTCTGTGGACCTCCGTGCGCTTCCGGCTCCAAAGATGGGGGCTCGTTCGTTTTCGGATATTCGGGATTTCCAACGCGGTCCCCCCGAAAGGTTACTACTCCGAAATCAAGTGAAGGGCCCCCGCGAAAGGGGGTATACGCACAGGACGTGTGCTGTGCCCGTCGGTTTTCCACCCAAGGAAATACCCGCTGCCGGAACGGGTCTCATACCAACATTCATGGCGGAAAGCACCACAATGAAGTGCGAAAAAGCCCACGCATCTCGGGACTCGTCCGTGCACGGACGGGCTTCGCACATCCGTGGCACTAAGGAATAGGTACGTCTCCTTTGAGAGGAGGGCATAATCATAGGAATGCGCCTCCAGACGGGTAGTACTTGACCACGGCGGCTCAGGCCATCTCGGGCAAATCTTCTTTGCTACCAACGCCACGCCAGGGCGTGGCTGACTGTTCTTGAGAAACTCTCCAGAATCGACGAGTACCGATGTCGCTTGTCTCAAAGCGCTGAGCGTTACTCTTGCCTGACACGTTCCCCCCTGGTCCCTATGTCCAGCATCTTCATCAAATATCACTCGTTATTTGACTAAGTTATCATTATTTATTAAACTAACAGATAAGAAAAGCGAACGCGCTCGTGTGGTGTTGCGACTGTTGAGATGTAATTTTCTGCCGTGACTTCAATTACTTGAGTGCAGTGACATGCTCGATGGAGGTGCGCGGCTGGTTTGAGTCGTGCGTTGTCGGCTCGTGGAGCCTAAATCGGGATGATACGGCCCGCTATTTTTAAACTAATTTCTAGCTTTTCTTAATAACATTTGGATTCAATAACATTTTTTTCTTGACATCCTGCCAAATATTGTTAAGGTCGGCATCGCAAGACATTAGAACCCTGAGGGAGGGTGTTATGTTAAGAAATGCCTTAAAGTACGTGTTTGTGTTAACATTAACGGTGACAGCATTTTCGGCTGCCGCATTCGCAGAATCCACGCAAACTGCCTATGATCCCTGCACCGGCGCCTCGGGATACAAAGCCATTTCCAAAGTGAAGCCGCCCTCGGCTCCAGCGCCCACAGCCTTGAAAGTAAAGCCTTGGGGCCTCTCTTCCCGATTCGATGCGTTGTCCCGGTACAACCCTGTGAATTGGTGGTCAAATTGCTGCCTCCCCATGCCAGCTAAGGGGCAGTTCGTGGTTGCGCCTAGGGTCTTTTTCCCCCGATTGAATGGCGAGGCGAGGCGAGGCACTGACATTACAGGCATCCAAACCGCGGTGGTGAATTTTGACGACCATCTGGGATTCAAAAAGAGCGGCAACGCTGTCTGGTCGATCAATGCCCTTTACCAGATACGGCCGCGGTGGGGCATCAGGTATCCTTTTCACCGATGTCATTGGAGGCCACAAATTCCCCGATCACCGCTTTCAGTTTCGCTGGTCAGACATTTGCGGCCGGGAACCCGGTCCATTCCAAGTGGGAGCGAATCGAACACAGGGCCGGCCTTGTCTTCACGCTGAGTCGGACTGCTTATAGCAGTACCAACTTCTTTGCCGAATGGCTCAATGTCCAGGACAAACTGACTATCGGCGGAGCGGGTGGCGCCACCGTCACGGTCAGCATGAATGACACAAAGAACATGGCCGTCACTGGGCTGGAATTTGAAAAATGTCTGAAAAACTACCACGGCAATACGTTGGCTCTCAGTGGGAAAGGCTCCATCGCTTTCCTGAACGACTCGGTCGGGTACGACGCCGAGGCTGCGCTGAGTTACTTGATTCCCATCAAGACCGGACGGTTCGGCTTTGTCAAAGGTGGGTACCATTATGCGTACCTCAAAAAAGACAGACCTGCGAGGATGTTCAACACGACTATGGACGGGCCCTTTGTCCAGGTAGGATTCCTCTTCTAATGGCCGTGTAGCCGGTTCGAACCCCTTTCCTCCCCCGATTTTTATTGCCCGACCGAGGTTCACTCATACCCTCCAAAGTCCGACTCAGCGGTCGGGCTTTTTTTTTGGTGGGCCTGGGCTGCCGGGAGGACAAGAGCATTTCTGAAAATGCATCGGATTTCCGCCGTTCCATGTAAATCTCCTTGTTTTTTCTAGCGCTTGACAGGACCGTGGCGGAATGATAGCAACTCACAATCATGGGAAAAGGCTATGCTGAAGATATCCCCTTGCTTCCGCCCCCTGCTCGTGTGCATTTGATGGGGATTTGCGGCACTGGCATGGCCTCCCTGGCTGGGATGTTTCATGAAAGTGGCTACAGGGTAAGCGGGTCGGATCAGGCCATATATCCGCCCATGAGCGATTTCCTGAGAAACATGGGGATCAGCGTGATTGACGGATACCGAGCCTCGAATCTTGACCCCGTCCCAGACCTGGTGGTAGTCGGCAATGTAATCCGGCAGACCAACCCGGAAGCGGTCGAGCTTGAAATATCCGGTATTCCCTTCACCTCAATGCCGGAGGCGTTGAACAGGTACTTCATTGGCAACAAGACCCGCATCGTCGTCACCGGGACGCACGGCAAAACTACTGTTAGCGCTATGATAGCTTGGGTCCTTTGCAAACAGCAGCGTGATCCTGGCTTCATGATTGGAGGGGTGCCGAGGAATTTCAAAAAGAATTACCGCCTGGGGAGCGGGCCTCTATTCGTGATCGAAGGGGATGAATATGACACGGCTTATTTTGACAAGAGTCCGAAATTTCTTCATTATAACCCTGAAATAGCCATAATGACATCCTGTGAGTTCGATCACGCGGACATTTACAGCAGTCTGGAAGAGATTAAGAACCAGTTCAGAGCCTTCGCGGATCTTGTGCCCTCCAATCGGAGCCTTATAGCCTATGGTGGGGATAACCGAGTCCTGGAGATAGTTGGAGACCGTAACCGACCTGTGCAGACGTACGGGACCGAATCGGGGATGAACTGGAGCGCGATCAACCTTGACGATGGTCCGTCGGGTATTAGCGCGGTCATCGTGAAGGACGGTCAGAGGGTGGCCACGGGAACTTTGCCGGTCTTTGGCATTCATAATGTTCTAAACGCAGTCGCAGCCGTCGCAGCCACCGCTAATGTGGGAATCGAGCCACAGAAGGCGATAGAGGCGCTTGGATCCTTCAAAGGGGTCACGCGACGCCAGGAAATGCTCGGGGAAATATCAGGGGTACTTGTAATCGACGATTTCGCCCATCATCCGACGGCGGTGAAGGTTACGTGCGATGCCATTCATTCCCGTTTTTCGAATCGGCGGCTGGTAGCGGTATTCGAGCCCCGCACAAATACGAGCAGAAGGGCTGTTTTTCAAGAACGCTATGTGAATGCTTTCCTCAGTGCAGATCTGATCGTGCTGAGGGAGCCCCGCGATGTGGCAAGAATTCCTGAGACGGAGCGATTCAGGCTCTGAACGGCTCGCCGGGGATTTGAGGCATCTGGGCAAGGCTGCCCAAGCCTTTGATGATACTGACGGACTTCTTGAATTCCTTTTGAAGGAGCTACGGGCGGGAGACATTGTCCTGACCATGTCCAACGGGAGTTTTGACGGTCTCAATGCTCGTCTACTCGTATCCCTCAAAGAGTCGGGAAGATGAAGGAAGCTGTTCTGTACGACCGATTGGAGGACCGGGCGGTCAAGTGTCGACTTTGTCGCCATGGATGCAAGATCGATGAGGGCAAGAAGGGGATTTGCGGGGTTCGTTTGAACAAAGACGGGACACTTTACACCCTTGTCTACGACAAAGTGGTTTCCACCAACGTGGACCCAATCGAAAAGAAGCCCCTTTTCCACTTTTTGCCCGGCAGTAAATCCTTTTCCATCGCTACCGTCGGCTGCAACTTTTTCTGCACGTTCTGCCAGAATTATTCGATTTCCCAGATGCCTCGGGATCGGGGGCGTATAATTGGGGAAGCGTATTCGCCATCCGAAATCGTTGCCATGGCTATTGCAAAAGATTGCAGGAGTATTGCCTACACCTACACGGAACCCACCATATACTATGAGTTGGCACGCGAGACCATGGTGGAGGCAAAAAAGTCCGGAATGCTCAATGTGTTTGTGACCAATGGCTACATGACTCGGGACATGCTTGATGATTCAAAGGGTCTTATTGACGCTGCCAACGTAGACTTAAAGGCTTTCAACGACCGATTTTATCTGCATTATTGCAAAGCCCGCCGAGAAGGCGTGATGGACACGCTCCGGAACATGAGAGAACTGGGAATATGGTTGGAAGTGACAACGCTTCTCATCCCTACGCTGAATGACGACCCGACGGAGGTGCGCGAGTTGGCCCGGTTCATCCGTACGGATCTCGGGGCCGAGACTCCCTGGCATGTGAGCCGATATTACCCGCAGTACAAAGAGCAGGGGTTGCCGCCCACAGATGTCGAGGATCTGCGGCGGGTGAGACAGGTCGGACTTGATGAGGGGTTGCATTACGTTTATACAGGTAATGTCCCTTGGGATCCCGGCGAAAAAACATACTGTCCGGGCTGCTCTCAGCTTTTGATCGATCGAGAGGGGTACAGAATACAAAAATATGCCTTGAAGGATGGACTTTGTCCAAAATGTGGCTATCGGTTGGAGGGCATTGAGCTTTAAATTGGGCGCATCGCTCAATGGTCGTGCCGAGCCTCATGCGGGCAAAAGAGGGGGATACTGCTCGGCGAGCGCCAATATGAAAAGAGAGATTGCATGGGAACAAACAGGGAAATTCTGATCGCTCCTTCCATACTTTCCGCGGACTTTACGCGCCTGGGAGAAGAGATTCGAGCAGTTCAGGAGGCCGGGGCCGACTGGATACACATAGACGTCATGGACGGCCATTTCGTCCCCAATATCACTATTGGGCCCTTGATCGTGACGGCAGTGAAAAAGGTTGCTAAAGTTCCTCTCGACGTTCACCTCATGATTTCGGATCCTGACCGTTATTTGGAAGATTTTCAGGCTGCCGGCGCGGACATCCTGACCGTTCACGCGGAAGCCGCGTGCCATTTGCACCGCACGCTTACCAGGATTCGAGAATTGGGGATGAAAGCCGGGGCCGCTCTTAACCCTTCAACCGGGTTAGGCTCCATCGAATATGTCTTGGCGGAGCTGGACGTAGTCATGCTCATGACCGTGAACCCGGGCTTTGGAGGTCAATCGTTCATCCGCGCCATGCTGCCCAAGGTCATGGCACTTAAACAGATGATTGATCGGTCGGCATATGACATTCTCATCGAGGTGGATGGCGGGGTGAGCCCCGAGACTGCGCCGGATTTGGCGCGGAATGGCGCAGACATATTTGTGGCCGGAAGCGCTGTTTTTGGTCACTCCCCTTATGGTGAGGTTATCCAGAGACTGAAATCTGCACGTCCGTCCGGCCGGTGAACGGTCCCGGCGGGCCACGAGGTAATAGATATCATGCAAAAAAAAATACCTGCTCGTACGATATTGGCGATGCTTGCCGCAATTTTGCTTCTAGCCGCGGGACAGTCATTTTCCGCGACTGAAAAGCGACACGAATCCGATCAGAAAGGCATTGAGGTGCCGGACCTTGAGAAGGATCCCGGCCTGTTTTTCCTGATGGGCGAGCAGGCGGAAGCCCTCGGGCAAACGGAAGCTGTTCTCGAATACTTTCGCAAAGCCTTAAAGCTCGATCCTAATTCGGCATATCTCAATACCCGCATCGCCAACCTGTTGGCACGAAACAGAAAAGTAGCCGAGGCGCTATTGATGGCCCGAAATGCCACTCTATTGGATCCGCAATATGAGGAGGCATACACGTTGTTGGGTAAGATTTACACCATCACCGGTGATCGAACTAGGGCCATCGAAGCTTACAACAAGGCTTTGGAACTAAAACCGGACGAACGGGACCTTTATGTTTTTATCGGGTCTCTCCAAGCTTCACAGAAGCTTTTCGAGGACGCTGAGAAGACCTTTTCGAAGATGATCAAGCAGTTTCCGGACGAAAAGGAGGGGTACTTTTATCTCGGCAAAGTCTACGTCGAGAATAAACAATATGACAAAGCGGTCGAGATTTTCAAGACACTTGTCGACAAAGGAACGGACACCTCTGCTCAAGCCCATGTAGAGCTCGGAGGCATCTATTACCTGCAGAAAGAAGTACCCTGAAGCGGAAGAGCAATTCAGGGAGGCGGTAAAGGTAGATGCCTTCAATATCAACGCTCGGTTGAGCTTGGGCCAGGTTTTGGCTAGCCAGAAGAAATACACCGAGTCGTACCAAGTATTTGAAGAGCTTTCCAAACTAGCGCCCTCCAATCTCGGCATCCAGATGAAGATGGCCTTGATCCTCGCGGAGCAGAAACAGTTCGATAAGGCGAGAGAAATACTCGACCAGGTCCTTCAGACCCAACCGGGATGGGACCAGGTTAGATTCCATCTCGGGAGAGTCCTCAGGGAACAGGGAAAATTAGACGAGGCAGAGAAGGAGTTTATTCAAATTCGCAAGGGCCAGCCGACATTTCTCAATTCCAGGATCATGCTGTCGCTCATGTTCCTCAAGGTAAAGGACTTCGGTAAGGCCATCAGGTACATAGACGAGGCAATCGACCCGGATACAAAAGACACGGACTTTTTTCACATCAAAGGTTCTATTCTGGAGGAACTCAATAGGTACGATGAGGCCTTGAAAGTCTATGAAAAGGCATTGGAGATCGATCCGAAGAACGTGAAGATCCGTTACTCCCTGGGGAATGTTCTCGAAAAAAGCGGACGGCGCAGCCGCGCCATGGCTGAAATGGAAAAGATTCTTGTCGAAAAACCCGACGATGCAAGCGCTCTTAATTTTATCGGCTATACGTTGGCAGCGGCTGGAAAAGACTTGGAACGGGCAGAGAGTCTCGTCCGCAAGGCGGCGGCATTGAAACCCGATGATGGCTATATCATGGATTCTTTAGGATGGATCCTATTCAAGACCGGCAGGACTGACGAGGCGCTGCAGCACCTGGAACAAGCGGCAGAAAAGGTTAAATCAGATCCTATCGTTGCCGAACACCTGGGAGACATTTTGCTCGCAAAGGATAAGAAACAAGATGCCTTGGAGGCCTACCGAAGATCGCTCCAGGTGAACCCGGAAAACATGGTGGTGCAGGAGAAGCTTCAAAAATTGGAGCAAGACATTCAGGTTGAAAAAAAATAAGTTCCGACCACTGCGCGGAGATCTATCTGGAGTGGTGAATCCGGCGCTCGTGAAGGCGGTTCTGCTCGCGGGGGTCGTCCTGCTTCTGGGACTGAGCCCCCTGTCCCCGAATGCCGCCGGACCGACGAAGGAGGCCAGGACAAACTGCTCCCGATACTCTCTTCCCTCATCTCTGCTTAACAAACCCTTCTACTTTGCGGGCGAGCTTATTCCTATTCAACGGCCGGATGTGAAGTCCCGCATTTCATATCAGGTCAATTTCCTGATGCTTGATGCCAGAAGCGTTCTTACCGATTGGCTCTCTGAGAAAAGCCGATACGCTTGGATGTTTGACGAAGTCCTCCGGAAAGCAGGTGTACCGAACGAGTTTGTCCTGTTCGCACCAGTTTCTTTCGGCGTTGAGTCTGAAGGCAACTTCTCGGTCACCTGTGGCTGGTTGGTGGGCCCTGGAGAAGCCCTGCGCTGCCTCTGAAGGCGTCGAGCTGCTTGAAGACGCTTGGCACGACGACCGAATGGATCTTGAACTTTCCACGCGCTGCTTTGCCGCGCGGCTTAAAGACGCTAGAAAAGAATTGGGCGGGGCAAGTTGGCTGATGACTGCTGCCGCCTACGTCACCTCTACCAAAACGATCCTCGATCTGCGGCAGCGGTGGAATGCCGATCAATTCTGGGACATGCCGCTCCCCCAAAACGCCGAAGATTTGGTCGTGAGATGGATCGCATTATGGATTATCAATAACCATAGAGATGTCTACGGTCTCAAGTTCAAGGATGCGCCGCCGTTTACGTTCGACCAAGTTACCGGCTTGGTGCTCAATAAAGATCTGTCGGTAGCTGAGATTGCCCACATGACGGGGGTCCCTCCGCGGGAGATCCTGGAGTTGAACCCGAGAATCAAAGCCTCGGCACCGGTATTGCCAGCCACCGCAGGAGGCAAGAGCTTGTCGCACACGATTGCTGCCCCCAAGGGCAAAGGTTGGATCCTGGTTGACAAGCTAAAAAAGGGCGGCTACGTGTCAGAGTCGTCGAAGCGGTAAGTGATCTAAGCGACTTACAGGTGCATGGTTGCATCTATATCGGTGGCCAATTTGCTCGGGACGATCTGTTTACGCTGTCATTGCGAGGAGGGATCGGTGGGACAGGCTTCCAGCATGTCTGTTAGGGATGACCGGCAAGATGCCGGTCCCACCAGCAATCTCAGCTTTGGCCTTACAGAAGATTGCTTCGCTTCGCTCGCAATGACAGATGCGAAGAGGACTGCCCTTCCCAGCGCAACTGAATGCTCGCGCTCCTCGCTGGTTTGGTCTTGACTGGGAAAACAAAAAGCCTTAATGTTTGCACGAGGAATCTAATATAATGGTAGAAAACTCACCCTTTTTTCCTCCGGAGTTGACAGCATGACACTTAACCGTTGGGATCCTCTGAGAGATTTGCTGAATTTTCAAGAGAAGATGAGTCGGCTGTTGGACGTCTGCGGGGAAGAAGGAACGTGTAAGCGCACCGCCTCTTGGTGTCCTACGGTGGACATACTGGAAACACCCGACGGGTATCTGATCAGGGCGGAACTGCCGGGGGTGGGTCGCGAGAACATCAACATCGAACTTCGGGGAAGTCACTTGGTATTGTCCGGTGAACGGCCTATTGAATCGATGCCGGAGATTGCCTCTTATCGCAGGATAGAGAGGGTCCACGGGTTCTTCGAACGCAGCTTTCAATTGCCCGGTAAGGTAGACGTGGAAAAGGCCGAGGCCAGATATGTGGACGGTGTTCTCGAGGTCTTTCTACCAAAATCTCAGGACGACAGTAACCGAACGGTCAGCGTGGTTTACCTCCGCTGAGACGCTCCTCAGATTCGCTCCCCTAATTGAATTTATTCTTGAACAAACTGGCCCCGGCGGTATAAAAAGGGCATGGGCATAAGCTACATGCTTTGGAGCCATTCTCGTAAGCCTCTACGGCCGGCTAGGATAAGGGGCACTTGCAGAATTTGAGAGATAGAATGCCGGGGAATCTGTCCGGGAGCCTTAGAGGGTTCCGCTGAAAAGAGTTGAAATGGCGAAACGCGACCCTGTACCATGTCCTGGGTGTGAACCCCTCAGCTTCCGACGAGGAAATTAAACGAGCTTATCGGAAACTTGCGAGGCGCCATCATCCGGATCTGAACAATAACAGCAAGGCTTCTGAAGCCCGGTTCAAAGAGTTGGCAGAAGCCTATGAGGTCCTCGCCGACAGCGAGAAGCGCCGAAGATATGACATGTTCGGATACGACGGCTTAGATGCAGCAGCGAGGAGTTACGGTTCATCCGGTGGCCGTGGGCCTGTACGGTCAGGCCGGCTTCGGACGTTCGGGATTCGGTTTTGACTTTAACTCTTTCAGCGCAAGTTCGAGACACGGGATCTTTGATGACATTTTCTCCGAGTTTTTTAAGGCAGATGCCGACCCGCGTAACCGGAGGCGTCGACCGGCTCGTGGAGACGACTTGGAATACGAGCTGACCATTGATTTCGACCAGGCTTATGAGGGGGCTTCAGCCGTAGTCCGGATACTGGAACGTAAAATCAATGTTCACATCCCTGCCGGGGTTGACACCGGATCGAGAATTCGGGTGCCCGGTCAAGGGGCCCCGGGCCGGCATGGTGGGCCTCCGGGCGACTTGTTCCTGGACATAAAGGTAGCCCCCCATCGATTTTTTCGACGGGAAGGGGATCACGTTTTTCTTGCCATTCCGATTACAATCGGCGAGGCAATTCTTGGGTACTAAGGTCGAGATTCCCGGCCCTGACGGACGGTTGATTCTGAAAATTCCACCGGGTACGCAGTCCGGCACAAATTTTCGTTTCAAGGGAAAAGGGTTCCCGTCTCTCAGAGGTGGAATCAAGGGCGACCTGTACGTCACAGCCCAAGTGGTGGTGCCTCATCGTGTAGATTCGGCCTCCCGAGACCTTTTGGCCGAATTCGAGCGACGTAACCCCATAAATCCCAGGCAGGGCTTTTAGCACTCATTGGACCGCTGATTAGGGAGAAGAGGGATGGAAGAGTCTGAGCGACCTGATGAATTTAAGGTGACTGACAAGAGGCGATTTACCACCGAAGGCCAGGCAAAACAGGAGTCTGAAACAGGTGGAAAAGAGACCCCTCGGCAAGAGGCTCGCCAAGAATCGCCCCCGGAGGAACCCCTAACTCGTCCGGAGAGAGCCGAAGCTCCGCGACCGCTCGATTTTTCGAGCTTTATTTTGAGCCTTGCCAACACCGCCCTTTTTCAACTTGGTTTCGTCAAGGCATCCGAGTCTGAAGAAGTTCAACAGGATCTTCCAGGCGCTCGGCAGATAATCGATATCATAGCAATGCTCGAAGAGAAAACTCGCGGGAACCTCACGGATCAGGAGAAAAAAATAATAACCGAGACATTGTTTCAATTAAGGATGGCTTTTGTGGAAGCTTCCAAGTAGAATAAAGGATTACTGACTTCACATCCCAGGGGTGTGACAAGGAGAAGGGTTTATGTCGAGAATTTGTGAAATATGCGGCAAGCGACCATTGAAGGGATACAACGTCAGCCACGCGCATAACCGTACCAAGAAAATATCTTATCCGAACCTTCAGAAGATCAGAGTCATGGAATCATCCGGCCGGGTCAAAAGGGTGAAAGTCTGCACCCGCTGCATTCGTTCGAACAAGGTATCCAAGGCGCCGTAAAAAAGTACCCCGATTCCAAAATCATTCTGAAAACCGAAGCGGGGTAACCTTCGGGGGGAGGCGCGCCTACCCCGGCCCCGACGCGGGAACCGTTTCGAACAGAAGTTTCCCTGTGTCGAGCTTCGGCGTTCGCTTCGACAGATAGAGCATCTCGATGCCTACAACTTTGTTGTCTGCGTTGTAGTCGACGATGATTCCGGGGGATACCTCTTCGGAATCAACAATATCTGATTCGTCAAGTGTGAGATAAAGTGCATCCGCCTCGCGGCCTATCTTTAGTTTCATAGTCTTCCCTTCATCTTTCGGTCGAAGAACCACGTAACGACCCGCATAGGATCCACTGACCTATTGACGATTACTCGGAGCACGCGATTGCCATACTCCGGTATCACAGCCAACCGATGCTTCAGGGCTGGGTCGGTGGCATCCAATTCGACACGCTGCGGTTCAGGCTCCGCGAGAGCACCTTCTTCTTCCGAGAATTGTCGAGGATACCCTGGAAGCGATGCACCCCGTTAAGGGTATCCCAGCAACGAGTGGGTACGTGGTCACGTTTTCGCTCACCGTTGCCGGTTGCCCAAACTTGAGGGTTCCGTGATTGCTTTCCTGGGCAGAATCGCCGTCCCGTCTGCAACTGCTTAACTATACCATCATTTGCGGATCATTGCCTTGAGTAATAGAAAGGCGTTTCGCCGCCGCACAGGCCACATCTTGGCATCTTCCTCACCTCCTTTCACCCGAAATTTGTAGATCAAACGTTCAGATCTGACTGACGTAGTTGACGACGCGCTCTCTACTCATGTGGAATGCCTGTCTCGGATTGCAGCCCCCATTTGATTGCCCAACTCTTGAGCCTGCTTCCACAGGTCAGATTGATCCTCTACACGGGTAAACTTCTCCGGCGTTATTGTTACATCGCCGGGAAACAGGAATGGGATAGCACTCATGGTGCAGGTCTCTCCATAGCCACAACTCAAGCAAGGGGGGTTGCCGATTGCTTCCAAGCTGCCGATTACCTCCATGCCTTCTCGATGAAGGGCGCGAGTGATCTGCTCGTTCGCCTCGTGAAGCCCTTGACGGCCTCGCCCTATCCCAGTAGTGATCACCACTGCCAATTTGCCACGATTCAACCCAACGCGGTGCCTCAGTGAGAACAACCTTTCCAGGAAAGCTTTCGTAAAACTGTCCATCGAGCCGTACGGAGTGTATGCTCCGATGACCAGACCCTGGGCGATCCGCACTTTCGCTCCCAATTCTGAGAAATCGTCCATTTGTTTGCAGAGGTTGTCTCCTGCGCACCGCAAACAAGCCACACAACCACGGACATTCATCTTACTCAGTTTAACGAATTCGGCATTGACGCCACTGGCATCCAGCACTGCTTGGATCAAGCGGTCAGTATTGCTGTTCTTTACAGGACTTCCTGAGATGCCTAGGATTTGCGCATTCATGTTGAATTCTCCCTTGACCGGAATGGATCTTAAGTCAAAGATAGAGTGTGCAGATATCTAGTGTCTGTAGTAATTGCTACAGACATGAAATTTTTTCGGGGGCAACCTGGAAAACGAGAATCATCCGCTGTCAGTTTTTCTAGTTCAGAATCGAGGCGTGTACCACTAAGGAGGAGTCAATGGCATCGAAGAAGCCCACACCGACCGTACGTGAACTCATCGGCGAAGTCGCTCCCAAGCTCACTGAACTAACCGAGGATGTACTCTTCAGCGATATTTGGGAAAGGCCGGGCCTTTCGAAGCGCGACCGTAGTCTCATCACCGTAGCGACTCTTGTTGCGCTAAATCGCACGGAGCAGTTGCCCTTCCATCTTCGGCGCGCGCTCGAAAACGGTATCACTAAGGACGAACTCATCGAACTGATTACGCATCTCGCCTTTTACTCAGGATGGCCCACAGCGATGTCGGCGGTCCTCCTCGCAAAGGATGTGTTCCAACAAGAGGAATAGCGGGTGGTGTGTCGAACCTTCTAGTGGCTCGAATCGCTCATGGTTCATACTGGTCAGGGCGTAACTCCCATTAAAATCGCGTACAGTGAGCCTGGGCGATGAGGCTGTAGGCGGCTTCCAGGTTATAGTTGCCAAACGGGCATGTATCGGAGTACGCTCAGGAATAAGCAAAACCAGGCTTTTTAATAGACGTGAGACGATTTTGCCTCCGTTGGGTCTTGTGATGGGAGATGTGATGCCTTTTTCGGGGTCAGGGAATCATCCCTCGCCTCATTATCGATGCCCAGACCCCCAGAATGGCAAGACCTCTGCATTATACTGGTTCATTCGACACGGCCCCGTTAATTCGGATTCCAGGGGTCAGCGAGGATTTACATGTTCGATCTGAGTGATGTTAGGGTGATGATAGCTGGAGGATCGTCTGGAATTGGTCTGTCCACGGCAAAAATTCTCATTGATTACGGCGCGTCTGTGATCATTACGGGCCGAGACGCCACGAAATTGGAGTCTGCCAACCGACTGCTTGGTCCCGGAGCCAGTTCAGTGGCCTTTGATGCCGCCAATTCCCAGGCAAGAGCCAAAGCGCTAGCCGAGACAGGAAAACTTGACCATTTGGTCATCACTTTGAGCGGTGGTAAGGGTGCTGGAACTTTTCAGGCCCTGTCGGAAGCCGATTTACGGACAGGGTTCGAGGCAAAGTTTTGGACGCATTTCTCTTTGGCCCACGAAGCAATTTCCTATCTCAGTCCTGAGGGATCTATCACCTTCGTTTCAGCCATCTCTGCGAGGTCCGCAAACCCGGGTACGGCAGGTCTTGCCGCGATCAATGCCGCGATCGAAGGGCTTGTGAAGCCTCTTGCAGTTGAACTCAGGCCCCGGAGGATCAATGCGGTAGCCCCTGGAGTCGTGGATACACCTTGGTGGAACTGGCTTTCCGAAGAACAAAAAAAGGCGACTTTTGAGAGTTTTGCCGCCGCTACACCAGCGGGGCGTGTGGGAAAACCGGAAGATATTGCTAGCGCGATAGTGTTTCTTATCGGCAACTCTTTTATGACGGGCTGCGTGCTCGAATGCGATGGTGGCTTACGCCTTGTTGGGCAGAAGCTCTAAAGAATCCGCCGAATGAATCGAAGAATTTGGTATCTCCCGACATCCCCGCCGACTCTCATCGGAGGCGCTGCTCTCGCAACTCTTTCGAGGTTCAGGCTCGGAGAGACGCCTTCTTTTTCCAAGGCTGTCGCGGATACCGTGGGAGGCAATTGCACCTTACGGTGTCCCTGCCGCGAGTGGATACGTGGTCACGTTTGCATTCAACGTTGCCGGCTGCCCGAACGCCAGGTTCCGTGAATTGGTCCCTGGGCAGAATCGCCCCCCTTGTCTGCTAGCATCAGGACGGAACAAGTAGCAGCTCGGTACACGGGGAGAACCTCATTTCATTGAGATCCTCCCTCGTAGATCGACAATGTTATTGTCTATTGATTGCTTGGTTTTGACTTGGGAGATTGGTTCTTGGATTTTGAAGTCTTGGTCTGCACTTGCACGGATTCCCGTTGACCCGGATACCCATAAGTTCCGTACCAGGTTCCGTCACCGTATACGTACCCATTCTCTCCATAAGAAGGCGCCGCCGCACTATAGCTGCTGCTTCCCCCTGACCAGGGGACACAGTTCCATCAACTCGCCTCCGCGGCGAAAGGCACGGTTGCGACAGCAAAGACAGCCACCAAAAGAAACAACTTAGCAGGTTTGATAAACTGCATCCTATCCTCCTTCCCAGCAACACATACTAACAAGAGCGTTATTTGTACTCCACCAGGAGGTGTTTGTCATCCTTTTTTGCCGATGACTCTGCCTAACTCCTGTTCATCGGCAATAATTGTATCTAATCAGGCTCTTCGTTCCAGAAAGATCACGATTGAGCTAAACGCGTGAACACCTTCGCATTTCACGTCAATATTCCACGATGCATAGAATTGCTCCAGGATCTCCAATTCGCCGATTCCCTGAAAATCGTTCGCGCTTATATCGATTTGTGAATCCGAAAGGCATCTCTCTTCATCCATGCTTACAGAATAGTGACCGTAGCCCGATAAGGAGGAGTTGGACATGAGCGTCAGCACTGTAAGAAACGGAATAGGTCCATGGGGTGGCAACAAATTTTTGAAGGTAATGCTATCAACCGGGATCCCTTTTGGTCTTTTCATGGGAATCTTTTGGTCACTTCAATACGGAACGAAATCCGCAGTTGTTATGGGCACTATATCTGGCACGCTCTTTGGAGCATTGATGAGTGCTTTTGTTGGCTATCAAAAGAAAAAATTTGAGACAGACCGTCCTTTGTTTCGAGGTGAAGACCTCGTGAAGGAAGGAGGAGCGAATCATTTCAGGAATGTCGAGGCAGTCGGGGGATGGATTTATCTAACTGATCAAAGACTTCTTTTTAGATCCCATTCAATAAATGTTCAGAGACATGAGTTATCGATTCCACTCCAGAAAATCACCGAGGCAAATCCCTGTATGACATTCGGAATCATACCAAATGGACTGAAAATCAGAACAATAGACGGTAACACAGAGAAATTTGTGGTTGAGGACAGAAAAGATTGGGTCAAAAAGATTCTAGAGGCAAAGGAACGGGTTGCCGTCCAGTCTCAGACGGAGTAGATAAAGCGTGCGTTAAAATACTTGTCGGATCATAATAGGTTCGGACTTGTCGTGAGTTACCTTTCTTGAAGGAAGGTTCGGGGCAACGAGTCAATTCAAAATGTTATCCAGATGTTCGGCACAGTTCCACGTGTTGGCACCCTTCGCTTCGGTGCTCCAAAGATTCCAATATCTCAGCTAAGAGCGGCATGGAACCGTAAATTGGTGCAATGGCTCTAAGAGTACTACTTGCCTCTCTTTTCAAGAACTTAGGAATACTTCTTAACCGCCGCCTCGATGTCCGTGTCGGCCTTCATCAAATCTGCGGGGGCCATGACCGGATGCATCTCAATACTCGCGTTGAAGGCAAGCATCCAGGGTTCAGCCACCTTCGGGATTTCTGAATTGTCCTGAATATGGAAAAAGATGAAAGCGGTTCTCTGTCCGTTTTCATCGAGAAAATATGCCGCCTCCGGTTTTAAGTCCGCGAGAATTGACTCGATGGTCTTAGCCAGCCGACCTTCCTTTGCTGCCCTGTTGCCAGCTTCAACCGGAATTGAAGCCTTGAGTAAGAACCTCATGAGTAACCTCCTTTTTGGTAAATACGTACTTACCGTCTCATAAAATGAACGGTAGTACCCCTGGGGGAATTTAACAAGATCCTCTGGACGGTCAATCGCTTCAAAGCTATCTCTCCAGACTTCTTCCACCTGTCACCCGGAGACCGTGTCACCGACGGCAATATTCCGATCATGCTTGCGGTTGCTTATACGGCTGCACAAAGTTATTTCCAGGAGGCGAATCATGTCCGCGATGGCGAAACCGATTCTTGTGTTAGGGATGGCTCTGTCACTCTTCTATGCGTTCAGTATGACACCGAGTATAAAAGCTTTTGCAGCCGAGCCGCAGATTTCACCTTCTGGCACGGCGCTCTAGAATATGCTCGACGCCAAGAGCAAAGAAATGCTCCGGGAAGAAGGTCCACATGTAATCCAGGCGTCAACTTACAACTTCTCAAGCTGGCAACGGGCGCGCCCTGTTGCTTCAGTGTGGCACTGAGGCACTCTATATTTTCGTCGAGCGACTTACGCATTGCCCGCTTCGTCATCCACTGGGTTTGCCACCGCGGCGTTTGCGTTTGGATGGAGCGCCCGTTTGGTCCTTCGGAGGTTTCCTCTCGATCTCCTTAACCTGCTCGACGACCTTATCGAAATCACTCACGGGCTGCTCAGCCTCCAGTCTCCGCTGGTCGGCCAGGAACTTCTCTAATTCCCCTTCCGCGTGTTCGATGGCCAGTTGATGCGAGATCGTCCCCGCATGGGTGAGTATATTCCGCTCGTTGAAGTGGAGGAAGGCGTCGAGTTTGGCGATCCAATCGGCCATGTGCATGGGCCTCTGTCGCCGGGCCTGATCCTCGGCATAATCCAGGTACATCGTCACGATGCGGTTCAGTTCTTTGATTTCCGCTTCGGTAAGGTAGTTTTTCGCGATGCTCACGTCGGTCTTGCGGATGGGGCCATCGGGTGCGTTTTTCCAGGTGGTCAAGCCCATGTGGGACTTGGTCGCGTCGGCCCGGCCAGCAATGATTTCGGCGGCCGTATGGCCATGGATGGCCCAGTGTAGCTTGTTCTGGACAGCGGCGAAGAAAGTTTGGCTGATTTCTACCTTGGAATCATAGTCGATGCTGGTGGCGTAAATGTCGGTTATCTTCTGGTAGAATACCCGCTCTGAGGCCCGGATATCCCGGATGCGTTCGAGCAGCTCGTCAAAATAGTCCTGCCCGATGGTCCTGCCTGCCTTGATGCGCTCGTCGTCGAGCGTGAATCCTTTGACCAGCAATTCACTGAGCCGCGATGTGGCCCATTGTCGGAACTGGGTCCCGCGATGGGAGCGGACACGGTATCCCACGGTTAGGATCATGTCGAGGTTGTAGTGCTTGAGTGCGCGTTTGACCTGACGCCCACCTTCGGTCCGAACTTGTAGGTATTCCTTACAAGTTGCCACCTCAACCTGCTCCCCGTCAGCATAAATGCTCTTGATATGGATAGTTATGTTCTGCGGCGTGGTCTGGAACAGTTCAGCCATGCCCGCCTGGGTAAGCCATGCCGTTTTAGCTTCGAGCCGGACCTGGAGCTTGAGGGCTCCGTCGCGGTAAATGATCAACTGACCCTCGGGTGGCACGGGCTCTGGCGAGCGTGGTTCAATCATGGTCGGTCCTTCTTCCCAAAGTCCAACTCCCTCACGTTGGCCCGCATCGCTTTGTCAAAGTCCCTGGTGGGGCTCAGGCCGTCACCTGTTTTGAAAGTCGAGTAGAAAACTGCAATCGTGGATTTGCATGCGGGAGAGTCCGGTTGAGTAGGCTAAATCTTTCGGCACGGATTGTGACTGTCATCTTCCCGGTCACACTATTCCTAAACGTTCGACTTTTTCTACTCCCTTAACGGTCTTTAGCGCGTTCATTAAGCGGGTGAGGTGTTCCAGGTTACGGACCGAGACCATGAAGATGCCCTGCGCCTCATGGTCGTTCACTGTCTTTACATTGGCCTGGACGATATCCGCATCGTTTGAAGAGAAGACACCACTAATAGTGGCCAACATGCCCGTCCTGTTTTCAGTTTGAATTCCCAATCTCACAATCCGGCTCAGCGATTGACTCTCGTCCCAACTCACCTCGACGATTCTCTGCGAATCAGTAGCCTGAAGGTTAATACAGTCCTCTTTGTGTATGGTGACCCCACGACCCCTGGTGATGAAACCCGTGATCGAATCGCCAGGTAGAGGATTGCAGCACTTCGCGAAGTTTACCATCACATCGGCCAACCCCTGAACCCTCACGCCGCTCTTTGCGGTGCCATGCTCCTTTCTTACATGTTTTTCTTCGGCTAGAGCCGCCTTCGCCTTTTCTCTCTCCTGTGGCGGAACCAGCTTTGTAATAACTACCTTTGGAGAAATCCTGCGTACCCAATGGCCACGTAAAGGTCTTCCTCAGTCTTGAAGCTGTATTCACCGGCAATTTCAAGGAGTGAGCCCTCTTTTTCAGCACGGTTCAAGTCGATCCGCCATTTGCGAAGCTCTCGATCCGCACTGTCTCTGCCCATCTGAATCGCACGCTCTCGCTCTGCTGCGAGTACAAAGTGGCGGATCTTTGTTCTGGCCCGGCCGGTCTTCACGAACTTGAGCCAATCCTTGCTCGGCTTCTGGTGGACCGACGTTACAATTTCGACACTGTCTCCCGTGTGCAATTGGTACTTCAACGGGACCATCTTCCCGTTGACTCGGGCTCCCACACACCGGTGGCCCACCTCCGTATGAATGGAGTAGGCAAAGTCCAAAGGCGTGGCCCCCTTGGGGAATTCCTTCACTTCTCCCTTGGGCGTGAAACGTACACCTCATCCGGATAAAGGTCCACCCGCACGTTTTCTAAGAATTCTCGGGGATCGTCGAGTTCCTGCTGGGTCTCAATCATCTGCCGGAGCCAATTGACGACTTTGGCATCTTCAGCTTCGGGAACCTTTCCTTCTTTGTAGGACCAATGGGCCGCGATACCTTCTTCCGCGATAAGATCCATCTCATCAGTCCGTATCTGGATTTCTATCCTTGCTCCCTTAGGCCCGATTACAGTGGTATGGAGAGATTGGTAACCATTACTTTTCGGCATCGCTATGTAGTCTTTGAACCGGCCTGACACAGGCCGCCAGAGCGAATGGATAAGGCCCAGGACGGCATAGCACTCACTGACACTGCTCAGGATTATGCGGAAAGCGGTGAGGTCGTGAACCTGGTCGAACTCCAGGTTCTGGGCCGTCATCTTATGGTGTATACTGTAAATATCCTTATTGCGTCCTTTTATTACTGCATTTATATTGTATTGCTCCAACTTCTCACGAATAATTCTCAGTACACTATTAACGTATTCTTCAGTCCGCTTTATTGTTTCGTCAAGGCGGTTCTTTATGTCGTTGTACAGTTCGGTTTCGAGGTATCTGAAGGCAAGGTCTTCGAGTTCCGTCCGCATCCAATAGATCCCCAGCCGCGCAGCCAGGGGAGCATAGATCTCCATTGTCTCCCTGGCGATTCTCTTTCGAGCTTCAGGAGGCATTGGATCGAGCGTGCGCATATTGTGTAGCCGGTCAGCCAGCTTCACGAGAAGCACTCTAATGTCGCGGCTCATAGCCAGAATCATTTTGCGGAAATTTTCGGCCTGGCGCTCTTCCTTCGACTGAAACTCGATTTTGCTGATCTTGGTGACGCCATCCACGAGAGTGGCAATTTCTGTGCCGAAGAAGCGTTCCAGATCCTCAACAGAAGTGAGGGTGTCCTCCACCGTATCGTGTAAAAGGCCGGTTGCTACGGAGGCTTCATCCAGCTTCATCTGGGCGAGAATGCTCGCCACGGCCACGGGGTGTACGAGATACGGTTCCCCGGATCTTCGTGTCTGGCCGACGTGGACCTGCGCGGAATAGACGTAAGCCGCGCGAATCAGGTCAAGATCCGCATCCGGGTAATATGACTTGACGAGGTCCTGGATCTCTCCGAAACGAACAATGGGATTGCCGCCTCGGCTCATGGACGGCTGAGAAGTCTGATTTTCACCATGTTCATGCTGCACAGTCATTTATCCCGAAAGATTTTGGTCTCAATGAGGGCTGCCTGCTACTTTCCACGATAACGCCGCCGACTGCAACCCTGTTCCCATCACGTCACATCAAATATTTCGACACTCCCGACCGCATCTGCACGCGAAATTCAATGCGCGTTCATTTAGCGCCGGGCCCTCTTGGGGGTCTGCTCACGTTCCAAAAGTTTCCCCTGCCGCTTCTTGAGCACGAGACGCAACGGGGAGCCATCAAAATCGAAGACCTCCCTCAAGCGGTTCTCCAGGAATCTCTTATATGAGAAGTGGATCGACTCCGGATAGTTGCAGAAAAACATGAACGTTGGAGGCGCCGCCTGGACCTGGGTCATGTAGTAGACCTTGATCCGTTTCCCTTTGCGGTGCATTCCGGGAGGGTGCGAGGCCAGGGTTTCTTCGAGAAACTTGTTCAACTCTGAGGTGTTGATCCTCTTACGGTACTTTGCGTTAACGTCGTCGATCAGGTTAAAGAGTTTGACGGCACGGGTCCCTTCCAATGCCGAAACAGTAAGAATTGGAGCGTACTGGAGATACTTGAGAGAATCCCGGACGTGCTCGATGTATCGGTCAATAGTTGTGGTGTCTTTAGGGATCAGGTCCCATTTATTCAGTACCAGTATCACCCCCCTGGCTTTTTCAAAAGCGTATCCCGCGATTCGGGCATCCTGTTCGGTCACTCCCTCTCTTGAATCCATCATAACGAGCACGATTTCCGCCCGGTCTATGCTTCTGAACGCCTTGATAACGCTATACTTTTCTAGACGGTCCACTATGCGGGAACGTCTCCTTATGCCGGCAGTATCGATGAAAAGATATTCCTTGCCGTAATGGCGTACAGTGGTATCAATCGAATCTCTTGTGGTGCCGGGCTCAGGGTTAGCCACCAGTCTCTCTTCTCCCAACAAGAGATTTATCAGAGTAGATTTGCCGACGTTCGGCCGGCCTACAACGGCCACCTTGACAACAGGTTCCGTCGCGGGTTCTGTCTGAAGCGGAGGGATCTGTTTCTCCGGGATCTCCTTGAGCAGAGAGTCTATGAAATCGCCCATACCATACCCGGTCATCGCGCTGACAGGAAAGATTTGCGCAACTCCAAGTGAATAGAAGTCGACCGCAATGTTTTCCTGCTTTTCCGAGTCAATCTTATTGACCGCGTAAAAAACCTTCTTGTCGGTCTCTTGAAGCGTGCGGATTATTTCGTGATCGGACGGAGTGACTCCCACTTTTCCATCACCCAGGAAAACTATTAAGTCAGCCTGTTCGATGGCCACAATGGTCTGAGTCCTCATCTGTGTGAGCATGATATCGTCGCTCGTCGGTTCAAATCCCCCGGTATCCACAATGACAAAAGATTTGTCACCGATGGTTACTTCAGCATAGTTGCGGTCCCGTGTGAGACCTGGTGTATCCTCCACCAGTGCCTTCCGGGCTTTGCACAACATGTTGAACATTGTGGATTTCCCGACGTTGGGGCGCCCCACGAGCGCCACCAGTTTCTTTGATGCACCTTTGGCCATGTCTCAGTTTATAACATATCCTGGTTGGATTAATCAGGGAGAATCTGTAGGTACCCGAGCAAAGGAGGTTGCCCGCCTTTGTGCCATTGGCGACTTCAATGACATATTGCCGATACCATAGAGATGCGGGGGCATTTGGCCGTGCCTGTCCTCGCTTCGCTGCGGTAGCAATAGCAACTTTTGCCCCAACAAGACAGCCCGTTCGCACACGTTGTCTGTATGATCTTGTAATATCGACGGTTTTATGATACTGTCCGTGTAGTAGGCTCACAGGGTCCCGAGAAACGGAAACAATTTATGAAAGCCGCCATAAGCTTTCTGGCCGCGACTCTCATTCTGGCCGCACTGCTTTCGCCGGGATGCGTGCCCGGCCTGCAATCTGCCAAACCATCTCCCGAAGTCGAACCTCCTTCAGGCCCCCAGGGTGCGTCGGAACAAGCCGAAACCGCCAAGCCTCCAACGCCTGGTGAAAAGGGGGCAGAGCAAGCGGCTTCACCCTCTCTCCCGACCTATGCACCTCCTCCTCCGCCGGACCGGGAAAAGATCTCGGAGGCCGCGGTGGATCTGCGTCTGAAAGATGAAGTGAACGAGGCGGCTATGAGGTTCGCCAAAGAGATACCTAATGTGAAGCACATCAAGACGTGCTACTCCAAATTGTATGGAGGTTGGTACCTCCTTCTTTATCTTGAAAAAGGTAAGAAGATCTCACTGGAGCAGTTCTCGTGGAATGACAAATCGAAAGAATGGGAGGTAGGGGGTCAGTTTGATATTCCGCCCAAACAGCTTCAGGCTCAACTCAAAGCGGAAGTGGCCGATGAGAAATGCTTTCGTCTAAAATGATCGACCTCCCGATCTCCGAATGGCTTGTTAAGATCCAGATTGGCAATTCCTATTTCTCTTTTAAAACCCAATGGAAGTCGGCATCGATTGGCGGCTTTCACCACATGCCGAATAGATCACTATGACTGAGTTTGCCGGCTTTTCTGAGTATTACTAGTATCCTACGCTTCATAAAGTCAGTTAGATCTTTTCTGAAACCCACGGGGCGACCCTCTCCATCCAAGTCCCAGGGATAGGTGAGAGTAAAAGCAGTTCCGACGGGCCACACGCAGTGCGTTGCCCCTACGAGGATCAATTCTTCAGTCTTTTCCGCGCTATCAGAGAGCAGAAAGCTTTCCACCGCGCCCATAAACATCAGATCTTTCATGGTCTTGCGTTCGATAACGAGTTCCGGATATTTCTCATCGAACTCATGAAGAGCCCGTTGGAGCATCAGGTCCGAGTCCTTCCCCTCAAAATAGTGGTGAGAAAAAGCAAAGTGTCCAATTTCTGAATTCGGGTCCGGAGTAAGTAGGCCACGTGCCACCGCCAGATCGACCACCCTGCTGTAATAAATTCGGAATCTCTCCTCTCCGGAGAGAACGTCGGCAGGGTGGACCGGATCGGCGCGGTCATTTTCTTGAGGGGGTACGAGCATAGCTTCTGTTTTCCACGGGATCTAATTTATCAAGTATCGGGGATACTATCGGGCATGTGACGGGGCTCAATATAGCTAGCGGAATGTCCAGCGCGTAAGCCAGCCCATCTTCAACCCTTTCCAGAAAGGGCTTCGGCGCCTTGCAGACCACCTGGCATCGCGCCTTCGAGTCGTAGACTGTTACTGTGCGGCTTTTTGTGGTTCCGCCTGGTGCTCCGTCTGCGAAGGCTGAGGATGCGACAAAACATATAAGTCCCGCTACCATGACAGCCGCCATGATGCCTTTCATTGAAGGTACCTCCACCAAATTTTATCGAATGCTAATAGTATAGCAATAACGGCAACTATAGGCAAACGCGGCCTAAGGAGAGTCAGGGATTGGCGGCTCTTTGCCTCCCCTTGTATATGATAGGACAAATATGAGGGCTGCCAGAACAAGATAGGAAAGCGAGAATTGATAGGGAATCTGCCACGCCGTGTCCGTCAATAACCAGGGAAGGTACACGCCCGCGTCGGGCGAAGAAGAATGGACGAGACCAAAAAAGGTTAAGCCGGCGAGAATTACCAGATAGATTGAACAAATTTTGAGCCGACGGTTTATCATCTCAGCAAGGAAAGCCCCCCAAAGCATGCCCGTGAGAATAAATCCATTACCGACCGCTATCGTGACGAGCGCTTCCGGGAGTGTACTGCCCACCTTGGTTATAAGATGCTGCAAATTGGCAGGTGAGACAATTTCCGGTGTCTCAAGTTGAATAGCCACGAGGCGAGCCACGGTCGGAAACATGGCGAATACTACAGCAGGAATGTGCCGCGGCGGGCGAATGCACAAATGCCTGAGTTACTATTTCCAGGCCCACAAAAATCAGGATAGGAGCTAGTACGGCCCTTGGTATCAGTTCCACAAAGAACGAAACGTAACCCAACATTCCGCCCAGACCGATAAAGATCCCTGTGAGGAGAGTGTAACCTGCACGTGCCCCCATGCGTTTGTAAGCGGGGTGACCTATGTAAGGGCATGACTGTGCCACACCGCCGCACACACCGGCCAGGAGAGTAGCCCACGCCTCTGTGAGCAGAATTTGGCGAGTGTTGTATTCATCACCGGCAACACGAGCGCTCTCGGTCACGTTAATTCCACCTACGACAGTCAGAATAGCAAAGGGAATCGCAATCGGCAGGTACTTGAGAGCGGGTAATATGCCCGTGACAAAATCCAGACTGGGCAACGGCAGAGCATACTGAAATTGCAACGCGGGGAAGGCATAGGTTTCATCGGGGAGCCCGCCGAAGCCCAAGCCATTGTATAAGTGGAACAGGACGGTTCCTAGAATTACAGCCGTAAAGATGCCGGGAATGCTTTTGGGCAGTTGAATCCTTGCTACCAGCGTATAAAGGATAAGGCCGAGCGAGAGCATTCCTATGACAGGCTGACCGAAGAGGTCCGCCATCGGTATGAAGCCTATCAATGCGAGTCCTACACCGGCGATAGATCCGAGGAGACCGGCGCGAGGAACCACCTTCTGAATCCAAGCGCCGCAGTATGACATGATAACCTTGAAGACTCCGATCATCACCATTGTAGCCATGCCGATATACCACGTCATGAGGGCAGCATTTTCCACTGTCTCCCCATTCTGTTTGAGCGCAACAAATGCCGGTCCGAGCACAGCCAGAGCGAGTCCTATCGTCGAGGGTGTGTCGAGGCCGAGCGGCATAGCGGTGATTTCTCGGTTTCCAGTTTTCTTGGCGAGCTTGAAGGCCATCCAGGTGTAAAGAAGGTCACCAAAGAGCACCCCCAACGTGGTTCCGGGAAACATGCGTGTGTAGACAATTTCTGCGGGGAAATTGAAGCCGACAATGAGAGTACCTGCAAGAAATGAAAGAACAGCCATGTTGTCGAACATGAGGCCGAAAAATCCGTTAATATCGCCCAGGCCGATCCATTTGTAGGTGCTGTCCTGTTCTTTCATGACCTTCATCCTGTCATACGTAAAACGAATTTTGTCGTCATAAAATAGAGACGGGATGCCGCAAACGAGAAGGCCTCCCGCCACCGACAATGAGCCGACAACCTAGTGCATGAATCGTGGGCCGGATTGCTCCGTTGGAAGTGAGTATACCTGAGTTCATGCCTTCCGGAAAGTCGCCGCCATACCGAGGCGGTCAAAACGTTACGGTCAAGCAATGTTAAGATAACATTAGCGACATTGACGCGCATCAGTTTAGTGTTTAGCTTATTGCTAGAAAGGAAAAGTTGAGAGGTGAAAGACTATGTTCATGATGTACGAAACGCTGATGCTGGCGTTTATAGCGCTAATCGCCCCACTTTTCGGAAAACTCGCCGGGTATGAACTGCGGCGCAAGCCATTTGAACTCGTTGCAGCTTCAGGCCTCTTCTTCTTGCTCACAGTAGCCTTCGGGATTCTACCCCTTCAAGAATCGTTCCTGACGCCAATCTGGACCTTCTTGGGCGTAATCTCCTACTTCATCGGTTGGATTGCCTTGTTCGTCGGGGCCGTTTGGGAGTTGTTCGGGGTTCTCGAGCATCCCTGAAGCCCGAGAACATACGTAAGAAGGAAACCCCCGCAAATAGTCCAAGTCCGGTGCTTGCGTGAGCCCGGCTTGCCGGAAATATAGCGTAGGTGTGAATGACTACTCCTGTGCCTGCGGAAGGCCGGGAGTAGTTTTTTTGTTTCCCGAGCCCGAATTATCTTTCGGATTTATTCTCTTGACAGACCCATTGAGATGTGTTATATTAGGGGGGACTGGATGAGAAAGGGGCTGTCAAATGGATCTCTCGCAACTTACTGAAATGACAGAAGCAGAAGCAAGAGTATTCTTGGAACTCATACGCTGGCCGAACGGTCCTGTCTGTCCCCATTGTGGAAACAAGAAAGCCTACAAGTTAGAAGGCGAGAAGACCCCTCACGGAACCTGGAAATGCGCGGCGTGCCGTAAGAAGTTTACGGTAATGGTTGATACGGTAATGCACCGCTCTCACATCCCTCTTCGTAAGTGGGTTATGGCTTTCCATCTTATGTCTTCATCTAAGAAAGGCATCTCTGCCCTTCAACTTCAAAGAGTGCTTGGCATTGGAAACTACAAGAATGCTTGGCATCTTGCTCATCGTATCAGAGCAGCAATGAAGGAAGGATTGTTCCCTCTGAAGGGAACCGTAGAAGTAGATGAGACTTATGTCGGTGGCAAGCCTCGGAAAGAAAATAAGGGTGGTTCTGGTAGCTCTGAGTCTAAACCCAAGAAGAAGTCTAAGAGAGGGCGCGGGACTGAGAAGGCTCCGGTTTTGGCTCTAGTTGAAAGAAAAGGAAATGTAGTTTCCAAACCCATAGAGCACATAGATGCCAAGACTCTTAAAGGTGCTATCAAGGAAATGGTTCACAAAGACTCTTGCATAATGACTGACGAATGGGCTTCTTATACTGGTATTGGTAAGGACTTCGCTGGACATGAAGTCGTTAAGCATAACGATGGTGAATTCGTAAGGGGTAATGCTTCCACGAATACCGTTGAATCCTACTTCGCACTGTTGAAGAGGGGCGTCCACGGTGCTTTCCATCACGTATCAAAAAGACACTTGCACAGGTACTGTGACGAATTTTCTTTCCGCTGGAATCATAGGAAGATTGACGACGGCGAAAGGACAGTGTGTATTATTCAAGGGGTTGGCGGGAAACATCTGACCTATAAGCCACTTTGTGGTTAGTGTGTCTTCATGCT
>CAWHDO010000046.1:0-98640 GCA_963828085.1 uncultured delta proteobacterium
GATATTTGCTTCCCATATAGCTTACTTCAACCTTTCGCATCTCCAGAGGCACCCCGCACTTCGCGCATGACCACCCTTCAGCTTCGTGAGGGTCAACATGATTGCTCACGATTTTAAATCCTCCACAATTTGCATCCTATGACTGTAAGCGTTGTGGACGGTGAATCCGTTCTTGGCGGGGGAATACTCAACCCAGTAGGTGACGGTAGTCGGCGTGTAATGAGCCAAGAAGTGCCCGGAATGACGGCTGACCAGCTTATAGCCTGTTTTCTCGCCCCAATCCAGCACTTGACGCACATCCTCAATCAGAATCATTCGTTGTTCCATCAGATCCCGGACGTCCTTGGGAATATGCAACTGCGTGGTTTCACGACCTTGATTTGTGGCCGCTTTTTCACGCCACAGTTTCTTCAGCAGGGAATTTTTGAGTCCGCGCGATTTCTGCGTCTCCGCGAATAATCCGGGCCTCTTTGCGAGGCATTGTCGCGATCCGTGGGTCCAAAGATGAGGTCCAACAGATGCCAGGTGGGCTTGCCCTTCGATCTGAAATGATCCCGGCACATAGCGCAGTAAGCCAAGTATTCGTGGGGGCTCTCTGCGATCCGGCGTTGCATCACTTTTTCGGCCAGATCCCGGTTCGCGAAATACATGAGCCCGCCGTATCCGCAACACTCGGTTCGGTCGCGGCTCAGAGGCAATTCACTGATTTCGTACCCGAGCCTCTGAAGGATGCGTCGAACACTCTGGTGAATGCGCTCCTCATGCCGGGACGTGCAAGGATCGTGGACGGCCACAGTGAAGGGCTCCATTCGAGTGCTGTCGGGTAATCCCACTGTGTCCAGAACCTCCCAAAGCGATTGCATCTTAATATGCGGCAGGTGGGTCTTGAACACCGAATAACAAGTCGAACATGCCACGATCAACTCCGGACTGCCCATTCCTATCCACTGGCTCTCAAATTCAGATACGACCTCGGAAAACGCTTCTTTTCGGCCGGCCCAGTCCGCGGGGGCGCCGCAACAGCGGAGCATAAGGCCGACTCCGCCTCGAAGCTGTTCCATGAGGTATGAGTATGTATTCTTCACATTTTCCGGAGAGGAGGCACTGAGTTGGCAACCAGGAAAAAACAGGAATTTACTGGAATTCATCCCCGGCTGATGGCGATTCAGAGCACATTTTTCGCTGTTACTGAAGGCCATGTCCCGGAGGGCGAACTCGTGGGCCGAAGGCGGCATCTTCCCTTGCTGCACCATGGTTTCCCGAGCCGCCAGGCAAATTTCTCCCATGTGAAGGTCTTCAGGGCAGACTTCCTTACAGAGACCGCAAATACTGCAGGAATTAATGAGCTTGTTGCCGTGGCGTTGCCCCATGACGATGGACAGATTGTTGTAAATCTGCCTGATATACTTCTTGGGGTAGCCCTTGAAGCCGGCAAGGAATTCACAGACTTTAACGCACTCCATGCACTCGCACTGGAGGCATCGTGCCGCCTCTTGCTTCGCCTCCTGTGCGGAATACCCCACATTTGGATCGGACACGGCCACTTCAGGAAGCGATTCAGTCCCTTCCGTGTTGGTGTAAAGGCGGGTCTCGTACGGTCCCTCGTTTTCTCTGGACGCACTGAGAGAAACCTTTTGCAGGAACCTGTCAATGGAAATCGCTGCGCTGCGACCATCGGAAATTGACCTAATAGGTGACCGTTCTTCGGCGCCCCTCACGAAACTCCCGGCGGCAAATACTCCCGGGGAAGTGGTCTCCAAAGTCTCCGGGTCCACTGAAGCTCCACCTTCGGAGTCGAGTTCCAGTGCGATTTGGCTCCGGCTGTCACTCCCCGATCCTACGTAAACCGCGTCGAAATCCCTCTGAAGATCGGGAATTGAGACGTCTTGCCCCACCACGGTCTTGAACCGGATTTCCACATCCAGGTGTGTCAAGACTTCAAAGTCACTCAGAATTACCTCACCGGGCAATTCTGCGGCAGGGAAATCTCGCAGACTTCCGCCCAATCTGTCAGTCGATTCAAAAATTACTACTTGATACCCTTTTCTGCTCAAATTCAAGGCAGCAGTGATGCCGCTCAACCCGGCACCAACAACTGCTACTCTTTTGTTCTTCGCTGGGGCAGGTGCCACCTTAGCTTCCGACACGGGAGTCCATGAAACAGCCGCTCGCTCCGGGCCCTAATTGAGATCGAAGACCCGGCCTCTCTACGCTTGCACGCATCCTGGCATGGATGGTCGCAGACACGACTGATGATTCCCGGAAAAGGCACGGATTTTCGGAAAATCTTAGCTGCCGCAACGAAGTCTCCCTGTGACAGGGCAGCGTTCATCGCGCGGACGTCTACATGCACGGGGCACGAGGCACTACACCAAGGAGCACATTCCTGAATGCAGCGATTTTCCAGTTCGCGTAGTTCTCGTTGATCCATGACCGTATCGTAGCAAATAGAACGATTTGGCTAAGAGAGAAGATCGGGGAAAACCTCCTCATCTCAAACTTGGTTTTCCCCGAAGGTTGCGGCTTCCGTGGACGCCTATTTAGACCCTTTAAGACCAGCCAACACCTTTTCCGGAAGCGCCGGCAACTGTCGGATTCGCACGCCCGTGGCATTGTGAATGGCATTGACCACCGCGACGTGTGGTGAGGTCAACGGTAGTTCACCCACTCCGGCCGCTCCGAATGGGCCGTTCTCTCGTGGGCTTTCCACGTACATGATCTTGAAGTCGTCAGGTATGTCTGTTGCATACGGAAGGCCACATGCGATCAGACTCGTGTGCTTCTCCAGATCCTCGAAGTCTTCCTTGAGCGCGAGGCCAATGCCTTGCGCTACCCCGCCGTATATCTGACCGTCGACAACCAGCTTGTTGTTGATCTTTCCGATGTCCGCAACCACAGTGAATTTCTCGACCTGAGTCTTACCGCTCGTCGTATCAACAGCTACTTCGGCCATAAACACACCGTACATGTACACGGAGAACGGATTTCCCTGACCGTTTTCGTCGCACGGAGTACACATGGACGCGGTCCATTTGCCGGAATACTTCAGGGGAATATTTTCCGCTTTCATTTCGCTGAATGTTTTGTAAGTCCCATCGGGTTTGCGCATCGCATTCAGGAGCATCTCGCACCCGTTCTTGATTGCGTTGCCTGTCATTACCTGCGAACGGCTTCCGCCAGCGGGTCCACTGTTCGGAGTGATCGCTGTGTCGTTCATCACCAGCTTGATATTATCCGGGGAGAGCCCCAGTGGCCGTAGAGCTTCGTGGCATGTCCCCAAAGATCCCATGTCCGCGCCCTGGCCGTGGTCTTCCCAGGAAACATATAGGATTACACCGTCCGGAGTGAGTTCCACTATAGCTTCGGACGAATCCGGTCCGTCAAGACCACATCCGTATATGCCGATGGATACTCCGACGCCTTTCTTCATTTCGGATGTGGATTCCTTTTTCGATCTTTCTAAGGCTTCTTGATAAAGAGGACGGAGCTTGTCGATCATTTCCGGAAAGCTGAATACCTCAGGGGTCTGGCCGGTCGGTGTGGTGTCTCCGGGACGATACACGTTGAGGTATCTCAGTTCCAGCGGATCTTTGCCCATTTTTGCTGCAAGCTCATCCATCAAGCTTTCCGAGGCGAGAAAGCTCTGAGGTGATCCATACGCGCGAAATGCCGAGCCCCAGGCATGGTTGGTACACACCGTCCGCCCCAGGCCTCTGATATTCGCTATGCCGTATCCCGCGCCGATGAACTGGGCTCCGCGAACCGTGAGCAGGTCGCCGAACTCAGAATAAGGGCCGTGATCGACTATCCAGTCGCTTTCCATAGCGATGATTTTTCCGTCCTTGTCCGCACCATACTTGAGATTGATAAGAAATGGAGAGCGCTTACCGGTATAAGTGATGTGCTGATAGTAATCATACTTCAGAGCTACGGGTTTGCCGGTCGCAATCGCCGCGACACCTACCAGGGCTTCCATTGTCGGGCTGAACTTATATCCGAACGTTCCGCCCGCAGGATTCTGAACCAGTCGCAGCTTTTCCGGTTCGGTTCCCAGGCCCGCGCAAATCATCGCATGGTGAAGATGAATTCCGATACTCTTAGAGTGAATCGTCAGACGTCCGTCTTCATCAAAATACGCAAATCCGACATCCGGCTCCATGGTCAAGTGCGGTTGCCTCTGTAGATAGTATTCACCTTCCACGACGTATGCCGCGGACTCCATGAGAGATTTTGTGTCCTCGCCTTTAGCCCGCTTTTGTTCATAGTAAACATTAGGGGTTCCGGGATGAATCTCTATTGCATCATCCGCCATGGCCGCAGGAGCACTCATGTACAGGGGAAGTTCCTCAAGCGTAACTTTGACGGTCTCCGCCGCCGCCCTCGCGTTGGCCTCGGTGTCGGCACACACTATTGCAATTGCGTCTCCAAACTGGAACACCTTATCATCGCACAGAATGGGACGGTCCCAACCATCTCCTTTATTGGTGGGGAACGTGATAAGGCCGGTGATGCGGTTCTTCCCTTTGACGTCTTTGTGAGTGATCACCTTCTCGACGCCGGGCATCTTCTCGGCTTCCGCTGTGTCGATCGAGAGAATCTTCGCGTGGGAGACCTTGGCCTGAACCAGTGCCAGATGCAACGTTTCAGGGGGCATCTTGCAAATGAGATCTGCTCCGTAATCGATGGCGCCAGTAACTTTGGCCACTGCGGTGGGTCTGGGGTAGCTGGTTCCCCAAATGCCACCGTCTTTCGGGAGCTTATAAGCCAGTTCCGCTGCGCTCATCTCCCCTCGCATGACTTTCGCTCCGTCCATGACCGCGTCTACGAGAGGCTTGTACCCGGTGCATCTGCATGCATTCCTGTTCTTTGGAAACCAATCTCTGACTTGCCCTCTCGTGGGATTAGGCGTCTCATCCAGAAGCGCTTTGGCGGAGACTATAAAACCGGGGCTGCAAAACCCGCATTGTGCGCCACCATGAACTGTCCAGGCCAACTGAAGGGGGTGCAAATTATCGGGCGTTCCAACTCCTTCAATAGTCACAATCCTGGCACCGTCCTGGACTCTCTTCATTTTCGTGATGCATGACTTGACGAGCTTTCCGTCCAGAATAACCGAGCAGGATCCGCATTGTCCTTGTCCGCATCCGACTTTTGTACCGGTCAGACCGAATTGTCCGCGCAAAACATCGGCAAGTGAGGCCTCAGAATCGGCGATGACCGTCTTGGTGAGACCGTTAATGCTGACCAACTTCTTTTGCATTGCACGACTCCTTTCTACAGTAATTTCTTTAGCGGTTGTTTTTGGGTTGGCCACGTAGGAATGCTTCCACCTTAAAAATGCGCGAAAATGTTGGCTTGAAAGGGTTTCCAGCACATGGACGCGCGGAGGCATCAAAACCTACCGGTGTTCCCGGATGTTTGCCAACTCTGAGAATGTGCGGTGATGATCCCAATTGTGTCCGTCTGGACATATGTCCACTTTGACTTAATCGCTCGGCAGAGTCAAGATTTTTCAATTGAAGAACTTTTCCAATTTTCGTCTCTACGAATTACTTTTCACTGTGCGATGTCGACGTATGCAAAATCCTAAACGAGATTAAGATTAGAATTGGCGAAATTGACATGTGGCATCTTTCCAAACAGGCATCAGGGTATGCAACAACAGCGCGGATATCCCCACTGCCGGGGTAGCGAAGCACAGACCAGTCGGGCAATTGAGCATTCTAGAGGAATAGTGGGGCCACTGGTTGGAGCCGGTGTGAAAGTAGGCGCTCGGATGCTGCGCAAGGTCGTTGAGTTGTCGGTCTCGTTAATGGCTAGTGGAAGGAAAACCCGTATATTCTCAAAAGGAAAGCAAATCGGTGAATGCAACATTAGCCAATATGATGCATAAAGGATGGAAATGGGCACTCATTGCAGTGGTAATCGGTCTAATTGTCTACAAGGTCCGGTTTGGTCCGGTACCTGTAGCAACCAGCCAGTTGCAGTCGGTGAAGTTGTAGCCGAAGTCATGGGCACCGGAACGCTTGAGGCTCACTACCAGGCGACAGTAAGGCGCGAAGGTCCAGGGCCTCATTGTTGAACTTCTAGTGGACCAGAATGATTGGGTTAAAAGTGGCCAGCTTTTGGCGAGACTTGACGACTCTGATCTCAAAAGGGAAGTGACCACACAGGAAGCTGTACCTGGACGCGCGGGGGAAACGGTGGAACGTACAATCGCTGATGAAGCAAGGGCCAAGGCGTTACTCGAGCAAGCCCGTCTAGATTACGACCGCTACTCGGGGCTATTGGCGTCCAAGAGCATTTCTCAGGAACAAATGGACAAGACATCCCAAAATCTGGCTGTGGCCGAGGCGGAGATGGCTTGGGCGTCGGCTGCCATCGCTGAAGCGTGTCGTGAGCAAGTAGAGGCCCGCGAGAGACTCCATTTTCAACAAGCTCGTTTGGCGGATACTAGCATTACCGCTCCTTTTGACGGCTTGATAGTTCGACGAGACCGGGAGCTGGGCGACATTGTGGTTCCAGGGGGTTCTATCTTTGTCTTGGTGTCAACAAAAGAGATGTGGGTCTCAGCATATGTCGATGAGTCCGCCATGGACGGGCTAGCTCCTGGGCAACCGGCAAGGATTGTATTCCGGTCCGAGCCGGCCCATGTAATATCGAGGCAAGGTTACTCGTTTAGGTAAAGAAGTGGACCGCGAGAAGAGTGAGTTTAGAGTAGATGTTGGAGTGGACAGTATTAAAAAGAATAGGGGAGTGGGAGAACGCGCAGAAGTTTATATAGAGACAGATAGGAAGTCTGGCGCTACAAATATTACATTGCAGGCACTAGTGTGGAGGAAAGGCAAAGCAGGCGCATACGTTGCGAACAATGCAAGAGCGCACTGGAGAGAGATCTCCTGGGCTTGAGAGAGCTAGACAAGGTGGAGATCACCAAAGGGCTCTCAAGAGATGAGAAGGTGATCGTAGGGCCAGATATTCCAGACTGACAGGCGGGCAGAGAGTGTATGCTCAATGAACTTGCTCTGAGAGATATTAGTCACAACATTTCTCGATTTTCACTGACGACTATAGGGATTGGTATGCTACTCATGATAGTCATGGGAATGGGAGGAATATATAGAGGTTTGACAGAAGAAGCCACGCTGTTGGTTGACAGGATCGGAGGGGCTCTGTGGGTTGTGCAACATGAAACCAGAGGTCCTTTTGCAGAGATTTCGCGTATCTCCAGGAAAACCTTGAAGACAGATTGCTGGCTGTCCGAGGAGTAAAGAGCGCTCATGCATTAGTAACTTATGTAGTTCAGCGGGAACATTTCAAGAAGCCTTTGAGAATGCAGATTCAAGGACTCTCATGGCTGGCAGACAAAGGTGAATGGCTTCCTGATATATAGGGGCGTAGTCTAGGGGCAGCGCATTATGAGATGATAGCTGATAGGATCCTGGGCCTACAACTTGGCGAGAAAGTTTCCCTTGCAAAGGATGTCTACACCGTGGTGGGCATTACGAGCGGGATGTCCAGCATGGCAGGAGACGGACTTGCTTTTTTCAGTCTCCTGGATTCCATGGCCATCCAATTCGATTACTCAGGTGAGGCGATTCGACTGGAGCGAAAGGCTCGTCTGTATAGACTCTCCCGTCAGGACATTGGTAACACGCAGCCCTCGTTGCTCGAAAGAGTTCAACTTCCCTCGACCAATCTCCCGGCCATTGCTCCTCCTGCGGTGAGTGCCGTTCTCGTGCAGCTGAAGTAGGGAATCGACCCAGCGTCAGTCATGGCGACCCTTTCAGGCTGGACGGATGTCACAGTATTCACAAAGGAACAGCAAAGGGAATTGCTTCTCAAAGGGGTCGTTGACCGGGCTCGCCGCCAGCTTGGCCTTTTTCGAGCGCTTCTCGTAATTATCTCTGCCATCATCATGGCTCTTATTCTGTACACACTGACTCTTGAGAAACTCCATGATATAGCCATGCTCAAACTGATCGGCGCACGGAATTCGGTGATACTCGGTCTCATCCTTCAGCAGGCCCTTCTCCTAGGACTACTGGGATACGTCGTCGCCTTTTACGCCGGAAAATGGCTTTTCCCCTTGTTTCCAAGGCGAGTTCTCATCACTTCGGAGGACTTGCTGTCCCTAGCACTGATCGTGCTGGGAATCTCTGTATTGTCCTCTGTTCTGGGGATATGGAAGGCCATGCGGGTTGAACCGAACGAGGTGGTGTCATGAGCGATTCGCCCCACGCCATTGAGTTGGAGGGACTCACCAAGATTTATGGCAGCGGGAATGTAGAAGTGGTGGCAATGCGTGACGTATCGTTCGGTTTGTCCAATGGCGAGGTGGTTGCACTGTTGGGGCCCGAGCGGGGCTGGAAAATCTACCTTGCTCACGATTCTAGGTCTTATAAATACCCCTACCTCCGGGAAAATCACCATTGGGCCCGATCTTGTTATGGACGGTCCACTGCAAAGGTGAATTTACGATCATACCGTCGCAGATTTATTGGCTATGTTTTGCAAAAAGCCAACTTGATCCCATTTCTGACGGGGCTGGAAAATGTCCAGATCGCCTTAGAGATTAACGATATTTCAGGGCGCCTTGCTCGGCGCAGAGCCATGGAGTTGTTGGAGTATCTCGGTGTTGGCAACCGGGCCAACAATTTGCCCTACATGCTCTCCGGTGGAGAACAGCAACGTGTATCTGTGGCCCGAGCGCTCACGAACAAACCCCGACTCGTACTCGCAGATGAGCCGACAGCATCGCTGGACAGTGTCCGGGGTCGCCAGGTGATGGAATTGTTTCGCACCGTGGCTCACCAGCAAGGAACGACCGTGCTGGTTGCTACACATGACCATCGGGCTCTAGATGTGTTCGATCGCATCCTGGAAATGGAGGACGGTATGTTACGGTCCAACCACGAAAAAGGCCCAAAGGAACTTGATACGTGAAGAATTGCCACCCTTAGCACGTCAACCGTCCCCCCCACTCTCACGGTACCCCTAAGAAAACCGGAGTACCTGCAACCCAATATACAAGGGTATTCGTGTTACGATCTTGGTCGTTTAAAGAATCGAATCCCACTGTTGACGAGCCAGCGTGGCACGCACCAGTCAATCGGAGTTGCTTTCAGTACACCGCTGCCCAGGACTACTCACGGGATTCCCGCTTCAGGGGACATGCAGGCTGGAAGAAACTGTTGCAAAGCTCTTGGGGATGGCGAAATTGTGACACGATACCGATGTGAGCTCGCGACGCTCCAAACGGAACGATGTCCGCCTTTTTAGAGGTAATTGCATAGAGCATTAGTAGGGGCAGGTTTCATGCCTGCCCATCTTCGGAATGATCCGCCCAGGCGGGCATGAAACCCGCCCCTACACTACCTAGTTCTACAGTTCTGGTGCGTCTACGAGTCTTGCAACAGTATCGGAAAGCCTGCCCCCCCAGACTCGCGTCCGCACTATTCGCCCCTGTTCACCGCTTCAATCCGCACGGCGCACACTTTGTAATCGGGCGTTTTGGACACGGGGTCCAATGATGTACCCAGCAGGACATTGGGATTGGTCTCCGCAAAATGGAAATCCATGAATATCGACCCGGGCGGGACGATCTCGCCCGGCCGCACGGGTGTGACAAGTTCTCCCCGCCTGGATACCACTTTGGCTGAGTCCCCGTCTTTCAATCCCAGCTTTTCTGCGTCTATATAGCTGATCTGAGCGAACGGCGTAGGGAACTCCTTGTGAAGCGATGGACAGTTGCCGGTCTGTGTACGGGTGTGATAGTGGGCATATCGACGGCCCGTTGTCAGGAGATAAGGATATTGATCGTCGGGCATTTCCTCCGGAGGACGGTAATCGATGACATGGAAAAGCCCGCGGCCGCGTGTGAATCTACCCTGATGCAGAAACAGGGTTCCAGGATGATCGGACGACGGGCACGGCCACTGAATGCCCCCAGATTCCAGTCGCTCATACGTGATGCCCGCGTACATCGGCGAAAGACCCGCCATCTCGGAAAATATCTCTTCCGGCGAGGTATAATCCGCGGAAAGTCCCAGTCTGGCAGCTGAGTTCGCAAAGTATTTTCCAGTCCGGCAGGGTCCCCTGCAGCGGCTCTACGGCCTTCCGTACCCGCTGCATCTTCCTCTCCGTGTTGCTGAAGGTCCCCTCCTTCTCGGCCCAAGAAGCCCCAGGCAGCACCACGTGAGCGTGCTTCGCCGTTTCAGTCAGGAAAATGTCCTGCACCACCAGAAATTCCGCAGACTTCAGAGCGTGGACAATATGGTTCGTATCCGGGTCGCTGAGCGCTGGATTCTCTCCAAAGATGAACATGCCCTTTACCGAACCATCAATGAGCCGGTCCATCATTTCCGGAATCGTAATACCCACCTTGTCCGACAGGTGCGCATTCCACGCCGTCTCAAATTTCTGTCGGACGTTCGGGTCCGTCACCACCTGGTAGCCCGGATAGACGTTAGGCAGAGCTCCCATGTCGCAGTGACCCTGTACGTTGTTCTGACCTCTCAGAGGATTAACTCCCGAGGAACGCTTACCAATGTGGCCGGTAAGCATGGCGAGGTTTGCCAAAGATTTGACATTGTCGACTCCGTGGGAGTGCTCTGTGATGCCGAGGGTATAGAGGATAGTCGAGCATTCAGAGGTCGCATAAATTCGAGCCACCCGCTCGATTTCCTCCGGGGGAACCCCGCATATTTCCGACGCCTTTTCGGGCGGATACTTTTCCAAATGCGCTTGAAGCTCCGCGAAGCCTTCTGTTCTCTCGGAAACAAACTCCCGGTTGTGCCAGTTATTCTTCAGGATCGTGTGCATCATCCCGTTGATAAAAGCAACGTCCGAGCCGAAATTCAGAGGTATGTGAATGTCGGCTGCCAAGGTCAGATGGATCTTGCGCGGATCCACTACAATGAGCTTAGCCCCCTTTAGTTTCGCCCGGTAAACCCTGTGAGCGATCAGAGGATGAGCTTCAGTCGTGTTCGATCCCACCACCAGAACGCACGAAGCGTCCTCGATCTCGGGTATCGAATTTGTCATCGCACCACTTCCGAATGCGGCGGCAAGACCTACCACCGTCGGAGCGTGTCAGAGACGGGCGCAAGCATCCACGTTGTTGGTTTGAAAACCCGCCCGGCAAAACTTCTGGAGAAGGTAGTTCTCTTCATTCGTGCACCTGGCCGAGGAGAGGAAGGCGAGGCTGTCACCACCGTGCTCGTCTCTAATCTCCTTGAGCCGGGATACAGTGAAATCCAGGGCCTCGTCCCAGGGTGCCTCTTGCAGTGCCCCATTCTTGCGAATAAGGGGCGTTGTCAGCCTCTCCAGGCTGTGTACGAACTCGTGGGCATTCCAGCCCTTGATGCACAATTTGCCGTTGTTCATCGGTGCCTTCTTGAGCGGCAAGGTGCCAATAAGTTTTCCATCCAAGACTTCAAGAAGCATTTGGCAACCACATCCACAAAACGGGCACGTTGTTCTTACGAACCGATAGTCCATGGAACTCTCCTGAAAAATCTGATGGCCCCAATTAGCTGCAACGCGAGCTTTTGGGTTGGCCCCCTCTTTTTGCCTACTGCCAGCGCCTCTTTCCGGCTTATGTCTAATTTGACATAATGGTGCTCAAAACTCAAGGTCTATGCCCAGCGGAGCACTCATCCGAAGCTGAGTGCTCCTCCATTTTAGTTTGATTAAGACCCGGAGACCTGCAGATTGCTAGAAAAGTCGAGTCCCGCAGCTTGCGCCGAGTTAAAGTCATCTCAGTCGGGCGGCGAGCCGCTGCAGGAGGCGCTTACTTGCCGGCTGCGTATCGGTAATACTTCTTCGGATCGTCCTTTACGACAAAGATCACCCGAACATCGTCGGCGTTTAGGGCCGCAGCCTTGGGATAAAATTTCTTAAGCTCTTCCACCCTTTTCTTGGCCTTATCCACAATGTTGTCTCTTTCTCCGAACATCAAGGTTCCGGTGGGGCATGACTTTACGCACGCCGGAATCTGGTTGTTGGAGATCCTGTCAAAGCACATGGTGCACTTGAAAAGCTGCTTGGACTTGGGATCCTGTCGAGGGATATTGTACGGGCATCCCTCCAGAGTAGCCTTAAAGTCAAGATCCTTGGTCTTTGGCGTGAAGAGAACCGCTCCGGTCTTTTCGTCCTGAACGATTTCATCCTTCTCTGCTGCACCCATGCATCCAGGGGCAAGACAATGCCTGCACTGGTCAGTGAAGAAGTGCCAGTACACTTTTCCGTTCCCATTCAGTCCGTCCGCAAATCTCACGAGCTTCCACGTGTCTGCGGACAAATCCTGGGGATTCTGATAGCTGCCCCAGTTCTTCGTGACGGTTGCCGGTAACTGGTTCCACTGCTTGCACGCCATCTGACATCCGCGGCAGGCAGTGCACTTGGAGGTGTCGACCAGAATCGAATATCCTTCAGACATCTTTCACACCTCCCCTATGCTTTCGTTACGTTGACCATGAACCCTTTGTATTCCGGGCACATGGTGTTCGCATCTCCCACCGACGGGGTGAGGAGATTAGTTGAGTAGTTCTTGTCCGATTTGGGCATGAGCCATCCGAAACAGAAAGGCATGGCCACCTGATGGAGCACTTTGCCCGCGACCTTAAACGGTCTGATGCGAGGCGTCACCATTGCAACGCATTCTACATGGCCTCTGATGGAGGCAACTTTGACCCGATCACCATTCTTGATTCCTATGTCCTTGGCCAGCTGCGGGCTCATCTCCACAAATAGCTCCGGTTGAGCCTCCAGAAGCCACGGTTGCCACCGGGTCATGGAACCGGAGCACCAGTGCTCGGTTAAGGTGTTCGTGCTGCAAACAATGGGGAATTTCGGATCGTTCGAGGCAACTTTATCCATGTCGCTTTTGAAGATCTTGATGACGGGATTGGTCACCTGCGCTGACATGAGATTCTTGCCGAAAGGATTCTCGTAAGGCTCATACTGCTCAGGGAAAGGGCCATCCACCATGCCGGGACCGAACAGAAATGCCACGCCGTCCGGCTTCATGATGAACGGTAGTTTGCCCTTTTCCTTGTCGCTCATAGGAGGCCAGGGACCGTCAGGAACGTCACCGACCCATTTGCCGCTTTCCCATTTCAATAGTGCCCGCTTGGGATTCCACGGCTGGCCGCTGGGATCGCAGGATGCACGGTTGTAAAGGACTCTACGATTCACAGGCCAGCACCAAGCCCAGTTGGGGTAAAGCCCGAGAGCCGTGGGATCTTCCTTACCGCGGCGGGCCATCATGTTCCCCGCGTTGGTGTAACTGGCACAATAGAGCCAGTTTCCGCATGAGGTGCTCCCGTCTGCCTGCAGGAATCCGAATGTGGGGACCAGATCGCCCTTCTTGAAGGTGACTTCCTTCCCCGCGGGGTCCTTAAGCGTCATGTCCTTCAGAAAGTAGCCGTTGCACTCCTTGGCCATCTTGTGGGGGTCGAATCTGCCCTTATCGTCAACATAGTCCCACTTGAGGTTCAGTATCGGCTCGGGGTACTTTCCGCCTTCTTTCTGATACATCTCTTTGAGTTTCAGAATCAGCCTGCTGACCATTTCGCCGTCGGGAATCGCGTCTCCCGGCGGCTCAGCGGCTTTGTACCGCCACTGGACCAGTCTTCCGCTGTTTGTGAGGCTCCCATCTCGTTCCACCGAACATGCCGCGGGCAAGAGGAATACTTCGGTCTTGATCTTCTTTGGGTCCATTCCGGGGCCGTGCCAAAAGGATGCGGTCTCATTGTTGAAGATGTTGGCATGAACCAGCCAATCAAGGTTCGAGAGCGCTTTCACCGTCTTGTTGGTGTTGGGATGGCTACCCGCGGGGTTTTGGCTCCACACGAACATACCTTTGATCTTGCCCTGATACATAACATCGCACATGTCGAGCCAGGAATAGGACTTCCCGTCGTCAGCTTTCGGATGCCAGGCGTACCCGAAGTCGTTCTCCTTTGGTGGCCTTGTCCCCCCAAAAGGACTTGAGGAGGCTGACCGTGTACTTCGGATAGTTTTGCCACCAGTTCGCAGACTGTGGTTCCCCGGTCTTCGGGGTGTTGCCTTTCAGATAAGCTTCAAGCGTTTGCTGGGATGATCTGGGGACTTTCAAGTATCCTGGAATCAGGTGGAATAGGAGACATCCGTCCGTCGATCCCTGAACGTTCGGTTGGCCGCGAAGCGCGTTGATTCCGCCCCCCGCAATGCCGATGTTGCCAAGGAGCAATTGAATGATCGCGGTTGGTCCTGATGATCTGAGACCCGAAGGTGTGGTGAGTCCATCCGAGAGCGTAGAGAACGCTGCCGGCCTTATCTCTCACTCCCGTCGAGGCATACATCTCGTATACGGTGATCAGATCTTCCACAGGCGTACCGGTGATTTCGGAGACCTTTTCCGGGGTGTAACGAGAGTAGTGCTTCTTGAGGAGTTGGAGCACACAACGCGGATTTTGCAGCGACGCGTCTTTCTCCGGGACTCCCTTAGCATCCCGCTTGAAAGCCCACGTGGACATGTCGTATTCCCTGGTTTGTTCGTTGTAGCCGGAAAAGAGTCCGTCATTGAAATTGTAATTTTCTCCCACGATGTACGAGGCATTGGTGTAGCTTTCTACGTAGTCCTTGAAGAACTTATTCTTCTCAAGGATGTAATTGATCATCCCTCCGAGGAACGCGATATCCGTGCCCGAGCGCAGGGCCGCATAGTAATCGGATATGGCCGACGTTCCGTGTATCGGGGATCCACTGAAATCACCTTGGCCCCGTTCTCCTTCGCTTTCGTCACCCACCTCATGCTGATGGGGTGATTTTCCGCGGCATTGCTGCCCATGATCAGAAGGCAATCACTGTTCCTGAGGTCCACCCAGTGATTGGTCATTGCGCCACGCCCGAACGACTCTCCCAGAGCCGCAACAGTTGGGCTGTGTCATATTCGGGCCTGGTGGTCCATGTAGACCACACCCAAGGATCTAACGAGGTCGTTGAGAGCCCAGCATTCCTCATTGTCGATGTTGGAACTTCCGAGGTGTGCTATGGCCTCGACCCTGTTGACCACCTCGCCCTTGGCGTTTTTTTCTACGAAATTCGCGTCACGTGTGGTCTTGGCTCTCTTAGCGATCTCTGCAATTGCCCAGTCCCAGCTTTTTTCCTGCCACTTGTCGCTGTACGGAGCCCTATACAGGTACTTTGGTGAGACGGTTGGGGTTGGCCGCTGTCGTCTGGTACACGGCTGCACCTTTTGCGCATAGGGAACCCTCGTTGGTCGGGTGCTCGGGGTCCCCCTCAATGTTGATGATCTTTCCGGATTTTTTGTCGGTGCTGACAATCAGGCCGCACCCTACAGAGCAGTACGGGCATATCGAGGTGGTGAGTTTGGCAGCCTTCATCTTGTCGATCTTAAGGTCGTCAGCATAAGCCTTTACCGGTCCGAGATCGAGCCCCAATGATGAGAGACCCACCCCTGCACCGAGCACGCCGGAGATGACGAGAAACTCCCGGCGACTCACATCCATGTTTCTGACCTCCTTCCTGTTTGCTCAAATATGGAGTTCCAATGGGGGATCATCCGGTCTCAAGCGTTGGCTTCGAAGGAGAGCGGCGGAGCGATTTGACGCAGGCTCGCGAACCTCTCACTCACGCTAGCCCGACATTAGTGGTTCTCGGGTTTTCTCTCTTCCAAGATGAACACCGGCAGTGCCCCATTGTGTCTGGAATGACATAAGCCTATGTCTAACTTGACATAGCCCCGGCAATTTGTCACCACTTTTTTTGGCATGCTTATAACTATGCGTAATAACAGGGAACGTGTTGTCTGAGCGGGTGTCACGTCCGGAACAAAAATGAAAAAAAACGAAACTCTTGGGAACGGCTATAGATCATTGGGGGTCATGTTGATTTAGGCTTAAAGAAGCGGAGGAAGGTTTCCTGGGTCTTATGTGAGCGTTGTGATGCCGTGTCCCGCGTGCGCTCTTGACAAAGACTCATTGAGCGGTAAAAAAGGGAATTCCAGACGAGGCGTCAAGGAGGATAGCTAATGATAGAAGTGCAGGGGCTGACCAAGTTCTATGGTCAGTTGGCCGCTATCAAGGACGTAAACTTTCGAGTGGAATCGGGGGAGATTGTGGGCTTCCTGGGACCCAACGGCGCGGGAAAGACTACCACGATGCGCATTCTTACGTGCTTTTGCCCCGCGTCTACCGGGGAAGCCTGCGTGCTTGGCATGGACGTGAGGAACGAGTCCCTGAAGATCAGGGAAAAGGTTGGCTATTTACCGGAAAACGTCCCTCTTTACGACTGGATGCGCGTTGGGTTGTACCTGACATTTGTGGCGAGAGCTAAGGGAGTTAATGCGGGGAACCGGCCCAGAGAGATCGAAAGAGTCGCCGAATCTGTCGGCCTCACCCAGGTCATGGGCAAAATCATTCGGTGGCTTTCCAAGGGTTATCGCCAGCGAGTGGGCCTTGCTCAGGCCCTCATAGGAGATCCTCCTATTCTCATACTGGACGAACCTACAATTGGCCTGGACCCGAAACAGATCCGAGAGATTCGGCAGCTAATTAAAGGATTTTCTCAGAATCGCACAGTGATTCTGTCAACCCATATACTCCCGGAGGTGAGCGAGGTTTGCGACCGGGTGATAATAATAAACAAAGGCTCCATTGTGGCCGAGGATTCACCGCAAAACCTTACAAGCGGTCACGGTAAAGCTTCTCGGACTCAAATAGTGGTGAGGGCGCCGGCCGATGAAGTCATGTCCTTTTTGTCGGCCCTGGATGGGGTTCAGTCGGTTGTGCCGGCGGGAGCGGCTGCCGACGGCGAGACAGGAGTCATTGTCGAGGGTTCCGCTGAAACCGATGTCCGCCCGGAATTGGCCCGGGCGGTGCTTGGCAAGGGATGGGACCTCCTTGAGTGCGGCCTATCCATGTGAGCCTGGAGGACGTATTCATCGATCTGGTCACCGAAGAAACGGAGAACGAAACCTCAGGGCAACCGGCCGGCCAAATGGAGGAGGCTTCATGAAAGGACTTTACGCGATTTCCGCAAAGAAACCGCTAACTTTTTCGTTTCGCCCATCGCCTACGCGGTCACAGCGAGCTTCTTGCTGATTTCCGGCTTCTTCTTCTGGGCAAACGTGTCGTTCATGAGTCTTATCAGCCTTCAGGCGGCCAACAATCCAATGATTGCCGAACGCATAAACCTGACGGATGTTGTGATCCGGCCCCTGGTGCAGAACATGAGCATAGTGTTGCTTTTCGTGATGCCCCTGATGACAATGCGGCTCTTTTCTGAGGAGAAGAAATCGGGGACGATTGAATTGCTGCTCACCTACCCTGTCACCGATTTGGCCGTCATGTTCGGCAAGTTCTTCGCAGCAACATTGCTGCTTATCATAATGCTGGCCAGCACTTTTCCTTTTCTGGTCTTACTCTTCGGTATTGGCAGTCCTGATCCCGGAACATTGCTGGGCGGCTATTTGGGGCTTTTACTTATGGGAGCGGCGTTTATGGCGCTCGGGATCTTTATATCCTCACTTACGGAAAACCAGATAGTCGCGGCTGCCATTTCGTTCGGGTCAGCGCTCCTGTTCTGGATCTTGAGCTGGAGTTCCAGTCTCTCGGGCGAAAAAGTGGGCGCGGTTCTCCGGCAGTTGTCAATCCTGGAGCATTTGGAATCTTTCAATAAGGGGATACTGGCTTTGTCCGACCTGTCCTTCTTCGTCTTATTCATTGCATTCTTCCTCTTCTTGACACTGCGATCTCTGGAAACTCACAGGTGGAGGGGGTAAAGAATGACCATCAACACTTCATACAGAAAAATCTTTCTGGGGGGCGGTACGGTCGTGGGGATTCTTATCTTTTTAGCCATTATAGTGGCAATCCAGTACATTGCCCTGGAGCATCCAAAGAGGTGGGATCTCACTCGGGCAGGCAAACACACCCTTTCGCCTCAGAGCCGGAAAGTGCTGGACACCTTCAAAGAGAAGAAGCTTCCCATTGAAGTGCTCGCATTTTACGAATTCAAGGACACCAGCGCCCGAGACGCTGTTCGAGACCTCTTGGACCAGGTACAGGGACGTTTATGGCGCGTCCACGTACTCGTTCATCGATCCTGATCAAAATCGAACCGTTGCTCTACAGAACAAGATTGATTCCTACCCCTCTATCGTGTTGAAAGCAGGACAGAAAGTCGAACGGATCGCCACGGCGGATGAAGAGACCCTTACCAACGCCTTGACCAAACTACTCAGGAACGGGATCAAGAAGATCTATCTCGTGAAAGGTCATGGAGAGCTTTCTCCGGACTCGAAGGACCCCGAAGGCTTGAGCACTGCCAAGGAGCAGATTGAAAAACAAAATTATAAGGTGGAAGAGATCGTGCTGTTGCAGACTGCATCAATCCCCGACGACGCCACGATTCTGATGATTGCGGGTCCCAAGACGGATCCGCTGGATAGTGAGCTGGACTTGATCCGCAATTACATAAACCGGGGGGGAGCGTCCTTTGTCTGCTCAATCCATTTAAGACGCCAAAACTGGCTGCTTTTCTGAAAGACTATGGCTTTGAGACTGCCGACGACATAGTCGTGGACCGAATGAGTCGCGTGTTCGGTGGCGATTATCTAATGCCGGTAATCACCACGTACATCAACTTTCCCATCACCAAGAATTTCAATCTCGCTTCCTTCTTTCCTGAAGTCCGCTCCGTACGTGCCGCGGAAAAACCCATACCCAATGTGACGGTCCAGGGCCTTGCCCTCACGAGTCCCGTCTCATGGACGATTAATGAGGAGCAGCTCAAGTCCGGCAATGCCAATTTTGATGAAAAGACCGGGCAAAAGGGGCCGGTTTCGGTGATGGCTGTCGCGACCTACAACAAGATTGACTCCGGGCACAAAGAGCCTGGCAACGGAGAGAAGGGCGCCAAAAACCCCGCCGGAGCCGGCAGCCAAAGTCAATGGCGACAAAGCCGCCGAGAATCCGGCCAAGACAGCCAAAGCGCGCATTGTTGTGGCGGGAAGCTCGCTATTCGCCGCCAATAAGTACTACAAGTTACAAGGAAACGGCGACCTGTTCATGAATTCGGTATCGTGGCTCGCGGAAGACGAGAATCTCATAGCCATCCGCCCCAAGTCGTCCAAATCCCAACCCATTGTGTTGACGGGAAACGAGTCTCTGGTAATCCTCGTTGTACCTGTGGTGCTTCTCCCTCTGTCCTGGATCATAGTGGGAGTAGTGGTTTACCTTTATCGCCGAAGGACGGTTACGGCCTGAAAAAACCTTGAAGGTAGACCAAGTGGCCCCGTTCGTAATTCGGGTGACGTATTCTTGGACTCGAGACGATAAAAGAGGATTCGAGACCACCGTGTTGGCGGGACAGACATCTTGCCTGTTATTTCTTGATGAACAGGCAAACTGCCTGCCCCACCAAAGCTTTCCGACTGCTGGAGGAGATTTCAGGCATGAAACTGAGTAAGCTTCTGATCTACCTGTCAATTTTGGTGGCGCTAGCCGCTTATGTGTATTTCGTGGAGATAAAACATAAGCAGCAACAACAGGCAACTGAGGAAAAGGCCGCCAAAATAGTTCATCTGGAAAAGGATAAGATAGTACAGATCGAGATCCTAACGCGAGACAAGGAGAAGATCGAGCTCAAGAAGCCGGCCGACACCTGGGTCCTGACGTCTCCGATCAAAACGAAGGCAGACGCGTCCGCAGTGGGTTCCTTTCTTCTTGCGATTCTGGATGCCAAACCCGAAAAGGTAGTCTTGGAGAAGGACGCAAAATGGGAAGACTACGAACTCGACAAACCCGAATTCACGGTCACCCTGGCTACCAAAGATCAAACTGCCGACATCCGGTTCGGTTCAGCCAATCCGGCCAAGACTTCCTACTATGTCAGGGTTGACGAGCAGCCAAAACTTCTCCTTGTACCGGACACCTTGAAGACCAGCCTTAACAAGTCGGCTTTTGATCTAAGGGATAAAACCGTTGTGGGCATGTCCCCCGACCAGGTGGACCGCGTGGCCATTTCCAAGAATGGAAAGGAGATAGAGCTTCAACGCGAGGCTGCGGACCGGTGGACCATGGTAAAACCAGACAGGATTCGGGTGAAAGCCCCCCTGATCGCCGGCAACCTGAGGACACTCACCAACCTTGCTGCCAGGAAGATCATAGACAACCCCGTCAAAGAGGGCGACCCATACGGCCTGGACAGTCCGCAAGAGACGATTTTCATGGGAGGGAAAGAGCGAGAACAGACCCTGCTCATAGGGGCTCCTGAGGCTCCTGAGAAAAAAGAGGGCGGGCCCGGCGCCGAACAGGACCGATATGCCCGCATAAAGGGCCAGGATATCGTTTATGTCCTCGATGGCCGGGCGTTGAAGAGTCTGAAGACGGACCTCGAGGAGCTTAGAGACCGTTCGTTGCTTACCTTCAACCCCGCGGAAATCGATAAGCTGGAAATCACTCTGGACGGCAAGACGTGGCTTGCGGCCAGAGACAAGGACAACAAGTGGGGCTTGGAGCAGCCTGAAAAGAGAGAAAAGATGGATGCTTGGGCTGTTACCAGCATACTCTGGGATCTCAAAGACCTGGAATGGAAGTCCGTGACGAAGCCGGCGCCGACGGACTTGGCTTCCGTTCACCTTGACACGCCGCAACTTACAGTGTCTCTTTTCAAGAAAGGGGAAAAAGAACCCTTGCGTTTGAAAGCCGGCTGGAACATCCCCACTGAAAAAGCGGGGCAAGGAGAGCCAGCTAAAAAGGAGATCCAGGCACCCCGTCCTGAACAGCCACCTTCAGCCGAAAAGACGGTAGAATCACCTCCAAAGGTGACAGCGGCCGCGGTGCCCGCCGCCAAAGCGGCGACCCCCGAAAAGGTCAACGTTTTGGTTCGGCCTCACGAGGAACAGGGAGCAATGTTCATCATAGACGGCAGTGCTGTGTCGCGGCTGCGTACCGATCTCGAACGGCTGACCGAAAAGAAATGACGATGCACGGTTCGCTGTGAGCTTTCCGATTATGAGAATGTGCTGCGCAACTCTCACAAACGCCTATCAGATCCCCGCGATTAAAGACTGTCATTGCGAGCGCAGCGAAGCAATCTCCTGCAAGGCCAAAGCTGAGATTGCTGGTGGGACCGGCATCTTGCCGGTCATCCCTTATAGACAGGCTGGAAGCCTGTCCCACCGGTCACTCCTCGCAATGACACGGGATTAGCGGTCGGCTCGCGTGAATGATAGGCTTTCGTTGTCAGTCACAATTACCGCTTCGGAAGACTTTCGACTCACTTCCGCGATATGTTTCAAAAGGGGAGTTCAGGTTCTTTATGCGGCCGGAGCGGTTTTCCCTTTTTCGAGTTTACGCCGTTCCTCATCACGTATTTCGCGGCGGAGCAGCTTTCCCACCTTGGACTTGGGCAGCATGTCACGGAACTCTATATACGACGGCACCTTATACGAGGCGAGGCGCTCTGAACAAAAATTAATCAACTCTGCTGCCCCTACGCCTTTGGCATCCTCCTTCATAACAACAATAGCCTTTATGCGCTCGCCCACCTTCGGGTCCGGGACGCCCACCACGCAAGCCCCCACCACCACCGGGTGGTCTTGCAAGACTGCCTCGACTTCTGAAGCAGACACTCGGTATCCTTTGTGCTTGAGAATGTCGGCAGACCGTTCAACGTAAAATATCTCGCCATTTTCTCCGGCCCGCACAAAATCCCCGGTCCGATAATAGATTTCGCGGTCAATAGTTACGAAGGAAGCTTCTGTTTCATCAGGCTTATTAATGTACTCTTTGAGAGTAAACTCCGAGGTGACCAGAAGTTCGCCAACTTCGCCCTGGGGTGCTTCTTCCAGCGTTGCGGGGTCGACGACCTTGACCTTTCTGGATGGTAACGGAAGTCCTATGGACATGGGAGTAGGTTCGCCGGCATCCGGGCGAGAATAGGTTATGTGTCCGGCCTCGGTCGAACCGTAGACCTGATAGATCGTTACTCCGACACGTTTCTTCCACCTGTACAAGACTTCTCTGGGCAGTACATCGCCGCCGCAATAACAGTAGCGCAACGAACTGAGTCCATACGACTCCTGCCGGTCATTTTCCAGAATCATGCGGTAGAGCGCAGGGAACCCCCAACATCCACCGCACGTCATACCTTTCTATGGCCGCCAAGATGGCATCCACTTGAGGCACCGGCATCAACACAGTTGTATTGCCCTGATTGAGTCCCACGGCCATCATTAGACCCAGGGCCATAATGTGGAACAAAGGGTTGATTGCGATATACACATCTTCCCCAGGCTTGACATGACGTGCGAAAACATGGTCGCTAATGTCGTTGACGTAGGAAGTGTGCCCCCAATGGTTGCCGGGCACTCCTTTAGGAAAGCCCGTCGTGCCCCCCGTATACAAAATATAGGAGAGATCTTACTTGGGGTCGATTTCCACTTCAGGTGCTGAGAGCCGTTCCTTAGCAAACTTTTGAAGGTCAGTGTTTCTGCCCCGCCGTTGACCTTTCCGTGAGGAGCCTTGTCGAACAACATGGCGATAGATCTTTTATGCCACGAAAGCAGGTCCAGGAGATTGGTCACTATGACGTGTTCAATGGGTGTCTTGGGCAAAATCTCTCTGACATAGCCGTAATTGGTATCGTGACAGATAATCGTCCGAACCCCTGAGTCTTTGACCATGTACTCGAGTTCATGGGAAGTATAAATGGGCGAGACGAACACTACTGCTGCTCCAATCTCTTGAGCAGGCCAAAAAAGCGATCACAAACTGCACCGAATTGGAAAGGTAAATGACTACCCGGTCGCCTTTTTTAATTCCCAGTCCGGCAAGACCTGCAGCAAAACGATCGACCATGTCTTTGAGATCGCGGTAAGGAGAACTCGTCACCGAGAAAAATATCGCCGTGTTATCCGGGTATTTGTCACATGCCTGCTCGAACCGAGTGAAAGTATACTCTGCCTCCACGGGATGCCTCCTCGTCACGACCCGAAGTAGGCCGACTTCACGTCAGGGTTGTCCATCAGTTCCTGTTTTGTCCCCTCAACGACCGAAGCTCCGTTCTCGAGGATGTACCCATAGTCGATAATTGGCATAATGGGTCTTGCATACTGCTCTGATACTATTATTGACGTGCCTCGTTGATCGCGGATTTCTTTAATGGCTTTGGCCAACAGGTATTGAATGGCAGGGCTCAACCCAAGCAGCGGCTCATCCAGCAGCAACAGTTTCGGTTGTGCCATGAGGGATCTGCCGATTGCGAGCATCTGCTGTTCCCCTCCGCTGAGGAATCCGCCAAGACGACTGACCAAACGCTTGAGCGGAGAGAAAATGGTGAAAACATAATCAAGAGTTTCCTGCGCTTGCTGCTTGGTTGCCAAGTAGCCCCCTATTTTGAGGTTTTCCAGCACTGTGCTCTCTGGAAAGATCCTACGACGCTCCGGGCAAAGGATGATCCCTGCACTTGCTCTTGCGAGGGTTTCCAAGCTATTACAGACTGCCCTTGGAACGAGACTTGACCTCGAATTGTGATTCTCTCACCTCCCGCCATGTCTTCTTTTCTCTGAATATCCACCATGATCCCTGAGAGCAGATACATCAGGGTGGATTTCCCGGCGCTGTTCGCCCCGAACACTCCGACAATTTGATTCTGTTCGCAACGGAGGCTGACATTATTCAGAGCCAGCATGTTCTCGTAAAAGACCATTAGCCCGTTGGCTTCAAACATAAGTGTACACCTCCTCCGATCCGAAGTAGGCCTCCTTGACTTCCTTGTATTCCATAACTTCTTCGGAGGTCCCTTCAGCGATTTTGCAGCCGAAATTCAGCACGATAACCCGCGTGGTCAATCGAAAAAGCTCGCGCAATCGGTGTTCCACCATGATGAGGGTAATCCCCTCCATTTGCAGTTTTTCCATCAGTGGAACCATGCTGGCCATCTCACTCATGCTGAGACCGGATAACACTTCGTCACATACAATGATTTCCGGTCTGAAAGCCAGACACCGGGCCAGTTCCAGACTCTTCAGATAGCCGGTAGGCAATGAGGAAGCCACTTTATAAGGAACATAAGAGTCCCGTTCAAAGCCTATTTCTTCCAAAATATCTACGGCAACAGTGTCCCGGCTCCATTTTCCCTCCGCCTCTCCAGCCGCCTGTCCGTCTGGCACGAGGGGAGAAGAGCGGCGGAATAAGGTTCTTGAAAGCCGGCAGGCTGAAGTAAGGTCGCATGACCTGGAAGGTTCTTGTTAAACCCATCCGCGATTTTATGCGCTTCCCAACCAGTTATGTCCCTGCCCTTGAAGATATTCTACCTTTATCGGCTCGATAAATCCTGTGATGGCATTCACCAGAGTTGTTTTCCCGAGCCGTTCGGACCGATAATTCCCACTATGTCGCCTGGGTATGACTTCGAGATCCACGGCCGTAAGAGCCAAAACCCCTCCGAATTTCTTGCTCACATGCTCGATAACCAGCAGGCGGCGTCCGAAACTTGCCCTATGTCTGCAAGCATACCTTATCTCCTCGGGTATTTCTTTGCAATCTGTTGCCCTGCTCCGGAATTAAGGGAAGTCTTGTTCCTCAACGTGCCAGATTTCTATCGGCCTATATTTCAACCCATCTTTCGAACTGCTGATATTTTCTGGTGCCGTAATTCATGATCCCCTCACTCTTGTAAACGACAAACGCGTGAGGATAATGGCGTAGACAGCAATGCGCAAAGGGCCGAAATCCGTCAAAAGCTCGGATATAGGCACGAGAATAAGACAACCCAGCACCGGGCCTATAAGTGTGCCGCCGCCGCCCACAACCGTTGCGGCAATAGGAATGATCGAGAAATCCAGCGCAAATTGAGAAAGCCCGGCCCACATATAGATGTGCGCCAGACAAGCCCCACCCAAACATCCCAGAGCAGAGGCAATATACACAGCCGATGGCCTTGTAAATATTGATGTTTATTCCTGACGCTCTTATCGCCTGATCGTTATCTTTAACCCCGCGAAATACCAGGCCGATGTCTTCTCTGACCATTCGCCGAAGAGCAAAGACAAAAATCAGCACGCTGACAATAAGGAGGGACCTGCTCGGTCCATGCGCTGGCGAATCCGTCCACACCAAGAATCCCGTCAGTGCCTCCGAAAATGTCCAGCGCCTCTATCAGACGTATCGCTAACAGAGGATACATGAGGCTGACAATGGCGAAATAGACTCCTCTGCAGCGGCAAGCACGGCAGGAAGAGCACGGTGCAGATCGCTCCCCCAGGATTGTGGCCACAGGAATCGTCAGCATGGGGGAAAGCCCAGCTTGGTGTTGAGAAGTGCCGCGGTATAGGCGCCCACTCCAATGTAGAACCCGCCTCCCAGGGAAACCAAGGCCTACATAGTTGGCCAGAAAATCGAAGCCTATAGCCAGCAGCGCGTAAATGCAAATTATCGAGATCACTCTCTGCCAGGTACGGGAAACGGGACAATAAAAGGAGCGGTAAGGCCAATAGGCCGAAAATGAATATCAGCCGACGGGCCCAATAAATATGTCATCTCGTCCCAAGATGAGATCGCATAAACTCCATCGGTCACCGGACCTTGATTCCACGATCCAGCCTCTCTTTTCGCCGGTCTTTCATCTCTTCGGCCATATTTAGACCCTCTCCTCCAGTTCCTTTTGCTGGCCGAACAGCCCGCTAGGCCGCAAAATCAAGGTGATGATGATGGCGACTAAGGCCACCACCACTTGGTAATGAGTGCCCCAGGTACACCACTGTAAGGATCTGGGCAAATCCGATGAGAAACGCGGCCAGGATGGCGCCCGTCCAACTGCCCAATCCTCCGACGATGCAGACTGCCACGGCCATAATCAGGACGTTATAACCGGCCTCTACTACGATATTCCCCAAGGGTAGAAGATCAGCCCGGCGATTCCGGCCAGTACGGACCCTAAGGCCATAGCCACCACGGCCATGAAATCCGAGTCGATACCTAGGGTCAAAGCCGCTCGCTCGTCCTGGGCCATGCCTTTCAACCCCAGGCCAAGCCTGGTCTTACTGACAAATAGCCAGAGCAGACCGAAGAGGGCCGCCCCAATTCCGACCACCAGATCAGCCTCTGGAAATCAACGGAGACGCCGAACAGTTCGATACTTCCTTCCACAAACGGCGGGAGGGTAAATGTGGCGCCTTTCAACCCTCCCCAGCGAAGGCCTTCCAGAATAGCCAGACCGACCGCGTACGAAGCGATGATCTCGCTAATGGCCATACCCCGAACTCGAACAAGTATGAACTGATACATGGCTGCGCCGATGAGACCGGTCAAACCAGTGATAACAATGATCGCCAAGTAGTTCAGACCCACGCGATTCAACAGCAGCCATGCAATATAACCTGTTAACACGTACAAGGCGCCGTGCGCAAAATTGGGCAGCCGGCTCACCCCGTAAACCAGCGTGAAACCAAGGGCCATGAGAGCCAAGGAAACGCTGTTTATACGCCATAAATGATAATGTCCATGCAAGAGCCTCAACGCAAGATGCAACGGGGGCAATCGTGAGGTTACTGTGGACGTATCCAGGTAGCCTACCCGCTGAGAGAGACATTGCACTGAATTGGGTGAAGCGGCTGGACCGGGAGCGAGCACCAAGTTTTGTGCCCGCTCCATCCTGCGCTAGCTGAAATGATAGGGTCGGTTATTTCTTCATCCAGGGAGGCAGCAGAATTTCACCCGTAGCGATTGTCTCGGGAAAAACCACAACCCGTTTTTCTGCCTGCCACTGAAAGATCGTGCCTACTGCTCCTTCTTTGGGGTCAAGGCTGGGGATGACCTGATTGGTTTTAGGATCAAAGCGGATGCGCCCGTAAACGCCTTCCATATCAGTTGCTTCCTTAGCGCTTCGACGACCTTGTCCGAATCCAAGGTTCCTGCTCGCTCGATAGCATCTTTCAGCGTATATACCGCCTGGTAACTTGAGGAAGTTCCATACCCTTCCGGCTCCAGTCCGTATTTCTTCTTGTAGGCGTCGACGAATTTCATCGTCAATGGCGTGGCTTGGCAGGGCGCATTGCCTGCGTTGACTACATTGGCCATGCAGTACTCACCCTTCCCTTCGGTAGCCTTCCAAAATCCCGGTTGTTCCGCTGCGGCAAGGATCGTGCCGAAAGGCAGCGCAGGCACTTTCATGTCATTCCACTGTTTGAGGAGGATGGCCGACTCCGGCATATCCATCCAAATAATAATCACTTGAGCATTCTGCTTCTTGGCCTCCTAGAGCGCCATAGAATAATCCGTAGTCCCTGTAGGGTAGACAACCGGATCACCCAACACCTTCCAGCCCTTCCCGGCCATTACTTTCTTAAGAATAGCGCCGCCAGCGCCGTGCATGGGCCACGTCCTGAATCATGATCATGAGCCTGTTCAAATCGTACTTCTTGCCTATTTCTTCGAGACAAGGGACCAGCTCGCCCATGACCATCCACTTGGCTTCTCCCGAAATCCGGAATAGATACTTAAACTTCTCGGGATCGCCGGCTATTACTTCATTATACTTGGGAGTGAGAGAGCCCGTGGTAAGTATCGAGATCTTCTTGTGTTTCACAAGGAGAGGCATCGCCGCCAAGGCAGCCTCCGAACGTACAGGACCGCCAACAATGAAGTCGGCTTTCTTTTCAAGAATAAGTTTCTCCACCGCCAGCAGAGCTTCACTAACCGGCACTCCCGGTTCCAGATCGCGGGTGTCGATGACCTCCAACTCGAAGGGCCGCTTTTCTTGTCCTACCTTTACTCCACCCGCAGCGTTTATTTCTTCCACCGCGAGCTTAAAGGCCTTGTCCGCGTCCCAACCGTACAGGAATGACATAGCCAAGGGAGCGCCGAGGACTATGGGCTTCTGCGCCAGAGCGGGGGACAAGGCTACTGCCAAACAGCACAGAGCGGCCATTGCAGCAGATAGAAGTGTCTTCTTAAGCTTCATCGTTTCACTCCTTTTTCTGGGATTGCAGCCTTCTTTTCTGAAGTGCCTGTCTTGCGGGTCCTGTACAAGGAAGGGTAAAGAATATTTGAGTATTTCGCAAGCCTATTCGCCGCTCGCTACATGTTTGCGCGCGGCCAGCTTCGTGACCGATCACTCTGGGCAGTCTCAGCGGAGTGTTACCTGCCGGAGCGAGATCATGAGGATATGGTAGTAGGGCGGCTCCGTAGTCCCACGTGTTCCCGTCCACGTTACGTTTGTTACAACGCGCCAAGCCAACAAAGACTTGTTATGAACTCCAGACCCCCATGGCATTTCTAGAGGTGCCGGCCCGTCAGAAGCCCCTTGCTTACAGTCCGAACTGGAAAGAGAAGAAGCAAGTCTTGTGCCACGCTCTCGGCAAATGCGGCATAAGCTGATACTACCTCACTCAAACATAACTGGTTCTCATGAGGATGGAGCATTGCGAAAATGACACAATTGTAAATTTTCTTTGCAGTACGTGGAAAGGTTCTTTCCAGGGCAGGCAGAAAGTCGGCAGACTCAGGTGTCGATTGGGTCCTGGTTTAGCCTTTTTCGTAAAGTGGGTCTCGAAATTCCCAGCGCCTTTGCAGTGGTTGAAACATTTCCACAGCATCTGGCAAAAGCCGTCAGAATGTGTTCTCTTTGCACCTGTTCCAAAGTCCGCAGTTCCGAGAGGTCCGGCAATTCCGTGGACGATCCCGCGAGAGCCGCCTCTACGGCATCTGCCAGGAGCACGGTTCCCCTGGATTCCAGGACCGCTTTCATAAGGACGTTCTTAAGTTCTCTCACATTGCCGGGCCATCCATAGGCGCTGAGGATATTCATGGCCTCCTTTTCAACTTTGGCCACCTTCGTGCTCAAGTCTTGATTGATCTTGGCCAGAAAGAACTTCACCAATTCGGGCAAATCAGCCATTCTCTCGCGCAGTGCCGGCACACGGATGGTGATCACTTTCAACCTGAAAAAAAGATCCTGCCGAAACCGTCCTTGCTGCACGAGATCTTTCAAGTCCCTATTGGTTGCAGCAATGATGCGTGCTTCGCATTGACGGGTTTGGTTGCCCCCTACTCTGGTAAAATCGCCGTACTCCAGGAAACGCAGAAACTTGGCCTGCAAAGGCAGTGGCAGTTCCCCCACCTCGTCGAAAAATAAAGTACCGGAACTCGCCAGTTCTATCCTTCCCATCTTAGATTCGACGGCTCCTGTAAACGCTCCTTTCTTGTGGCCGAACAGTTCGGACTCAAACAAGCTTTCTACCAGGGTGGTGCAATCGACCGTGACAAAAGGCTGGTCCTGCCATAACGAAGATTCATGTATTACCCGCGCCAGGAGTTCCTTTCCGGTGCCTGTTTCGCCTTCGATCAGGACTGCTGCACGGTTGCAGGACAGCAGTCCGATGAATTTGAATATGGAACGCATAACCCTCGTGTTGCCGACAATACGTTTCCTCAGAATCTGGCATGGGTCGTCATTCACCACTCGCGGACATGAGAGGGAGGCTTTGGAAATGTGCAGGCTCTTGGTTATGGAACGATCCAACTCAGGAACACTCAGCGGTTTCTGTATATAATCATAGGCACCGTATCGCATTGCTTCTATAGCGCTTTCCATGTCATGATATGCTGTTATCATTATTACTTTCAGATCCGGGCAGGTCTCCACTATTTGCCGAAGTATCTCAAGACCTGAAATGTCCGGTAATCGAATGTCCAGAATGACAACTTGAGGGTTATAGTCAAGGCAAGCCCTAAAGCCGTCATTACCCGTGTCCGCGGTCCGGACGGCTAAGCCTTTGTCCTGCAAGTACATTTCCAATGACTCGCGGATCGAAGCATCATCGTCTATGACAAGCACTCTGTTCATACTCTCCATGGCAACCTCATGACAAAAGTCGCTCCCGGTCCTTGACGTCCCTGTACCTCAACAGTTCCCTCGTGGGCCTCCACGATCCTCTTCACATTGCTAAGTCCCAAACCACTGCCCTGAGCCCTGGTCGTGTAGAACGGATCAAACAGGCGTGAAATACCGGCAGGATCAACCCCAGGGCCGCTGTCAGTCACACCGAGATCCAGATATTTATTTTCGCCAATGCGAATTGTCTTGGCGAACACCAGTATGCGACCACCCTCGCCAGTGACTTCAATCGCATTGAGTATCAAATTCAGTAAAGCTTGCTGAAGCTTCTTCGCATCCAACTTGCACGGAAGAAGGCGTCGGGCGTAGCGCTGGACTATTTTCAGATGCTTTTCGCCGGTCTTTGGTTCCACCAGATCTACGCATCCCTGCACAAGCTCACGAACGTCCGCAAGAGCCAGTTCGATTTCCACAGGTCGAGAAAGATCCAGCAATTGTCTCAGAATATTTTCCACTCTGGACACTTCTCGAACAGTGATGTCCAGGCGTCGGCGATCAAAGCCGTCCAGATCCAGATTTGCATTCAAGATTTGGAGATTCATGTTGATGGAAGACAGTGGATTTCTGATCTCATGAGAAAGTGACGCTGCCAGGTGGCCCACGTAAGCTAAGCGTTCATTTTCTCGGACTTTGCGCTCCATGGCCACGCGTTCGCTGATGTCCCTGCAGACGCCGATGGTTGCCGTCTCATTGCCGAGGTCAACCTTCTTCGCCCTAATTTCCGTCGCTCCTCTCTCGGGATCGCAACCCAGGCGATTGTATTCAATAGTGCTTCCGGCAAGCTCGCCGTCCGGATTGTCGACGTACGTGCGGCCAAGACGTTCACGCGATTCCGGTGTTACAAATTGCAGGAATGGCTGACCCACGGCTTCAGCCGGAGTAGTCCCGTGCATACGGCAAAACGCTTGATTCGCAAACACTATACAACCGTTTTGTATGACAAAATATCCATCGTTAATCTCTTCGACTAAAGTCTTATATCTTCGCTCACTTTCCGCAAGCTCCGCTGTACGGATACTTACTTCCTGCTCAAGATTCTGAGCGTGCTGTCTAATTGAACGCTCGTGCATGTACTGAAAATGATCGGAAAAACGATGAATCGTGTAGGAAAGACTTGCATTTATAGCTTCAACCGACTGTGCCCACAACTTGAGACGTCGTTCGGCCAAAAGCCTTCGCGTTACAATAAACCTGAACAACTCAAAGGCCTTTTGGACATGGGATAGCGGGAATCCTGCCCCTAAACGCTTTTCCGTGATGTAGTCTATGAAGCGCTCCATGCGGGTGAGCCGGTTGGAGGAGAGGAACTCCAGATTCGCTAGAAAGGCTTCGGTCACTGTTTCGATGAGTTCTTCCCTGGGACGCCCGGCATAAAAGGAGGACAGTGCAGAAAGTGTGTCTACCCATTCTTCAATTATTGAGGTCGTCTCTTTCTTAAGCCATCGAAGGAGAGATTCTGGAGTGGGAGCACGCGATACAAGATGAGGGCGGTTATCTTCTCCGTTTTTTGAGAGGCCACCTTTCATAATTGTTGAATCAGGCACAGGGGTTTCCCGTCGAAAAGAAAGTTCACATCGACACGTCACCCAGTCTTCATCCGGGTTGGTTGGTTCACTGCGGCACACAGACAGCGGTGCTCAAAAATTCTCTGCCAAATGGAGACATGGTCCTCAAAAACTCAATTATTCCTGGAAGCTCTTGAATAACATACTCTATTTCATCTTCGGTATTGTACCTGGATAGGGAAAATCGAATCGATCCGTGTACTGCGGTGAACGGCACCCCCATCGCTCTCAAGACATGCGAAGGCTCGAGAGATCCTGATGTGCAGGCCGATCCGGACGAAGCACAGATCCCCTTCTCGTCCATCCTCATGAGTATGGCTTCTCCCTCGACAAATTCAAAGCCGATGTTCAATGTGTTCGGGAGACGAGACTCCAGGTGACCGTTCACTCGCGCTGCCGAGATGGTTGTCAGTAACCCTTCCTGCAAACGATCCCTAAGCCTCTTCACACGTGAGTTTTCTTGATCGAAGTTTTGCATGGCAAGCCGGGCGGCCTCACCCAGACCTACTATTCCCGGCACGTTTTCTGTCCCTCCGCGCCTGTCCGACTCCTGATGACCTCCAATGATGAAAGGAGAAAACCGGGTCCCTTTCTTGATGTACAAGCCCCCTATTCCTTTGGCGGCGTGCAGCTTGTGGCCGGAAAGAGAAAGGAAATTAATACTTGACGATGCAAGCCGCATCGGTACCTTGCCCACGGCCTGTACTGCGTCGGTATGCATCAACGCTCCGTGTTCATGCGCTATCTCTGCGATCTCGCGAACGGGAAAAATCACCCCCGTCTCATTGTTGGCCCACATCACGGACACTATCGCGGTTTGATCGCCGATCTTCGCCCGGACTTCGTCCATATCCAACATTCCATCTTTATCTACCGACAGCCATCGCACATTGTACCCTTTGAAACGTCCCAGATGCTTGCAGAGATTCAGAACTGCCGGATGTTCGACACGTGTGGTGACAATCTCTTTACGCTCAGGCATGGTCGCCAACGCGCTCAAGATCGCCGTGGAATCGGATTCAGTTCCCCCGGACGTGAAAATCACCTCCTGCGGCGAGGCGTCCAACAATGTGGCGAGGTACATCCCTGGCCCCAGCCACGTCTCGAGCAACGCTTCCGCCAAAAGAGTGCATGCTCGACGGGTTCCCGTATCGTTCCGTCAGAAAAGGGCGTATAGCTTCGAACACTTCGGGAGCCACCCTGGTGGTGGCATTGTTGTCCAGGTAGACCGTTTTCATCCCGCTACCTCCTCCACATAGAGATCAGGGTGCACCAACTCTTTGAGTTTGGATTCTATGCCGCCCTTGGTTAAGGCTGAACTGGGACAGGAGGTGCAAAGCCCTCTCAGTGCCACCACAACCCGGTTCCCATCCAGATCTATCAACTCCACGTCTCCGCCATCCTGTTGAAGCATCGGACGAATCTCTTTTTCCATAACTTCCTGTATCTTGGCGATCTTCTGAATGTTGGTCAGTTGGGGTCTGGCTCGGCCGTCAGTCTTCTCTTCTTGTTTGAGCTCGCCCCGGACCTGGGCAATAATTTCCGCTATTTTGTCCTGGCATTGCCCGCATCCGCCGCCAGCTTTCGTATAATTGGTAACTTGTTCGACAGTGGAAAGATTGTTTGCTCTGATCTCTCTCTTGATCTGCTCGTCGGTAACGCCAAAGCACTGGCACACAAGTTCACCTTCCAACTCTTCCGCGGGAGCCGGCTCTTTGCGGTAACAAGCCACAGCAGCATGGAACGCATCTCGGCCCATGACGGAGCAATGCATTTTTTGCTGGGGCAATCCGCCTAGGAACTCGGCGATGTCCTGGTTTGTGATTTTCATAGCCTCATCTACGGTCTTGCCTTTAACCATTTCTGTCAACGCGCTGCTGGAGGCAATTGCGCTACCGCATCCAAAGGTCTGGAATCGAGCATCGAGTATTTTGTCCGTCTGCGGATCGATTTTCAGGAAAAGTTTCAATGCGTCTCCGCATGCAAGAGAACCCACTTCCCCTACTGCGTTGGCATCTTCCAGCTCTCCCACATTTCTTGGATGGAAGAAATGATCTTTAAGTTTTTCAGTGTATTCCCACATGAGACACCTCTTCCTTTCTCGTTCGTTGTATCGACAGCCTGGAAAAATATCAGACCGCGCCGCTTACTTCAAGGTCTTCAGATTTGAACCTATCTGTCTTTTAGATGTCTCACAAGGCAATGAGGTTCTGAATTAGTTAACGATGGGCGTGCCGAGCCGCGAATTGCGTCGAGAAATGTTGAACCCTGAGAAACGGTGTGTTATGAGAGTAATTTTCAACGAGTCGAAACGCGGAGCGGGAATTGCTTTCGGATGCCGTCGGGATTCTTGAGGTATTAAACGAGGCGAAAATGCCTCTTCCCCCTTTGCGACGGCGATCGGAGCTATCTGTCCAGCGGTCTTTGCTTTAGGAGACATCCCCAGCCAGGTGGAGGCTATCGGCGGCGGCCAATGTTATACGGAGTCAGTTAATGCGATTGTTCCTTAAGCGCATTTGCAAAGCTAACGCGGCAGTGATTTGTCTCATGCCTCTGCTGGCATCATGCGCGACCAGCGGGTCCGCTGCTCCCGCCGGGCTCGACAGCCTGATTGAAGGCATTGAAAAGAAAGCTTACATAATAAACCAATTTCGGGCTAAGTTCGTCAAAACTCGGCACAGCGCGGTCTTCAATCGGGACCTCAGCGTTCAGGGCAGCTTGGTCTTTCAAAAACCCAACAGATTTTGGCTCACAATATCGGGAGATGTGAATGCTGACATCCTTTCCGACGGGAAAATCATTACCTTAATACATGATCGGTCTGATGAGGAAATATTCCGCGTAGAAGGGGAAAGGGATTTGTCCAGGTTCGCGGACCCGTTGGTTCTCATTATGCAGGGGATTGGGAATGGGGAATTGCGAAAGTTTCCAGTAGTGAAAAATGTGCGCGAAGGCAATTCAAATGTGCTGGATGTTGAACCAGGCAGCGACAATCGCTTTGAAAGAATAAAAAATGTCAGCCTTAGTTTTTCTGACTTTGGAGAGATAAACAAGGTTCTTATCGCCTTCAGGAACGGCGACCGCGATGACACGGTTTTTCAGTCCTGGGCCTTGTTGGCTCGGGACGATCCGGAAATCGTTCAACTCAACGAGCGTCTGGAAGGAATATCCAGGCGCTCTGCCCAGAGTCCTCCACAGAATTCGGCAAAGCAGGCTCTTGCTGAAATGAAAAATGATAGCCCTTCGAGCTTGCTCCGCGTGGAGACCCCTCAAATATCACAATAGGCTATGTTTTGTCCGCCGCGTTTCTGTTCCGGAAAGTGGAGCAAGTCCGTATCCATGTGGACGTAGCGCCATGATTCGCCCATAAAAGTCGCAAATTCCCAACCGAAATCGTCTGGTCGAGCCCAAACTCCCTGTCGGGGCACCTTCAAATTTCCCTCGGGAAAGGTATCCCCTTTGTGGAAGAAACGAGCCTCCCATTTGACGCCGTTAGCGCTGTAAAAACGGCTCGCGATCACGGAATATCCTTTCTAAACAAAGCAGCGACATCCATGCTGCGACTTTACGATAATGCCTGAAGACAAGCACATGCCGGCAAAAGACTCTGATCTCCTCTCATCCGGGAGCAGATCCGGCATTATTCTGTCTGTTCTTGAGGGCCTTGCCACGGGTGCTACCAACATATATCGCGACCGGTGACAGGACGAGAAGGGAAAGGATAGCAACGAGTGCCGTCAGAATCAGGAGCGGGATCATTGCCACTATAAACCCGATAGTCCACGCGCTTCCTCCCGAAACGGTGCCCGGACCTGTCCGTCTCATGTTCATTCCGCTCAACGTCGCGAAGCCTCGATCGCAAGTTGGTGACCGCCTCTGGTCTTCAATACCCCTACCAGGTGCCCGGCAGGCGTAATGTTCCCTGAAAACAGATGGCCGTCATTGTGGCTTGCAACGATCTTGGTCCCGTCGACTTTACCTGTGAAATGGTAGGTGTCTTTCTGGCCCAGCGGGCTATAGACATAAGCAACGCCGCTGACATCGTTACCATTTTGGTCGATTTTTGCCTGGATGAGGGCACCCATAAACCTACCTTCCCAGTTGCCGGCAATATTCACTCCTGCACCCGCGGCTGACAGACACGCAAGAACAAGCACCATTGCTATCGCCGCAGAATGTTTGGCCATTTATCCTCCTTCACGCCGACTTTGGCACGAACTTTTCAAGCCCTTTCGGGAAAGCTCCGACCCGATTTTCGTCGAACTCGAGAAAATTTGCAGCTACAGATAAGTAAGTTCCCTGAGCCCTAAACTGGTTCCCAGATTTGCGAGACAGCCTTTGTTATCTAGGGAATGTCAAGTCGGATGGTGCCGGTGAACCAGCGCACAGCCTGCCGCGCCAGTCGCAGAGCCAATCGCGAATCGCCCGCTACCAGAGCCCCGAACCTTCCATCCCTGACCCTCACAATCACCAAGCCGGCCCCCAATTCCTTGAACTCATTCGCTCTAACGAGCTTGATCGCGCACATGCCCATCAATTCCACACTTTCGGGGTCCATTTCTTCCACTGCCACAAGGACGCTCTGCGCAATGCCGAGCAACAGGTGGCGGTCGGGCCTTGGGTGTCCCTCCTCAATATATACTTCGGGAGGCAGATCCTCCGCAAATCGGATCACCAATTCGGCATCTAGTGAAAACAGAGGCAGCGAGGGCAATGGATCGATCAACAAGCGCATGGTTTGTTTGTCAGGCCCATATCATTCCTATGAACGAAGGTGCGTCCCTGAGTTAGCGAACCGGTTCGCGTCCCGTCGCCAATCGCTGGCGAAGGACCTCTGCCAGGAGAATGGCTGCCGTCTGTGAAACGTTGAGAGAGCCGACTTGGCCGGTCATCGGGATTGAAACCGCGGCATCGCATTTCTCGCGTACTAGACGCCTGATACCCTTGCCCTCAGACCCCAGGACGAATGCAATCTTGCCGGTGAGATCTGTTGCAAAACAGACAGCCTTTGCTCCGGAATCCGTCGCGTAGATCCAGTAACCTGACTCTTTGAGCACATCCATGGCCCTTGACAGATTTACCACCTTTGCCAAGGGAACATGGGCGGCTGCACCTGCCGATGTTTTTTCCACAGCAGGAGTGACGGCCACTGAACGATCCTTACTCAGGATAACAGCCGCCGCACCGAGGCATTCGCCACTTCGCAGAATGCTCCCCAGATTTGCGGGGTCCTGAATTTCGTCTAAAATGAGTATGAGTCCTTGCCGGTCGGCTGAATCTGACAGGACGTCGGACAACTCAACATACGGAAAGGGCCCCACACGCGCTGCAATGCCTTGGTGATTGGGGGAATCTGAAATAGAAAGCAACTCGCTGGATGAAACCCTCGTTAAGGGAACGCCGGCAACCTCAAGAACCGCGTCCAGATCCCATTGAGATAGGGGTTCCCTCGCGAGATATACTTCTTGGATCTGTCTCCGGCCCGCCTTCAACGTTTCGATCACGGGATGGACGCCGTATATGACGGTTAGACCCGGCCTAATTGGCTGCTTCCTCTTCAATCGGATTTCTTATCCACGACCAGGGAGTCTTTTTCCTCATCTTCATCGGGAGCGGGCAGCCGGCCGTGGACCTGTCCACGTGCGATCTCTCGCAGGGCCATGACCACTTCGCGGTTGTCCCTGTCGTGAACCAATAGAGGTGCACCTCTTTTCAATTCCTTGGTCCTTTTGGAGGCGAGTATGACCAAAGCGAACCTGTTTTCAACTCTTTCCAAACAATCTTCAACAGTTACTCGTGCCATTTTGGGTTTCTCTCATTACTCAATGTTTCTGGGTTTGTTCCCTGATTTTTTCCAACTCAGCCTTGATGCTGACCACATAGGACGCGATGTCCGTAGAAGCGGATTTCGAGCCCAAGGTGTTAACCTCCCTATGGAGCTCCTGTAACAAGAAGTCCAACTTTCGCCCTAATGGCGACCCTTCGGCGCCGAAGGAGATGAACTGGTCCACGTGGCTTTCCAGGCGGGTGAGCTCCTCGGTGACGTCAGAGCGATCAGCCATGATCGCCACCTCTTGCACCATGCGATCTTGATCCAGTTCCATTCCTCCAGTTAGTTCCTGCACTCTTTTCTCGAGCTTCTCTTTCGCCGCCGCGGCAACCTGACCGACTATAGGAGCAATCTGGCCAGCCATACCGCGTATAGAGATCAGCCTCGTCTCGATATCTCTCCACAGAGCGAAGCCTTCTGCCTTTCTCATCTGGTCAAGGGCGGCCAAGGCTTGTCGTAAGCTCTTTTCGACGATTGGCCATTCCTGTTCCACCCCCTCCTCCTTTTCCAGAGGAACAACTATATCCTTGAGAGTCAACATGTCGGAGAGGCTTATGTCACCAGCAAGCCCAAATCTTTCCTTTAGTTGCAGCAGGCACTTATAATACCCCTCCGCCAGGGCATGGTCTACCATTACGTCCATCAGCCCCGCCTTGCCCCCACTCCGATTGATGATCACATCGAATTTACCCCGATCAACACTTTGAGAGACGATTCTCCGGATCTCGGGTTCGAAGGCGGCATACATTCTGGGCGCTCTGACCGAAACATCCAGGAAACGATGATTCACGGACCTGACTTCGGCCACAATTTCGACTTCGCCCGCAGCATCCCTCCCTCGTCCGAAGCCGGTCATGCTCCTCACCGGGCTGTTCGTGGCACCTGTTCCATCAGCTTGCATTTGTAATTCTCTCTGAGCCTGTTAAGGATTGCTATCAGTTCACGATCGGCGTAATCAGGATATGTCCATTCAAGTGGACGGTATGTGCCTGCTCGAAAAACAAGAGTAAGATCGGCGAAAATCCCCTTCCCCATATAGATCCTGTGGGCGTTATTCTTGCCGGTTGCAAGGACGAAATTCCCGAGTGTCATCAGGCCGGGGTCCAGGTTAAGCCGTCTCCTCCCTTCAACGGTATAGGCTTGTTCTATTGTGTTAGTCAAGCACTTGATGCCAACGAGCGCTTCCCGGTCCACCAACTCCGCGAAACACCAGAGCCACCTCAGAATCCCCGAACCCATTTCGCGATCGTAGTAGGAAGTATAATTAAATGCCAACGGTCCTATCTCCTCGTCAAGGGGCCCCAATTCCCGCACAAGAAGGGGTTGTGCCGCACCCAGAGCATGCCTGTCCGCAGTAAGAACGCTCACGATGACCCCGGCTGGTTCAGGGATGCTGGGCAGGCTCAATGCAAATTCCTTTAATAGGTTAGGGCTTCAACCCGACTCGGGTCACAAGATAGTCGCTCGAGAGACAATAGAAGGTACTTTCCCCTGCGGAGGCAATCTTGCCGAGCGCGATACAAATTCCTCGGAATCTTAGTCGACCTGTTGGTGGTTATTATCTCCAAATTCGATGTTGATCCCTTCAAGCATAGCTCTTGGAAGGGACTTGGCGACTGTTTCAAAAACTTTGGGGGTCTCCTCACGCCGCCGCCTTATGACCTTCAACGGTTTGGGAGCAGGAATCGGCTCAGCTTTCTTCTCGTCCACCTTGGGGGATCTGACTCGCGGTTTTCTTGGCGTTGGAATTACGGTGACCACATGTTTGGCGGGCGACTCTTCAATAGGCGCCGGTCGCGCCTGTGCTTCCACCGTGGGCAAGGGTGCTGGCAAAGGCTGTTGGGCCGGTTCCGGTTCTTCTGCGATTTCAGCAGATCGAGACCTTAGAACAAGTATTTTCGGAACTCTTCCCGCAGCTCTCACTTTTTTGTTGGTCAACTTCTGAATTTTGTAATTCGACAGAGCCCCAAGAGACACATGCTTCACTTTCGCGGCGGCCGCGGTTTCACACGGTTCACCCGGAAGCGCACCGGTCACAACGGTGGCATCAGGCGAGGCGTTCTCCTTAATATGAGGTGCCGAGGCTACTCGCGGGGTAAACAATGACATCTGCGTGTCGACTCTGGAAACGTCGTTTCCCGCAATCGGACCAACAATTCTTTCGCGAGGCATTCCAATACCCGACCTGAGCATTTCTAGTCGCTCGTTGGCCCTTTTCATTTATTGCGTCCTCTTATTCGTGGTTTTGTGATTATCAATTTAATTATAGCGCACACGATATTCTTTTTCAATAACTATGGGGACAAATTCTCTTGTTGTTTCCCGTAGAAACGCCGTTCGTGGTTCAGGTCATTTGTTAGGCTGTTACAACTTCCTCGGTGAAACACATTTTCTCAGGCCGCCAGAGCGCTCCCGTATCCCCATTCCGCCTTCGTCTCGATCATATTCAGACATTGATAGTGGCTCCCTTGACAACCTGTTGGAACTCGCTCGCTAGTCCTTCCCTCCCACGACTTTTGGCTTCAAGTTTTCTCGTACTATAGCTTTCTGATCTTTTCCTCTTCCTCCTCCGACGTCTTGCAATCAATGCAGTGGGTCGTGACGGGTCGTGCCTCAAGCCTCTTGAAATCGATCGGCTCTCCGCAAACCTCGCAGAATCCAAAGGTACCGTCCTCGACTTTCTCCAGGGCCTTCCTGATCTTATTGATCAGTTTTCGTTCCCGGTCACGGATTCTCAACTCGAAGTTCCGGTCCGACTCCATTGACGCGCGATCAGTGGGATCGGGAAAAGACTCCTTGCCTTCAGTCTCTGTCATCTCATCGACAGTTCTTCCAGCCCCCCTCACAAGTTCATCCAATTGTTTCTGAAGTATTCCCTGGAAATACTCCAGGTCTTCCTTTTTCAACTTCATGATTGCCTCCGTCAACACCTTCCATCACGAAAGGTGATGGTCCTTGATCAACCCTGCCGCTCACGGTTCCAAAGGATCGTTCCGATGCGAGACACCTGCAGGTCCAGATCAAAGAATTCGTCTGGCCTGGCCCATGTCGTTGTTCACTCCGTCATGGAGCAAAGCGGACTTGTCCACGTCCCAAAAGGTCATGAAGGTGCAAGATGCCCGTAAGTTGATTCTTTGCATCCAGCACAACCAGTCCTGTTATCAGCTTCTCCTCCATGATCTCCAGGGCCTCCGCCGCTGTCCTATCGTCGCGGATCGTCAACGGATCCTGTGTCATCAGGTCGCGTGCTCGGCATTCGTAAATCCCTGCCCCCTTCTCGAGAGCGCGTCGCAGATCTCCATCGGTAATGATTCCCAGCACACGATGTCCCGATACCACCAGGGTGAAGCCTATGTTTTGTCTATTTATGCTAACTAGAATCTCACTCAGGGAGGCATCTTCGGTCACTTCCGGAACCGCAGGCCGATCCAACATCATGTCTTTGACCTTAAGACACAACCTTTCTCCAAGACTTCCTGCCGGATGGTGCCTCATAAAATCTTCTTTCCGAAAGTCCTTCCTCACCATCAACGCAACTGCAAGAGCGTCCCCGAGAGACAGAGTGGCAGTGGTACTTGCGGTAGGGGCCATATTGAGCGGGCAAGCCTCACGCGGCACTCTGCAATCCAGCACCAAGTCCGCCATGCGGGCCAAGGTCGAAGATGTGCGGCCTGTCATTGCGACAATACGCGCTCCCCTTTTCCTTATGGTAGCTGCCAGGGACGTTATCTCAGGGGTTTCGCCGCTATTGGATATCGCCAGCAAGGCATCATCGCGCCCGACGATCCCCACATCTCCATGAAGACCTTCCAGGGGATGAACAAAAATGGCCGGTGACCCTGTGCTGGTGAGTGTGGCGGAAATCTTGCGGCCCACTATGCCTGATTTGCCCACACCAGTGATGATGATGCGTCCTCGCAGTGAGTAAAGCAAATCTACACACGCATCGAATCTGTCATCGAGTCGATCCATTACCGATCGGATGCCTTCGATTTCTATCTCAAGCACCTGGCGGGCGATCTCGAAGGCCCGGCCTGTCAAGTCACAAATTCTTTGAGATTGCATCGGCCACCATTTCTACAACGAGCCTTACTTCTTGTTCATCTCGCCCTTCTGCCATCACTCGGCACAGGAGTCGAGTGCCCGAATAACGAACCAACAGTCGCCCTCGATTCTTTCTCAGCCGCTCATGGGCCTCTCCCATAACCCGGCTGATTTCGGGAATCTCTTCGAAGTCTCTCTTAGCGCTAACTTCGACATTCTTCAAGATCTGAGGATAGAGCTTGACCCTTGCCGCCAGCTCCGATAAGGGCTTGCCCGTTTCCATCATGACCCTGATGACCTGAAGAGCCGATAAGATTCCGTCGCCTGAGGTGTTGTGATCAAGAAATATAAGATGTCCCGACTGTTCACCTCCGAAATTGAAGCCGCCGGTTCTCATTCGTTCAACTACGTAACGGTCTCCCACGGGAGGTACGAACGACCGAGGCTCCCAGCTCTTCCAAAGCCACGTCAAGCCCGACATTGCTCATTACGGTGGCGACGACGGTGTTTTGCTTGAGCTCCTGTCTCTTCATCATATCCCAGGCGACTAGTCCCATGATCTGGTCGCCATTTACTTCATTTCCTTTTTCGTCGGCGAAGATCACCCGGTCCGCGTCTCCGTCGAGCGCGACTCCCAATTGAGCGCCTGTTCGCCGGACCTCCCGGCAAATCATTTCAGGAAATAGGGAGCCGCAGCCGGCATTGATGTTGTGTCCGTCAGGATGAATTCCCACGGCGGTGACATCTGCGCCCAACTCCTCAAATACCAGCGGCGCCGCTCTGTAGGCTGCTCCGTTAGCACAGTCCAGCACCATGTGTAGACCATCAAGAGTCAGACTTCGTGGAAAGGTGTTTTTTAGAAAAACCACGTATCGCCCCAGAGCGTCCTCAATCCGCGTGGCCTTCCCTATTTTCTCAGCCGTAGGGCGAACCTGGTCGATATTATTGGAAAAGATCAATCGCTCGATCTCTTCTTCGTTTTCGTCGGAAAGCTTGAATCCGTCTCCGGAAAAGAACTTGATTCCGTTGTCCTGAAAGGGATTATGCGAAGCAGAAATTACAGCGCCCGCGGCGCATCTCATGTTGGTGGTAAGAAATGCGATGCCGGGAGTCGGCATTGGGCCGACGAGTAGGACATCCACCCCCATCGAGCAAATGCCGGATGCAAGCGCAGTCTCTAGCATGTAGCACGAAACCCTGGTGTCTTTTCCTACGAGTATTTTGTGCCTTTTCCCCGGCTGGATGAGCGTAGTGTGAGCCAGAGCTCGCCCCAGCCTCAGAGCAGTCTCGGCCGTCATTGGTTCGAGGTTGGCCACACCTCTCACGCCGTCAGTGCCAAAAAGTCTCTTTCCCATGCCGGTTACCTGGCGCCGTCTTAGTCGTTTCCCGCCGCATCGGCTTTGCTAACAGACGCGGCTCAAAAAACCTAATGAATCTTAAAGCATACCATGCCGTAAGGCTCTTCACAAGTTTCTTTTCATGGACCTGGCGTCCGTGTTTGGGACACTGCCTCATGGAACGCGGAAGGCGTTCAGTCGGGGCAGAACAGCCGGCTAGCCAAGCCCACCTTTTAGCTGAATGTGCGTGCCGATTATGCAGGAGTCGATGGAAGTTTGGTGCCACGGATGTGCCCCGCGGCACGTGGGCCTCATCCGTGCCGGGACGGGCCGGCGGCACGTCCGCCACATCAGATTTCCTGGCTACAGAGATCCATCGACCGTCGGGCAATAACGGCAAGCACGGATGAGTGCCGCAAGGCGGAACACATCCGTGGCACCAGAAACTATCGCAGCACTTCCGTTGCGTCGTGGCCGATAGGCCATGGCCTTTCCCGGGACTTGACGGATAACTCCGCCACCCCTATTTTAGTCCGACGGATGAAACGGTTTTGCACATTTCCCCAATTTTTTGGCGCTTCAGCGCAGCGTGAACAATGACTCACGGAGGCTCTTTTCTAAACCCAATGATCGATCTGCACGTCCACACAAACATGTCAGACGGGAGTCTGTCACCTGCCGAGGTAGTGCGGCTCTCGGCGGAGATGGGCCTTCGGGCGATAGCAATTACAGACCACGACACAGTGGCGGGCATAGCTCAAGCTCAGGCAGAAGGTCTAAATGCAGAGGTGGAAGTTGTTGCCGGTGTGGAGATGAGTGTCGAATGGAACCCGGGGATAGTTCACATCCTGGGTTTCTTTATCCGTCCCGAGGACGCGAATCTGCTGGCAACTTTGGCTTATTTGGGCAAGGGACGCCAAGATCGCATCCCCAAGATCCTGTCGAAATTGAGTCACTGCGGCGTGCACATTTCAGTTGAGGAAGTGGCCCGAGAGTCAGGCGGAGGAGTCCCGGGCAGGCCACACGTGGCCAATGTCATGGTCCGTAATGGGCTAGTCCGCGGGGTCCAGGAAGCGTTTGATTTGTATCTGGGAAAGGGCGCACCGGCATACGTGAAGAAAACCAAGATCAAGCCGGGAGAGGCTATACATGTGATAAAGAAGGCTGGAGGGCTGGCCGTGCTCGCTCATCCTTATTCCGTCGATGAGCAAGACAGCGGACGCCTTCGAGAGATCATTCAAAGCTTTGTGAGGCAAGGACTGGAAGGCATCGAGGTCTATTACCCCAAACACACCGCTGAGCAAACGAAAACCTTTCTGGACTTGGCGTTGGAGTTCGATCTCGCCATAACCGGAGGGACGGATTTTCATGGAGCGGGCAAACCCGAAGTTGAGTTGGGGGTATTCCCGGGTCGAGGACCTCTCCCTTACTCGATTTTGCAGGACATGAAGGCAAGGCGAGACCAACAGTAGCTTGGCCTAACTGCGCTTTCGGAGAACAGGTAGGGCATTCACCGCATATGAACTGCACTGCGAATAACGCCATACTGGCTGTATTGATGTCCCCCCTCTCCCTTCCCTCTCCCGCCAGGGGAGATCCCGCGTTTCGCGGGACTCCCTTGACGGGAGGGGTTAGGGGAGGGTGATATTTGACGCCATTCTGAATTCCGGAGACTGGAGCAGACAAATCTACATTCCAGGCCGCACCAAAGATAGGAGAAGATGAGTTTCGCTAACAAAGTAGCTGTCATCGGCCTGGATGGAGTGCCATTTTCTCTGCTGCAGGACCTTTTCGAAGCCGGCGTCATGCCCCGCCTGGCTGAAGTAGCGGGAGCAGGTTCTTTCCTTCAAATGGAAACCGTACATGCCGGCAGTATCTTCCGTGGCTTGGGCATCGTTTATGACCGGGAGCAACCCCGGTGAGCACGGCATATTTGGATTCACGGACCTCAAACCCAATGAAATAGCACTCCATCTCCCGTCCTTTGATGATATTCGGCGCCCTCCCATCTGGCAGACGATCCCGGGCAAGACTTCGATAATAGTAAACTTGCCGTTCACCTATCCGGCTCGTCCGTTGCAAGGGGTGCTTATATCGGGCTTTGTGGCCCCCGTACTGGAACGGTCCGTTTATCCCCCATCCCTGATCGCGTGGCTCAAATCCAAGAATTACCGTTCGGACGTCGACGCGTTAAGAGGTCGTGGGGATCGCTCCTTTCTAATCAAGGATCTTTTCGAGACTTTGAAGATTCACGAAGAGATTATGGTCTCTTTGCTGGAAAGTCAGCCGTGGGACCTGTTCATAGGCATCATAACCGGGACGGACAGGCTACATCACTTTTTTTTCGACACGTACTACGATGAAGCGCACCCCCATCACAAGGATTTTCTGGACTACTATCAGAGGGTGGACACCTGTGTTAGCCGTTTGCTGGATACTCTGGGTGGTATATCAAGAGTTATCGTGCTTTCCGATCACGGGTTCACTCGGCTCAAGACTCAAGTATACCTGAACAATATACTCAAGGGACTCGGTTACCTTTCATTCAAAAGGCCCGCGCCGCAATCGCCGGAAGATATCGATCCCTCGTCTTTAGCATTTGCTATGGATCCCAATCGCATATATCTCAATAGTAGAGACCGATTAAAGGAAGGGCGTCTAGGGCCGGGCGAAACCGAGGAACTTCGGGCTCGGCTCAAGAACGATTTGGAGAATATGCGTCTGGCCGATGTGGGAATCCACGATTGTGGACCAACTGCCGGGAATCTTGACGAGTATCTGTTTGCAGAAGTTAGGACAAAGGAAGAGGTTTATCATGGAGACTGCACGACGCTGGCGCCTGACCTGGTGGTAATCCCTCGTCCCGGCTACGATTTGAAAGCGACCCTGAACGTGGCCGTGCCCACGATGAAAGACATTTTCACCGGGATGCACACCCATGACGATGCTTTTCTTATCGTCAACTCCGCTTCTCTGTCGGAAGCTCTGCCTAGTCCCAAAATCACGGATGTGGCAGGTCTGGTAATCGAAGTGTTGGCAAGGGGCTAACCTGGCGAATGCCGAACTCAAGTTCGTGGCAACGCAAATTGCCGGCTTTGCGTTTCCGTGTCATTGCGAGGATCGAAGTGACGAAGCAATCTACAGTTTTGGTTTTATCATCTGAATTAGATTGCTTCGTCCCGCCTCGAGCCGGACTCGCAATGACAAGGAGATCGGTTGCTTGCCTGGTTCAAGAATCGAGATTCGCCCAGTTTGGTTTGCATGCTCAGTCTTGCGTTACCTTTCAGATAAGATGTTAAACGTCGTCCTGGTACATCCGGAGATCCCGCCGAATACCGGCAATGTGGGCCGGCTTTGCTGCGCTGTGGGAGCAAGACTACACCTGATCAAGCCTTTGGGTTATCGCCTCGACGACCGATCCCTGAAACGCGCAGGACTGGATTACTGGAAAGACGTTGACCTAGTAGTGTGGGACGATCTGGAACAATATATCTTGTCGGTTCCAGCAAAGCGGCTCGTTCTCACCAGCAGCAAGCGTGGATCGTTGTACCACCTTGTATCATATAGCCCGGGAGATCATATACTATTCGGTCCGGAAACTTCGGGGCTTCCGGCCGAGCTTTTTCATCGTTTCCCGACAAGAGTAGCAAAGATACCTATCCGCTTGGACAAAGTTCGCAGCCTCAATTTGGCCACGGCCGCGGGCATCCTGGTTTACGAGGCGCTGAAACAGATAGACGATCTCCCCAAGTAGCCGTTTCGTGGCCGCACTGTCGGATGTTCCCCGGCAATGCTTGTAAAGGCAGCGCCGCTAGCGGATCAGGCGAACACAGGAATGAGTCAGTTATTTTTTTGGCCGATCGTAAAGCGACGGAGAGGCAGGCGAGGCGGATGAGGCCCGTCCTGACTTCGCGACAAGCCCCTGCACTTTATCGACAAGGTTTCCCATGTCACCGGATTTGACCACGTACGCGTCTACTCCTAGATCGCTCGGGGGGCCATTGAAGTAGGGGTAGGCAGTGCTGATCACCACGGGAATCTGCAGCTTCAGCTTGTGGAATTTTTCCAGAAATCCGCGGCCGCCCATGCCCGGCATCTTGAGGTCCAAAATGATTATGTCCGGCCGCTTCCCGCGGAGCATTCGGAGCGCCTCTTCCCCGGAAGGGGCCTGAAGGACTTCGTATCCGAGTTCCTCGAACACTTCCTTGTAGAGAAAACGGACCGAACTCTCATCTTCTACGTGAAGGATGGTTGGCATTTGCCCTCCCGGTTCAATTCTAGCATCAGGGAGCACAGGGAGGCAACCACTAACGTTGGGGAAAGTGAACATTCACCAGCGCGGGGGAAGAAGAGGGTTCTGAGCCCTAAAGGGGTGTACCAACAGTAGCCACGGGTGCAACCCGTGGAACGGGGATATGCCCAGAACGTCTCAATTACACTCCCCGAAACGGTCGACCGAACGTAACTCTTATCGACACGATCAGAGGAAACGCTTTCAGGGTGGTCTTGGGCTGGTGCCGTACTTCCCGTGGGTTCCACCCCACGTCCCGCGGGACTACGTTGGGTGGAACCTCCGGGGCACTGGTGACATGCCCCGCGTAACTGAATGGTTACGGTGAGTGATCACTTACCCTTGACTTCCGACGCATAACTGAAGCATTACCGTGACATGAAACCACGGAACGAGTCAGCTCATCCAAAACAAGTATTGATTCCACCGCCCATTAAACCCGGCGACACTGTGGGAGTCGTCGCAGCATCCGGCCCCCCTGTCCCGGAACTTTTGAGCCAAGGTAGAAAGTTCTTCCAGGAAAAAGGGTTCCGTGTGCGGGAAGGTCGTCATCTGCGCGAATGCAATGCTTACCTGGCAGGAGACGACAGCCAGAGATGCCAAGACCTGAACTCAATGTTGAGGGATCCTGAGATCCGGGCCATTTTCTTTGCCAGGGGCGGCTATGGAGTCATGCGCCTACTCGATTCAATAGACCATGAAGCCATTATGAGAGACCCGAAGATCCTCCTGGGCATGAGTGACGTCACTGCACTGCAGCTCTCGCTGTACGCTCATTGCGAGTCGTCACATTGGCAGGTCCGATGATTGCCGGCCAGATAGGCGAAGGACTGGATCGCATGTCCGAAGAATCGCTGATGCCGGCATTGACCGAACCGCTGGCAACGCGGGAGCCCTTCCCTTCTTTTGACAGCTCTGTCCGAATTGTCAGACCCGGCGCAGTCGCGGGTAGGCTTGTGGGCGGCTGCCTGTCGCTTGTGACATCGCTGCTCGGCACACCTCACTGTCCGGAATTCAGGAACACAATACTCTTCCTGGAAGATGTTCACGAGCCTCCTTATCGGATCGACAGGATGTTGACTCAGTTGAGGCTGGCGGGAGTCTTTAATCGAGTTAAAGCTCTAATATTGGGATATTTTAGCGGCCAAGATGACGAAGATCTAATGGAGGAGGCCGAGCGCATTTTGCTCGATCTCATCGGCGACCCGCGCGATTCCGATCGTCTCAAGATTTCCACACGGCCACGCCCTTCCGAACTTGACCATCCCGCACGGTCTCCCGATCAAACTTGATACGGAAACTCGGTCTATTACGGTGCTGAGTGAAGACCCCGGCGAGAAAGCGGGCAGGTGATTCGGCCTGGGGCTATTTGTTTCGCGACGACTCGGTCCTGTAAGCTTTCAATTACCCGTGGCTAAAGCCTGTCATTGCGAGCGTAACGAAGCAATCTCATGGGACGCCAAAGCTGAGATTGCTAGTGGGACCGGCATCTTGCCGGTCATCATTAATAGACAGGCTGGAAGCCTGTCCCACCGATCACTCCTCGCAGTGACACAGCATCGGTGATTGCCCCGCGTAACTGAGGAATTACCCGGTCATAAAACTCCGCCTTGACAGGACAACTTGGGCTAGGCTAGATTCATTAGCGGAGGGATGGCCGAGTGGTTTAAGGCGGCGGTCTTGAAAACCGTTGACCGAAAGGTCCGGGGGTTCGAATCCCTCTCCCTCCGCCAATAACATAGCGTAATCATTAACACCGACCCCCCGAAAACCGCGTGAGTAAACCGTCAGTAGGTTTTTCGGGGACTGGTTCTAGCAATCATCCAAAATGTCCATGTCAGTCCTTTGGTGAATTCACGAAGCAATGCACAACCATTATGTTCCAGTATATTATTTGAAAGGTTTTACCGACCCAACCACCGGGATGCTGTGGGTTTACCGCAAGGACCATTCATCTCCCTTTCCAAAACAAGCCGGAAAAGGTCTGTGGTCAAGAAGACTATTATCTGGACGATACTGAAACGTATTTAAGAGACGCTGTCGAAAAGAAAGGGCATCCCGTCATCGCTAAAATCAGGAAGGGCGAGCCTATCACCGAGGCCGACAAGAGGGCTCTGTCCGAATATATCGCTGCCTAAGTGAAACGCGGCCCTTGGAGCAAAAATAGATTTCAGAACAAGGTCCGCAAATGTTAGAAGACATCGGCCAAAATATACATGAGGCGCTCATTCGTCTGAAAGACAATGATCCTTCTAAAGAGCACCAGTGCAATGAGCGGATTTTAGAACTTGAAGAAGCTCGAGCAAAGCATAGAGCGGATCTTCCGAGGTCAGCATGGGAAGCTGGTTTTTCGCCAGAAAAGACACCCGGTCTCGTGGATGCTCTCAATGCCATGACGTGGATTTTCTTCGTTTCCGGATCGGAGCCCGTATTCCTGACCTGTGATAATCCGATTTTCCTTCCCAATATAGATCTGGAAAAAGGAAATTCAGAGTTCAGTTTCCCTGTCTCAAGTAAAGTGGCCCTATGGGGAAGCCGGGGAACGGATCTGAGCGAGGGTTATTTGGAGGCTAATGCTGATATCATAACGCAATTCAATTGGCGGAGCGGGAGCCTTGTTTTTCCGGCATCTGTTCGCTGGGTTTAAAGCGGAATGGATTTCTGAAATAGCGACAAAGAAGTTCCCTCTTAATTATTTGGAAGTTCCGAAATGGAATAATAAAAAAATAACAGAGTGCTATAGCTTCCCCTCGAATTCCTAAACTATGCATCTTACCTCGGAACTGACCGGGACTCTCCCCGCGCCGGAACTGGGGGAATTATCAATAGGCAAAGCCTGCAAGGAATGGACCTACAGAGAGCGTGGTCCAGATAAGCCCTCTCAGCCCTGCCTTACCCCGTCGACCTGCGACCCATTGTCCAAGCGGTATGAAGACTTTTCTCAGATTCAGGATAGAGGTATAAGAAGATCCTAACCTGGGATGGAAGCAGACGCCGGAAAATCATACGATCAACGGTCCAGCGACAGATTATCGGCTACGCGAGGTTCGAAGCTTCCCACCCGAGCCAGTAACCTGCCGTAATCATTAAGACTGCCCCCCGCAAATGACGTCAGTAAATCGTCAGTAAATTATTCTGGGGTTGGCAGTTCTGGGATGAAGGCCGCGCAGGTCAAAACGAAAACACCCCGTTGCTTCACCATTTAATATGCCGGAATGCACGGAGATTGCACTAACAGGGTATGCCTGCGAATCGGGGCCGAGGGTTTTTCAACTGAATAACAACGGCTTATGGAGTAAGGGGGTAGACCCTGCTCTTGTTACGGGAGCAAGAAAATACGCAATACTCAGCTTGACAGACCCAGGGGAGCGGTGCGAGGAATATAAGAGTACACGCGTTACCCAGGCTGACCGGCAATGTAGCGTAATCGGCCTCTTTTGGGAGGCTAGCACATGAAGGGGGGATATTCAAAATGGCCAATGAGACCTCAGAGAACTACTCCTCCGCGATCCCCTAAGTGAGGTGACTAGAAAAGAGCGCCGTTTTTTGCTTGGATTGAGTTTTATCAGCATCGTGTTGACCTGGACTGGCCGGATACCGACAAAGATACCAGCGCTTGGAATCGAATTGCCAAGGGTAGATCAGGATGCAATTATGTGGGTTATGATAATCCTGGTCTCATACGCACTGATAGGCTTCGTGGCCTACGCAGTGCCAGATTTCATGCGATGGCGAGTCTCAAAAAAACTCGTCCGTAGGCAAAACTTTGAAGAGCGAGAAACAATTGAAGCCACTCTCGAGAAACTGGTGAAGAAAAAAGTTGCAACAATCGCTGAGGAAAAAATTGAGATAGAGAAGCAGTCGGTCCCAGAATGGACGCCGGAATTGGTCAAAGGATTGGAGGAAAAACTTCGTAAAGAAGTGGAGAAAGAGACTACGGGAAGTTTCAACCAAATATTTGAACGAGCGATTAATACCTGCCTTCGCTGATATACACACTATCAATCACTTTCAAAAGTTTCATGGGGAAGAGGCTTGTATTCGATTTTCTAATCCCCCCCATTATTGGTCTTTACGCCCTTTACTGCCTATGGATATTCAAACTCCCCGTTACTTCTTTTTGGTGTCTGAACAATTAATGCCCGGAAGTTTAAGACCAAGTATCCAGACCTATTTTCTCTGAGGCGGCAGAGAAGCTGTGGAAACGGTACAGAATCGAAGAAACTGAGAATCGCCGCAAATTTTCCCACGCGAATTCAATGAGCTACAATTCCGAAATCGCACGGCGACCGGAAACAGATCGGGGCCAAGGAAAGGTATACCCTCAATGATTAAAGGGCGGAATGTGAAAACAAACGGCACCCAAAAAAACTTTGGGGGGTCATGAACAGATTGGCTACGATGAGAGGGCAGAGAGTGACAGAAGCGCTAATAACCCTGAGTTCTCTTTCTCAGACGAACCGACCTCTATGGATGACCATATAAGGGTAAGCTATCACAGGCAATCCGGCAAGCATTAGGCCGAAATCCATGATCGCCAAAATTGAGAAGTTCGTGACTGTTACATCGCTGGTCCCTTCGTTCCCACCCCGATATTCGCAAATCCCTGAGATTTAAGTAGGATTCCAACCGTCATTGAACTTACGAATACGGCTCCAGAAGCCACGAATGGCAGAGCGATGAGTTTATTAGGAATAGGAGCAGGTAATGTAACACCCCCTGGCTTTTACAACCGATTATGGAGAGATGAGACCAGAGGGGGCAACCGTGCTTCGTTTGTACGGGAAAAATCTTGAGGTGACGATTATCCAATACCCGAGATAAAAGCGGCACCGAATTCACAACCTAAAACCCGTGAGGATCAAATTTGAAAGATGAGCTTTTTACGGCCGATTCCTTCGGAAGAGTCGGTTGAGCATCGACAACTATTTCTTCCGGTTTGATCTCTCGTTTTGATCCGGCGCAGGCAAAAGCTTCGTCGTCTGTAGGGGTGCAATCTTTCGCAGGACACATTTCGCATAGGTTCTTTTTGCGCCTCCTCACATCTGCCGCGTTGCGGTTCCACTCTCTAATAAGTTGATTAACAAGGTCCTTATTCTGTGCGAAGAGAACCCTTTCTTTCGTGAAGCGTTTGACCTGATCCCTCAATTGGTCGTGGTAACCGACAAAGCTCTTCCATGCGGTTGTCATTGTAGCGCAGGCTTCTCTCATCCTGCCCCGGATTTCATATCGCATGTTCCGATCAATGCCCGCTGCCTCCGCAATCTTTTTTTCTACTTCAGCGGCAGCGGACTCAAAGTCATCGTAAATTTGCTTTAGATGTGCTTCAAGTCCCCCACGAACCAGTCCTTGAAAGTCTCGCCACGAAATTCTTTCACGAAAATCAAACGAATTTGGTCCGACCGTAGGTCTTCGATAATTCTCTGTTCGAGGTTCAGAAAAAATTTGTCCAGCCCAGACTCTAGGATTCGGAAACACAAGATCAGAAAGAGGCAAACGCAACCTGCAACAGAGAAGGACCATCTCGGTACCAGCGATATGCTGGGGATTCGCAATTCGAAGGATAGCCTCAACTGCGGGAACTGCCAGAACGAGCAATACCAACCAGTTGGTGGATTTCAGGACGCGGATGCCTAAAGGACCATGCACGTCCGCGGGCAATTGTGGCACTCTTAAGTTGTACTGTTGTTTTTTAAATAAGCCGCTAAATAAGCCGAATCCACCTTCGATCACCAGAATAGTTGCGGCCAGCCAAAAAGGCCAAGCAAAAAGGCCGTAACGTGGCGCAAGACCTGTTGAATACAGGTTGAGACATGCCAGAATCAAACGCACGGAAATGGCTGTCGCTGCGAAGACCCGCTGGTACGTTTCGCTGAACTTCGACTGAAAGCGAACCTCATTGAATAGATCACCCCAAATTCCCCAATAGAGAAGTAGTTGATGGGACCCCCAGAAAAGCAGATCTAGAATTACCGTCAATGCCAAGACATGAATCGATTGGGCGACGACGTCATTTGCAAGGGCGCTGACATTAGTGAGGACTTCGTTGAAGAACAACCACGCTACCACGCCAGCAATAGCCCATGTGGTAATCCCCGAGGCTCTTTGGCGCTGCAAGGCCCTGTCGTTCAGTTTGCTGACATAGTCAAGCCATTGTTTAGACTCAGGATCAAGCATCGGCTTCCTCCAATCGAAGACCGGAACCAGGTTGTTCATACGCCTGGCCCCGGTGTGCCGGCCGCGAGTCGGTGTCGGTGAGTGCCCTAAGTTGCAAACCCACTAGCGCATAACAATACTCTGACCAAAACCAAATCAATCCGCAGACGACCGTTGCATGCACCCAAGTGATCCATCTGATTCCCCTGAAATACTCGATTATCTCTCTTACTTTTCTCATCTTGCAACCCTGATCCACGTCGGGAATCCGAATTTCTAGTGGCACGGTGGAACATTCGCCCCTTGGAAGCAATAAAATTTAAGAGCCATGAAAGGGGGCTTGGAGCCTCCTGTAGATATTCAGGGGGGGGGTAACTCATTTTACCCCTCCCCCCGGTATGTTTGGCACTCGCACGGGCTTGTCGAAAAACACTATGCTGAATGGTGACATTACCCCCAAATTTCGGTTTTCAGGGTGAGGCTGGCGAGACGTGTGCGCGAGCGCTTGAGCCGCATGGCGTTTCAAGTGTGCCCAAAGATACAAATTAGTGCTCGTCTTTCAGGACGGACAATAAATATTCCCGATCGTATTTCTTTGACAATTTTTCGTACACATCCTTTCGATGCCCTACCGTCACAACGATAACCAGAAGACGCTCTCTCTCGACTGCGTACACGATCCGGTAGTCGCCTACCCTGATGCGATAGTAGTCTTCAATCCCTTTCAGCTTCTGCATTCCTGGCGGATAGGGGTTTTCTCGAAGTGATCTTACAGTCGAACGGACTCGGTCCTGAATGAATTGAGGGAGTGCCCTGATCTGACGCCGTGCCTTTGGGGTGATAAGAATGCGGTAAACCAAAACGACCCTACGACTGATCTAATTCAGCCTCGAATTGTTCCCAAGGAATAACGCCGCCCTTCTGTCTCACCTCTTCAAGCGCATCGAACGCTTCTAAGATGTCTAGACTGTCCTCTAATTCCTCCAGCAATTCCAGGTCTTCAATCGGAATCACCGCGGCGACGTCTTGCCCCTCACGCGCGATCCTCACCCTTTCCTTGCCGTAAGCGGCCCGGTTGATAGAAGCGGAATACTCTTCGCTCGGCTCTTTAGCAGATGCTTCTGACATCTGGGCATCTCCCTTGCTGAATAATTAGTATCTTACCACATGGTCGTCAATGGCGCATGCACTAATGGAAAAGTTAAATTACCCCTGACTTTGCCTGGGGCAGTTTAACTGCTCGTCTGCTGTCTCCGTGATGTCCTTGCATCCATAAGATGGCACATGGCCGCCACGCGGTGTGGGCCTCCGTGGGCATGGCTCCCCCTAACGTGCTTTATCCTGAGATACCTTGCTGAGGGGAAGTCGGCGCATACGCTAGAACCCGCCCCCGTTCTCGCGAACGTCGTATTCTCTGTAAAATCGGATGAAGTAGTCTATCCCGGACCAGAGGGTAAGAATCAGGGCAATGTAGAGGAGCACTGTACCGACCAGGTGAAAATTGATGGGAATAATGAAAGTGTATTCGTAATGAACAATCAATGGAACGCACGCGGCGAATTGAAAAATGGCCTTCAGCTTGCCCACTCGGCTGGGCTTCAGAGTCGTGTCCCAACTCTTTGTAATAGCCCTCAGAGCGCTGACAGCCACTTCCCGAGTGATGATTAGCATGACGATCCAGGCTTGGACCCGACCCAGGGCAATAAGCATGATGAGAGCGGACGTCACCAGGATCTTGTCGGCTATGGGATCCAGGAACCGGCCGAAAGAAGATTCCAGGGAGAATCGCCGGGCGATAAAACCGTCAAAAAAATCCGTTAGAGAGGCCACCAAAAAGATAATCCCCGCCACTGCTGATGGATATCTCCCCTCAAAAAAGAGGAGAACTACAATAGGCGGCACGAGGATCAGTCGGCCCAGCGTGAGAAAATTCGGAAGGTGCCTTTTCATTCGCGCCCGTTTATATCAGCCGCCCGCCACTTTAAGGGCCGGATCACGCCTGAACTTGTTGTAGTAACGGATTACCTTTTCCACGTAGTTGATAGTCTCACGGTAGGGAGGGATTCCCGCATATTTCTGCACGGCTCCGGGTCCCGCGTTATAAGCCGCAAGCGCCACCCGAAGGTCTCCGTATGACGCCATAAGGCCCTTTATGTATTTGACCCCGCCGATGATGTTTTCCCGTGGATCGAATGGCTTACAGACTTTGAGGCCCTTGGCCGTTGCCGGCATTAGTTGCATCAAACCCGGGCCCCCTTGGCCGACTTGGCCAAGGGGTTACAATTTGATTCCGCGGTAACTATGGCCTTTACAAGACTCGCGTCGATCGCGAAGTCCTTGGCGATCTCCGTGATAATTTCGTCGACACTCTTCGGTTTTCCGCCCTTAGAAAACTGGATCATCGGCTCGTAACCCGACTCGCTCATATGGAATAACCAGCCCGGACCTGACGGCCTATTGGTAAACTCTTTATGGCCATCCTGATGGGTTCGAACAAATATATCCGCCTCGGCCTCGCCAGGCAACCTGCCGAATACAAAGGTGAGAGAAACGGCCAAGAGAATCAAGATCCGGAGTCGCATGTCTTTCTCCGTCATAGTTTTCGTGCCTTATGGGCGGATCCCTTCAGAATGAGCTTTCCTGGGAACGCCTCTTTAGAGCGGCCGTCCGCCGAGGTGCCCTATCTGGACGGACCTCCGCGCGACGCAGCTTCCCAGGGCAATAACCCTGCCGGAAATCTCTCCACCGGCAAAAGGACTTCGAAAGTGGTCCCCTTGTTTGGAACGGAAGTCAGGTTCACGATTCCTCGATGTTCTTCAACAAGAAGATAGACCTTGGACAAACCCATTCCCGCCCCAGTAGTCTTGGAGCTGACAAAGGGGTTGAATACCTCAGCGACGTCCTCGCTGCGAATGCCGACGCCTGTGTCAGCGATGGATACTGACACAGCCTGAGGGCAGCTTCTTCAGAGTCACCTTCAGCCTGCCCCCGCGAGGCATGGCTTCATAGGCATTGAGAATAAGATTAAGGAAAACCGCTTCCAGAGCCGTTGAATCTGCGTAAATCGGCGGAAGATTGTCATCGGTCTTCAATATGAACGACACGGCCTGGGTAGAATTCAAGGAAAGCTTTTGAACAGCCTTGTCGCGCGCCCGTTCCAGTATTGGGACAAGATCGACTTTGTCAAAGTGATACGAGTAGAACTTCGAAAAACGAACGTAATCTTCAATATCTATGACCATCTTCTCGAGGCGCGACACGTCAGCCAGTATGACGTTGGTGTATTGGGTGCAAGCAAGATCGTCGGCGGTGATCTTCTTCAGGCGAAGGGCGAATCCTCCCAGAGAAGTCAGGCAATTCCTCACCTCATGGGCGATTCCTTCCACTACTTTACCCAATGAGGCCAGTTTTTCTGTTTGCTTGAGACGTCTTTCCACCTCGTAAAGCCGCGTCATGTCCGCAACGACGATTACTATGCCGGTGACGCGTCCACTCTCCCTAATCACGGATGTAGACAGATAACCGGGAAAAGTTCCCTTGTCTTTTCTTCTAAAATGAAACTCTCCCTCTAGTTTTCCTTTGTGGATGGTATCTCTCACGAGATCTCTGTACAGAAGCGTATTGCCTTCGCCCCGGATCAGAAAATGTATGTCCTTGTCTTGGAGTTCTTCGGCCGAATAGCCCCATAGAGTGGAGGCTGCGCGGTTGACGAACTGTATCCGACCCGCGGAGTCGGTGGTAATGAGCGCTTCGTTGATGATGGTGGTCAAATGCGCAAGGTATCTCTCGCTTCGACGTATCTTGTTTCTCAGTTTGACGTTCTCTTCGCCGGCATGGCGGCTTTCAAGAAGCTGAGTAGCTAGTGCCACTACGTCCGCCACAGGAAACGGTTTGTTCAAATAGTCGTCGGCCCCCAGTTTCATGGCTTTCACCGCGATCTCTTCACTGCCCACGCCGGTCATCATCACCACAATCGTTCGTGGCGCCTTTTCTTTGATGAACCGGAGGACCTCGATGCCGCCTATTCTCGGCATCTGCACGTCAATGAACGCCACATCGGGGTGATGTTGGAGAAAGACGGACTTGCATTCAATTCCATCAAAAGCCTGCACTACCTCGAACCCGTTCTCCTCGAAAGTGTCCTTGAGCATGTTGTTCAGGATCTCGGCGTCGTCAGCTATAAGGATTTTTGCACCGTCCAGAGGGGTAGCCATCTGACAGTCATCCCTGATTATTGAGAAACTTTTGCCGGCACTTTTCAGAACAGAAATGAACGGTATTGCCGTGGTTGATCAATGCCACTGCACCATCGCTAGGGATATATAGCCCGCATACAGGATCGCGGACCATCTCGTTGAGGCCGCTCGAATTCTCCTCTGCCGTGACGCGAGAATTTACAGACTGAGAGCGAAGGTAGCGGCTCGCCAAAGACAATACCTTGATCGCCAAACAGGTTAGGAGCGCTACCAGAATGACTCTTACGAAGAACATGTCACTTCTCGCGGTCGGTCAAGAGGTCCAAAAAGGATACATCCGGCTCGTTCTTCCAACGGGAGGATTTCCCGTAGTTTGCCAATGGTGTACCCCAGAACAGGATGCACGATATGAGGCGCAATCTCTGCCAACGGCACTAGTACAAACGCTCGATGGTGCATTCTGGGATGTGGGATTTCCAATCCGGCGTCGGAAATATGTCGGTCCCCGTACAAAAGCAGATCCAGATCTATGGCTCGTGACATATCACTCCGATGCGAAGGCGACTTTCCGAGCTTCAGTTCAATGTCACGCATCATGTTCATCAATTCGATCGGAGAAATATCGGTTTCCAGGGCGACTGCCGCGTTAAGAAACTTCAGACCGTTGTCCGACAGTCCCACCGGCTCGGTTTCGTAAAGTTCGGAGTAGGCCCTAACGACCGTATACGGAAGACTACCGAGCGCACGTAATGCCTCCTTGAATTTGGACTCACGGTCACCTAGGTTGGAACCAAATCCAATGTACGCCGAGGGGCTCATGACCCACCACTGGCCAAAACATTCTTGAGCGAACCTATCCCCTCGATGCGAACCTCGACGGTATCGCCCGCTTTCATCGGGCCGATTCCGGATGTGGTCCCCGTGGCGATCAAATCACCCGGTAGAAGGGTCATGACGCCGGAAACGAACTCAACGAGAAAAAAGGAATCGAAAATCAGGTTGGAGGTTCGTGACGCCTGTTTACGCTCTCCGTTCAGATAAAGTTCGATCTTTAGGTCGGAGGCATCAACATCCGTTTCGATCCAGGGTCCTATAGGGCAGAAGGTGTCGAAGCTCTTGGCTCTGGTCCATTGCCCATCCTTGGTTTGCAGATCGCGGGCAGTAACATCGTTGAGACAGGTGTAGCCCTGAATGTATTCCTGAGCGTCTTTTCGAGACACATGTTTGGCCGTCTTGCCGATAACTATTGCTAATTCCGCCTCAAAATCGACGCGAGAACTTTGCGCCGGCATTACAATCGCATCGTCTGGACCAATCACGCTGGACGGCGGTTTGATAAACAGAATCGGCTCATCCGGAATCGGAAATTTCATCTCTTTCGCGTGGTCGCGATAGTTCAACCCTATGGCCACGATCTTGGTAGGAAGCGCAGGAGGCAACAAACGAACGTTTCTCTAAGAGAACTCCCTCGGAAAAGACTCCCCTGGAACCGGGAGAATCGCATTCTCTTCAACACGGCCGCTAAAAACCTGACTGTCACTTAAAAATCTTACTAACTTCATTGTTTTGCCTTTAGACCCAATACATCTTGCATGTCATAGAGCCCGTTGGGGCGAGAGATCAACCACAGGGCCGCCTGAATGGCTCCTTTGGCAAGCGCGTCCCGGCTGTGTGCCCTGTGAGTGAGTTCAATACGCTCGCCGTTCGTAATAAACATCACAGTATGATCCCCGACGATGTCGCCACCGCGGATTGCCATCACTCCTATCTCATCGGGTTTTCGTTCTCCCACCAGTCCATGCCTGCCGTACGTGCCCGCATCCTTCAGGTCTCTTCCGAGGGCAGTCGCGATGATCTGAGCCAGTTTGTCCGCCGTACCGCTCGGTGCGTCCTTCTTCATTCTGTGATGCGCTTCTATGATTTCCACATCGTATTCATCCCCCAGGGCACGGGCCACCCTTTCCGCAAGGCTGAACAGAAGATTCACTCCCATGCTCATGTTAGGGGCAACCAGACAGCGCGTTCGATTTCCCGCCTCTGCGAGCTCTCGCCTCTGATCCTCTGAAAAGCCGGTAGTGCCTACCACAATGGCCTTTCCCGCGGCGGCTGCCGCCTTGACGTGCTCAAGAGACGCACCAGGAGCTGAAAAATCGATTAGCACGTCACATTCCTTCAGCACTTCCTCGACGTCAGCGGTGATGGCGACTCCTAAACGTCCGATCCCGGCATTCTCACCCGCATCACTGCCTAGAGCGGGATGCGCGGGCCCTTCCAACGCTCCTGAGATTTCAATGCCCGGATGATCGTGCGCCAGTGCCAAGATCCTTTTTCCCATTCTGCCCGCAGCTCCGCTCACACCAATTTTCATTCTGGGCTCCGTTCTAAAGAATTCCGTACTTCTCCAGCACAGTTTTCAATTTTCCCAGGTTGGTCTGGGACGGTTGACAAAGGGGAAGGCGGAACTCCGGTTCAATCTTCCCCATAAGGCCGAGAGCGGCTTTGACCGGAATCGGATTGGTTTCCACGAACATCGCCTGACAGAGTTCAAATAATTCAAAGTGCATGGCACGAGCCTTATCAATTTCCGCTGCCAACATAGCGTTCACCAGGGAGCACATCTTTTCCGGGGCAATATTGGTGACCACCGAGACAACCCCTTTTCCGCCCAGCGCCATCAGAGGAAACGTCATCTGGTCGTCGCCCGACAGAACATCGAATCCGGATCCGCAGAGCCGGAGGACCTCGCTCATCTGCATTATCGAGCCTGACGCCTCTTTTACCCCGACTATGTTGGGGATTCCGGCTAGACGCTCCACGGTCTGGTTCTCTATGTTGACGCCGGTCCGCGCCTGAATGTTATAGAGCACGATGGGAATATCGACCGCCTCGGCAACCGCCTTGAAATGTTGATACAGCCCCTCTTGAGTCGGCTTGTTGTAATATGGCGAAACCAGCAAAGCTCCGTCCGCTCCCACCGCCTTGGCATGTTTGGTCAGGGCGATGGCCTCTTCCGTACCGTTTGAGCCCGTCCCGGCAATCACTTTCACCTGGCCCGCGGCTTCTTTGACTGCAAGCTCCACGACGTTGTTGTGCTCTTCGTGGCTCAAAGCAGGGGATTCTCCGGTTGTGCCGCACGGAACGAATCCGCTGACCCCTCCGTCAATACCGAAGCGGATCAATTTCTTGAAAGCCGCTTCATCCACTCGGCCATTTTTGAACGGTGTCACTATGGCGGTGAAGGTTCCTGAAAACATCCTCTGCTCCTTTAGCTGGATTTGGAGTATTCCGGGGGAATCCTCTCCCCACGGATCAGATCTTCGTAACTTTCCCGGTCCCGGATCACGAAGTACTTGTCGCCGTCAACAAGGACCTCTGCGGCCCTAGGCCGCGAATTGTAGTTCGACGACATGGAAAAACCGTAGGCTCCAGCGCTCATCAACGCGAGCAATTCTCCTGACTCGACAGCCTCCATGTCCCTGGACTGCGCCAGGAAATCCCCTGACTCACAGATGGGGCCTACGAGATCCGCGATTATCCGACCTTGCGCCGTCGCCGGCTTCCTCATCCGGGTAACTTTCTGGATTGAATGGTACGCCTTGTAAAGGCTTGGGCGAATCAGATCGTTCATGGCTGCATCCACGATCACAAAATTCTTCGTAGGCCCTTGTTTCAAGTACAGAACTCGCGTTATCAAAATCCCCGCATTGCCCACGAGCACCCGCCCAGGCTCCAGGATCAGCTTTACGCGAATGTCCCCCAGACGCTCAAGAATGGCTTCCCCGTACGCGGCAGGCAGCGGAGGCTCCTCCTCATCGTAGGGTATGCCGAGCCCGCCACCTATATCGAGGTATCGGATTCCAACGCCTTTGGAGCGCAGAATTTCGATCAGATCCTTGATTCGGTCCACAACCTCCAAGAACGGAGACAGTTCCGTCAATTGACTGCCAATATGACAATCGACACCTACGAGATCGATTCCGTTCATGTGGAGGGCTTTGTGGTAGAGTTCAACCGACTTGCCTGCATCAATGCCGAACTTGCTCTTTTTCAAGCCAGTGGAGATATACGGATGAGTGAGCGGGTCCACGTCCGGGTTAACCCGCAAGGCTATGCGGGCGCGCTTTCCAAGCGCTTGAGCCCTGCTGTCCAGGAGGCTCAACTCTTCTTCCGACTCGATGTTGAACATAAGAATGTCCGAGTTTAGGGCCTCATCCATTTCAGAGGCTTTCTTCCCTACCCCGGAATAGACGACCCGAGCCGGGTCTATCCCGGCCTTCAGAGCCCGGTACAGCTCGCCACCCGAAACAATGTCAACACCCGCACCCAGATTCCCGAATATCCTCAGAATGGCCAGATTGGAACACGCCTTCATGGAGTAGCAAATCAAGTGATCTGCCGCCTTAAAGGGCTCCTGAAAGATCTTGAAGTGTCTTTCAAGAGTATGCCGGCTGTATACGAAGATCGGCGTTCCCAATTCGCGGCAGATTTTGCTTATCGGGACGTTTTCGCAATAAAGCTCGTCATTTATGTAATGAAAATGATGCATCTACCTTCCAGATTGAGGTCTGAATTTCACCTCTTCGGAACCAGCCCCCCGCGATTCGGCCCGCGGGTTTCCTTCAGGAAATGACTTCACCTGGTAGCGATAAGTTAAACCCTTGCGGACGTTCCTATCTTCAAAGGAAGCATTGCTAACGGGTTCCGGGTTGATCTTTTCAAACATCTTTCCTGACTCAGACCTGTAAACGTTGTAACGTGTCTCCTCATTTGGGATTTTGACCTCGTCCCACCAGATTCGTATTGCGTTACGGTAAGAGTCAGTGTGGACATTGTCCGGCGGCTTCCATTGGACAGAGGGCACAAATACCTTGACCAGTGGCGATGGCTCGGATTCAAGCGACACTCCCCGGTTCATCTTGAGCGACCGCACAATGTAGTAATACGTCTTTTCCTTTTCCACATCCTTGTCTACGAAAGAGGTGTCCTCTAGCTTCGTGGCTCCGATCAGTTTCATCTCGTCGGCCTTATCAGTGCTACCGCGATAAACTCGGTAACTGGACAGGCCGGCTGCCCGCGGAGGTGTGGTCCATTCCAGGCTTATCCCTGCTGTGTCAACATCGGCTCGTAAGCCCTGCGGTGCGCGCGGAAGCTCGTCAAAAACGACCGTAACATCTTGGCTGGGGCGCCCTTCACGGCCCTTCAGATTGTACGCGCTGATAGAATAAGTGTAAATGTTGCCGGGCGTGATAGATTTGTCCGTGTACAACACTTCTCCTTTATCTATAACCGCATTGGTCGGGTTCTGGAAATCGACGTTCGCGTAAACGCTTTTCCTTTCTTCACAGTTCTCGCACTCTTCCCCGACCTTTTGGGCCGTTCGATAAACTTTAAACCCTGAAGTATCGGTCAGGAGCGACCCATCACTATTGGACAAAGGGACGTGCCACCTGAGAGTCACCTTATCCGGATACCCCTGTGCCTCAACCAGGCCGATCTCTCCGGGTATGGTGGCCGTGGCCGGCCGCGGGCTCGTCTTGTATCCGCATCCGGTGAGTAAAGACGATACAATGAGAATCCAAGAAACTCCCCGCCACGGTTGCTTCAACCCTTCCTCTTTCTTCCTTTTTTTCGCTTTCCTTCAGCCTCACCCTGAGCTTGCAGGAAAGTTCGCGCGGCCTGAATCTGTTCCATCACACGTTTGCGGGAAGTTGCACCCAGGTGATTTCGGGCCTCAACCATTTGCTCGGGGGTGGGCAAGACGGCCCCAATAGGTTCTCCCTTCCAGGTCTCCGCGCTTCCAGCCATCATCCCACCTATTAGAGAGTGAGCCTCTCTAAAAGGTACCCCTTCGCGAACCATCCGATCAGCAAGATCCGTCGCAGCCAACGAAGGGTCTGATGCGGCTGCCAACATCGCGTCGGCATGGAACTCAATGCCCGGCATCAGGCCAGTCATGATTTCGAGCGATCCCCGCACGGTATCCACAGCGTCAAATACCGGCTCTTTGTCTTCCTGGAGGTCCTTATTGTAGGTGAGCGGCAGCCCTTTTAGGGTAGTCAAGAGGGCCACGAGACTTCCGAATGCTCGACCTGCCTTGCCACGTATCAACTCGCACGCATCAGGATTCTTTTTTTGCGGCATAATGCTCGAACCCGAACAGAACGCGTCGGGGAGCGTACAGAACCCGAACTCGGAGGAGGACCAGAGAATCAGCTCCTCCGCCAGCCTGGACAAATGCATCATTACCATGGACGTATCGAACAGGAATTCCACCGCAAAATCCCTGTCTGACACGGCGTCCATGGAATTGGCAGTGAGCCGCGAGAATCCAAGAATGAGTACCAACCGCCTCTCTGTCTATGGGAAAGGTGGTGCCGGCAAGAGCAGCCGACCCCAACGGCATTTCATCGGTTCGTCTCAATGTGTCCGTGAAACGCATCCAATCGCGGCGCAACATCTCGAAATAAGCCATCAGGTGATGAGACAAACGGACCGGCTGCGCCCTCTGCAAGTGCGTGTAACCCGGCATGATCAGATCGATATTTTCTTCGCTCTTGTCTGTCAGAGCAGCCATCAAAGCAAGGAGATCTATCCGGACCAGTTCGACTTGTTCCCTGAGATAGAGACGGAGATCGAGGGCCACCTGGTCGTTTCGGCTCCTGGCCGTGTGGAGCTTCCCGGCTACCTCGCCAATCTTGGCCTTCAGAGCCTCTTCAACATTAATATGAACGTCTTCCAGGTCTTCACGAAATTCCAGTCGTCCTTTCTCAATGTCGATGAGAACTTCCGTCAAGCCTCTTTCGATAGTGCGGGCATCCTTGGGAGAAATAATGCCTTGCGTGCCGAGCATCTTGACGTGGGCTATGCTGCCGGCAATGTCATCCGCATAAAGCCTCTTGTCAAACGAGACGGATGCATTGAATCGGGCGAACGTCGGGTCCATCGAAGACGCAAAGCGACCCTTTCGGATGCCAGCGGGTTGCTCCGATCTCTCGTGATCCTGCTTTTTCTCCTGTTTCGCCATCAGCCTCTCAGGCGTGATCCGCCACCAGTCATTTCCATGCCGGCTGGCTGTTTACTTCTTTTTTCTCTCCATAATTGAGCGAATCCTAAGACGTAACGCATTAAGTCTTATAAACCCTTCCGCGTCCGCTTGAGAATAGACCTGGTCAGCTTCAAAGGTGGCGAACCGGTGATCGTACAAAGAGTAGTCCGATCTTCTGCCCGTCACTGTCAAGCTTCCCTTGTAGAGCTTCATCCTCACCTCCCCGGACACTACTGACGCTGCCTCGTCTATAGCAGCCTGCAGCATCATGCGTTCCGGCGAGAACCAGTACCCGTTGTACACGAGCGCTGCATACCGCGGCATCCACTCATCCTTAAGGTGCATGACTTCACGGTCGAGAGTGATCGACTCTAGAGCACGCCTGGCAGCGTGAAGAACAGTGCCGCCCGGGGTCTGGTACACGCCCCGACTCTTCATTCCCACGTAACGGTTCTCCACCATATCGACCCGCCCTACCCCGTTGCGGCCAGCGACGGTGTTGAGATCGGCCAGTAGCTGTGCCGGAGACAGTGGCCGGCCGTCAATTGCAATGGGATCTCCTGCGTCAAAGGTGATGATGACCTCCTCCGGGGTGTCCGGAGCGTCCGTCGGGTCCACAGTGAGCACGTACATGTCGCGCGGCGGTTCTGCCCAAGGGTCCTCGAGGATCCCTCCCTCGAAACTGAGATGGAAGAGGTTCCGATCCATGCTGTAGGGCTTTTCCGCCGTCGAAGTTATCGGGATACCCTTCGCCTGCGCGTAGGAGATAAGGTCTGATCGGGAACGCATGCTCCAAAGGCGCCAGGGGGCAATTACCACGATCTCCGGATCTATTGAGAGATAAGCCAGCTCGAAACGAACTTGGTCGTTCCCCTTTCCGGTCGCGCCGTGGCTGACCGCGTCCGCATTCTCTTTGGCCGCCAGCTCCATTTGAGCTTTGGCTATGCAGGGGCGGGCAATCGAGGTGCCCAAGAGGTAGGCGCCTTCATACGCGGAATTCGCTCGCAACATCGGAAAGACAAAGTCGCGCACAAATTCCTCTCGGAGGTCGACAATGTGTATTGAAGCGGCTCCACTGGCCTTTGCTTTTTGCTCAAGGGGCGCCAATTCCTCCCCTTGCCCGAGGTCAGCAGCGAAGGCCACCACCGGGCAATCATAGCTATCGATAAGCCAGCGAAGGATCACGGACGTATCGAGACCGCCAGAGTAAGCCAGCACAATTTTCTTAACTTTCTTTTCCTTCACGAAGCCTCCCTGATTCGCAACTTCATTCAACCTAGCGGCAAATGTTCGGGTGGTCGTGCGCCATTCCGACGATGCATACCCCCGGAGTCATGGGCCGACCAACATCTCCAAGATTGCCTTCTGAACGTGTAGCCTGTTTTCCGCCTGATCCCAGACCAGCGAGTGCTCTGATTCCATTACTTCGTCGGTAATTTCCTCACCGCGATGCGCAGGCAGACAATGCAGCACGTAAGCCTTCGGTGCAGCATTCTTCAAGAGGTCGAGATTCACCTGGTAGTTCTTGAAAACTTGCTGCCGCTCGCGGATTTGATCTTCCTGCCCCATAGAAGCCCAAACATCCGTTGAGACCACATCTGCTCCAATTACTGCATCGATGGGGTCGCGCATGACGCGAACGTGAGAAGAGTGAGACGCTACCCTTGGCTCGTACCCTTCCGGGCATGCCAGGTTCAGTTCGAACCCTATTAGGTCGGCAGCGGTGATCCAAGAGTTGGCTACGTTGTTCCCGTCGCCGATCCACGAAGCTTTCATATTCCTGATGTCCAGACCCGCTTCCTGAAGGGTAAGGAGGTCACCGAGCACTTGGCAGGGATGAAGGAGATCGGAGAGCCCATTTATTATGGGGACGCTCGACCACCTTGCAAACTCTTCCAGAATTTCGTGCCCAAACGTTCGAATTATGATTCCGTCAAGATACCTCGAGAGAACTCGCGCTGTATCTCGAATGGGCTCTCCCCGACCCACCTGTATGTCTCTCCAATTCAAGAAAATGGCATGGCCGCCAAGCTGCTGAACGCCAACATCAAACGAAACGCGTGTGCGCGTGGACGGCTTCTCGAATATCATTCCGATGCAGCGACCCTCCAGTGGACGAGACGGTCCTTTGCCCGGGATACCTCGCTTCATCTCGCTGGATCGGTTGAGCAGATTCAGAATTGCTTCAGCTTGAATAGTCCGCCAAGTTCAGGAAATGTCTTTGCCGTTCCATGCTCAGCCACCCTTCGCCCGGCTCAGGACCAGATCCAGAGCCGCCGCCATCTCGTCGATCTCATGATTGGTAACAATCAGCGGCGGAAGGAACCGTAAAACAGTTTCAGCGGTGCAGTTTACCAAAACTCCGGCGTCTCTCATGGCAACGGCAAAGTCCGCGCCGGGCACCTTCAGGTCTATGGCTTGCATCAGGCCCAGTCCTCGAACTTCACGGACTACTTCATGGCTGCGGGCCAGTCCTTCCAGCCTGGATCTCAGATAATTCCCCTTTTCTTCCACTCGCTTGAGGAAACCATTCGACAGGATTTCTCCCATCACCGCGAGGCCCGCAGCAGACGCCAACGGATTTCCACCAAATGTGGAGGCGTGGGTTCCCGGCACAAATGCGTCGGCCACTTGATTCGTTGCCAAGAGAGCCCCCATAGGCACCCCGCCGGCAATCCCCTTGGCCAAGGTCATGACATCAGGAGTAATGCCGAAGTGCTCATAAGCAAAGAGCTTTCCCGTCCGCCCCATACCCGTCTGAACCTCATCCAGCATTAGAAGACAGCCGATATCGTTACATAATTCCCTGACATTACCTAGAAAATTGGCGGGGGGCATTTTGTACGCCGCCCTCTCCCTGGATCGGCTCGATCATAATTGCTGCCGTGTCAGAGGACACAGATTGCTCCAATGCCTTGATGTTCCCAAATGGAACATGGGAAAAGCCCTCAACTACGGGCTCAAAACCCTGACGGTACTTCGTCTGGCCGGTGGCCGCCAACGTAGCGAGGGTTCGGCCATGGAACGAGTTCTCCATGGTAATGATCCGATAGCGTTGATGCTCTCCCCGATCATGAAAGTATTTTCGCGCAAGTTTGATTGCCCCTTCGTTGGCTTCGGCGCCGGAATTGCAAAAGAAAACCTTTTCCGCGAAGGAGTTTTCGGTCAAAAGCTGGGCCAACTTGATCTGGGGTTCGATATAGAACAGGTTTGAGACGTGAATCAGCTTCTTCGCCTGCTCGGATATGGCCTGAGCTAAACCCGCATGGCCGTGCCCCAAGCAGCAAGCTGCAAGGCCGCCGATGAAGTCAAGGTAGGTCCGGCCGCTACTGTCGGTCACCGTGCATCCTGCACCTTCCACCAACATCACCGGAGTACGACCGTACGTATTAAATACGTATTCGTTGTTCATGCCGATGAAATCATAGGCATCCATGGCCACTCCTCTCTCCACAAGCTTTTGACGAGGCTTCTCCTATTCCGATGCCCCAGCCTCTTTCAAGTTCCCGGTAGCGTCCGGCGAACGATCTCTGTGCCGATGCCCGCATCTGTAAGTATTTCAAGGAGAAGCGCATGGGGGACCCTGCCGTCTATGATATGGGCCTTGGGTACTCCGCCACGCAGGGCAGTCAAACAACAACGGATCTTTGGAACCATTCCCCCCGATGCCACGCCGCTGTTGATAAGATCTTCGGCTTTTTGCTCAGACAGACTCGAAATCAGGTCGTTCTCTTCGCCCACCACGCCCGCCACGTCGGTCAATACAATGAGTTTTTCCGCCCCAACAGCGGCTGCCAGTGCACCCGCAGCGGTATCGGCATTGATGTTGTACGGCTTCTCACCGGGACCCGATCCCACCGGTGCAATAACCGGAATAAAGCCGCGCTCCTCTAGCGAGGTTATCAACTCGGGATTGATGGTTTCCACCTCGCCTACCAGACCAAGGTCTTCATCCGTGCCGGCGAGCCTTGCGGGCCTGGCCTTTCTGGCTTTTATCAGATGACCGTCCCGGCCGGAGATGCCTACCGCTTTTCCCCCATGAAAGTTGATCATGGAGACGACGTCCTTGTTCACCTTGGCGACGAGAACCATTTCCACGACATCCATAGTCTCTTCGTCGGTAACGCGTAACCCGCGAACAAACCGGCTCTCTTTACCCAACTTTTTGAGAAGTTCCCCGATCTGAGGCCCGCCGCCGTGGACAACTATCGGCTTTATTCCGACGAAGCTGATAAGGGCCACATCTTCTGCGAAATCCCTTTTCAGGCGATTGTCAGTCATAGCGCTTCCGCCGTACTTGATCAGGACTCTCTTTTCCCGGAAGGTCCTGATGTAGGGGAGCGCTTCGACGAGGATCTTAGCCCGCTGAGCGGGGGGAATGTTCGCGGGTTTTGCAGTGGGGGCCATTTCATAACTCACTTAAAGGTATGCCATCAACATATTGATGAAATAGGTCAAATTCGCTAGCAAGTCAAGGCGATTCACCTTAACGGAACAAATTTCGCGAAAACTTTAATTTTAGCACATTCCAATAATTTCACCACGACTGCGTTTAACTCTAATGCTCCGTGTCCACAGGCTTAATTGCCGTAACGATCATCTGGTGGCCGTACATGGTAAGACCCACGCCGGTATCTATGAGCTTTCTGAACGGCCGTAAAAAAGAAAACTTCACCGGCAAGTCCCTCTCCGGATGGTAGAGTTTCCTCCTCAGGTTGAAAGATCGGCTCCGGATACAAATGTCCGAGAACCCGCATTCTGCAAGCAAGCGTCTGATGGTGGTCGGTTCGAAAAGGAAAATATGGTCCGCTCCGTTGAGGTATACCCATTCGGGTCCGTTGACCCGACGGGACAAGGAAGCAAAATTGGTGGTGGCCAGGCGGAGCAGGCCTCCTGACCGCAAAACCTTATGTATCGTATGGTCACAGCGTTCCTAGGCGATCGCAGGTGTTCTATTACATCCCACATCCTTACGACATCGACAGATTGCTCCGGAGCCTCAAAGTCCTCCGCCGCTTCCACAATGATGCGATGGATGCCCTTGCTGTTTAGATGTTCCACTGCGTCGCTGTTTACTTCGACTGCCCACGTCTCCCAACCTGTTTGAGCCGCCACAGACAAGAACCATCCTCGTCCCGCCCCGACTTCCAGCATGCGGTTGGTCTGTCGAAAGGATTCCACCGAGGAAAGTTCTCGCCGCAATCGACGTTCTTGGGCGGACGTCAATTCGTCCTCTCCCATGCTGCCGGTACCTGAATCAGTCTGGATTTCCAAGTGACGAGCCAGTCTGGGACTCACGAAAACCAGCCCGCAGTTCCGACACCGGACGTGGCGAAATCCCTCTTTGACAAAGAGGAGGTCGTAATCTCGACCGAGGCAAAGATCGCACGCGGTTACGGATTCGAGTTGCTGCGATTGTTCCAGGGTAAACCTCTTAATAACACCTCACACGAGCATAGGCGTCAGAATGAGCAGGCTGCTGATGCAAACCAATCCCCGCTCACCCTGCCCTCTCCCGCCAGGGGAGAGGGTTTTCAGAATCCCCTCCCTCGACGGGAGGGAGAAGGGGGAGGGTGATAACAGTCTGTAATCATGAAGTCGCGCTCACTATTTTAGCGCCCAGACCCGATACGGGTCTAAAACGTGGCCGGCAGAGACGCCGGCTCTACCATTAGCCGGGTAGGACCGGCCTGCGTGCCGTTCACCAAATGCCCGGTGAGGGTTACGTTTCGTAATTATAGACTGATTCTCTCCAAAAGTGAAAACTGCGCCCTGAAAGAGCGCGACCCTTGATCGTCACAAGGAATCGTGGTAGTGAAGCCGGGACCTTCAAGTAGATGAGAGGCCGAAAAGTGGACTTGAAAGCTATTGCGGATTTTCTGTTCGAGGTGGGAATGTTGAAAAGAACCCCTCGCTCAGGTTTTCAGTTTCTGGGGACAGGTCACGAGACTGTGGCGGAACACAGCTTAAGGGCTGCGGTGATCGGTTACGTACTGGGGCGGCTTTCCGGAAACATGGCCACTGAGCGGGTGGTGCTCATGTGCCTGTTTCATGACCTGGTGGAGGCTAGAACAGGCGACTTGAACTACGTCAACAAGAAGTACGTCAGAGCGGACGAAGAGGCCGCGGTGCAGGACATGACTGCAGGGCTCCCTTTCGGAGAAGAGATAAGGCTGTTGGCGGAAGAATTCAATGCACGGGCTACTCCGGAGGCAGAGTTCGCGCATGATGCAGACCAGATTGAGATGATCCTTCAGCTAAAAGAGCTGGGAGACCTGGGGAACCGCTACGCACGTGACTGGATTGACTCGGCCAGGAAGCGACTGCGTACCGATGTGGGGATGCGCCTTGCTAGAAGTATCCTCAACACAGACTTTTCCGCTTGGTGGTTCAAGGAAAAAGAAGACCAGTGGTGGGTGAACGCGGACCAGCAAGAGGAGAGTGAAAAATGACTCGTGGACTCGAGGCCACCGATGAAAAGTCATGATGATTTTTTCGCTCTGGTGGCGTTTACCTGCATCCTTGTGCTCATGATCTTTTCGTGTGCAGCGGCTGGAAACGATGAGCCCGCACCGCAGGCGGCATCGGAGAATGCAGCGTACGCCGCGACGGGAGTTCAGATCGCGGCCGGTGATGAAGACCGGGCCAGGAAGTATCACTGGCTATTCAGGGAACGCGCCCCGGAGGAACCGGTTCGAGAAGTCGAAAGCGCCACTGTGCTGGAGAAACTGGACCGGGAAATCAAGCTTGCCCGCAAGGTGTACCTTTCCGGAGAAACCGATAACGGAATCTTAAAGTACCGAAGTGTCGTGGATCTTTTCGAGTCTGTAGTGGACGACATTCCTCCCGGCCACCCCTTGTTGAATGAAATGGAACAGCGGTTTTCGATATTTGACGAACTTGCCACCAAGATCCTGGGGCCGGTGGATCTCGAGCCAAGGGAAGATCTGGCCGGCCAGGTCTTTCATTTGATGGAGAAACGGCGGATCTGTCGCCGGAACCTGACCTTGAAAAAGGCAGGGGTGATGGCATTCTTCGATGTTCCAAGCAGCCTCCTGAAAGACGAATCGGAGATTCTGAAGAAACTGTTGGAACTCAAGGAAGATGCGCCGACTTCCGAAATCCGGCACACAGAGGCCACACTCAAGTCTAAACTCGCCGAAGTCCGGAAATCGCTGCAAAAAAGTTCGCCCAGGTATGAACTCCTCCGACGAGGCACACCGCCGCCGCTTGAGGAAGTGCGGCGGGATCTGTTGGGCAAGGATGAGATGATTCTTGACTTCAATCTCTTCTCCGACCGTATGGTGGTAGGGGTCATAACCAAGGAAAAGGCAATATACTATCAAGTTCCTGTGAACCGGACCGAGATCGATAAAGGTGTCTTTCAGGTGCAAGAGAAGCTCAGGGAATTCACCACCGGCGAGCACTCGAGTTTCATGGGCCACGCATGGAAGGAGCCGTGCAGACGTATTTACAGAACCCTTCTTGGAAATCTCACCGCGCTGCCATCGGATAAACGCACTATCTTCGTCATACCCGACCGTTCCCTATGGTATCTCCCGCTGCCGGCAATGCTGGATCCTGAAGATCGCCCATTTGGGCAGGATCGTCTGGTTTCCCTCATCCCATCGGTAGACATGCTGAGATTCGTCCGATCATCGGTTCAGAGAAAGCTTCAGGCCAATGTCACTGGCGATCTTCTCCTTTTTGAGTCACTTCCGTGGATCCCTGAAGAAGATGTTCGAGAAGACCCGGCCGGCGATCCCCCTGGCAAGAAGGTCTCCCAAAAGGTGGGGGATGAGGAAAAGATAGAGCGTCTCATCCTCACGAACCCGGTTTACCCCAAACCCTCGGAGATCGTGATCAGCATTCAAAAGATGTTCAAGAAATTCGATGTTTGGGTTGGGCCCACTGCGACCATAGACCGCCTGCTGGAATACAAGGACAAAGCAGAGGATGTGGCTGTTCTGGCGGTTCCTTTGGCGATGACGGACACGGTGGGGCCTGACCACCAACCCTCCTTTTTCTTCGCCCCGGATAAGCGTGACAGGCGAAAATTCGAGGCGCGCGGACTGTTTGTGGCTCCGGTTCCGACGAGTCTCATGGTATTGCCCATCTCGTGGTTCGACGCTCAGGAATTGGACACGCCCCTCGGTGAAGGACCTCTTCTGCTAAGTACAGCAATGTCGTACTCTGGTGTGCGCATGGGTCTCGTCAATTACTCGGACCCGAATTGGGGACCGGATGATCCGTTCGTGCTGGGAGTACCTGAAGAAGATAGCGGAGAAGACCATGCCCGGCGAGGCATTGGCGGGCTTGGCGCGTGACATTCCGGCTGGCCTGGACGCGTCCTTTAACGGAAAGCCGCCGAGCTGGACAGGATGGATACTAATGGGAGACCCCGGCCGATGAGGAAGTTGCCGGGAGACCTCTTGAACGGTCATGCCCAAAGCTATTTTACGGTCCAGGAATCGCGGCCCTCGGCAGCTGGAATTGCCTAATGTCCTCGCCTAACAGGATCACGTCGAAGAAAGCCTCTTGGCGAGCCTGGAAATAGTTCGTGAAGCTGTATTCTTGTGAAAAATGCCCTTCGAAACTCCTTTGTGAAGCAGGGATGTCGCGTGACTGAGAAGTGTGGCCGTGTCCGCGGCCTTGGACTCGGAGGCTGCCAGAAACTTCTTCACGGCAGTCTTCACTTTGGATTTGTACGAAATGTTTCGGACGCGTCTTTCCTCGTTCTGACGCATCCTCTTCAGTGCGGATGGATGGTTGGCCATTAACAGCTCCTTCGAAGGACTAATCTTGCTGAATTTCCGGAAAGTTGGAAGTCACATTACTTTATCAAGTCAACTCTAACCCTGGATCCTGCCGGTGGGGTCCACCCCGGTGACCGGGCCTGTTACGTAAACACACTTTATGACAGATAACGCCACTGTAAGTCAACCCATAATGAGTGAACCCAAGCAAGAGCGCTTCTCCGAACAAAAGGCCATGACCCGCGCCGCGGGTGTGGTAGGCTTCTGGACCGTTCTCAGCCGAGTCCTGGGATTTGTGAGGGACATGGTCATCGCACTTTTCATGGGCGCGGGTCCGGGAGCAGACGCTTTCTTCGTGGCCTTCCGCATTCCAAACCTCTTGCGCAGGCTTTCTGCCGAAGGAGCCTTTTCCGCGGCATTTATCCCCACGTTCGTAGAGACCCTTCAGAAGAACGGCCGTTCCGAGGCAGCTCGACTTGCACGAATAACATTCACCTTTGCCGTCATTGTGCTCGGAGTGGTGACTGTCCTTGGGATCGTCTTCAGTCCTTGGATTGTGCGAGTGGTTGCCCCGGGCTTCTTTGACAATCCATTCAAATTCGAACTCACAGTCCACCTGAATCGAATCATGTTCCCGTACATCTTTCTGGTCTCTCTGGTAGCGCTGGCTTCCGGAGTTCTCAATTCCATGGGGCACTTTGGCGCGCCTGCCGCGGCTCCAGTTTTGCTCAATGTAGCAATGATCGCCAGTGTAACGGTATTTTGCTCCTATTTCAATGTGGAGCCTTCCTATGCACTGGCCTGGGGGGTAGTGGCCGGTGGGATTCTCCAGCTTTTGCTTCAACTCCCGTTCGTGGTTGCAGTCGGAGTGGGGCTGAGACTTGACTTCCATTTCAGGCATCCGGCTTTGAAAAAGGTCGGGACGCTCTTCGTGCCGGCGGCCTTCGGTGGGGCTGTGTCTCAAATCAATGTTATGGTGGGCACCATACTGGCATCGCTGCTCCCTGCTGGTGGAGTCTCATGGCTTTACTACGGCGATCGGATAATGGAGCTTCCACTAGGGGTATTCGCAATAGCGCTGGGCACCGCGGTTCTCCCTTCCATGTCCCGACAGGCAACGAGCGGAGACCTAGCGGCTTTATCGAGGTCCGTGTCCTTTGCCCTCCGGCTCACAGCCTTTTTTACGATTCCTGCGTCAGTGGCGCTGATACTGCTACGCGCGCCGATCATTTCGGTACTATTCCAGAGAGGCCATTTCACAGCTCTGGATAGCCGTGAAACCGCTTACGCCCTGTTATGGTACGCCGTCGGACTGTGGGCGTTCTCCGGCCTGAAGGTTGTTACTCAGGCGTTTTATTCCATGATGGATACTCGGACCCCGGTCTGGGTGGCGATTGGCACGGTCGCGGTGAATTTGGTCGCGGGATTGCTCCTCATGGGGCCCATGAAACAGGGAGGCTTGGCACTGGCAACATCGCTCGCTGCCGGTTTCAATATTGTAGTGCTCTTCGTTATTCTGCTGGGACGCCTGGGTCAATTCCCCACCGCTGAATTCGCCGATTCTATCGCGAGGATTTCGCTGGCCTCTCTGATAATGGCTATTCCGTTGCTTTACGGTTCGACAGTGGGCGACTGGGAGCGCGGGTTCACGGGCACAAACGCATTGGTCCTTGCCGGCTGCATCATGGTTGGACTAATTGCGTTCGCGGCCTCGGCATATCTCTTGCGCTGTAAGGAAATGCGCTCTCTATTGTCGTTGTTGTGTGACCACAAGAAATGACCAGGACGGGGCATTCCGCGGATGCGCTCGATGCTCCTTCCTGGGAGACCTGTCTCGCGGCAAATCCCATCATTCAAATGAACAAGTTCCCAGCCTTTTCCCTTGCAATGGTCGATGTGGGGGTGGCTCCGTAGTTGTGGCCCGGAAGCACGATCGTGTCTTCAGGCAGCGTGAAGAGCCTGTTGCGGATTGACGCCTGGAGCACCTCGTACGAGCCTCCCGGCAGATCGGTTCGCCCCACGCCCTCTACGAAAAGCGTGTCGCCGGTAATCACATACCCGGGAAAGTATAGGCAAATACCGCCGGGAGTGTGGCCGGGAGTGTGGATAACCTTGACGGATAGGTTGCCAAAGGAGATCGTGTCCCCATCCTTGAGCAAAAGCCCCGGTGCCGGCGAAGGCTCTGCATTGAACATCGCCAGCATGCCCATGTTCGGATGGGTCAAGGCATCGGCGTCGGCCTCGTGGATTGCAATGGGAGCGCCCGTAGCTTCCTGCATGCTCTTGTTGCCTGCTACGTGATCCACGTGGCAATGGGTATTGACGATCCAATTTATCTTGCTCACGCCCCGGCTCTCGGCCCTCTTCACGACTGGATCTGCCGCCCCTCCGGGGTCTATCACAATCCCCTCCCCTGTTTCAGGGTCTCCGAGTATGTAACAGAAGATTTCAAAACTCCCGATCTGGATCTGTTCTATAATCATCCACTCCTCCGAAAAGAATGTAGCATGCGTAGGGCGGGGCGGGCCCGCGGTTGGTCTTTGCCTTCGGCGGGCACGGCCCGCCCTACCAAGTTCAGTAGGACCGGCATCTTGCCGGTCATTCTCTTTCTTGTCACCGGCAGGATGCCGGCGCTACTGCTAGCTGCCGGTCCTACTATGCAAATGTCGCGATATCTTCACGGTGTAGATTGCTTCGCTGTGCTCGCAATGACAGGCAACTGCGTTGTCATTGCGAGCACAGCGAAGCAATCTTTTCTTGCGTGCCCGAGTCGTCATGTCACCGAATCAATGAAACTCCTTGATTAGATCCCTGTCCCAATTCTCTGCAACGCAGGAGGCTGATACGCGCAGTAAGGCTCTTCAGACATGTATCGGCCAGTCAGCTCGAAGGCCCGAGCCCTACAACCCCCACAAAACCTCAGAAAGTCGCACTTCCCGCACTTGCCTTCGATCTGGCTTAAGTGGCGAAGATCCTTGAAAAGCGCGGAGTTTTCCCACAGATGCGCGAATTCGGTCTCACGGATGCTGCCGGCCTGAACGTCAAAATAACCGCAAGGTTGCAGATCCCCTCTGTGAGAGACAAATACAAATGAAATGCCTCCCAGACAGCCGCGAGTGCGTGCGTTAAGCCCGAATGTTTGTTCGGAAACTTCAACGCCTTCCACCTTGGCTTGTTGCCGGAGAATCCTATAATATTGCGGAGCACATGTAGCCTTGGTCTCAAGTCTCGTCGCTCTTGCCAGTCGATAGAATTCAAGCAAGGTTTCCTCGGTACTCTTCTGGTCCCATCTCTTCGCCCGCCATATCCCTGGCCCGTCCTGTGGGGACCAGGAGAAAAACGTGAAACGCATCAGCGCCTATTCTATCGGCAAGATCCATAATTTGAGCCAATTGCCCACGATTGCGACGCGTGAGGGTGGTGTTGATCTGGACCGATACTCCGGCCTCGCGCAGGTGGGCCACGCCAGTGAGAGAAGATTCAAAGGCCCCCGGCACCTTGCGGAAAGTGTCATGATCTTCGGCAGTGGGCCCGTCCAGACTGATGCTTACTCGAGGTATCCTCGTTGAAGCAATTTCCCTTGCCACTTCGTGAGTGACCAGGACCCCGTTTGTGGCGAGCACAGGTCGCAATCCTACAGCCTTGGCGTAAGCTGCCAGTTCAAAAAAGTCCGGCCGGAGCAAAGGCTCGCCTCCAGTCATGATGAGTATGGGTTTCCCGACCTTTGCAATGCCGTCGATGAGGGATCGGCCCTCTTCGAGGCTGAGCTGTTCGGGATCGGGTTCGGAGCACGCACCCGCTCGGCAATGTACGCACGCCAGATTGCATGCCCGGGTCATTTCCCAGGCCACCAATCTTAGTTGAAGTCCGTTCACTTTGTCCTCGATGTTCGAGTATCGCCTTGAAGGATGCGGACGGCTTCCAGTGCATGATATGAGATTATGAGATCGGCGCCGGCCCGCTTGATCGAAGTCAATGCCTCCATCATGCAACGATCGCCATCTATCCAGCCATTCTGAGCCGCGGCCTTTATCATGGCAAACTCACCGCTGACGTTGTACGCAGCGAGAGGGAGATCAAACGAATTGCGGACTCGCCAGATCACGTCCAGGTAGGGCAAAGCGGGTTTGACCATTATCATATCGGCCCCTTCTTCCACATCCATAGCCACCTCGCGGATGGCTTCATCCGAATTGGCCGGGTCCATCTGGTACAGAGCGGCGGTCCCCGAATTGGGGAGGGGATTCCGCAGCATCGCGAAACGGCCCGTAGAAGCCCGAAGCATACTTCGCTGAGTAGGCCATAATAGGGAGCCACTCGAATCCGCTTTCGTCAAGGATTTCCCTGATCGCGGCCACTCGCCCGTCCATCATGTCGCTGGGCGCCACAATGTCTGCCCCTGCTTGAGCGTGAGAGAGCGCCATTTTGGCCAGAAGTTCCAGAGTGAGATCGTTGTCGACATCTCGGTCTTTAATCACACCGCAGTGGCCGTGGTCGGTATATTCGCAAAGACAAACATCGGTTATGACCACCAGATGGGGATAAGCCTTCTTGACCTCGCGCACCGTAATCTGGACGATCCCATTCTTCGCGTAGCCTTCTGATCCCATCGGGTCCTTTTTCTCGGGTATGCCGAATAGTAGGATGGCCGGTATGCCCCGGTCCACAGGTTCCTTCAACTCCTGCAAGAGCATATCGGGTGATAATTGGAAGTGCCCCGGCATACTGGATATAGCTTTTTTCACTCCTTTCCCCGCTCGCACAAAATAGGGGAGAATGAAATCCTGTGGATCCAGTCGGACTTCTCGCACCATGCTTCGGAGGGTCTCAGTCCTCCGGAGCCGCCTGGCTCTGTATTCGGGAAAATGCATTGTGATCTCCGCTGATTTTACTGGCGTTAGAGCAACATTTTTTTTATAATCTGGCCCGGAGGATCTGTCAACGTCATGAGCGGGATTCAATGCCATCGGTGTGGAAGGAGGCTTCCGGAAGGAGCGCTCAAGTATCAGGTGGCGGTACATGTTCGTTCGCTCTTCGATGGAGTAATTCCAGAAACGCTAGAAGAAAACGGCGAACCGGAACTTAGACGTCTTATTAGAGAAGTCTCTGCTTATAGCGAAGAAGAACTTAACCGTCAGGTTTATGAGGACGATGCATTTGTCCTGTGCCCTGATTGTAAGGAAGCGTTCCTGGACGACATCTATTCGCATCTCCATCCCAAAGCAGCCTCCGGAAGGCGGCCGTGCCCATTTGATACACTGATGTCACCGAATTATGCCGCTTCTCGGGTACGCCGGCAGGCTGCCGAATCCTTGCCTGAAATACACCGGAATATGAATCTGAGCGCCCAAGCAAAATATCTCTTTCTGTTCGCCCATCCGGATGATGAGGTGCTGATATCAGGGACCATGAAGCTCCTGTTGGAAGCAGGTGCGGAAATTCACGCAGCCTGGACTACATCGGGAGACAAGTTTACAAAGCGGGAGATTCGCGAGTCCGAACTTAGGCGTTCAACGGACATTCTCGGATTGCGAGAGTCACAGACGCATCTGCTGAGGTTTCCCGACCTGGGAATGGTGGCAATGCTGGAAGAAGCCGCGGACTCGGCCACAAAACTGATCGGCGAAATAGCGCCTGACATCATCTTTGCCAATGCCTATGAGGGAGGCCATCCGGACCACGATTCGGTGAATTTTCTGGCGTACAGAAGCTTCAGCGAGGCTCGGAGTTTCACCGGACCTATTTGAATTCCCGCTCTATAACGGCACCGGACCTCTTCTTCACTGGAATTGGCGCATCAACCGCTTTCCGCCTGACGGCCCTACTGTGCTGCACAATCCGCTGAGTGATGACGCAATCCGTTGCAAGTACAGATGATGAGGGCACATTCTACCCAGAAATTGTACATGATCCCTGCACGGCTGGCCTGCTCGCGTGCAAGACTCGACCGGGAAGGTGAACCGTACCGCCCGTGCCCGATGGATCGAGATCACACTATTCCTCCGCATCCGGGGCAACTCAATTACGAACGTTGGTTCAATTCGTTCATGAAGCTTACCTTTGCGGACTTCAGGGCCGCGGTCCTACGTACCCGGCGTGCCTGCTCATAGCATGTAGATGGGATTTAGAATATAATCGCATCGTTATGAGTTTCTTGACTTTTTCCGCAAATGGTGATAATTTCTGTGAGTGTGTGTCTTGTAATTTGATGGAGTATGGATTTTGAGAGTCTTCCCTCGATTTGGGCTAGCTGCCGCCCTTTTTGTCTTGCTCCTCGTTTTTTGGCATGGCAACTGCCTTGCCGCAGGTTTCAAGACGTATATTCCATTGCCTGACGGCGGAACTCTGCCAGCCTATTGTTTCCTTCCTCAGCATAGTGTCAAGCAGCGTCTCCCGGGCGTGGTTGTCGGCGTGGGGGTGGGGTCGCAAATATTCGTTCAGTACCAGGTCCACTGCCAAAACCTCGCGGATCGAAACTTTGCTGTCATTCTCATAGATCCGTCAAATTATCCGGAGTCATTGTCATCCGGGCCGGTTGAGTGGGACAAAGGCATGGGATACGCAAAAGGTGCGGTCAATCAAACCGTGGTAGCTGGGAGACTCTTCTTTACGCATGAATGGTATTTACAGTCGATTCAGGCTGCTGTTGATTATCTGTACAACTGGCCTCTGGTGGACCCCAACAGGATCGCGTTGTCAGGGTTTTCGCAGCCTGCCAATGCAGCCCTAACGTATGCTTGTAGGGACCCGAGGGTGAAAGCCGTTGTGTGGAACTATGGCGGGCAGCCGTGGATAATGCCTTATGACCCGTCAATTCTACCGCCGGTCCTGATCTTCCACGGATTGGACGACGATGTGTACGACGTCAAGTATGCCAAAAAACTAGCCTCAGAATTGCGTAAGTACGGCCGGTACTATGAAATGTACCTTTATCCGAATCAAAAACACATGTTCACCGTCTATTTTGACCCTCGAACGGAATATCCCTCCAACAGGCCGGTGATAGCCGACGCCTTCGAGAAGCAGATCTCGTTTCTCTATAGAACTCTACAGATACCCCCGAATCAGGGCGTAAGGCAGGTGCGCGGACGCTGACCGAGGACGAAGATTGAAATCAAATTCGCAGCGAAGAGGCATGTAAAGTATCAAAGCTATTTGAAGGACGGGTTACTGGATCTTAGAACGCTATATCTCGCTTCAATATCTTTCCCGACGCAGTCTTCGGCAGCTCGTCGACGAATTTGACGAGGCGCGGGTATTTATATGGAGCCACCCTTTCCTTTACGTACCGACGCAACTCATGTGCGGTGGTTTGGGCCTTCGGGTACAGGACCAGGGTAACAGCCGGAAAATCAGTGCTGCTCTTTATGGAGGGAATCGCCTCAAACCCCCAAGTATTTTTCTATTATTTCCGGGTTTGCAGCCAGTTCTGATGTCAGGCCCTGCCAACCGACTTGACCCTTCTCCAAAACGTAGGCCCTTTGTGACACTTCAAGGGCTACCACCGAGTTCTGCTCGGAAAGAATGATGGTCATTCCCTCTTGTTGAATGCGCATGATCTGCTCCTTTATGGCCTCAACCACCAGCGGAGCTAGACCCTCCGAGGGCTCATCCAACAACAACAAAACGGGATTCCCCATCAGTGTCCGGGCAATGGTCAGCATCTGCTGTTCGCCACCGGAAAGAGTTCCCCCCCACTGCTTGTCCCTCGCCTTCAGGATCGGGAACAAGGCATAGACTTTGTCCAGGTCCCAAGCGTTTGTTCCATTTTGTTTGATGGCGGCTATTTCGAGGTTCTCTCGTACGGTCAAGTTGGGGAAGATCTCCCTATCTTCCGGGACGAACCCCACACCGAGTCGGGCGATCCGGAAGGGCTGCTTGCCATTAATTCTGGCCCCTTGGAAGCGGATGGTCCCACGGCGTGGCGGAGTCAGGCCGATGATGCTCCGCAGTAGAGTAGTCTTGCCCATACCATTTCGCCCTAAAATGCACACGGTCTCACCCCGATCCACCTCCAGGGTCACACCGAACAGGATGTGGGTGGATTCGTAGTAAGTCTGAATATTCTCAACCTCAAGAAGCACTATCCTTTTCCTTTCCCAGATAAATGTTCTGCACTTCCTCGTTGGACCTAACTTCACTGGGTTTACCGGAAAAAATCATCATGCCTTGATGCATCACGTAAATCTTGTCTGAGATACCGAAGACCACCTTCATATCGTGTTCAACAAAGGCGAGACCTATCCTCCTTTTTTTGACGAGCTTGTGGATCAATTCAGTAGTCTGGGATGTCTCTCCTGGACTCATGCCCTGCGTAGGCTCGTCCAGAAGCAGAAGCTCAGGGTTGAGGGCGAGGGCTATACCTATCTCCAGCCGCTTCTGGTCCCCGTGAGCGAGTAGCCCACCTAGAGTGCTCTCTCGGTCGGCCAAGCCTACACTTTCCAGTATCCCTTCGACCTCGTCAGTAAGGCTATTCTCGGCACACGAAGAGACTTCGATTTAAGCCCTTGGCCGAAAACAAGGCGACCTGAACGTTTTGGAAAGTGCTGAGTCGTGGAAATATGTTCAGCTTCTGAAAGGAGCGCCCTATGCCCAGGCGAGAAATTTCGTAAGGCGCCAGCCGCGTCACGTCCTTCCCCTTGAAATAGACTGTACCCCTATCAACTCGGATATGGCCGGTAATGAGGTTGAAGAGCGTGGATTTTCCCGCTCCGTTTGGGCCTATGATTGAGACAATCTCATTCTGGTTAACCTGAAGGTCAACTCCGAATACGGCCCTCAAACCACCGAAAGATTTCCTGACTTCTTTAGTTTCCAGCAGCATGCTTTTGTCCTGAGCACAAGGCCCGGCCTATTTTTTTCGGAACAGCTTGTCGGACACAAATCCTACAACTCCATTTCTCATCAATAAAACCAGCAACACGATAGCCACTCCCAGGATTAGGTTCCACTGCATCGTGTGTTTGGATAAGGTCTTTGCGAGTATCGTGTATACGGCGCTTCCTGCTAGGGGTCCCGAGAAATGGTATATGCCTCCCAACAAGCACATGACAAGCATGTCGGTGGACTTTGTCCAATGGGCGTAGTCAGGAAACGCACTGCCGCTGAAGACGCAATAGAGGCTTCCGGCAATGCCCAAGAAGATGCTCGATAGGACAAAAGCTGCAAGCTGGTATTTCTTCAGATTTACCCCAATGAACTCCACTCGGTCGGGATTCTCGCGTATTGCTTGCAGAGTCCGACCAAAGGGAGAGTTGACAATTCTCCAAAGAGCGAAAATACAACAGCCCACCAGCGCCAAACAGAAGTAATAGGAATTGGCAACGGGAAAAAAGAATTCCGGAGTGGGGATGGATACTATCCCGTCATCTCCTCCGGTAACGGCGTACCATTCGAAGATTATTGTCCAGATGATCTGAGAGAAGGCCAAAGTCAATAGTGCGAAGTAAACCTTTGTTCGTCGCACGCAAATCCATCCCACCCCCCAGCCGATAATCGCAGCCATTATTGGGGCAGCCATCATTGCCGGCACGATGTTCATTTTCAACTTGGTCAACAGGATAGCGGTTGTATATGCTCCCACGGCATACAGGCCGGCAGGCCCAAATGAGACCATCCCTGTATAGCCCAACATCAAGTTCAAGGAGCAGGCCGCCAGCGCCATTATCAGGATCTCGGTGCTTATATTCAACCAGCTTTTGCTGACTAGTGCGGGCAAGGCGATCAGCAAAGCGAGAAACGATAGCAATACAAACGGCTCTCAGGGCCTGACCGTGCAGCCAATTCGGTTTGGCATTTATCTCTTCCATCAATCGGGCTCTCCCATCAGCCCTCAGCGGACGAATAATCAGGACAATGATCATCAGAATGAAGCCGAAGGCCACTGCCAGTTTGGGGATGATGTAAAGCCCAAAAGCCGTGGTGAAACCCAGGATGATCGCCCCTAAGAAAGCGCCGGGTATGCTCCCCAGTCCGCCGATTACCACAATGATGAAGCAGTCTATAATCACCGATACGTCGGCCCCGAGCGCCACCACGGACATGGGAGGCGTCAAGGTGCCCGCCAGCCCGGCCAGCCAACACCCGAGCATGAAGACTCCGGTGTAGACTACTGGGGACGTTTATGCCCAGGGCGTTGGCGATCTCTCGGTTGTGAGTAACGGCTCTAACAATCCCGCCCAAGCTGGTGGCGCCTATGAGCGCCCGCAGTCCCACAAAAACAAGGATACCCATACCGATCAGGAAGAGGTTGTATTTAGGAAACGATAGTCCGAACAGGCTCACGGTATCTTTCAACGGCCAAGGCACCGCAACCGTATTGTAGCCTACTCCCCAGATAAGCTTGCAGACGTCCGCTACTATCAAAATGAGTCCAAAGGTGAGTAGGTACTGATAGATCATATCCAGACCGTAAATGCGCCTCAGCAGCAAAATTACAATGCCTCCCCCCACCAGTGCAGTGACAAGAGGCGCAACCAGCAGGGCGAGCCAAAAGACCCCTGGAATATGGGAAAATGTCGAAGTGACCTGGTAGCAGAGGAACCCTCCGAGCATATAGATCGAGCCGTGGGCCATGTTCAGTATCTTTAGGGTTCCGAAAATGATTGACAGCCCGGCGGCTATAAGAAACCAGACCATCCCCAGGCTGATACCACTGAGAGCTTGTCCGAGAGCGGCCTCCAGAGTCATGGTCTTTCTCTTGACGATCTTGGGGCAGGCAAGAGCCTGCCCCGGATAGTTGTTAGATCATTGTTCGCTATTTTCGCAGATTCTTGATCTGTTCGATGGTGTGATAGCCCTCTTCGCCGATTGCGTGCGTATCGGTGACATGCGGGAACGGTAGATCAGGTGTGAATTCTATGATGCCGTACCAGTTCGGCATCATGGCCTGATGATCGTAGGCGCGAAGCAAAACCTTGCCGATGAAAGTGTCCAGTTCCATGCCTGCCAGTTCCTTGATTAATTTTTCAGTATCAACCGAGCCTACCTTCTCGATGGCTTTCTTCAACGCATGGATTGCCACATACTCGTTCATAGCTCCGTAAGATGGCCAGAACCCGACCATCTTCTTATGTTCCTCCACAAATGCCTTGTTTTTAGGGTTATCAATTGCCCAGAAGGGATAGCGGCAAGTGGCCAGTGCCCCCTTGGGGTAGGGGTCACCTTTTTTGACATCACTCCAGGTTTCCACATCACCAGCGCAGGGTTGGATCATCTTCATCTTGTCGGTACAGACCAAAGGCATAAGCCTGTTTGGTAAATGCGATTTCACCGCCGCCGTAAATGCAGGCCAGAAAAAGGGCTTCAGCGCCTGAATTGGCTATCTTCGAGATGTGAGCCGTGAAGTCGGTGGTTCCCAACGGAGCCCACAATTCGTCAATGATCTGCGCGTCAGGCACCAACTCCAGGTACTTTTCCTTGAAAGCCGCCAATGAATTCTTACCGCACTCATAATCGAATCCCAGGCTTACAATCTTTTTCGGCTTCCAGGTCTTTCCCAGAGCGATGGCGGGGGCGTACCCCCAGTAGGGCACCGCGTTGGTGTTGATGCGAAATACATAGGGGTTCCATTTCTCTTCCGTGATTTGTGAGGATTGAGATACATTGATAATGAATATCTTCTTTTCTTTTGCTACATAACTGGAGATGGCTAACGCTACCGCACTGCTGATGGTGCCGGTGAGAAAGTCAACCTTTTCAGTCAAAATAAGGTCCTTTGCCTCTCGCAGGCCAGTCTCGGCGCTAAGTTTGTCGTCCCGGGTTATCAGTCGAGTTTGCGGCCCAACACACCCCCGGCCGTGTTGATTTCCTTTATGGCGATTTTGGCCCCAGCTTCCGAACTGATGCCATACATCGACATGGCACCGCTCATACTGTGAATGAATCCTATTTTGATCGGCTTTTCTGTAGAGGCCGCGAGTGCGGGATCGATGCATGGTATCGCTACCAGAGCAAATCCCAAGCCCAAGACGATCAGACCCTTTACCAGGTTTCTCATTTCTCACCCTCCTGTAAGCGATTGATACACGGCAATAGCCCACAAATAGCGACCTGCTTGTCCCCATCGCTTATCGCTCCGGACGACATAAGTTCCTTTTGCATGCCATCGGTGGACTGAATGCCACTCAAAGCAAATCGAAAGATGAAATCAGCCAGCTCGTCTACTGTCACGCCCTTCTTAGGGTGAAACCAAATCCTAGAACGAGTAATCATGGAAGAGATCATAAAACCGACCAGCTTGTCGTCATGCGGCACGAAAAGCCCTTTCTCCTGTCCCCTGTGAATCACCTTGCGAATTAGGCGGTCATAGGTATCTCGCATCGAGATTATGACTTTGCGGTTAGCCGGTGACAGATTGTCCAGGGCCACATCAAACAATGTTTTCGCAGACCTGCGATAACTCAGGGTGACTCTGAGGTGACTGGAGATTATGAAACGCAGTTGGTCTACCGGGTTACCGTCTTCCTCTTCTTCAAGATGTGAAATCGGTTGGATTATTTGCTCCATTTCTTCCAGGAGCACTTCGAAGAGAATAGACTCTTTGGTTTTGAAGTAATTGTATAGATTGGCCGGGCGGCATCCGTATGCGCGAGCCAAATCTCGCATACTCACCGCATTATAACCCTTTTGCCAAAACAGATGGCGCGCGAGAGCTAGCATTCTCTTCTTTCTAACGCCACGGCCTTCCCTTATGTTGTCTTGTTTCGGCACAGCGCAATCCGCACTATCCAGGTTTTGGCGAAGGAGGAATGTTGGGGCTCAAGTTATCAACCGCCTACATTTCCTTTCTATCACGTGGTAGCAGAAATCTTCTTTCAGAGGAGCTAAATTGGTACGTTAATGAACGGCCATTCATCAAATGGCACGTGCGCAATACTTTGTCAACTTTTTTTTCGGTCAATGATTTCCACTTATCTGATGACCCCGGATAGGGGAGCGTTCCAGGAGACGCGTCGGTTCTGTCATCCGGATGTTAGGCCGGGGCGGTAGGTGAGGAGCCAACTGTTTTGGCTGTCTGGCACGGGGCGAGTCATACCGCAAGTTATTTGAGGGACAGGACACCAGTGACGACTATCGGGAACGGATTTCTACGCGAGAACCATTATCTGTTTGCTGCACCGATCTGCTGCCATTCAACAAAAATCGCTTACTACAAACCTTGCATCACATTCGCGTGCAACCGCTAGAAATTGTATAGCTCTTCCCCATAGATCTGAATCCATTCGCGGGCCAGTGCGTCATGGGCAGCAGAAAGATTATCAACGCCGAGCAGTATTACAGTCCTGTCGCCCACGCCGTGGGAGCTGATGCAGGAATAGATATATTCAATATTCACACCCGCCAGCTTGAGAGGCTTCAATAGAGCGTTGAGTCCACCGGGATGCTGCGGAACCTCGGCAGCCAGTACCTCTTGGAGTTTCGGTTCATAGCCCGCGCTCTCAAGTATATTTATCACTCTAGTCGGGTCAGTGGCCACGAAATCGACCGTGCCCTGCCCTCCTGAGACCCTTACGGTCAGCGCCAAAATGTTGATGCCGTTGGCTCCGAGAAGTTCGTTGATCTCCGAGAGAGCGCCGGGTTTATTCTGAAGTTTGATCTCGATTTCTTTCACGGTTTTCATAAAAGGACCTCCAGATTGCACGAGAGCCAAGGCCGCTCTTCAGCTTCCGATTACTTGAAAATGCAGGCTTTCAGCGTGAGGATGAGATAAACTGCGAGCCCTTTACCAGGGCCTTTTGATTGATCTCGACCAGTGATTTTTTCTTGCCCTCCAGCACGGTCTCCACAGCCTGAACGAGAGCTTTTTCAGAAACCATCCCAACTGTCGACGTCACGGCCCCGAGCATGATCATATTCAGCACGCGGTCGTTGCCCATTTCATGAGCCAGGGAGTTCGCCGGCACCCGTACAACCTTGATGTCCTGCCTGGGTGGAGCGTCGGATATCAAGTCACTGTTCAGAAACAACACTCCCCCTGTCTTGACCATGTTCTGATACTTGATCATGGAAGGGTAGTTCATGGCCACTACGAACTCCGGCGCCGATGCAATAGGCGAAGCGATTTCCTCGTCCGAAACGACAACGGTACAGTTGGCGGTTCCACCGCGCACCTCCGCACCGTAAGCGGGCAAGAACGTGACGTGTTTGTCCTCATTCATTCCCGCGACGGCCAGGACATACCCCATCATGAGTACTCCTTGGCCACCGAAGCCCGAAAACACAATTTTAAGCGACATCCTTTATTACCTTCAGCGGGAATATCTTCGTCATGGATTCATCCACCCAGCGGGCTGCCTCGGTGGGCGTCATCTTCCAGTTGGTGGGGCAGGGTGAAAGGATCTCCACGAGAGAAAAACCTTTATCTTCAAGCTGAACGGTGAAAGCCTTCTTTATGGCTTTCTTGGTTTTGAGAATGTTCTTGGGGCTGGTCACGGACGTTCTCTCGATATAGATACTTCCCGCAGCCACTCCAAGCATTTCGCTGAGATCGATGGGGTTGCCGTCTCTCAAGGCGGCCCTACCACCGGGAGTTGTCGTGGTCACTTGTCCCGGAATTGTAGTTGGAGCCATCTGACCGCCGGTCATGCCGTAAATGGCATTGTTGACGAATATTGCCGTCACTCGCTCGCCCCGGTTGGCCGCGTGAATCGTCTCGGCCGTTCCTATGGCCGCGATATCTCCATCACCCTGATACGTGAAGACTATACGGTCGGGAAGCATTCTCTTGATCCCGGTCGCCACTGCTGCCGCCCTGCCGTGAGGGGCCTCGGCCATGTCCACATCGAAGTAGTTGTAGGCCAGTACTGCACATCCTGCGGGTGGCACGCCAATAGTGCGCTCCCTGATGCCCAGCTCGTCTATTACCTCGGCAACCAGACGGTGTATGAGGCTGTGACCGCATCCCGGACAGTAATGAAAGGGGTTATCTTTCAGGGATTCCGGTCTTGAAAATATTTTCTTCACTTAAATCGCTCCCTCTCCGGCTTCGCTTCCGCGCATCACTTCAAGCCGACCCGAGATTCGTGTAACTGTGGGCCTGCCGTGAACGAGGCCCGCCTTTCTCGAGAGAGTCCTTTCTATGATAAGCGCTTGATAATACGCGCGCTATTTCCTCCGGAGTTGCTACCACGCCTCCCGGGCGACCATAGAAAGATACCTCACACCGGCCTTCGACTGCCAACCGCACATCCTCGACCATCTGGCCGGTACTCATCTCAAACACTACCATCTGATCGACTTGTCTGCTGAGTGCGGCCAACGGAGCCGACGGGAACGGCCAGAGAGTCTTCGGCCTGAAAAGACCCACTTTCAGGCCCGTTTCTCTCAGTCTGAGGACCCCTCCCTTTGCAATACGAGCCGCAGTGCCGTAGGCGACGACAATCAACTCAGCATCATCTACCAGGAACATCTCCTGATCTGCAAACTCTCTCGCGATCATCTGGTATTTTCTGGCCAGTCGCCAATTTACCTCTTCCTCCAAGGTCGGGTCCAGCCAGAGAGATCGTATGATCCGGCTGGGCCTACCTTTGGCTCCATCCAGAATCCAATCCTTGCGAGGCAATGCGTCAACAGCCAGAGGCTCGGGGAATTCCACCGGTTCCATCATCTGCCCCATCATCCCATCACCTAGAATCATTACTGGTGTGCGATAATGGTCCGCCAGATCAAAAGCTTGCCGGGTCATATCTGCGATTTCCTGACCGTACGCGGGAGCAAGGACTATCAGCCGGTAATCGCCGTGGCCGCCTCCTTTGGTGGCCTGGAAGTAGTCTCCTTGAGCCGGCGCAATATTGCCGAGACCGGGCCCTCCCCGCATCATGTTCACTATCACTGCGGGAAGCTCCATAGCGGCTATGTAAGAGATCCCCTCCTGTTTCAGGCTTATGCCCGGACTGGACGAGGAGGTCATGACTCGTGCTCCGGCAATGCTTGCGCCCATCACCATATTGATGGAAGCCAACTCGCTTTCGGCCTGAACGAACACAGCATCGTTCATTTTCGCGAAAGCCGCGGCCATATACTCCGGGAGTTCATTTTGGGGGGTGATAGGATAACCGAAATATGCCCGGCATCCGGCACGAACCGCTGCTTCTCCCAACACGTGAGTTCCCCGCATGAGGACTTTGCCGGCCATGTCATCCTTCCTTCTCTTGGTCTTTGTCTTTCGATTCGTCCTTGGTCTCACGATAGACTTCTATGGCTACATCCGGACAGCAGACCGCGCAAAGAGTGCATCCCGTGCATTCGATTTTGCTCACATCCTTGACCATGGCTTCCTGGAAGCAAGCCGGATAATATCCTTTGGTGTTCAATCTGTCCGAGATTTCGATCTTTTTTTTCGGGCAAATGGCAATGCAGAGTCCGCAGCCTTTGCACCGTTCCGAGTTGATTTCAATGCGGCCTTTCACTGTTGTTCTCCTTGTTGGCCTGGGTAAAAATGTAGGTTAACGCCCAATAAATGGCATGTCAATAGAAAACCGGGTTGCTTGGTGATCCCTCCGTTACGAGGAGAAATCGCCGATCCAGTGTCATTGCGAGGAGAGAAACGACGAAGCAATCTGTTCTTGCAGGTTGGAAGATTGCCACGGGCATACGCCCTCGCAATGACAATCCTTCGCCCCCCGTAGCTGAGGGCATACGTTGCTTGACAGCGGCGAATTCATAGGAGACATTGAGTATAAGACCGACGGGGAGTTCCGAACAGAGAGTCGGAGCCAAAATAGGGAACCCAAATCCTCAACTCGAGAGGCCGGTATGCTGACCGCTTATATCCATGCTGCTCTGCGGAAAGCCCACTATCAGATATTGCCTGAGGGGGAAGGATATTTTGGCGTCATTGAAGGCATCAAAGGTGTGTGGGCGCAGGCGGATACACTTGAAGGCTGTCGCGAGGAATTGCGAGAAGTCTTGGAAGAGTGGATCATTTTGGGCCTCAAAATGGGTCATCCGCTCCCACCTATTGACGGCGTTGTCCTAACCATCGAAGAAGTTGCCTGATGCCGCGCTGCGGCCCGACGAGACGGACCGATTTGATTCGCTACCTCCGCCAACTGGGTTTTCGTGGTCCGTATTCGGGAGGGAAACACCAGTTCATGGTTAGAGAACATCTCCGTGTACGGATTCCGAATCCTCATCGAAGCGACAAGTGGGAAAGTCTTTAGCCCCACTGCTTAGGCCACAGGCCGCCCTACAAGCTAGCGACACCATACTTACCCCGCCAGCAAAGGACTCCACGTGGGGCTACAACTCGCGCTGGTCTGGCCAAAGGCTGAGAATGACTCCAACCCTATAACTGATCACTAATTAAGTGACGGTGTCCCCGGAATTCTTGGTCCTGGGATTCTGTCTCGATATACGATTTGAGCCAAGGGCAGACCCCTTTCCTGGCGAGCAATGAACCGAACAGGAATGTCAGTCCGAATCTTGTGTGACGCACACTTCGAAGCAGCGGACTATAGCTGTCCGCTGTCCCGCCCCAATCGCTGGTCGGATCAGGTCTATATGATATTCTGAGTCTACAATTCAGAGTGACTCGAGAGATCCTGGGACATAGGATCGAGAGGGCAAATACTGTAGCCCATTTTGATGATTGCCCTGATGGTACCCACCGCGGCCATTCTATCGTATTCCTTCTCAGTCTCCGGGAGAGCTTCGTAAGGCACAAGACAAGGATGAGTGCGTTTCGTGTCATCCCTATAGGGCCCATAACTCCAACCCTCGCGTAATCGTTGGCTTGCCCACAGGTCATGATTATGTTCTGCCAGAAGCTCGATCAGCGCATGCAGGTCTGCAGGGACAGACACATCCACTATTGAAATGGGTCGGGGTGTGTACGTGGCTGATTTTTTGGCTTCCATGCCGTTTTGCCTTCGCTGAATGGTGTCAAGTCGATATCGGTCGTGGCGGAAGTGGCCAAGCGTTCCGTATGAGATGGGCCGCAAATGTGGCCGCTGCGTCTGAAGCGGCTATTTTGCACGAATCTCTCTGTTCCGTTTGTCCACCCTCCTTTACCGAAGTCGGTTCCACTGCTATTGGCATGTCTGAAATGCCTCTAATCATGAGAAAGCCAATTGTGTAACCCAAGCTCTGGGCCTCAGCAATGGCAGCAGCAGCTCCGGCGCCTTCCATTTCAATAGCTTGTAACTTCGGCCATTTCTCCAATACCTTCTTGAAAAGATCCGACCTGACATCATCAACGACTTTATCTCCCGAGGCCACTGGCCCAACCACAACCTTTGGCAAAGCATAGCCATATTCAATATGCCGTTTTAGCGGTTCTCTCCAGCTAGGATCACGGATAGCCAAGGCACTCGCATTTCTAAGCAAGCCGCTGTCTACTTGATATGTAAAATCCAAGCGAGGTTGAAATGATTCAGCCAACTTGCCATATTCGTAACTCCAAATTACACTTGAAATGACTACATCTCCTTTCACGAGCTTCTCTTTTGGAAGTCCACCTGCAACGCCAACAAGAACTACATACCTTGGTTCCCAACGCTCAATCGTAATGCGCGTGACATGCGCACTGGAGACATTACCGGCGCGTTCGGCCATAGCAACGACTATTCTAAAAGGCCTTTCATAAGCAGGGCTGATTATTTCCCCAGTCATCCAAGCACATATGTCAGGATGTTGTTCCTGAGGAGGAGGCCGTCGGACGCGTTCAAGCCGTTTGAGAACAGCCTCGTACTCCTGAGGTAAAATAGTAATGATTGCAACGTCCACAGGCCCTTCATCTCTTGTAGCAGTCATTTCTGCTTCAATAGCGTCGCCCTGAAATTGCTTTTCTGAAACCATAATCTGTTCTAAGTCTTCGAGAATTCTATCCACTTGAACGCTTTCACTCAATCCTACCAGAACTCTGCCTTGAGTGGGGTAGCGTGAATCAACAGACTCAATGAAATATGGGATAAACTTCAATTTGTCTGATGTGAGGCGGCCCTCGGCGACTTTCTTTTCTAGGAGGCTGTCGCGTTAGTTCCCACATTTGAACGACTCCAGACGACAGTTGGCATATTATCGGAGGTTGTGGCACGCGAGTGTCCTATAATTGGCCTGAAAGGAGCAAAATGCGCGGTTTTCACGCAGAAAGGGCTCGGTTTTGAGCTTTTTCCGCCTCTCTTACGCATAGACGCGCGCACTTCTCCCCCTGTTCAGCCACAGATGCCTCCAGAGCTTCAGGATGTTATGGGTAAGGCAGATGAGATTCCACTCTCCTTTGACTGCGGCCAGACCTCGCAGAAGGAAACTCCTTATGCCTCTGTTTTCCTTGATTTGACCGAAAACCGGCTCGACGCTCTCTTTTCGCTTGGAGTAGATCTGTTGCCCCGCTTTTGTCTTGAGTTTGCGCAGTGCTCTGTCCACCGCGGACAGGTTGTCGGGAATTCGCCCCAGAGGACCCGGACCTGGTGGGTCGCAGTGTTTTTTACGCTCACGAGGGATAAACGGTTCCGTGAATCCGTTAGCTACAGATTCCACGGCTTCTTTAGTGAAGTACCCGGCATCGGCGAGCGCGCGGTCCGGGATTTCTCCAAGATTTTCCTCGATCTGCTCCAGCATCGGGACCAGTTGCCGTTTGTCGTTGGCTTGTTGCGTGACATCAGCGGCCACTATCACTTGACTGTCACAATCCACTACGGCTTGGCCGTTGTATGCTTGTTCAAAGGCTTTGGTGGCTCCGTTAAGCATGATCCGACTGTCCGGATCAGTGAAGTTGCGCTGTTTCTTCGGTTTCGGCTTCACATGGGAAGTGCCGGACGGTCCATCTTCGGGCGGTTTTCCACCCTTGCGGCCCTTACCTTTACTCGCAGCCTCCTCACGAGCCTCCTCTTCAAGCGCTTGCTTGGCTTCTCGGATTTTTGCAAGCCGCTTCTCTTTGAATTTCAACTCTTCCGGAAGTTCGTCGCCTCTCTTGCCTTTGCCGTATTTCTTGTCCTCTTTCTCGTCCAGAGCCTCCGCTTCTTTCAGAAGCTTCTCCACCTCTCGGGCAAGCTCCTTCTCTTTCTTAACCATCCGACCGTAGCTCATGGCCTTGTGCTTAGAAGCGTTGGCTTTTACCTTGGTCCCGTCAAGGGCCACGTAACCAAGCTTCACCAGCCCGGACTCCTTGCATATCTCCAAGATCTGAACGAACAGACGAGAAATAGCCCCGAGATGACGCTTTCTGAAGTCCGAGATCCTGCTGTGGTCGGGATGGCTGTCGCACGAGAGCACCCTGAAGGCAACGTCCTCATAGGTCTTCTTCTCTATGCGCCGGGAACTCCGAACCCCGACGCAGTACCCGTAAAAGAGGAGCTTCAGCATCATCGCAGGATGGTACGCGGGATGTCCCCCTTGAAGATGGAGGTATTCCGCCGTTATTTCCCTGAGGTCCAACGTGTCAACCACGTCGCTGATGAACAGGGCCAAGTGGTCCTCAGGCAACCACTTCCGCAGGTCAGGCGGAAGCAACAATGGCTTGTCCGGCTCGTACGGGATGAAGCGGTAGTCTCTCATGAACCCCGCTCATATCCCGACCCACGAAGAATGTAAAGCGTTATGCGACAGCCTCCTAGTGTGCAGTATTGACTGTGCTCATAATCATTTGACACCAAGGCAACGAAGATATCACTATCTTCAACGGCTTTCTGAAGATGAAAAGCCCAATCAGATCCAAGTGGTATAGTGTTCGAAGAAATGTAGTGAAAATGTTCGATGCCACGTGCACTAAGAGCGGTAGATAGCTCACTTGCTAGAGAATTTGCTTTACGAGCGTTGCTGATGAAAACCCTATGTTTGAGTAAGCCAAGACCTAGAAAATATCTATTCCCATCATCAACGTTATGGAATTCTAGCCGGTTAGTGTCAAACTTATCCAATTGCCTGTTGATTTGTTGAAGAACGTCATCGCAGTCTCTCCAAAAAAGCACTGTATCGGAGTCGGCCGAGCCTGTATTTAGGAGTTGCCCTTTAACAAGAGGAGGAAGATGCGCGTCCGCACTGCTGGAAGGCAGATGGAATAGCTTGATAGAAGGAACGAATCGACCGTGAAGCAAGGCTTGAACCCAAAACGGGATTCCAGAGGGTGATACATCAATTATTACGAAGTCGTACCGTTCAAGAGCAAGATCTAATTCATAATTGCGGGAGAATTCGAGATCGATAAACTTGGGAGTATAACCACGGTCGATAAGCAACTTTTTCAGCTTTGGCGTCAACTCCTGGAATGCATCGACATTTGTCGGTATGATTATTCCGACCTGACCTCTGAGACTAACATCAATAGTACTATAGCCTTGGCTTTTCTCTCGCAGGCTATCAATTGCTCTTATAAATTCTTCCTCCTGATAATTGAGCCGATCTCTTTTGAAGATGCATAGACCTTCTGATCCCTGTGGAAAATATTGGGAGCTAACAGCTGCCTCAACGAATACGAGACGCGGTTTCTGTGCCTGGATTGCTAGACCGTATTCCCAGAGTGCAAAGGGAGAACAGCGTTCTGGTTTCTGGTCCGGCCTGCACGGAATTACGGAAGCAAAACAAGCGCTATGCCTCATTGTGAACTCTAAATAGGGAATAGAAAGGACATCTGATTTTGGATCGACAGTGACAAGAAAACCAGCGGCCCAGAAGAGTTTCCAAAAAAACAAGTTAATGTCTCTGTCTCCAGCCCGATAACTATGAGAGAAATAAGTAGGGATACGCTTTCTTTCGTTGACAATCGGCATAAAAACATTCCTGAGGAAAGTTAAATACCCCCGGCGCAACCGAGAGCGCATTCCTACCAGCCCCTCAAAGGGGCGTGGTCATGACTCCCCTGAAGGGAGGCCTCCCATATAAGATGCTTGTTCTGGGACCTTATATGAGTGTATCTCGCTGCTTGCCCGGCGGTCAAGCCCAATGTTTTGAGGAATCTTTGACCGACCGTCGGCATTGGATGTAAAGATCGATTGGATACTCCGCAACCGCGACGGCTGGAAACCCTCGCTTTATGGGACTTACCGTGCTGGGGCATGTATGTATCCATTCGGCCTGTGGATCGGACCACGCACAAACTCCGCATTAATACTCAGCAAAGCAGATCTCCCGTCCAGCATGGGCCGGAGGCGTCTGCTCTCTAAACCAGGAAGCGGGCGCTGTGGACATCGGGAGACCAAGAAAAGGGTCAAAAAGGGCGCAAGTCCGCTCTTCAATCATGTCTAGGGCACACTTGCCCCTCTTCGTCACGGCTCCCTATTACCCTAGTTTCCAGATGAGGATTCTATGGACGCGATCCAATAATCCAAGAAACTCTTAAGAAGCGGGTCTTTGTGAGGTCAATAGAATTGCGGTATAGTTCCAGCGCCTTGTCAGTTCGGCCCACATCCAGGTACATGATACCAGTCATGACCACCGACGGTGCATGGTCGGGTTCGAGTTTCGTTGACATGGCGTAGTTCAACATAGCAGGGTCGCCGGACGCTTCCCCAATAAACTCGCCTCCATGAGACCGCGTAGGCAAAAGCCGGTGAAAACTCGCGGGCCTTGTGCCAGTCAAGAATGCCTCTAAGCACGTATCCGCTGCGAAAATACGCACTACCCCGGTTGATATACGCCGCATAAGACTTGGGGTTCTTCTTGATCGCTTTTGACCACAAGCGCACTGCACGATCCAGTTGTCCCGAATCGGCCGCGGTTAAGCCCTGCTCAACTTCCTGAAAAGCCGTGCTATAAGCGGGGAGAAAAACGAGACTCGAACCGGCGATTATAAGAAACTGTGGCTACCCATTTGACAATGCGAGGCATTGGAATTTCTTGCCGAGCGTGTTTCCGTGGGTCGAGAGTTTGGCGAAGCCAATTGCAGATCATTCGGCTTTCGCAACACGCTGATTTTTTTGAGTTAACTATTCGATGTTAACATAATGTCTTCGCATCGATCAAGAATGGGGCAAAACATTTGGAAAAAGCAGATATTACGTTGACATTTCCATTATTATTGTGTTAGGATAAAGAACCCTGAAAAAACAGGGCTGATGCAAGGTCGAGAGCCCGGCACTTCACCTGGATGCAGATTTGAAAGCCGGGCTTTCGTTCTTATTTATGCTCTCGGGAGGAGGCTCAACATGCCGGTATCAGAAAAAATAGTCGAATTCTCGAAAAAGTCATCCTGGTAACCGGAAGATGTTTGAGGAAGGGGCACGCCTGAAAAGGAGCATGGCCCGCAGAATGTGTTTGATTTCAGCCTCGGAAATCCCAACCTCGACCCGACAAAGATGGTGAAGAATGCAATGGTTGAAGCCGCTAAGGACGACACCAGTGGCGTGCACGCCTACATGCCCAATGCAGGATTGCCCGCCACCCGGGCCGCTGTCGCCGCGAAGATTTCACGAAGATGAAGGCATCGCCATCGACGAGAGCCACGTCGTGATGACCGTAGGGGCTGGCGGCGCCTTAAACGTGATCTTCAAGACAATCTTGAATCCCGGAGACGAGGTAATAGTCCCTAAGCCCTTTTTCGTGGAATACCCTTCACGCGGACAATCACGGCGGACGAGCAGTTCTGATACCCACACTGGATGATTTTTCCCTTGACCTCGCAGCGATTGAAAGTGCCATCACGCCTAAGACGGCCACGGTATTGATCAATTCACCCAACAATCCGACCGGGAAGGTCTATTCGCAACACGACGTCACAGCGCTCGGGAAGTTGCTTGAAAAGAAGAGCGCTGACACACGCCACGCCATCCTTCTCGTGTCTGATGAGCCGTACAAGAGGAATTATCTATGATGGAGTGGTGGTTCCCAGTATCCTGAAGGCTTATGCCAACAGCATGGTAGCCACTTCTTTTTCCAAAGACCTTTCCATACCTGGAGAACGGTTGGGCTACATAGCAATGAACCCCAAAGCTTATTTGACGCGGCCGTCACCATGGATGGCCTCGTCCTCTCCAATCGCATTCTTGGATTTGTCAATGCGCCGGCCCTGATGCAACGGGCAGTTAGAATTGTGCTGCGGGATATCGTGGACGTATCTGTTTATCAGCGTCGGAGGGACAGACTTTACGCGGCGTTGACCGGTTCCGGCTATCAATGTGTTAAGCCTGAGGGAGCGTTCTATCTGTTTCCCAGAGTCTCCTTTCGCCGACGACGTAGAATTTGTGGCCCGCCTGCAAAAGAAACTCGTCTTAACGGTTCCAGGCACAGGTTTTGGCGGCCCCGGCTATTTCCGGATAGCATACTGCGTCTCGGACGAGACTATTGAAGGGTCACTCAAGGGGTTCGAGGAAGCCATCAAAGAGTTGTAGCAATTATTCACCGCTGAGATCGCAGAGTATTCTCTTTTGTCCGCATTTGTCTAAGCCGTGGTTACGCTATGGCGCAAATACGGTCAGGTATTTCCAGGAGCCGTCCCAGCCCCGGAGGGGCGGTCCAACAGTAGCCGTGGGTGGTAACCCACGGTAGCAAGGCCCTCGTTGAACGGTCTGAACCCCGAAGGGGTCGCCCAATCCCGCAATCCGACGCACAGCTTTGGTCGACCCCTCCAGGGTCGGTCGTTCAGATCATAGTGTGAACCGACGTCCACGGGCTGCCGCCCGTGGCTACTGTGGGTCAGCCCCTGCGGGGCTCAGAGGTTGCGCCGCGCAGCACTTGGTGCGCAAGCCGTTTTGCTTCTCTGCGGTCTCTGCGCACTCTGCGGTGAATCTTCTTGCGTCACCTTCTGGATAGCCCCGCAGGAATATCCGCGGCCCCCATCCGCCTCAGTTGCAGTTCCAGTTCATGGACTTTCGACCCCATTTCGAGCAGGAAGCTCTTTTGAGACGTGACGACGTCTTCAAGTTCTTGGATCCGAGCCGTGAGCCCCTGGACTTCCTTCCCGGTTTCGGCAGGCGGTTGGCCCTTCATCGCCGCTATGGCCTTGCGGTCACCTTCCAGCGAGGTTTTCAGGTTGGTCAAGGCCTGCTCTAGCGGAGCAAGCTGGCCCTTTAGCTCCGCCACGGCAGCCTCTTTGACTTTGGGCAGGGTCTTCTTCACTGCAGCGAGTAGCTGTGTATTGTTGTCGAGGACCTCTTTTCGGACATCGTTCAGGTTTTTTGAGAGGTCTTCCAGCCCCTTGGAAAAGCCCGCCACTGTCTTCTTGTTCGCGGCCAATTCCTTACTCATGCGGGCCACTTCCCGACTTTCTGCTTCGACTTTTTTTTGCGCTTCGGCGATGGATTGTTCCAAGGCCTTGAGTCTCTTGCTCACCAGGTCCCGATCTTTTTGAGCTTCCTGGGCCCAGTCGCGGAATTCCTCGAGTTTCGTGTTGACGGGATCTACCTTAGTCTTCAGGATTTGAGAGATTCTGTCCTGTTGATCTTCGATGCGCTGGATATCCGCGCTGAAATCCTTTGGTTGTGCGAACTTTCCGGCGAATTTCGCGGAGGTCCTTCTCCTGCTGCTGGACCTTCTTTTCAAGTTCCGCAATCTTTTGCTTCAGATCTGTCCAGTATCGTCGGCACAGCCGGTCAGCAGTATGGCGGTGGTCATTATGATTAGCAACATGTAGCCA